>NZ_JBFAVX010000002.1:0-676495 GCF_040680095.1 Nonomuraea sp. NPDC052129 | reverse complement strand
CTGCCGGTGTGGGGCGGGCCGGGGGGGGGTGTGGATTTCGGTGGGGCGCCCCGGCGGCGCCCCCCACGTCTCCCCTGGCTTTCGCGATCAGTTGCCGCGAAGCACCGTCGTGGCCTTGTTGCCGGCGTAGTCCTCCAGGATGGCGACCACCTTGCTGGTGGCGCCGGACATGGTCACCGTCTCGGCGGCGCGTGTGGTGCGGCCACGGATGATGTACGGCTTGGCGCCCGAGCCGTACGTCGTCGTGAACGACTTCGCCTGGCCGTCCTCAAGGATGGTCAGGGTGTGCCAGTCCGGAAGCGTCGGCCGGGAGAACGTGAAGGTGTTCCCGTTGATCGCCACCGCCGACGCCGGGTAGGGGCTGATCTCGGTGTCGGCGAACGTCCCGCGTACCCCGGTGACCGTGCCCGTTCCCGACCGCAGGGTCAGGAGGTAGCCGTCGCCGTTGACGGGTACGCCGGTCAGCGTCGTGCTCGAGCTCGTTCCGGGGACTTCGACCTCCTTGGTGTACGGATGCGCGGTGTCGAGGCTTGTGACCTTCAGCGTGATCGGCTGCCCGCTCGCCGGGGGTGTCCAGGTGGCCGTCAGCGTGCCGTCCGGCTTCGCCGACGCCTGCGCCTTGCCCGGCGCCGTGGACAGGTCGAACGACGTGGTCGCCGCCGGGCTCTCCGACCCGTCCGGGCCGACCGCCACCAGCTTGATCGTGCCCGCGGTGGCCGTGAAGCGCTTGACGTAGTAGACGTCGTCGTAGGCGCCGCCGAGGTAGGTGTCGTCCAGGTAGACGTCGTAGCGGCGTACCTTGTCGTAGGCGGAGCGCTTCCAGGACAGGAACAGTTCGCCGGTCGCGGGGAGCAGCTCGGTGATGCGCAGGTCCTGCGGCGCGGCAGGGGTGTGGTTCGTGCCGTCGCGCAGGGCCAGTGCGCCGAGGTTGACCTGGTATCCCGGGATGGGGCGGGCGCCGGCGGCGACGACCAGGCCGAGCGCGGCCACCTTCTGACCGGCGTACGCCGACAGGTCGGCCGACCGGGTCGTCCAGCCCGTGGTACGCCGGCCCGAGCCGGTCAGCGGGAGCTGGATCACCTTCGCCGGATCGGAGGCGAGGACGAGGCCGAGTCGGAGTTCGGAGTCGTCGCTGGCCGAGGGCTTGTTGTAGGTCAGGTCCAGTGTCGAGCGCTTGTTGATCCGCAGGTCCGTCTTGTAGAGACGCACGGTGTTGTCACTGTCGAGGGTCCCGCTGAGGACGAGGGAGCTGCCGCCGTTGTAGGCGCCGATCTTCTGGTAGGAGAACCGGCTCGCCGGTGTGTACGCGGGGCCGTAGTCGAAGTCGGCGTTGAGCGGCGTTCCGGACGCGTCCACCCACCACTGCCAGGTCACCGGGATGTCCTGGAGGTTGATGTTGCCCCACTCCTGCTGGCTGGACAGCCGGCCCTTGGTCCAGGTGGACAGGCCGTGGCCGGTGTTGAAGGAGGTGGCGAACGTGGTGCCGCCGATGACGGAGCGTTCGGCGACGTACTTGGAGATGCCCTTCCAGGTCCCCTCCGGCGTGGTGGTGCCGGCTGAGGAGCCGGTCCACCAGCGGCGTTCCCGGTCGAAGACGTCCCGCTGGGCGGCGTCGTCGGTCTTGTTCGCGTAGTCGGAGGAGACGAAGTCGGCGCCGAGGGTGGCGATGGCGTTCATCGGCGCGCCGTTGGCGTCGAGGTTGTCATCGAGGTTGTACGGCTGGTTGAACTGGTACTGCCCGGCCTCGACGCCGGCGAAGACGCTCTTGCGGGAGTCCAGCCCGAGGCCGGCGGCGTAGCTCTTGGAGTTGGTGAGCTTGGTCCTGTTCCACCAGTAGTTGAGGAAGATGGAGTCGGACACGTCGCCTAGTTTCGCGTCGCGCACGAACGGGCCGTTGACCGCGTTGAACTCGTTCTGGTACGAAATGGCGCCGGTGGAGTTGTCGATGGAGTCGTACCACTGCACGTAGAGGCCGCCCTCGCGCAGTTGCCGCAGGAACTCCTTGTACGCCGGGATGTCGGCCGGCGCGACCCGCGCCTCCTGGTTGATGAAGTAGCCGTCGAAGCCGTAGAACTTGGCCGTCTGGATCAGCTTGGCGGCGACGGGGAACCCGCCGTCGGCGTCACGGACCAGGAGCTCGTTGTAGGTCTGGTCGCCGCGGTCGTTGTCGGAGAAGAAGAGGCAGCCCAGCGAGCGCACCCCGTTCGCGTGGGCCGCGTTGGTGTATCCGGGGTTCGGGAGGTTGAGCATCCCGAACTCGAACCACTTCTCCCGCCAATCCTTGGTCGGGTCGTAGTAGCTCGTCGGCACCCCCTCGGTGGGCATGCCGTGCCACGAGCCGTAGAAGTCGGCGTACTGCCAGTAGGAGAACAGGTACTGGCTGAACTCGTTTGTATACGAGTGGCTTTCGAAGAAGGCGTTGCCATAGTCGCCGGCCAGGGTCAGCTGCTGGGTGGCGGCGGGCAGCGCCGGGTTGCGTTGCGTGGCGGCGTTGGCGGCGTTGCGCTTCTGGAGCGGCACCTTGGCGCGTAGGAGCTCGGCGTGGGCGTCGTCGGCGGGGTTCCAGCGCAGCAGGTCGGTGACGGAGTAGCCGTGCTGGTACGGCTGGTTGGCACCGACCGCGCTGTCGCCCGTCCAGGGCAGCGTGTCGCTGGCGGCGGCACCGCCGGCGGTGAGCACGACGGCGAGCATGGCGGCCAGGGCGGCGGTTCCCGCACGGGTCGTCGCCCGTCTGCGATGTGATCGGGCCATCACAACTCCTCACTGTCGGGAATGGGCTCGGCCGATCCGGAGTGGATGGCGGCCTGGGGGTGACTGAATGGTCGGATGGTCGCGTGCAGGTCTTCGACGTACAGGTCGGTGACGGCCCGGTCCGTCGCGCCCTCGGCGAAGCAGCGCGCCTCGGACAGGTTCCAGACGACGGTGGTACGGGCGCCCGGTGGGACGGTGACCCGGCGGAAGGCGAGCAGTTCGCGGAGGCGAGGCAACGCGATGCCTCCGGTACGCCGCCCGAACACCGGCACGACGACCTCGGCTTCGGTGGCGTCAGGGTTGACGACCTCGACGCTGACCTCGATCGTGTCCGCGTGTGCCGCCGTGGTCAGGCGGTCGAACCGGATGGGCCGGTAGCGCAGGCCGGAGCCGAAGGGGAAGAGCACCGGGTCCGGCGCGTCCTGGTAGACGCCGTGGGCCGGGTGCCGGTCGTTGTGGCGTACCGGTACGGCCCCCGGATGGCGTGGCGCGGTGAACGGCAGGCGGCCGACCGGCTCGTAGCCGCCGAGCAGCGCGTCGACGATCGCGTGGCCGCCGTGCGGACCGGGGTAGCCGGCCCACAGCAGGGCGTCGGTGTGGGCCAGTACGCCGGTGAGCACGTGCGCACGGCCGGCGATGACGACGGCCACCACGGGGCAGCCTGCCTGCGCGCGGACGGCGGCGATCAGGTCGTCCTGACCGCCGGGCAGGGTTATGTCGGCCAGGTCGACGCCCTCCCCGGCGGTCGCGACGGCCGCCGGTCCGGTGATCGCTCCGTTGGCGGCGAAGTCCTCCGCGTACGTGCGGTGGCTCGTCCCGCCGAGCGCCAGGATCACGACGTCGGCGCCGCTCAGCTCGGCCGCCGTGGGTGCTCCAGGGGTGCACACCACCTCGGTTCGCGGTAGCGCCTGCCGCAGCGCCAGGTCCAGTCCGGCGGCCGACCCCGTGGGCAGGGGCGGTACGTAGTCGCCCAGCAGGGCGGTGACGTCGCGGGCGTTCGGACCGGCGAGAACCACCTTGGTCAGGGTCCGCCGGTCGAGGGGCAGGAGGGCGTCGGCGTTGTGCAGCAGGACCAGCGACTGCCGGGCCAGACGACGCGAGAGGCCGTCAGCGACACGGGAGGCCCGCGCGAGGTCGTCGGCGGTGCGAGCGGCCAAGGTGAGCCTGTCGCGAGCGGCCGGGGTGGCGGGACCGGTCGCGGACGTGGCCGGACCGGTCGCGGACGTATGGTCCGCGAGCAGGCCGACACGCTGCTTGAGTGTGAGCACTCGGCGGCAGGCGTTATCGACCAGCTCAGCCACTCGCGGATCCTCACCTGCAGCCTGTTCCAGCAGGCCGAAGGAGTCGTCCCAGAGCGACAGATCCACACCGGCCTCGATCGCGGCCACGGCGGCGGTCGTCGCGTCGCCTGTCATCGCGATGAGCCGATCCACGGCCAGGCCGTCGGCCATGACGATCCCGTCGAAACCGCACTCGGCCCGCAGAAAGCCGGTGAGGAGGTCGCGGTTGGCGCAGCATGGCACCCCGTCGATGTCGTTGTAGGCCGCCATGAACCCCATGGCCCCGGCCTCCACTGCGGCCCGTACGGCCGGGAGATGCAGCTCGCGCAGGTCGCGGGGGCCGATGACGGCGGATTGGCCGTTGCGCCCGCCGACGGCCTCGCCTTGGGCGGCCAGATGCTTGAGGACGATCGCGACCCCGCCGCGACCCACCGCGCCGCGATCACTGCCCTGCATGCCGATCACCAGCGCCCTGGTGAGCTCCGCCGCCAGCAGCGGATCCTCTCCGAAGCACTCCTCCGCCCGGCCCCAGCGCGGGTCGCGCAGCAGGTCGAGCGCGGATACCAGGGCCAGGTGCACCCCGCTGGCCGCGAGCTCGGCCGCGACGGCGGCCGCGGCCTCGGTCAGCAGCTCCGGATCCCAGCCCGCGGCCACCGCGAGGTTGGTGGGCAGCAGCGTCCCGCCCAGCGCCTGGTGCCCGTGCGGGGCCTCTTCCGACAGCAGCACCCCGATGCGGTGCCCGCCGGACCGCGACACCTCGTCTTGGACGAGGGCCGCGACCTCGGCGCGTTCCTCCGGCCGGATCCCGTCGGCCCATGAGCGGCCCGACCAGGCGTCGGCGCGGAAGACTCCGTACAGCGCGCCGAGCCCGCCCCACCGGTCGAGCTCGGCGCGGGCGAGGTCGGTGAGCCGGAAACCGCCTCGCGGAGCCCGCTCGACGGCCTGCCAGCCGAAAAGCCGCTGGTTGAGCTGGCCGACCTTCTCCCGCAGGGACAGCTCGCCGAGCAGCCGCTCCACGGGCTCGGCGGGCAACGGCTCCACCGGCCCAGCGCCCCGCGCGCACGGCTCCACGGGCCCGGCGAGCAGCGGTTCCGCCGACTCAGCGTTCCGCATGCGCGGCCGTCCGGTTGAGTACCTCCACGTCGCTGACGGAGCTGTAGAACGTACGCCCCGTCGGCTCGGCGTGGACGAGCCGTTCGACGCCGCGAGCGCGCAGCGCCGACGGGTCGCCCGCGACCGTGGAGGTGACCAGAGTGGGACGGGCTCCGGCGCGGGCGCGGCCCATCCAGGTCTCGAAGACGCCGCCACCGGGAGACAGCTCCGCCCGGGACACGGGAACGTCCTCGGAGTCGACCGGTACGACGACCGCCTCCCGCCTTGGAGAAGGGCGCGGCCGGTGCCGCAGCTCGGCGGCCAGTTCGGCGAAGCGCCGGCCGATCGGCTTGACGGTGGCGTCGGCGTCGATCAGGCCGAGGCTGTACTCCAGGCCGGGGAAGTCGGCCAGCCGGCGTTCCACGTCGTGCGAGCACCACCACGTGACGCCCCACAGGGCGTCGCTGTCGGCCGCCGCGCGCACGGTCGCCTCACAGAAGTCGGGCGCCTGGTCCTCGGTGAGGTGGTTGAGCGGCGCGCCGACCTCCTGCAGCCACACCGGGCGGGCCGGGTCGAGGGCGAAGGCGCGTGACAGTTCGATGAGGTACGCGGCGTGGCTGACGCTCTCGTGCGACATCGCGCCGTACCCCTGCGCCGTGCCGTTGAAGATCCACGAGTGGATCACGCTCATCTGGCCGTGCCGGGCGGAGTGCGCGGGGGTGAAGGCGTGGCCGTCGGCGTACCAGACGGCGTCGTATTCGGCGTTGAGCCGGAAATGGCGCCGGTCGCGCGGGCCTTCGCCGTGCAGCGCCCGGAGCCAGGCCGTGACCTGTTGCGCGGTGGCCGGCATCGGGCTCGGGTGCAGGGCGGAGGTGAACTGGTTGACCTCGTTGCCCAGGGTCAGGCCGAGGAAGTTGGGCAGGTCGTACAGGTGCCCGTCGAGGGCCTCGACCAGCTCGGCCTGCGCGGCGATGGCGTCGGGGTCGGTGAACATGCTGCGCCGGTGCCAGTCCGTCAGCCAGCTCGGCACGAAGTCGAACCCCGACAGGTGGCCCTGCAAGATGTCCACGCCTGCGTCGAGGCCGGCCTCGCCGGCGATCTCCACGACGCGGCGCACGTCGTCGAGGGCGCGGCGGCGGATCAGCGTCCGGTTCGGCTGCAGAACGGGCCACAGCGGCATGACCCGGACGTGGTCCAGGCCGAGACCGGCGAGGGCCGCCATGTCGCGCCGGGTGACCGCCCAGTCCGGATCCAGCCAGGAGTAGAACCAGTCCCGGGAAGGCGTGTAGTTGACCCCGAATCTCAGCATTTCACCCTTTCAAGCCTCCCGCTTCGAGCCCGCGGAAGAAGTAGCGCTGCAACATGGCGAAGAACGTGACGATGGGCACCAAGGCGATGATCGTGCCGGCCGCGATGAGGCGTGGATCGTCGTAGAAGGTGCCGCGCAGGCGGTTCAGTCCGACGGTGAGGGTGTAGTTGTCCTCGTCGGACAGCACGATGAGGGGCCACAGGAAGTCGTTCCACGAGCCGACGAAGGCGAAGATCGCCACGACGGTGATGACGCCTTTGACCTGGGGGACGGAGACGCGGATGAACCGCTGCCAGGCGTTGGCGCCGTCGATGACGGCCGCCTCGTCGAACTCGGCGGGCAGGTTGGCGAACGCGTTGCGCATCAGCAGCACGTTCAGCGCGGCCACGATCGTCGGCAGGACGACACCCAGCAGGGTGTTGGCCAGACCGGCACCCCTGACCAGCAGGAACTGGGAGATGAGGACGGTCTCGGCCGGGACGAGCAGGGCCGCGACGAAGATCCCGGCCGCCACCCCGCGCCCGCGGAAGCGCAGCTTGCCCAGGGCGTAGCCGGCGCAGGTGGCCCCCACCACGTTCCCCGCGACGGCCATGGCGGCCACCATCAGGGAGTTGACCAGGTAGTGGGGTACGGGGATGCGGTCGAGCACCGTGGCGAAGTTCGCCGGCGTGGGATGGCCGGGGATCAGCTCGGGCGGCCGGGCGTACAGGTCGTCGCCGGCGCCCTTGAGTGACAGCGAGAGCTGCCAGAGCAGCGGTCCGGCCAGCAGCACGGCCATCAGGATGAGGATCAGGTAGCGGCCGACGAGGCCCGGCGAGACGCGCCGCCGTCCGGCGGCGGAGGTGGGCATCAGAAGGTCCTCTGCTTGCGCTGCATGACGAGCTGCGCGATCAGCAGCGCGCCGAGGATGACGGACATGACCAGGCTGATCGCGCCGGCGTACCCGGTACGCGCCTGCAGGCCGGTGCCTTCGCGCTGGATGAGCATGGTCATCGTGAGATCGCCGCCGCCCACGCCTCCGGTGCCGTCGGTGAGCACGTAGATCTCACCGAAGACCCGGAAGGCCGCCACGGAGGACAGGACACCGATGAGCGCCATCGTCGAACGCACGCCCGGAACGGTGACGTTCAGGAAGGTACGCACCGGGCCGGCTCCGTCCATCGCCGCCGCGTCGTACAGGCTCGGGTCGATGTTCGCCAGCGCGGCAAGGTAGATGACCATGTAGTAGCCCAGGCCCGTCCACACGGTGACGAACATCGCGCTGAACAGCAGCAGCCAGCGGTCGGTGAGGAACGGCACCGGCTGGGCGACGACCTTGAGCGTGCCGAGCAGCTCGTTCACCAGGCCCTGCTTGTCGAGCAGGTTCGTCCAGATCAAGCCGACGATCACCGGCGACATGATCACCGGCAGGTACATGGTGGTGCGGAAGAACCCCATGAGCCGCCCGGCGCCGCTGAGCAGCGAGGCCAGGACGAGGGGCAGCCCCACCATGAACGGCACGACGCACACCACGTACAGGCTGGAGTTCAGCAGCGCGGTGCCGAACCGCTCGTCGTCGAACATCCGCCGGAAGTTGTCCAGCCCGACGAAGTCCCCCGGCCGCAGCAGCATCGAGTCCGTGAACGCCAGCCGCAGCGTGTTCACGAACGGCACGAGGACCAGGAGAACGACGACGGCCAGCCCCGGCAGCAGGAACAGCCACGGAGTCGCCCGCCACCGGTGGGTGGCCAGAGCGGTGTCCCCGCCGCGTGGCGGGGACACCTGATGCTTGGTCGTCATCCGTGCGAGGCCAGCCGGTCGTTGGAGTACTTCACCGACGCGTCCAGCGCCTCTTTCACCGTCTTCTTGCCCAGCAGCGCCTGGGCGATCTGCTCGCGCAGCGTCTCGGCGTCGGTCGAGCCGGAGAACGCCGGGGGCCACCACACGATCGCCTTCTTGACCTGGGCGGCGCTCTCCAGCCGCACCTTCGTGGCGGGGTCGCCGTCGTCCTTGGTGAAGTACTCGTCGTCCATCGACCCGGCCGACGAGGGGAACACCGAGGCCTTCTTGCCGAAGGCGAGCTGGTTGGCGGGGTTGGTCACGTACTTGGCGAAGGCCATGGCCAGCGGCTGGTTCTTGCCGGTGGCGTTCACGACGAGCGACTCGATGTACATGTTGGGCGCGGCGGTGCTGATTCGCGGCCCGATCCCGAGATTCTTGTAGATGTCGGGCGCGGTGTCCTTCAGGTCGTTGAGCGTGTACGAGCTGCCCGACAGGTACGCCAGCCGCCCGGCCTTGAACTCCTCCACCTCCTTGGTCTGGAGGTTGTTCAGCGACTCCTGGGTCAGGCCCCTGCCGGCGTACAGCTTCTTGTAGCGCTCGACGAACTCCACGCCTTTGGCGTCGTTGTAGGTGAACTGCTTGCCCGCGGCGTCCATGAGGGGCACGCCGTACTCGCCGAAGTTCTCGATGGCCGGCATCCTGACGATCATCGACACGTCCGAGCAGTTCTTGGCCATGGTCTCGGCCTGGGTGAACAGCTCGTCATAAGTGGCGGGCAGCTTCTCCGGGTCCAGGCCGCACTTCTTGAACAGCGCCTTGTTGAAGAACGACGGCCCGGTGTTCAGGTACCACGGATAGCCGTAGGTCCCGCCGCCCAAGCCGCTGAACGTCATCGCCTGCCACGCCTTGTCCAGGAACAAGCCCTTGGCCTGGGGGTCGGCCTTGTTGAGGTCGAGCAGGACCCCCGCCTGGGCCAGGGTGTAGGCGGCCTCGGGGCCCATGTCGACGACGTCGGGGAGCGCCCCCGCCGCGGCGTCGGCGGACAGCTTGTCCTGGTAGCCCTCGGCTGGCTGGTCCACCCACTTGATGTCGGTGCCCGGATTGGCCTTCTCGAAGGCGGCGATGAGCTCGGTGAAGTAGGGCGTGAACTTGTCGTTCTTCAGGTTCCAGGTCTGGAACGCGATCGATCCCGACAGCTTTCCGCCCGACGCCTTCTGCGTCGTGTCACCGCCGCCGCACCCGGACAGCAGCAGCGATCCCAGGGCGAGTGCCGCGACGCCGGTCCAGCCTCTTCCGATTCTGGTCATTGGGGGTCCTCCTTAGGTGATGCGTGAGGGGCGATCCGCAGGGTCGCCACCTGGAAGGGGCCGAGATCCAGCCGGGCCTCGCTCACGGGACGGCGTCCCCCGGCCAGTGCCACGGGCAACAGGTCCTCGTCGCCGCCGGGCTCGCGTTCGTCGCCGAGCTCGCGTTCGAGCAGGTCGGTCTCCCACAGGACGGCTCCCGCGGCGAGTTCCTCGTGGCAGTGCAGCCGGGCGCTCGCCCGTCCGCCCCGCGTCTCGTACACCCGTACGACGAGGTCCCCGGAGCCGTCGTCGGCCTGCTTCACCCAGTCGATGAGCGCGTGCCCGGTGAGCGGCTCCAGCCGTACCAGCGGCGCCAGCCGGGACAGCCCGGCGATGTCGGGCGCGTTGAACGCGTAGGCGGCCTCGGCCGCGGCGGGCACGTCCGCGCCGGGCAGCACCGCCCAGCGGAAGGCATGGGTGCCCATGTCGGCGCGGGGGTCGGGGAAGCGGGCGCTCCGCAGCAGGGACAGCCGGACCACGGTGGAGTCGCCGTCGGCGCGGGCGTCGGCTCCGTACATCGAGTCGTTGACGATCGCGACGCCGAAGTCACCGTCGCCCACCTGGACGTAGCGGTGCATCGCGGCCTCGAACATCGCCTCCTCGGTCGCGGTGTTCGACAGCAGCGGGCGTTCGACGTATCCGTACTGGGTCTCGAACCGCGCGGTCCGCGCCATGACCCGCACCGGGACGGCCACCTTCAGCAGGCGTTCGCGCTCCTGCCAGTCGACGGCGCAATCGGTCTCGAACCGCCCGGTGCCGGCGCGCAGCCACATGGTCAGCGTGATCGTCGACGTGCCGACCCGCCGGACCACCTCCACACCGGCGTCGGGCCCGTCGCGGACCACTCTCCGACTGGTGACCTGGTCGAGCACCTGGGGGTGGCGCAGCGTGTGCCGGTCCACGTCCCAGGCGTCCCAGCGCACCGGCTCGTCACGGAAGAGCTGCAGCTCGTTGAGGCGCCGGCCGGGCGGGACGACCTCCCGGCCGCTGCGCACGTCGAGGAGCGAGGTGACGTGGCCGTCGTCGCCGATCACGACCCGCAGCAGGCCGTCCTCCAGTACGGTGCCGCCGTCGTCGGTGACCTCGACGGCGCGCGTGTCCGGTTCCGCTGTGGCGAACGGGGGGAGCACACTCCCTACCCGGCCGCTTTCACCGTCGCCCAGTGCCGCGCTCGCCTGTTTGATCAGGTCGGTCAGCCGTTCCTCGATCGCCCGATAGGTGTCTCGGGCCTCGCGGTGCACCCAGGCGATCGAGGTGCCCGGGAGGATGTCGTGGAACTGGTGGAGCAGCACGGTGCGCCAGATGTCGTCCAGGTCCGCGTGCGGATAGGGCGCCCCACGCAGTGCGCTCGCCGCCGCGCTGAGATATTCCGCCGCCCGCAGCAGCGACTCGCAGCGCCGATTGTGCCGCTTCATGGCCGCCTGCGAGGTCAGGGTGCCTCGGTGCAACTCCAGGTAGAGCTCGCCACGGTAGACCGGCTCCAGTGGCCCGGCGTCGCGCAGTTCGGCCTCGGCCTCCCGGAAGAACTCCGCCGGCGACCTGGAGGTCACGCGTGGCGCGCCTTCCAGGTCGGCGAAGCGGCGCAGCCGCTCGGCCATCTCCCTGGTGGGTCCGCCGCCTCCGTCGCCGTACCCGTAGGGCAGCAGCGAATGGGAGGCGATCGCCTTGTCCTTGAAGGTGGTGACGGCATGGCGGAGTTCGGCGGCGGTCACCTCGGCGGCGTACGTCTCCGCGGGCGGGAAGTGGGTGAAGATCCGCGTGCCGTCGATGCCCTCCCACCAGAAGGAGTGATGCGGGAAGACCGTGGTGTCGTTCCAGGAGATCTTCTGGGTCAGGAACCAGCGGGACCCGGCCCGGCGGGCCAATTGCGGCAGGGCGCCCGAGTAGCCGAACGAGTCGGGCAGCCACATCTCCCGTGGTTCCCTGCCGAATCGGTCGATGAAGTACCTCTTGCCGTAGGTCAGCTGGCGCACCATCGACTCGCCGGTGGGAATGACGCCGTCCGCCTCGACCCACATGCCGCCGACCGGTACGAACCGGCCCTGCTCGACATGGTGTCGCACCCTCTCGAACAGCTCCGGATAGTGCTCTTCGAGCCAGCTGAAGTGCTGCGCCGCCGACATCGTGTACACCAGCGAGGGGTCCTGGTCGAGCAGGGCGAGCGCGTTGGAGACCGTACGGGCGAGCTTGCGTACCGTCTCGCGCAGCGGCCACAGCCACGCCGTGTCCATGTGCGCGTGCCCGACGGCGGTGATCCGGTGGGCGCTGGCGTGCGCCGGCGCGGCCAGGAGCGGGGCGAGGATCGCGCGCGCCCGCCGGGCGCCGGCCTCGGCGTCCGCCTCGTCGTAGGCGTCCAGGGCCTCCTCTATCGCGCGCAGCAGCCGCCAGTGACGCGGCTCGTCCGGGCTCAGCTCGGCGGCGAGCCCGCCGGCGACGTCCAGATCGCAGCTCAGGGCGTGAATCTCGGGCGAGAACGCGGCGACCTCCGCGCGACGCAGCCTGAACTGCTCGAACTCCTCCTCCGCCCGCTTCTCACCCAGTTCGGTGACCACGAACGGCGGCAACCCGAGCAGCAGGGGGTTCGCCGCCGCCTCGACGTAGAGCAGGAACGCGCCATCGGCGTCGAGCACACCGGGGACGGCTCCGTCGCCCCGTAACCGGATGGCGGACTGCCGAGGGTGCAGGCCTTTGACGATCGTGCCGTCCCGGGTGAAGACCAGGCCCTCGCAATGACCGCCCACGGAGTGGTCGAACCAGCCCAGGTCGAGCACGAGGTCGACGGGGGTGTCCCCCTGCGGTCCGACCGTGCCCCGAATCCGGAACCAGGTCGTCGACCACGCCTCCCCCCAGGCCGCGCCCAGCGGGAAGGGGCGGTAACCGGGAGGGGTGCGGCCGGGATCGCGGGCGAGCCCGAGGGCATGCCGGGCGCTCACCGGCTCCCCGTCGTCCGCGACCGTCCATGCCTCAACGTCGACACCCGACAGCCGGGTGTGCGTCCGGGACAGGATCCGTTCGCGCTTCACGCGGGTGAGCCGCTCAAGCGTGCGGCTGAGGTGGTTGTGCATCTCGTACCTCTCCGTAGCGGAGATATGACAATATGCCTGATACGTTTTAGTTGTCCTGAGTGACCGCAGACTAATACGTTTGAGTCCTCAAGGTCACCGGGGAGGATCGTCTCGTTTGCGTAACGACGATGGAGGAGCGATGCCGCCGAAAGATGAGGTTCCGCCCCAGGATGCCGCCGCTTCATCGGGCCCTTCCCGGGGTGCCGCGCCGGCCCGGCTGCGAAGCACCGACATCGCGCGGCTGGCGGGCGTCTCCGTCTCGGCGGTGTCGCTGGCGTTCAACGCCCGTCCGGGCATCAGCGACGCGACGCGCAAGCGCATCCTCGACGTCGCCGAGGAGCTCAACTGGCGCCCACACCGGGCCGCGCGCGCCCTCAAGGGGGCCAACAACGACGCGGTCGGCATCGTCATCGCACGTCCGGCCCGCACGCTGGGCGTCGAGCCGTTCTTCGCGCACGTCCTGTCCGGCCTGCAGTCCCGCCTGTCCAACGAGGGCATCGCCACGCAACTCCTCATCGTCGAGGACACCCAGGCGGAGGTGGCCGTCTATCGCCGCTGGGCCGCCGAGAACCGGGTCGACGGGCTCGTGCTCTTCGACCTCGCGGTGGACGACGTACGGCCGCGGCTCGTCGCCGACCTCCGCATACCCGCCGTCGTCCTGGGCGGCCACGGGGCCCCCTTGCCCCTGACCAGCGTCTGGGTCGACGACCACGCGGCGATGACGCGCGTCCTCGCCTACCTCGCCGGGCTCGGCCACCGGCACATCGGCCACGTCGGCGGCATCCCCTCCTACCAGCACACGCGACGCCGCCTCCAGGCCATCGCCGACGGGCGCGAGACGCTCGGCATCGACATCGTGAGCGTGGCGACCGACTACTCCGACACCCAAGGCGCCTCGGCCACGCGCCGGCTGCTGGCGTCGAGCCCTCCGTGCACGGCGATCATCTACGACAGCGACGTCATGGCGGCGGCGGGCCTGGGCGTGGCTACCGAGCTGGCCGTACGGGTGCCTGGTGACGTCTCCATCGTGTCCTTCGACGACTCCATCCTCACCCAGCTGCCGCACCCCTCGATCACCGCGCTCACTCGCGACACGTTCGCGCTCGGCACGCTCACCGCGACCGAACTGCTCCACGTGATGGCCGAGCGTCCTGAGCCCCGTGCGGTGCAGGCTCCCACCCCCGACCTCGTGCTACGTGCCAGCACCGCCCCTCCAGCCGACACAGACGAATGGAGAGTTCCGTGAGAAGTCGCAAGATCACCCCCACCGCGGTCCTCGCACTGGCCGCGGCCCTGTGCGCCGGGGCACTCCTGCCCATCCCCGCGGCCTATTCCGCTCCTGTTCCGAGCGGCTCCTTACCCTCGGTGTCGCCGACTCCGCAATCGCTGAGCGGCGTCGGCGCGGCCGCCGTCGTCACCAGCCGGGTGCTCGTGATCGCCGACGACCAGACCGACCCCGCCGCCCGCGACCGCCTCGTACGGGAACTCAAGGCACACGGCGCCGACCGGGTGGACATCATCGCCCCTGACCGGACCCCCACGGCCGGCCTGCTCACGGTGCGCCTCGGCCCCGCGGCACGCCCGGACATCGCGCGGGCGCTCGGCGACGCGGTCGTGCCCGACAAAGCCGAGGGATACGCGTTAAGGGTCTCCGGCGGCCGGTCGCGCCAGATCGCTCTCGGCGGCAGGGACGCGGCGGGCCAGTTCTATGCCGTACAAACGCTGCGCCAGTTGTTCGTCCCCGCCAGCGACGGCTGGACGGTGGCGGGGGTCCAGGTCAGCGACTTCCCGTCCATGCCGCTGCGCGGCACCATCGAGGGCTTCTACGGCGCGCCGTGGACACACGCCGAACGCCTCGACCAGATGAACTTCTACGGCGACGTCAAGGCCAACACCTACATCTACGCCCCCAAGGACGATCCCTACCACCGCGACAAGTGGCGCGACCCCTACCCGGCGGCCAAGCTCGCCGAACTGGGCGAGCTGGTGACCAGGGCCGCCGCGAACCATGTCCGCTTCACCTTCGCGCTGTCCCCGGGCGTGTCGATCTGCTACTCCGACCAGGCGGACCGCGACACCCTCAAGCGGAAGCTGCAAGCGCTCTACGACCTGGGCGCCAGGGCGTTCTCCATCCCGCTGGACGACATCAGCTACACCAGCTGGAACTGCGCGGCGGATGAGGCCGCGTACGGCACGGCCGGGCGCACCGCCGCGGCGAAGGCCCAGGTCGATCTGCTCAACGACCTGCAGCGAAACTTCATCGCCACCCACGAGGGCGCCCAGCGGCTGCAGATGGTGCCCACCGAGTACGGCGATCTGACCGACACCACGTACAAGCAGACCATGCGGGCCTCCCTCGATCCCGCGATCGAGGTGATGTGGACCGGCACCGACACCGTGCCTCCAGAGATCACCAACGCGCAGGCCGAGAAGGCGGCGGAGCTGTTCGGCCGCAAGGTGTTCGTCTGGGACAACTACCCGGTCAACGACTACGGCAACACCAGCGGCCGACTGCTCCTGGCCCCCTACGACAAGCGTGAGGGCGGCCTGGCCGCGCACCTGTCCGGCATCGTGGCCAACCCGATGAACCAGCCGTACGCGAGCAAGGTCGCGGTCTTCGGCGCCGCGGACTTCACCTGGAACGACAGAGCGTACGACGCGAGGAAGAGCTGGCCGCGCGCGATGGCCTATCTCGCCGGCGGCGACAAGGCGGCCACCGAGGCCCTGCTGGTCTTCGGCGACCTGGAGCATATGGCGCCGACCTTCGGCGGCACCCCTTGGCAGCCCCAGGCACCCGAGCTCGCCGCGCGGGTGGCCGAGTTCTGGCGGGGATGGGACGGCGGGCGGCCCGCCGACGCGATCGCCGCGCTGCGTCCGTACGCGAAGGCCATCGCCACGGCGCCGGCCACCATCCGCGGCGGGTCGGTGGAGAAGGGCTTCACCGATGACGCCGCGTCGTGGCTGAACGCCACCGAGCTGTGGGGCAGGGCGATGGTGACCACGCTAGACGCGCTCCAGGCTCGGCAGGCCGGAGACGAGACCAAGGCCGCCGCGTTGCTCGCCGAGTCGCGTGAGCTGCAGCGGCAGGCCCGCGCGATCCGGGTCAGCCCGCCGCGCAACCGCTGGGGCGCGGCCCAGCCTCAGGTCGGCGACGGGGTGCTCGATGTCTTCCTGGCCCAGGCCGAAACCCGGCTCCAGGGGTGAAGCAGGTCAGCCGAACTCCTCGACGTACTCCTCCGGAGGTCCCGGCTCGGGGCGCTCCCGCGTGCCGGCTGACCGAGATCGCCGTCCACCACACGGGTGGGTAGGTCTGATCGCTAATGTACCGGGATGAGTGAAGCGTTCCCCAGGCATGTGCTGTGCGTACTCGGCTCCGGGATGGCCCTTTCAGAGATGGAACGGGTCGCGGCGGGCTTCGGCGGGTTCGTCCTCGACCGTGAGTACTCCGAGGCCGAACCCGACCCCCGGATGCCGGAGGCGTTCGAGGCCAGCATGGCGGCGGCCTCGTTCGACGAGACGGACTGGGCCGCGGTCGAGTCGCACGACACGGTGGGCTACTTGCTGTCCATGCCGATGATGCGGGAGCTGGCGTTCGACACCTCCCGGCGGCTGCTGGCGGTGACGGCGGCGCTGTTGCGGTCCGGCGCCACGGCGGTGAAGAACGAGAGCAGCGGGATCGCGCACGGCCGGTACCGCTGGCTCACGCTGGCCGATGTAGCGGCCGACGTCCCGGACAAGGGCCTGGCCGATGTCCCGGACGCGGGCTTGGCCGACACACTCGTCACCGCCTGGGTGAAGCGGCCGATCTACGACGGCCAGGTGCTCTACAGCTGCGGCATGCACCTGCTCGGCGCGCCCGAGGTGGAGATCGAGGTCGGCGCGGAGCCGCCGGCGAAGGACGAGCTGCCTGAGCTGGTCGCGCTCCTGGACACGCTGGCGGTCTACCTGCTGACCGATCCGCGCGCGGCGGAGATCGAGGACGGCGCCGGTTTCCGGATGACCGAGGACGCGCCCCGCTGGTCGCTGCGCACCGGCCCGTGCGACCGTTACGACGAGGACGATCTGTTCTTCAATCCGTACGGATATGTCCGGCTGACTCGCTCGGAGTGACGGACGCCAACCCCCGGACGTGAAGCTTCCGGGATCTCAGTCGCCGGCCGCCCGCGTCCCAGGTGATGGACGCGCGCGGCCCGCGACGTGAGCGTCAGGCGCCGATGTTCGCCTGGGCTCCCGCGAACGTCCTGAGCAGGGACGGGACGTCGGCGGCCGGGTCGAGCGCGTAGGAGTAGAACGAGCCGGGAGTGAAGGCCGAGCCGCTGGTGGTCCGCTTGCCCGTGCAGCTGACGCAGACGCTGCCGCTCTGGCGCAGCTGGGCGGCGGCGTCGGGGTAGTAGGGGTCCTTGACGTGGTCGTAGTAGCTGTTCTCGATCACCATCTTGGTGGCGCCGCGCGAGTAGTTGCCGTAGCTGGTGATGTTCTGCAGATAGTTGTTGTAAAGGTGGGCGTAGGCGACATTGTCGGTGCTGGGGTTGCGCTGGTTGTTGTCGTGGATCCAGTTGTGGTGGATCGTCATGCGGGCGGTGACGTTGTCGGTCCAGCCGATGCCGAACGACTTGTTGTTCTCGGACAGGACGTTCCAGGAGACCGTGAGGTAGCTGGTGTCCTTGCGGCTGTCGATCAGGCCGTCGTTCATCCGCGTGATCGTGTTGTGGTCGATCCAGACGTGGTGGGCGGTGTCCAACTGGATGCCGTCGTAGTCGTAGAGCTTGTCGTCGGGGTCGTCGTCGGCCATGCGGGTGTCGCGGATGGTCAGGTTGCGGATGATCACGTTGCTGACGCCGGTGCCCAGGAAGAAGCCGCCGTTGACGATGTGACCGCTGGTGCCGACGCCGACGATGGTCTTGTTCGAGGCGACCTTGATCTCGGTGCCGTACGGGGTGACGGTGATCGCGCCGTTGACCCGGATGGTGTAGGGGGTCGCGGCGGTGGCGTACTTGACCAGGTCGGTGTAGGTGGTGACGGTGACCGTGGCGCCGGCCGCGCCGCCGGTGGTGGTGCTCAGCCCGTTTCCGCTGGTGGCGGCGAACCCGTCGGCGGTGCTCGGCCAGGTGCGCGCGATGCCCACCGGTTCGAGGGCCCGCTGCTGGTGGGTTCCGCCCGCGGCGGGGGCGGCCGTCCCGAGCGCGGCCAGGACGGTCAGCGCGGTGAACGTTGCACGGAAGTTCATGATCCTCCCTTAGGAGATGGGGTTCCAGCCGTCGGAGCCGGCCAGGTACCTCTGAGGCGTGTAGTTCGCGGCCTGGGCGTCGCTGTACTGCGGCCGGTTGGCGTTCGAGCCCGCCCCCGAGCCGTTGTTCCGGTACTCGAAGAAGCGGGCGTTCTTCCACGAGTTGCCGGACATGTCGGTCCACGGCTGGCCGGTTTTGATCACCGAACTGAGCGTGGACTCCCGGTAGAGCACCTGGGCATTGGGCCGCCAGGGACGGCCCAGCGTGGTGGTCCCGGCCGCGGACGCTCCGGAGATCCGCGACTTGTAGAACAGGAATCCGTAGCTCTTGGCGGCGTCGGTGCTCGCGGCCGTGACCGGGCCGCCGGTGCCGCGCTTCTCGAAGATGTCGCAGTTGTCGAAGACGATGGTGCCGCCGCCGAAGATGAAGTCGACGGTGCCCTCGACGTAGGAACCGGCGACGTAGGCGCGGGCCGCGTTGTTGACCAGGAAGGTGTCCTGGTCGCCGAGCAGGCGTACGTTGCGCAGGACCGCGCGGTCGGCGTTCAGGTTGAGCGCGACCGCCTGGTGGCCGGTGACGTTCGGGTTCTCGTCGAAGTCGTTGGAGATCGTCAGGTTGGTGGCGACGAAGTCATGGCCGTCGACGAAGGCGGTGGCGCTGTTGAAGGTCCCGTACTGGCCCGCGTAGTGATTGTTGACGATGACGGTCTGGGCCGCCGAAGAGCCGAGTCCCTGGAGCGTGATGTACGGCTTGTTCGCCGGGATCCGGACGATCTCGCGATAGGACCCGGCCGCGATGGTGATCGTCACCCGGCCGGCGTTGCCCGCGGGCACGGCGTCGACGGCGGCCTGAACGGTCCGGTAGGTGCCGGAGCCGTCCGCCGCCACGGTGGGCTTGGCCAGGGAATCGAAGGCCCGTTGCTCGTTGCTGTCGGCCGCCGCCCGCGGTACGGCTCCGCAGACCATCGCCGTGGCCGCCAGCAAGGCGGCGCCTGCCTGCTTGCGTACGAACATGTCGCGTTCCCCTTCCTCTCGTCGTCACCGAGGAAGAGGCACCTTGAGCGGGAAGTCAACTCAACAAGCGCGGGCGAGTCGAAATCCCAAGGTCACGCGTGAAGCTTTCAGGCGAGGAGCGGTAGTGGCGCGGACGCCTCGGCGATCAACCGCCGGGGTCACGACGGGTCCTTGATCTCGCAGATCACCGCGCCTGCCGCGACCGTCGCGCCGACCTGGGCGGACATCCCCACCACGGTGCCGTCCTTGTGGGCGGTGAGCGGCTGCTCCATCTTCATGGCCTCCAGGACCACGATGGTGTCGCCCTCGCGCACGGTGTCGCCGTCGGCGGCCACCAGCTTGACGATGGTGCCCTGCATCGGGCTGACCAGGGCGTCTCCGCTGGGCGCGGACCGCACGGCACTCGTGCCTCGGCGGCGCGGGGCGGCGGCCCTGGGCGGGCCGGCACTCTGCGGACCGCCGAGCCCGGCAGGCAGGACGACCTCCAGGCGCTTGCCCGCCACCTCGACGGTGACCCGGTCCCGCTCCACCGGTTCCGCCGTGGCGGCCGGTCCGGCGTAGGGGGCGAGCTGGTTGTCGAACTCGGTCTCGATCCAGCGGGTGTGGACGGTGAACGGCTCGGCGGTGAACGCCGGGTCGTCCACGACCGCGCGGTGGAAGGGCAGCGCGGTGGGCATGCCGTCGACCTCGAACTCGGCCAGCGCCCGGCGGGCGCGCTGGAGCGCCTGCTCGCGGGTGGCGCCGGTGACGATCAGCTTGGCGACCAGGGAGTCGAAGGAGCCGGGCACGGTCTCGCCCTGTTCGTAGCCGCCGTCGAGACGGACGCCAGGGCCTGAGGGGGCGTGCCAACGAGTGATCGTGCCGGGGGCGGGCAGGAAGCCGCGGCCGGGGTCCTCGGCGTTGATCCGGAACTCGATCGAGTGGCCGCGAGCCTGCGGGTCGTCGTAGCCCAGCGGCTCGCCGTCGGCGACGCGGAACATCTCGCGTACGAGGTCGATGCCGGTGACCTCCTCGCTGACCGGGTGCTCGACCTGCAGCCGGGTGTTGACCTCCAGGAAGGAGATCGTGCCGTCCTGGCCGACGAGGAACTCGCAGGTCCCGGCGCCGACGTAGCCGGCCTCACGCAGGATGGCCTTGGAGCTGTCGCGCAGCAGGGCCTCCTGCTCCGCGGTGAGGAACGGCGCGGGCGCCTCTTCGACCAGCTTCTGGTGGCGGCGCTGGAGCGAGCAGTCGCGGGTGCTGACCACGACCACCCCGCCGTGGGCGTCGGCCAGGCACTGGGTCTCGACGTGGCGGGGCCGGTCGAGGTAGCGCTCGACGAAGCACTCGCCCCGCCCGAACGCCGCAACCGCCTCGCGGACCGCGCTGTCGTACAGGTCGGGGATCTCCTCCAGGGTGCGGGCGACCTTGAGGCCGCGCCCGCCGCCGCCGAAGGCCGCCTTGATGGCGATCGGCAGGCCATGCTCCCGCGCGAACGCCAGGACCTCGTCCGCCCCGGACACCGGGTCGGCCGTTCCGGCCACCAGCGGCGCTCCTACCTTCTGGGCGATGTGCCGGGCCTCGACCTTGTCGCCGAGGGCGGTGATCGCGGGCGGCGGCGGGCCGATCCAGACCAGCCCGGCGTCGATGACCGCCTGGGCGAAGGCGGCGTTCTCCGCCAGAAAGCCATAACCGGGATGTACGGCGTCGGCGCCCGACCGCGCCGCCACCTCGATGATCTTGTCGATCGACAGGTACGTCTCCCCCGGCGTGGCGCCGTCCAGCGCGTACGCCTCGTCGGCCATGCGGACGTGCAGCGCGTCGCGGTCGGGATCGGCGTAGACGGCCACGCAGCCGATGCCGGCGTCCCGGCAGGCGCGGACGATGCGGACGGCGATCTCGCCGCGGTTGGCGATCAGCACTTTGCGCAGGCTCACAGGTGTCCTCCCAGGTTCCAGCTCGACTCCCGCCAGCCGCGCGGGCCTGGCACGAGGGGACGGCGCAGCACACGCCGTGAGCGGGTGACGGCGGGTCGCGGGGCGTCGGCCGCCGGTCGCACCAGACGCAAAGCCACGACCAGGGCGGCGAGTTCCTCCGGCGTCGGAGCGCCCTTCACCACGCGCACCTCGACTTCGGGCGCCCGCTCGACGTCCTCGATGTTACTCACAGCGGTATGTTCCCGTGCTTCTTGGGCGGCAGGGCGTCGCGCTTGCCGCGCAGCAGCCGCAGCGCCCTGGTCACCTCGCGGCGGGTCTCGCTCGGCCGGATGACGGCGTCCACGTAGCCGCGTTCGGCCGCCAGGTACGGGGTCGCGAGGGTGTCCTCGTACTCGTGGACCAGCTCGGCGCGCAGCGTGTCGGGGTCGTCGGCGGCGGCCAGGCGTTTGCGGTGCAGGATGTTGACCGCGCCCTGGGCGCCCATGACCGCGATCTGGGCGGTGGACCAGGCCAGGTTGACGTCGGCGCCCAGGTGCTTGGAGCCCATCACGTCGTACGCGCCGCCGTAGGCCTTGCGGGTGATGACGGTGACGAGCGGGACGGTGGCCTCGCCGTAGGCGTACAGGAGTTTGGCGCCGCGCCGGATGATGCCGTTCCACTCCTGGTCGGTGCCGGGCAGGAAGCCGGGCACGTCCACCAGCGTGAGGACCGGGACGCTGAAGGCATCGCAGGTGCGTACGAACCGGGCGGCCTTCTCGGAGGCGTCGATGTCGAGCGTCCCGGCCAGCCGCATCGGCTGGTTGGCCACCACGCCGACCGGACGGCCCTCGATCCGGCCGAAGCCGACCACGATGTTGGGCGCGAACAGCCCCTGCACCTCCAGGAACTCTCCGTCGTCCAGCAGCGCGCCGATCACCTCGTGCATGTCGTACGGCTGGTTCGGCGAGTCCGGGACCAGCACGTCCAGCGCCAGGTCGTCGGCCGAAGGCTCCAGGTCCGCCTCGAACACCGGGTGCGGCGGCTCGTCGAGGTTGTTGTCCGGCAGGTACGACAGCAACGCCCGGACGTAGTCCAGCGCGTCGTCCTCGTCGTGCGCCAGGTAGTGGGCCACGCCGCTGCGGCTGTTGTGCACCCGCCCGCCGCCGAGTTCCTCGAACGTGACGTCCTCGCCGGTCACGGTCTTGATCACGTCCGGGCCCGTGACGAACATGTGCGAGGACTCGTCCACCATGACCGTGAAGTCGGTGAGCGCCGGCGAGTACACGTGACCGCCCGCGCAGGCACCCATGATGAGGGAGATCTGCGGGATCACACCGGAGGCGCGGATGTTGCGGCGGAAGATCTCGCCGTACAGCCCGAGCGAGACCACACCTTCCTGGATGCGCGCCCCGGCGCCCTCGTTGATGCCGACGATCGGGCACCCGTTGCGCATCGCCAGGTCCATGACCTTGCAGATCTTCTGCCCGTACACCTCACCCAGACTGCCGCCCGCGACCGTGAAGTCCTGCGAGAACACGCACACCTGGCGGCCGTCCACCGTCCCGTACCCGGTCACCACGCCGTCGCCGTAACCGAGCGAGCCCTTCATGAGGGCGTCCAGTTCGACGAACGAGCCGGGATCCAGCAGCCGCTCGATCCGCTCGCGGGCGGTCAGCCTGCCCTTGGCGTGCTGCTTGGTCGCCGCCCGTGCCTCGGCGACGTGGACGGCCTCGTCGAGCCGCTCCTTCAGGCGGGCGAGGCTGCCCGCGGTGTCAGGTGGTCTCATCCATCACCGTCCATGGGACTGAGTTTCATAAGTACGGTACTGAGTTTCGTACGTTTTGGACACCCCTGAATCCGGAAGAATGGCCCCTGTGCCGAACCCGAGCATCAGCCACCGCCTGGCCGAAGCCGCCGTCGCCCTGTTCGACGAGAACGGCTACGACGCCACGACCGTGGACGACATCGCCGCCCGGGCGGGCGTGAGCCGCAGCACGTTCTTCCGCCACTACCACTCCAAGGAAGACGCGATCTTCCCCGACCACGACGCGCTGCTGGCCAAGATCGACACCCGCCTGCGCGCCTCCGCCGCCGACACCGCGATCGTGGCCATCACCGACGCCGTACGCCTCGTGCTCGCCCACTACGTCGACGACGCCGAGGTGTCGCTGCGCCGCTACCGCCTGGTCCGGGAGGTGCCCGCGCTGCGCGACCGGGAGATCGCCAGCGTGGCCCGCTACCAGCGGCTGTTCCGGGAGTTCGTCGGCGAATGGCTCGGCGACTCGCCCGACGCCGGACTGCGGGCCGAGCTCATGGCCGCCTCCGTCGTGGCGGCGCACAACCAGGTCCTGCGCGGCTGGCTGCGGGCAGGCGGCGCCTACGATCCCTTCGGGCTCCTGGACCACGCTCTCGGCTACGTCATCGCCACGTTCCGCCACCTGGAGCAGCCCCAGGAGAAGGGCGAGCAGGTGGTGGTGGCCACCTTCAGCCGCTCGGCCTCGCCGCGGGCCGTCATGGACGCCATCCAAGCCCACCTCGAGACCCGCTGAGACGGCCTATCGCTCGCCCACAGGGTGGGCTCGCTCTCCTACGGGCAGGACGGAGTCGTGGAGCGTGGCCAGGGCGGCGCGGATCTCCGCCTCCGGTGTGCCCGCCGGTGGATGGAGGTGCACCTGGCCGACCAGCCCGCCGAACCGGCGGCGCAGCTCCGCCGCCACTTCGGGCAGCGTGCCGCTCGTACAGAACGTGTCGAGCACCTCGTCATCGACGAGGTCGGCCATCCGGTCCCAGCGATCGGCCTCCGGACGGACCGACAGCGCGTGGAGCCGCTCGTGTAACTCCTCCCAGCCGTGGAGGGCGAGAACCCCCCGATAGGCGGGGGTGGAGCCGTAGAAGGCGACCCGGCCGCGCAGCATTTGCCGCTGCTCGTCGACGGAGCCTTCCGGTGCGTACACGTGCGCGAAGCCCGGGCAGTGGACGCTCACCTCAGACCGGTCACGGCCGGCCCGCTCCAGGCCCTCCTCCAGAGCCGGCAGGGTGATCTCGCGGAAATACCGTTCGGTGCTGAAGCCGTGCGGGATCAGCCCGTCCGCCACCTCGCCGGCCAGTCGCGTCATGGCCGGGCCGACCGCGGCGAGGTGGATCGGCGGATTGTCGTGTCCGTGCGGCGCCGGGCGGAAGGTCGCCGTCATGAGCGTGTGCCGGTAGTACTCCCCCGTGTGCCGTACCTCCTCGCCCTTGTTCCAGTCGTTCCAGATCGCGCGCAGGGCGGTGATGTACTCCCGCATCCGGGTCACCGGTTTGCCCCACCCCATGCTGAAGCGGCGAGTGATGTGGGGCTTGGTCTGGGTGCCGAGGCCGAGAACGAAGCGCCCGCCGGAGAGCGCCTGAAGGTCGTTGGTCACGTACGCCAACGCCATCGGCGTGCGCGCGAAGGCGACCGCGATGCCCGTCGCGAGCCGCACCCGGCTGGTCGCCTGGGCGGCCAGCGCCAGTGGCAGAAAGGGATCGTGATCGACCTCGGTGGTGGTGACGACGTCGAAGCCGGTCTCCTCGGCCCATCCGGCGAACCGCGCGACCTCTGACGACGGCGGGCCGCCGACGTGCGCACCTACCTTCACCTGTACTCCTTATATCGATGGGTTGATGTAGGCATCGCGCAGCTTGCGGCGTTGCAGCTTGCCCGTCTCGGTCCGCGGGAAGTCGGCGCGGAACTCGTACCGGCGCGGGATCTTGAACGAGGCCAGGTACTCGGCGCAGTGCGCGCGGAGTTCGGCGGCCAGTTCGTCACCGGGCACCGCGCCGGCGGCCGGTTGAACGACCGCGAGCACGCTCTGACCCCAGTCCGGATCCGGCACGCCGATGACCGCGACGTCGGCGACGGCGGAATGCGTGATCAGGGCCTGCTCGATCTCGGCCGGATAGATGTTCACGCCGCCGGAAATGATCAGGTCCGTCCGCCGGTCCAGCAGGAACAGGTAACCGTCCTCGTCGAAGTAGCCGTAGTCGCCGGCGGTGACCAGGTCGCCCCGCCGCGCGGCCGCGGTCTTGTCCGAGTCGTTGTTGTACTCGAAGGCCGGCCGCCGCCCCGACGTGCCGAAGTAGATGGTGCCCGCCTCCCCGACAGGCACCTCCTTGCCGTCCTCGTCGAGGATCTTCACGTCCGTGTTCGGCACCGGCCGTCCCACGGTGCCGGGCTTGCGCAGCCACTCGCGCGGGCTCACCAGGGAGACGCTGCCCTCGGTGGACCCCAGGTACTCCCACACCCGCGGGCCCAGCCACTCCATCATCTGCTGCTTGATCGGCACCGGGCACGGGGCACCCGCGTGGATGACCGCCTCCAGGCTGGACAGGTCGTACGCGGACCGCACCTCCTCCGGCAGGCGCAGCAGGCGGTGGAAGTGCGTGGGAACCATGTGCACGCTGGTCACGCGGTATCGCTCCACCGCGCGCAGCACATCCTCGGCATCGAACCTGTCCTGGAGCACCACCGTGTGGCCGAGGTGCAGGAAGGCGGAGGCGTGGCCGCTGGGAGCGGCGTGGTAGATCGGCGAGCACACCAGGTGTACCCCCTCGGCCACGGTGATCTCGTAGCGGGAGACAAAGGCCGTGAACGACGTGATCGCCGCCTCCGGAAGGACGTCCGGCAGCGGGAACCGTACGCCCTTGGGGCTGCCCGTGGTGCCCGAGGTGTAGCCCATGACGGACCCGAGCCGGCGCTGCGGCGGCGTGTCGGCCGACTCGCCCGCACCCAGCTCCGGGTAGGGCCGCCAGCCGTCCACCGCGCCACCGACCACGAACCGGTGCTCCGGCAGCGACTCCGGCGGCAGCGTCGCCGCCTGCTCGGCGTCCATGACCACGACCTTGGCCCCGGAGTCCTGGATGATGTACCGCGTCTCGGCCGGGGCCAGCCGCCAGTTCACCGGAACCAGGAACATCCCGACCTGCCCCAGGGCCAGCGACAACTCCAGATACTCGTGACCGTTGTGCACCGCCACCGCCACGGCGTCGCCCGCCGTGAGACCGTGCGACCGCAGGGCGCGCGAGACGCGGTTGACCCGCGCCAGCAGCTCGCCGGAGGTGAGAGCCGATCCGTCCGGATCGATGATGGCCACCCGGCCGGGCTCGGCGGCGGCGATCTCATAGAAGCCGATGGGTGCCGTGGGCGATGGGGTGGTACTCGATTGAGTAGCAGAGGACATAGCGCTTCCCTCTCCTGTCGGCATGGACGGGCCTAAGGTGATGATCGGCTCACTTGGGGATCTGTGCCATGAAGAGCGATGGCGGAAGGCCGTCGGCCTTGGGGCGGAACGACTTCGCGACCTTGGCCGCGAGGTCCTGGAGGTCCCACGGGCCGTCGGAGGCGACGGTCTCGACGACATCGGGGGTGTTCCACAGCCTGACCTCGTACCCGGCGGCGCCGAGCGTACGCCCCGACAGCCAGTCCGACTCGGTGGAGGCGAGGTAGGTGACGATCGGCCCGATGTTGTCCGGCGACATGACCTCCGCGAGGCGGGAGTCGTCGCCGACCTTCTTGTCGTCGGGGACGGTGGCGGTCAGGCGAGTGGCCGCGCCGGGGGCGATGGCGTTCGCGGTCACGCCGTACCGGGCCAGGCCGTTGGCGAGTGAGGCGGTCAGGCCGATGATGCCCATCTTCGCGGCGGCGTAGTTGGGCTGGCCCGGGGAGCCCTGGAGCGCCGAGTCCGAGGTGAAGTTGATGACGCGGTAGTGGCCGTCCGGGTTGCGCCGGCCGCGCCAGTACGCGGCCGCGGGCTTGATCGTGCTGTAGTGGCCGCGCAGGTGCACCCGGATGACGGCGTCCCAGTCCTCCTCGGGCAGATTGAAGATCATCTTGTCGCGGAGGATGCCGGCGACGTTGACGACGATGTCGAGCCCGCCGTAGTTCTCCACAGCCAGGTCGACCAGGCGCCGGCCGGTCGCGGTCTCGGCAATGTCGCCGGTGTCGGCGACGGCCTGGCCGCCGTGGTCGTTGATCTCCTTGGCGACGTCCTGTACGGGACCGGCGTCGCCGCCCGTGCCGTCCGGGCCGGCGCCGAGGTCGTTGAGCACGAGTTTCGCGCCCTGGGCGGCGAACATCCGGCCGATGGAGGCGCCGATGCCGCGACCCGCGCCGGTGATGATGGCGATCCTGCCGTCGAGAGCTCCCATGGAATGCCCTTCCTGTGTGCGCAGCGGTCGTTAGGACTGTTCAGTGGGGATCGGTTCCGTCAGGTAGGCGGGCCGTACCTTGCTGGTCGGCTGCAGATCGCCGGACGCTAGATCGCCGGACGCTAGACCGCCAGACGCTAGACCGCCAGACGCTAGACCGCCAGACGCTAGACCGCCAGACGCTAGATCGCCGGACGCTAGATCGCCAGCCGCATCGGCGGACGCTCGATCGGCGGAGCGTCGGCCGGGCAGGAAGACGGCACCGCGACGATCCGGCCGGGGCGGCTCTCGTCTGTGAGCGTCACGGGCTGGGGGCCATGTCTGTGCTCCTTCCGGGAGGCCGCGTCAGGGCCGTATCCGTGAGCCGATCAAGCCGTTGGCGCGCTGATCCGCACGCTAATACAGACGAACTTGGTCTGTAAATAGCCGCTCAACAAGTGACCGATTGTCCTGAAACAGTCAGACCGCTGACTGGTAGCCGACGGCCGACAGCACGAAGTCGACGGTCTCCTCGGCGAACTTCTCCTTGCGCTTGATCAGCGCGGGCATCTGGCTGGCCGGTGTCGACAGAACGTGGTTGGTCAGAATGCCCGCGACCGCGTCCAGCACCCGAGCCGGGGATGTCCCCGCCGGAAGTTCGCCTCGGTCGATGCCGCTCACCACGATGGCGCGGCCCTCCCTGATGCGCTCTCGCTGGAGCCGCTCCAGCGCATGACCGAACAGCTCCGGATAGACCTTGGCCTCGATCTGCGCCCGTAGGATGACCAGACCCCGTCGATCGAAGTAGCCGTCGAGGATGTTCACCGCCATGACGACCAAGTCCTCCCGCAGCAGCCCCGACCGTTTCGGGGCATTCGGGTCAGGGTCGGGGTGCATGGCCGTCAGCGCGTCGACGATCAGCTTCTCTTTGCTGCCCCACCTGCTGTAGAGGGCCGCCTTCCCCACCCGCGCCCGCCGCGCCACCACGTCCAGGCTGAACCCCGCCCAGCCCACCTCGCCGTACAGGTCGAGCGCCGCGGCATGGACCCGCGCTTCGAGGTCCGGGTCCGGCGGGCGACCTCGTCCACTCATGGACTCAGTGTGCCAGACGATCATGCACCCCAGAACGACCCTTGGCCGCCGCTCGCCATCCTCTACAGCCTGTAGAGTATCCGCGTCATTTCGGGCGAAAGGGTGAGAAATGCTGGGTTGGTTCCGGGTCGTGGCAGTGGCCGAGGCATGCTCGTGGGCAGGGCTGCTGGTCGGGATGTTCTTCAAGTACGTGACCGCGACCGGCGAACTCGGGGTGAAGGTGTTCGGGCCGATCCACGGAGCGCTCTTCGTGCTGTACGTGATCGGCGTGCTGCTCTCGGCGCGCGAGGCGGGCTGGAGCCGGGGCGCGGTGGTGCTGGGCCTGGTGTGCGCGGTGCCGCCGTTCTGCTCCCTGTGGTTCGAACGGCGGATGGCGGCGCGCGCGGCGGCCGGCCAACCCGCTTAAGGGAAGCCACCGGGGATGCCGTTCGCGCCGACAGCAGTCACGTTCGGCGCGAACGTACGCCGCGCCGAACGCCGGCCGGGCCGGGCTACAACGCCTGGACCAGGGCCACGATCACCGAGGTCAGCGCGATCGGTCCCATCACGGCCACCGTCACCACGGTCGCGCTGCGGCCGGGCAGGAAGCGGGCGAGGATGTCCGAGGCGGCCCACCGTACCGTCCCCGAGCCAGGCAGCACGAACAGCCCCAGCGTGAACGCGCCGGCGGCCAAGGACTCCGCGTGGCCGACGCTCAACCGGCCGGCCATGTGCAGGAAAGTCGCGGCGGCGATGCCGAACGCCAGCGACAGGAGCATGTGACCTCCCGCCACGAGCGCCTCCCTGGACAACGTCCGCTCGTTCTCGCCCAAAAAGTATTCGGCCACGCGCAACGCCAGCGTGAGCGCCGCCGCCAGCAGCCCCATGGCGACCGGCATGACGACGGTCAACGCCATCAGCGTCACGACCGCGAGCACCCCGACGAACCCGCTACCGGCCAAGAATCGCTGGAGGTCGAAGGGTTCCTTGGGAGCCGGAGCCGGGCGGCGCTCCTCCGGCTGATCGATGTGGACGGTCGGCGCCGGGGCGGGTATGTACGGCGACTGCTCCTGGCGCCTCGCGGCGTAGTCGACCGGCGGGAGCAGATCGGAGACGGCGTCCATGGTGAGCGTGCTGTCTCCGCGCCCCTTGGCCTCACCCAGGCGGCTCGCTGGCGTACGATCTCCGTGCCATTCGGCCTGAGCCGGGCGGCCCGCCGGATCGAGCGCCCTGGCCATCCGCAGCAACTCCCGCGCGCTGGGCCGGGCCGCCGGATCGACCTGCAGCGCCCGGCCGAGCCAGTCCCGCAGCCACACCGGCGCCTTGTCGAGCTGCACCCGCCCTTCCATCGTGTTGAAGCAGACCGTCTCGAACGCCCCCGTCCCGAACGGCGGCAACCCCGTGGCGGCGAAGAACACCGTCGAGGCGAGCGCGTGCACGTCGGCCGCCTGGGTGATCTGGGAGTCGCGGATGATCTCGGGCGCCAGATAGCCCGGCGTCCCCACGAACATGCCCGTCAGCGTGAGCCGGGTCGCGTTCACCAGATGCGCGATGCCGAAGTCGATGACCAGCGGCTCGCCGCCGACCAGCATGACGTTGGACGGCTTGAGATCCCGATGGATCACACCGGCCGCGTGCACGTCCACCAGCGCCTGGCACAGCCCCTGGGCGAGCCTGATGACCTCGCGCGCCTCCATCGGGCCCTGGGACAGCACGGCGTCCTCCAGCGTGCGGCCCGCGGCGAAACGGGTCACCACATACGGCCGGCCGCCCGTCAGCTCGGCGTCGATCACCTCGGCGACGTACGGGCTACGCACCCGCCGCATGGTCTCCACCTCGCGGACCAGCCGGTCACGGGCCTTGAGGTCGGCGGCCACATGCTGGTGCAGCACCTTGATCGCGACTTTGCGGCCCGCGCCGTCGAGACCGAGGTGGACGACCCCCATGCCGCCTTCGCCGATCTTCTCGATCATCCGATAAGGGCCGAGCTGCTCCTGAGCCTGAGTGCCCATTCCCGACGTCATCCTCCGTGATCCCCCCTTGATCCCCCCTGCCACGCCGCGCATCTGTACGCCCTGGCTCGGACATTCTGCCTCAGCGATTTCCCCGAGATGCACAGTAAGCGAAGATCGATGCTCCTCTGCCCAGGCAACTTCTCCGCGCGATCCGTACCGAGCAAGACGGCGTGCGACAGAGCGCCTCAGCCCATGGTCTGCCGATCGGGCTCGATGAGCGCGACGACCCGCTCCACATCGCGCGTGTAGGGGCCGCCGATGTACTTCGTCGAGATCCGGTCGACGATCTCCCAGGCGGCGTCGCCCTCGATCCACTCGACGACCCTGCCGCGGACGATGACCGGCTGGAACGGGTTGTCCGGCGGCGTCAGGGAGAGTGCGACCCGGGGGTCGCGTCGCAGGTTGCGGGCCTTCTGGGAGCCCGGGCCTGTCATGATCGCGACTTGCTCGCCGTACGTGCCGACCCAGACCGGAACGGAGTGGGGAGCGCCGTCGGGGAGGACGGTGGCGAGGTGGGCGAGCGAGGTGCCGTCGAGCACGCGGCGTACGTCAGCGTTGAGCATCGTGATCATCTCCTGGCATGAGTTCTTTGGGTTCCTTGAAGAGACTCCATGACCGTAACACTCGAAGTTCCCTAAGGGAACCCCAATTGCTAGACTCCGCTCATGCAACGCACGAACTTCAGGGAGATGGCCTGCTCCATCGCACGCACCCTCGACGTGATCGGGGAGCCGTGGTCGCCGTTGATCCTGCGTGACGTGTGGGCCGGGGTGAGCAGGTTCGACCAGATCCAGGCCGACCTCGGGATCTCCCGCAAGGTGCTGACCGAGCGGCTCAACCACCTCGTCGACCAGGGCGTGCTGGAGCGCCACGCCTACGACATGCGGCCGCGCTACGAGTACCACCTGACGGCGAAGGGCAGCGAGCTCGTCGACCTGCTCATGGTCATGGCCGGCTGGGGGGACAAGTGGCTCGCGGGCGAGGCCGGCCCGCCGGTGCTCTACCGCCATCACGCGTGCGGTGAGATCAGCAGCGTCGACCTGCGCTGCGCCCACTGCGGCGAGCCGATGCACGCGGGCGACGTCGACCTGCTGCCCGGCCCCGGCGCGGCCGGGTGACCGACTTCTTCCAGGAACCCGCAGGTCAGTAGAACTCGACGGTGTCGACGACGTTCACGAGCGGATGCCCGTCGAGCAGCCGCGTGGCATTGTCCGCGAACAGCTCGACGACGGCCGCCTCCTCGTCGACGGCGAGGGCTGCCGTATGCGGGCTGATCAGGACGTTCGGCATGGTCCAGAGCGGGCTCTCGGCGGGCAGCGGCTCGACCTCGAACACATCGAGGGCGGCGAAACCGATCCGTCCGTCCTCCAGCGCCGCGACGAGCGCCGATTCGTCGACCACGGTGCCTCGGCCCACATTCACGAATGTGGCACCGGGTTTGACCCGGGCGAGCAGTCGTTCGTCGACGATTCCTTTCGTCAGATCGGTGCCCGGCAGCGCGCACACGATCGCGTCCATGTCTCCGATGACCTCGGTCAATTCATCGACGCTGACAAATCTGTCGACATCGGGGTGCTTGGCGTCGGCGTGGCGCGAGGTTGCCGTAACACTCATGCCCAGCGCCGAGAGAGATCGAGCGACGGCCCGGCCGATCCCGCCGAAACCAAGAATCAACACCTTTTGCCGGGAGATTTGCCGAGACATCCACCGTTCGCTCCAGCGGCGCTGGCTTTTCAATTGCAGCAGCCGGGGAAGGTCTTTGGCACCACTGAGAATGCCCAGGACCACGAACTCCGACAGCGGCGACCCGTGCACGCCGGCGGAGGTGGTGAAGGTGACCCTCTCGAGGTGCGACGGGCTCAGTCCGGCCCTCCCGACCTGCTGACCACCGCCGGCCGAGGTCGCGTGCACCCAGCGAAGACGTGGGTTCGACCGCACCGCCCGACCCAGCGCCGCGGCATCGACGTCAGGGATCCCGAGCAGCGCGTCGGCTGAATCGAGGAGTGCCTCGAATTCCGCCTGCTGTTCAGGGGTCCGCCGAAATTCCGGGTCGCCGGAGAAATCCGCCCGGTGCCGTATGGGGGGAAGCAGTGAGAGATCATTGAGCAGGGTTACACGGGGTTCGCGCTCTATGATGCGCTGGTAGGACTCCTCATGAAGAGGATTGGCAACAACTACTCGAAGGCGTTTCTGGCCGGGCAAAAGTCGTTCCTCGTTCAGTTTTTCGTCATCACTAAATTTTCGTCATCACCAGATTCGCGGGTCAGCTCTCGACGAAGAGCCGTTGCGCACGCCGCCAAGCCTCTACGGAAGTCGCCATGTGCACCTTCATCGCGTGCCGCGCCTGATCAGGGTCGCGTTGTTCGATCGCGCGCAGGATCTCCGTGTGCTCCTCCAGCGCCAGTGAGATCGCGCCGGGGAGACGATCAGTAAGCTGACGCGCGTTCAGGAGAAGATCACCCACGCCTTCGAGCACGTTACGGAACGCCACGTTGTGACTGGCGACCGCCAGCGCCGCGTGAAAGGCGACGTCGGCACGGTAGGCTCCGTGGCCGTCCCGGTGGGCGCGCTCGTAGTCCTCCAGGGCGAGGCCGATCGCTTCAAGGTCGGCGGGCGTCGCCTCGGTCGCCGCACGCTCGGCGATCGCCGTCTCCAGCACCCGCCGCAGTTCATAGATATCCCCAACGGCCTCCCCTGCCAGTAATGCCGAGATGGCCGCGGACTCGACGGCCTCGTCCACCGGTACGGAGGTCACCCTCGCCCCGACGCGTGGGCGGACATCGAGGTACCCCATGGTCACGAGCGACTGAACCGCCTCCCGGACGGTGTTGCGGCCAACCCCATAGGCCGCCATGAGCTCCTTCTCGTTCGGCACCTTCGAGCCCGGTGGCAGCTGACCGCTCTTGATCTTGAACAGGAGATCGTCGGCGATCGAAGCCGACAGGTTCCTCCTGGTCGCCTTGACACGAGGTTCGATCATGTGCTCTACTCCATTCATCCTACAAATGGGATTAATCGGAATAATAGCGAGATTCCGACATATCAGCAAATCCCCGCCGACTTGATTTGTGGCGCTCCGACGACACACCTCACAAGCAACCAGAGAAAGCACAATGATGTTGACAGGTGAACGACGTCTGTTCCGTGCCGTTTCGGTGATCGGGGCGGTCTCAGCGCTGGCCGTAGCGCTCACAGCGTGTTCCGACTCCCAGAAGTCGGACGCCACCAGTGCGCCGCTCGATTCCGCGCAGGCCAAGTCGGCGAAGGGAAATATCTCGGTCTGCGGGCCAACGGACTCGTCGGGCGTCTGGAAGGCGACGATGGCGGCCTTCAATAAGGCGCACCCGGAGGCATCGGCCAATTACGTGGAGCTAGGAGCGTCGGCCGACGACCAGCTTCAGCAGATCACGCAGCGAATGCAGACGAAGTCCACCCAGTGCGACGTCGTCCGGCTGGATGTCGTTTGGACGGCACAGCTGGCCGCTCAGGGATGGCTCGCGGACATGAGCAACGTCATCAAGTCCAAGCTGGACAAGCTCATCCCCTCCACGGCCGGCACCCTGCTCTACAAGGACAAATACTGGGGCGTCCCGTTCTATTCGAATACGGGCCTGCTCTTTTACCGCACCGACCAGGTCAAGCCGCCGAAGACCTGGCAGGAGCTCTACTCCTACGGTGAGGCCGACCCCAAGAAGGGATTCCTCTACCAGGCGTCGCAGAGCGAGTCGCTCACCGTCAGCTTCCTTGAGCAGCTGTACAGCGCGGGCGGCGAGGTGCTGAACGACAAGGGCGAGGTCGCCATCAACTCGCCGAAGACGGTTGAGGTGCTGACGTTCATGCAGAACGGCATCACCAAGGGCGCCGCGCCGAAGACCGTGCTGACGTACGACGAGGACGCCACCCGCCTCGCGTTCGAGGGCGGCGCCGGGGCGACGATGCGTAACTACCCCTACGCCTATGCCGCCGGTCAGAAGTCGGCGATCGCCGGCAAGTTCGCCGTCATGCCGCTGCCCGCATGGCAGACGGCGGGCGAGGGCGTCGGCGTGCTCGGCGGCAGCAACGTCGCCGTCAGCGCGTTCTCCAAGAACCAGGCGGGCGCCCTCGCGATGATCGACTTCATGACCAGCGACAACTGGCAGGAGCAGATCGCCGTCAAGAACTCGCTCGCTCCCGCCGTCGCGGCGGCCTATACCTCCGAGCCCGTCAAGAAGGCTCTGCCGTTCTCGGACGTGCTGCTGAAGGCGCTGACGAACGCGAAGTCCCGGCCGGTGTCGCCCGTCTATCCGCAGATCTCGCAGGCGATCTACCAGACCGTGGGCAAGGTGCTCTCCGGAGAACTGGCTCCGCAGCAGGGAGCCTCGCAGATGGCAGACAAGGTCGCCAGCGCCCTGAAGACGTTCTGATAGCGATGCTGTTCTCCCGATCCTCGAGGCACCTCTCCGAATCGAACGAGAGGCGCCTCGCAGGGCGTATGGTCGCGCCCGCCCTCATCCTCATGGCCGGCGTCGCCGGCTATCCCGTGCTCTACGCGATCTGGCTTTCGCTGCACCAGTACAGCGTCATCACCCCCGGGCTCTCCCGGTCCGTCGGCCTCGGAAACTACATAGCGCAGCTCACCTCGCCGGCGTGGTGGAAAGCCGTCGGTAACACCTTCCTCTTCACCCTGATCTCGGTTCCGCTTGAGCTGGTCATCGGCATCGGAATGGCGCTCATGCTGAACGTCGCGTTCCGGTTCAGGACGCTGCTGCGCAGCATCGTGTTGCTGCCGTACGCGATTCTGACCGTCGTGAGCGCCATTACCTGGCGGACCATCTTCGACCCGGACCTGGGTCTCGTGTCCACCTTGCTCAGCTCCCTCGGTGCCACCGACTCCGGCGTGGTCTGGCTGGGTCAGAGCGGATACGCGATGGCGGTGGTGATCCTGGCGGACGTCTGGAAGACGGCGCCCTTCGTCGCGCTCCTCGTGCTCGCCGGGCTCCAGGTCATTCCCGCGGATCTGCGCGAAGCCTCGCAGATCGACGGCGCCGGCGCATTCCGGCACTTCCTGAGCATCACGCTGCCCCTGCTCTGGCCGGCGATCGCCTTGGCGATGATTTTCCGGACGCTCGACGCGCTGCGCGTTTTCGACCTGCCGTTCGTGCTGACGCGTGGCGCGTATGGCACGGAGACGATGTCCGTACTGGCCTACCAGACCTTGCGCGGCAACCAGCTGATCGGCGAAGGATCCGCGGTGTCGATCCTCACCTTCGCCATCGTCATGCTCGTGTCCTTCATCTATATCCGCTTCGCCGGCGGCAACATCCGTTCGGTCGCCAAGGGAGGCTCGCGATGACCAAGGCGAACCCCGGTCGGCGGCGGCCCCGACGGCGCGGAGCGGAGCACAATCCGCTGTTCTGGTGCGCCGTCATCGTCGTTATGATCTTCTCGCTCGTGCCGCTCTATTGGCTCATCAACACCTCGCTGAAGGCAGGGCCCGATCTCTCCACGGCGAGTCTCACCCCGCCGCGCCCCACTCTCGGGAATTACCTGGCGATCCTCGGCGACAGCCATTTCCTGGGCGCCCTGATCAATTCCGTCATCGTGGCGTCGACGACGACCATTCTCGCGCTCGCCGTCGCGTCGTTCGCCGCCTATCCCCTTGCCCGGCTCAGGATGCGCGGCAAGTTCCTCATCCTGAGCATCGTGCTCTCGGTGACGACTTTCCCGGGCATCGCGATCGCCGCGCCGATGTTCTCCCTGTGGAACGATCTGGGGCTCTACAACACGCTCGTCGGGCTGATCATCCCCTACCTGACGTTCACGCTGCCGCTGTCGATCTACACCCTCGTGTCCTTCTTCAAAGAGATCCCCGTGGAACTCGAAGAGGCGGCCTACATCGACGGCACCTCCCCTTTCCAGGCGTACTACAAGGTCATCCTGCCGCTCGCCGCGCCCGGCATCGCCACCGTGGGAATCCTCGCCTTCATCTTCGCCTGGAACGAGTTCCTGCTCGCGGCCACGCTCACCTACAGCCCCGAGGCGCGTACGGTTCCGGTCGCCATCGCGTTCTTCACGGGCGCGAGCGAGTACGAGCAGCCGCTCGGCACGATCAGCGCCGCGTCCGTGATCATCTCCATCCCGCTCGTCCTCCTGGTGCTGGTCTTCCAGAAGAAGATCGTGTCCGGCCTCACCGCGGGGGCGGTGAAGGGATGACCACCCAGGTACCAGGACAGTGGTGGCGCGAAGGGGCCTTCTACCAGGTGTACGTGCCGTCGTTCCAGGATGGCGACGGGGACGGGTTCGGCGATCTGCGGGGCGTGGAGCACCGCCTCGACTACATCGCGGCACTCGGCGTGACCGCGATCTGGCTGAGCCCGATCTACGCTTCGCCGCTACTGGACTTCGGCTACGACGTGTCCGGATACACGGAGGTCGGGGCGGTGTTCGGCGATCTGGCGACCTTCGAGCGGATCGTTCGGGGGGCGCACGATCGAGGGCTGCGTGTCGTACTCGACTACGTGCCCCAGCACACCTCCAGCGAGCATCCATGGTTCCGTGACGCCCTGTCGAGCCGCGACAGCGCGCACCGGGACTGGTATCTCTGGCACGACCCGAAGCCGGACGGCAGCCCGCCCAACAACTGGGCCTCCGCGTTCGGCGGCTCCTCCTGGACCTTCCACGAGCCGACCGGACAGTATTACTACCACGCGCATCTGCCGGAGCAGCCGAGCCTGAACTGGCGCAACCCGGACGTCAAAAACGCGATGTTCGACGTGATGAGATTCTGGCTCGACCGTGGGGTCGACGGGTTCCGCGTGGACGCGGTTTGGCGGCTCATCAAGGACGCGCGACTTCGCGACAATCCGATGGATGACGGCAGCGAGTCGTTCGAGATCGGCGGCGCGGCGGCCCACACGACCGTGCGGCAGATTCAGAAGTACACCGCCGACCAACCCGAACTCCCGGGCCTCCTCACGGAGATGCACACGGTCACCGAGGACTATGCCGACCGGATGCTGATGGGTGAGCTCCATCTCAAACTCGAACGCGTCGCCGCGCTCGGGTCGCGAGGGCTGGACATCGCGATGAACTTCTCCCTCATCGACACCCCCTGGAACGGCGTCGACCTGGCGAAACTCATTCAGCGCTATTACGCCGCGCTCCCGGCCGGCTCGCACCCCAACTGGGTACTGAGCAATCACGACCGCTCTCGTCTGGCCAGTCGAATCGGAACGGAACGCGTACCCGGCGCACTGACCCTGCTGCTCACACTCAAGGGAACGCCGACACTCTATTACGGCGACGAACTCGGTCTCCCCGACTCCCCCGTCGACAGCGCGCACGCCCGCGACTGCGCCGAACTACGCGCGCCCGGTCTCGGCCTCGGCCGTGACCCGCAGCGGATGCCCATGCCGTGGCAGGAGAAGCCGGCGCACGCCGGATTCAGTCCCGATGACGTCGAGACTTGGCTGCCCATACCTTCGTGGGCGGGAGAGTTCAGCGTCGAGAGCCAGGAATTCGACCCCGGCTCGGTCCTCTCCCTCGGCAAAGAACTCCTGACGCTCCGAAAAGAGCTGGCCGTACTGCGCGAAGGCAGTATCACCGTGTTGTCCGCCCACCCGGACCATCTCATCTATCGCCGCGGTGACGGCGAAGACGCGGTTCTCGTGGCGGTGAATCTTTCCGACCGTGACCAGAGAATCGCGCTTCCTGATGCCAGGAACACGCTTTGGTCATCGCATGCGACCGTCAACGAGCGAGACCAGCCGACCGACGCGGTCACCCTCGCGCCTTTCGAGGCACGGCTCCTTACTGGGTCTCTGGGGAATGGTTTCGCATCCGCCGTACAACCAGCAGTCCACCGACGCCCGGAATGACGGCGCGCCGGCGGGCGCCCGCCGGGAGGGCGGCCGGAGTGAGCAGAGCGGTCACGACGATCACGAGGTAGGCCGTGCCGTGGAGCGGGCCGACCAGCGTCGCGACCGCCGGCGTATGCGTGGTGAGCAGGTTGCCCAGCAGGATCATCAGCGAGACCAGCTCCACGGCCGCGGCGAGCCGCAACGTACGCAGGAGGGTCATGCCGTGGCCGAGCCGGGACGGACGATCATCAGCACGACGACGGTCGCCCACAGCAGGTTGTACATCCCGGCGAGCATGGAGAGCTTGCGCAGTCGTTCGCCGCCGTCGGGGGTGGCGAGCGCGTCGCGTTGCCGCGGGTAGATCTGCAGCGCCAGCAGGCCGCCCGCCACCGCGGTGAGGATCATGGACACGGTGATCCAGATCTCGCCGATCCGGCCCTGCACGAGGGCCGCGGCGATCCCGACCACCGGCACGACAATGCCGAAGAGACCGTAGCCCCGGGTGATTCGGTGCAGCGCGGCGGCCACGGCCCGATTCCGCTCGGTCTCGGTTGAGAGCTGCGTCGGCGCGTCGCCGACCGCCGAACCCACGCCGACGTCGGCGGTAACGGGTGCATAGCGGGGAAACAGGCTGGCCGCGATGGCCGATCCGCCGACGAACACGATGCCGGCGAGTACGTGTATCGACAGCAACAGACCTTCCATGGATACTCCCTCATAGCCTTCAGGTTGCCTGAAGGCTAGCACGAAAGCTTCAGGCAGGCTGAAGGTTGTTTGAGCGGGATGTGCCACAAAGCCGCGCGACCAGTCAGCGCGCGAACAGTCAGTCAGCGGCGCTCGAAGGAGTTAGTCGGGCCCCGACGCAGCCAGCGGCCCCCGAAGCAGTTAGCGGGCCTCGAAGGCGGCGCGGACGGCGTCGGCGATCTGCCGCTGGATCGGGTCGGACTCGGGACCGAACAGGTGCTCATCCACTCCGGCCACCGCCTCTTTGGCCGCCTCGAGGAGGCGCGCACCATCAGGCGTGAGCTCGATCGTCGAGGCGGAACCGGCGCGGGCGACACTGTCACTCACGAGCCCAGCGGCGGCCAGCGCCTTCACCGCGCTGTGGGCGCTCTGCACCGTGGTCCCCGACATCCGCGCCAGATCGCTGAACGACACCCCAGGCACACCGGCGATGTGACCCAGCAGCCCGAGCTTGCTGACCGTGAGGTCGAGCGCGGCCAGAGCGGCGTTGAGCTCGGCCTCGATCCGGCGCGCCAGAGTCAGCAGCACGACGGAGACACTGGTCACGGGCGGACCGGGACGGCCGTTCTCGGTGGTCATCCCTCCAGTTTCCCGCACCCCGGAAGGCCGCATCGACACAGTAGGGCTCGCGCCGGCTGACGATCGTGTCCATGCTGAGCCGGCGGGAGTCGTCGGCCAAGCTTCGTCGGGCGTTCCCCGTGCCGTCACAGATGATCGGCAGCCTGGTGCGCGGTAGGAGAGGCGCCCGTCTCGGACGGGACGTACGTCCTCTCGCGTTCGACCGCAGGAACAGGACGACTGACGATGATCGGATTGCGCGCCGCAGCGGCGGCCGTCGCTCTCACCCTCGCCGCCGCGGCCTACCCCGGACCGGCCGCCGCCGATCCGGGGCTCGACCGGCACGGCCGCCGTACGTTCGACCTCCAAGCCCACCGGGGCGGGCTGGGCCTGGTGGTGGAGAGCACGCTCGCATCCTTCGCCAACGGGCTGCAGGTCGGCGTGAGCACGCTCGAACTGGACATTCAAATCACCGAGGACGGCAAGGCAGTCGTCACGCACGACCGGCGGGTGGACGCCCGCAAGTGCCAGGACACCGGCCCGGTCACTCCCGGCGATCCGGAGTACCCGTACGTCGGCAAATACCTGAACACGCTCACCTTCGCCCAGGTGCAGACCCTGGACTGCGGGTCCCGGACGCTACCGGACTTCCCCGGGCAACGGCCGTCGCCGGGTGCCCGCATGCCGCTGCTGCGCGAGGTGTTCGACCTGGTCAAGCGCTACCGTGCGAACGACGTGAAGCTGAACGTGGAGACCAAGGTGGAGGCCGGCGCGCCGAGCGAGACCGCGCCCCGCGAGCAGTTCGTACGGGTGGCGGTCGAGGAGATCCGGCGCGCCCACATGCTGCGGCAGGTGACGATCCAGAGCTTCGACTGGGGCTCGCTCATGCTGATGCGCCAGGTCGAGCCGCGCCTTCCCCTGGTGGCGCTGACGAACATCGACTTCCTGCAGACCGGCAAGCCCGGCGCCTCCCCCTGGCTGGGCGGGATCGACATCGACGACTTCGGCGGCGACCCGCTCAGGGCCGTCAAGTCGTTCGGCGCCGGCGCGTTCTCGCCCGTGCACGGCAGCCCGCAGAACGGCAAGGTGACCGATCCCGGCTACCAGGCCTACGTCACCCGGGAGATGGTCGACCAGGCGCACCGCCTCGGCCTCAAGGTGATCCCGTGGACGATCGACGACGAGGCCACCATCAACAAGCTCATCGACGACGGCGTCGACGGCATCATCACCGACTACCCCGACCGCCTGCGCACCGTGCTGGAGACGCGCGGCTTCACACTGCCGAGGCAGTACGCCGAGCCACGCGCCTGACCGTGCTCATCGTGCGTGGCTCGCTCTCACCAAGCCTGGCCCACCCAGATCGGCCTCGATGCGTCAGGCTCGCGTGAGGGTTTGGGCGGGCCTGGGGGTTTCACCGAACTGTTGGAGGGCGAGTTGCGCGGCGGCGATTGAGACCTCGGCCAGCAGTCCGGGCGCGGCGGATTGGTCTGTGGCAACCAGTCCGGGCCGCCGCCGTCGACCCGCAGACCCAGGTCGACCGTTGCCACGCGGGCGCTGGGCCAGGTGAGCGATTGGTCGCCGGTCAGCTGGCGCGCGGTGGCCAGGCTGGTGGCCAGGATCGTCGGGCCCGCGGGCAGGGCGGATACCCGGGTCTGGGTGTGTATCCGCACGCCGAGGTCGGCGGCTCGCTCGGCCAGAAGATCGACCAGGGTGGACCAGCCTCCGGTCACGTACCGAACGCCGCCGGCCAGCGCCCGGCGCAGGCGCTGGTGGGCGAAGGCGGCCGAAAGCCGCCCGGGGTCGTGGTCGAAGGTGAAGATGAAGACCACTCCGATGATGGCTTCGGCCGTCTTGGCGTCGACGTGCCGGAGCAGCCATGCGCGCAACGATTCCGCTGCGGGCGCTTCGGCGGGTAGCGCGGCGATGGCCTGGCTGAGTTCGGCCGGCCAGGGGCCGAGCCGGCCTCCGGCCCGGACGAGGCCGGCATAGCGCGGCGCCGCCACGATGGGCGGGGTGAGGCCGCGGCGCTCCAGCCACGCCCACCACGGCCCGTCCACGTACATCGCGTGGGTGCCGAGGTTGGCCCGGTAGACGGTTGCCAGCGTGCGTGCCCGCCCGCCCGGCCGGGAATGCGCCTCGGCGACGGTTACCCGCCAGCCGCGTTCGGCCGCCTCGATGGCGGCGGTGAGTCCGGTCAGGCCGGCGCCGACGATGTGCAGATCTGGTTTCACCAGAAGGTCCTCTCTGCGTGATGTCCTCCTAGCTGGAAAGTGGTGAGGAACCCGCGAAAGGTTCCTGCCGATGTTCTTGTAATCTTCCTGGCGTGGATCCCGGGAACGTCGTCGCCGCTCAGCAGGGGGACGCGCTCGCCTTGGACCGGCTTCTCGATGAACTGGCCCCGTACGTCCGCCGATTGTGCGCACGGATCGCCCCGGCGGCGGCCGACGACGCGACGCAGGAGGCCCTGCTGGCGATCTTCCGGGGCCTGCCTTCGCTGCAGACTCCTGAGGCGATCATGACCTGGGTACGGTCGATCACCGTCAGGACGGCGATCCGGCTCGCCCGCCGGCATGATCTGGAGGCCCCCACGGACGAACCAGCGGAGGGAACGCTTACGGGCGGCCACGCCTCCTCTCTGGAAGGGCTGGTGGACATCGACGACGCCCTGGCGCGTCTGCCGATCTCCCAGCGCGTCGTGCTGGTCTTGCGTACCCGGGAAGGCCTCAGCGAACAAGAGATCGCCACCACTTTGGGGATCCCCGCAGGAACCGTGAAATCCCGGCTGCATCGGGCCAGGGCCGCCTTCCGGGAGGTGTGGGAATCGTGAACGATCCCGGCGCGCGATCCGATATCGACCCGATCGACCGCCTGGCCATTCTCGCGGCCGCCTTGCCCGGCGCCGCTGTCGGGCAGCGCCGCATCGCCGCCCCCTTCGAGGCGGTGTGGCAGCTCATCGCGGACCTGGAACACTCCACCCCCCGCTACGAACCCGATGTCGCCCAGGTGCGTGTCATCGAGCAGCACGGCGAGTTCCTGCGCCTGCTGGTGCGGGACACCGCCGGCCGTGAGGACGCGATGGACGCCCGGCTCCGCCAGGGCTGGTGCGTCATGCAATCCGCCACCGTCGCCATCGCCTTCGCCGCCCGCCCCTTGGGCGACGAGACCCTGCTGGCGCACCTTGAACACCGGCGCGGCCAGCCTCCGGCGCCCGGCCCGAGCGAGCCGCGGTCCCGCCGCGCCGCTCTCGCGAAAATCGACCAGGAGCTCCGCACCATCGAAAGGCTCGTCACCCGGTCCGAGCACTGAGCTCCGGGGCTGCCAGGATTCCCTTGATGCGTACAGCGACACGGCGGCGGCTACGCTCGTGCGGCGGCGCGCTGGCGTAGTCGTCGAAGTAGTCGCCGGTCAGCGGCCGCATCAGCAGCCGCTCAGTTTCGATCACAGTCATGACGAGGAGTATGTGCCACGCGCGCCATTTCGTCAGTCTTCGCCGTGATAAGCGCGCAGTTCGCGGCGCGCCTGGCGACGGCTACGGCGGCGCCCTTCGCGCCGGAAGAAGTACCACTCCCGGCCGCCGTCGCCACCGCCGCAGTCGAACCAGTAGTGGTCGCTGGCACGCCAGTAACAGCCGCTCGTACGGTGGCTCAGGGACGCGCTGACGGCGGTGATCTCGTCGGGAAGCGTGCATGGCCCGAACCGATGATCATGGATGGGCAGACAGGTCACCATCGACTCGTCGGCGATCCGCACCCACCAGGGCCGGGTCTTGTCGGTCTTGCTCATACGGTCACCTTTCGGCTCCGTGACACCCCGGGATGGGGCTGTCATGAGACCGGATGCACCGTGATCACCTCCGACTTGACGCACGCCATATCAGGGCAGAAAGCGACATTGACCCTGATTCCAATATCACCACGAAGACTAGCCAACAGGACGTCTCAGCGGCGGCGGGCGAGACTGTTGATGGCGACATGGACCGGTCTTCGAGGCCCTCGCCCCAGGCGAACCTTTCTCGGACGCCCGGCGTCGTACCCCTTGTGGATCTTGCCAGGCTGCGTGTCGCGGCCGCAGCTGCCGCCCTGCTGTTAGCCTCAGGCGTCGCCGACCGGCCGATGGCGCCCCTGTTGCCGATACCCGTACAGGCGGCGACTTCGGCGGAGGAGATCGCTGAGCGGCTGCGGAGCCGCTTGGATGACGACGTCGACCGCCGCCTCGAGGACATGGGCCTCACCATCGCCGTTCCCTCCGCGATAAACCTGGACTTCCCCCTTCTGTTTTCCTGTTGGCCGGAGCACGGCCTCGACGCGCTGCCACCCGAGGGGGTTCCGGCCTACACCGGCCTGCTACGCGTCCCGGAGGTGTCCTCAGCGCTGGACGTCAGGTTCTGGATCACATCGCCCGGCACTGCGAGCCGCCTGGTCCGGGAGGCCCGTCGCGGCGCGGAAGACTGCGCCCGCCAGCCCCAATCCGATTATTCGGGCAGTGATCTGGCGGACTTCGATCGCTGGGGATGGTACGGAGTGCGGGCCAGGGTCAACGAAGAGGAGTACACGAAAGATGGCGACCCGGACATCATGTCGACGATCGTGGCCGCCCGAGGAGGGCTGCTGGCCGAGGTGTCATGGAGAACGATGGACCCGCTCCTGCTCCCGCTCGGCCCGGAAACCGGGGCAGTGTCCGTGTTGGCCGCTGTTGGCGGCGACCCCGACAGCCCCGCTCCGGCCGGCACCTCCCCAAGATCGGCCTTGAGCGCCCTGGCTGCGGCGTTGCCCGCGCCGTCCGCGTACGGCAAGAACATGAAGGCATGGCAGACCTTCGATCCCGAACACGACACCGTCTGCCCGTCCGCCGGTTTCGACCAGAATGTGTACGGTGGCGCTCCCACGATCAGGCGCCGCCTGGTCGGCGAGGTATCCATACGTACAGACGTGCTGCTCCTGCCCGACGAGCAGGCCGCCGAACAGGCGCGCACCCGCCCGCTCAACTGGGGCGACTGGGTGAATTGCGAGACCGAAGACAAGTCGCACGTGAGTGGCAGTCACCGGGTCGAGCCTCTCACCACAGGACCCTGGACAGGCGAGATCGAAACCTTCGCCATACGACGCCGGGACCCGTCGTCTCGTCCGGCCCATCAGTACGTGGTCGCGAATGTCTCGGTGGCCGTGCGTCATGGCACCACCATGGTTTATCTCCGATGGCAGGGACCAGCCGGAACCGATCGGACCGCTGCCCTACGCAGGGGTCGCGCCGCGCTCACCCGGACGCTCGCTCTCCTGCCGGCCGCCGGTTGAATCAGTCCGGCGACGTTCACCGATGACAGGCGGCCCAGCGTCTTCGGGGCGGCAGGCCAGGCAGCCTGGCCAACAGGAATCTCAGCGGCGGCGGGCGGGGCTGGTTCTGTAGGTTGATGGCGGCATGGACCGGCCTTCGGGGAGGCTCAGTGCGAGATGGGCAGCGGATGATCCAGCCGATCGATTTCGACCAGCCGGGTGACCTGGTCACGGGCCTGTACGACGCGTTCGTGGCCGGCAACGGCGACGACCACGGCCCCGTACCGTCCCTGCCCTGGTTCTCCTACGTCGTCAGTACGGGCGGGGCGGGCGGGCGGTCCGAGGCGTGGGTGGCGGCCGAGGGCGGCAGGGTGGTCGGCGGGTACGCGCTGGCGCTGCCCGAGGACGACAACACCCACGTGGGCCGGCTGTTCACCCTCGTGGTGCGGCCGGAGCGGCGCGGGCAGCGCTGGAGCGGATGCGGCCCGAGGTGGACGGCTACCACCTGGAGCGCTGGGTCGGGCCGGCCGGCCCCGAGTTGCTGCAGGACCTGGCCACGCTGATGGGCGGCATGAACGACGCCCCGCGCGACGCGGACATCGAGGCCGCGAACTTCTCCGTCGACCGCGTGCGCTCCCGCGAGCAGGCTCTTCCGATCATCGGCCGCACTCCGTACACCATGATCGCCAGGCGCACGTCCGACGGCGCCCCCGCCGGCTACACGCGCATCCTGGTCGACGAGGACCGCTCCGACAGCTGGGGCTATCAGGGGGACACGACCGTGCTGCGCGAGCACCGGGGCCACCGCCTGGGCCTGCTTCTCAAGATCGGCAACCTGCTGTGGCTGCGCGAGCGAGAGCCCCACATCGAGCGCGTCATCACGTGGAACGCCGTCTCCAACGCCCACATGCTGGCCATCAACGAGGCCATGGGATTCGAGTTCTTCGACGAGCAGAAGAGTGACGGTTGGAGATTTAAGCGCTCCGGAAGGAGGCGCGATAGGCCTGCGGGGTGACGCCGACGACGCGCTTGAACCGCTCCCGAAAAGCGGTGGGCGAACCGAACCCGGCCTGCGTCGCGATGCGCTCGACGCCGTGGTCGGTGGTCTCCAGCAGGAACTGCGCCCGGCGTACCCGGGCTCGTAGGAGCCACTGCAACGGAGTGGTGCCGGTCTGCTCCCGGAAGCGGCGGCTGAAGGTGCGCTCGCTGAGCCCGCCGCGCCTGGCCATCTCCGCCAGGGTCACCTCCCGGGCGAGGTTGTCCTCGATCCACGACAGTACGGGCTCCAGCAGCGAGCCCTGGGGCACCGGCGGCTGAGCGTGCGTGATGAACTGCGCCTGTCCGCCCTCTCGTTCCAGCGGCATCACCGACAGCCGGGCCGAGTCGGCGGCGATCGCCGAGCCGAAGTCCCGGCCTGCGACTCCGCTCGCCTCCCCCGACGGGCAACCTCAATAGGGGTACAGGTTCAGAGCTCTCCGCGGGCGATGTCGATCATATGGCGCGCACGCGCGGGCCAGGTCGGATGGCCGTGCCTGTTCATGAGGTCGTGGCAGCGTACGAAGTATTCCGCCGCTGCTTGCCGCTCCCCGCGTTCAAGGCTGAGTTCGCCAAGGAAATAGGCGGACAGCGCCTCGCCGTACATGTCGCCTGCCTTCGCTGACATGGCCGACAGCTGGTGCATGGTGTTCACCGCGTCGGCGTGTCTTCCGACGGCGTGATAGACCTCGCCCAGCCTGCGTAGCGCATAGCGTTCGCCCGGACCCCAGCCCAGGTCATGAGTGAGGTCGAGGCAGTCCTGGTAACGAGCGATGGCTGTTTGCGGGGCGTCTTGGCGAAAGAGGGTGATTCCCGTGATCAGGGTGCGGAGGAACTGCATGACGGGTTCGCGGCACTGCGGGTTTTGGGCAAGGAGTAATGCCTGCCGGAAGATGCGAATGACTTCCTGATGATCCTGCGGCTGTGCTCCGCATATGGCGATCAGGCTGTCGAGCAGATTGTCGATGCCGTCAGCGGACTTGAACCGCGAGAGGGCTTCCCGGATGCTGGTCTGTGATCGTTGATCGGGTTCTGCTGCCAAGAGATCGCAGGCGACCAGGCCGGTGAGCGCGTAGGCAGCCGAATGGGAGTCATCCCCCCGGTCGAAGTGGTCGAACGCTGTTTGGAACATGGTCCGCGCCGGCTGGAAGCGCCGCCGTTCCAGCTCGATGTCGGCCAGGGCGAGGTGCGCGAGCATGGCCGTGCCATGGGTGTGTGCTCGCTGGGCGACGTTCCGCAGGAGGCATTCGGCGTCCGGCTGGAAGCCGTTCGTGATGAGGAACGGAGCAAGGCGAAGGGCGAGTTCGGCCGCGGACTCGGAATCCGCGACCTGGGTAACCGTCAAGAGCGTCTCCCGCTCCGCGGACAACCATTCGGCGCCACCTTGAGAAGGCCTGTTGGTCCCCGCCGGCGTCATCAGGGGAACCACCGGTGGTGGATATTCCAGACCCGCGACACGTACTCGCGCCAGGCACTCATCGACAAGCCGTCGCAGCGCCATATCCCGGTGCTCAGGTGAATCCTCGTTCTGTGCGCGCTCACGTGCGAATTTCCGCAGGAGATCGTGCATGCGGTAACGCGATTGACCGCTCTGATCGACTTCACCGGTACTCAGCAGGCCGGCCGCGACGAGCGCTTCCAGCGACGCGTCCGCCTCGCGGGAGGATTCGCCCAGCAGCGCCGTCGTGATCCACTCCGCGGCGCTGTCGATCCCGGCAAGGCCGATCAGCCGGAAGGCGCGGCGGGGCATGTCCGGCAACAGCCGATAGCTCACGGCGAAGGTTTCCCGGATGTCCAGCTCGCCCAAAGCCAGCTCATCCAGAGGGCGTCCGCCTGTCAATCGCGTGGCGAGCTCCCGCAGCGGCCAGCTCGGCCTCGTGGAGAGCCTGGCCCCGGCCACCCTGATCGCCAACGGCAGGCGTCCACAGGCCAGCACGATCGTACGTGCCGCGTCGGGTTCGGCCCGTACCCGATCCGCTCCGGCGATCCGCTCCAGCAGCGACCGGCCCGCCACCTCGGACGGCACATCGAGCGGTATGCGAGCGGCGCCTGCCACGGTGGAGAGCGGGCCTCGGCTGGTGACCAGAACGGCGCTGCGCGGCGTACCGGGTAACAGGCAGCGCACCTGACCCTCGTCCTGGGCGTCATCGAGGACGATGAGCACGGCTCGATCGGCCAGCAGCGACCGATAAAGCGCCGCTCTGGCTTCGGTGGAGTCTGGGATCTCCGGCCCCGGCAGCCGCAACGAGCGCAGCGCGTCGGCGAGGAGAGCGGCGGGCTCGCGTGCGGTGTTACCGGTCCTGAGGCTCAGGTAGAGCTGACCGTCGCGAAAATGGTCGCGAAGCCGGTGGGCGGCGTGCACGGCCAGGGTGCTCTTGCCCACGCCGGGCGGCCCGGTCAGTACGGCGATAGCCGGCGCGGTGCGGTCGGCCGCCGGGTGCAATGCCGTGATCACATGACCGAGCTCTTCAGCTCTTCCCACGAAGTCCGCGATGGCCGGCGGAAGCTGGCAGATTCGCTGCCACGTTTCCGGCTCCTTGACGATCACGGTGTCGGCCAGGATGTCGGCCTGGAGTCGCTGAAGCTGCCGGCCGGGCTCGATGCCGAGCTGGTCGACAAGCGCCGCGCGGGCGCGCCGGTAAGCGTCCAGGGCCGCATCACGTTGCCCGGCCTGCGAAAGGGCCAGCATGAGCAGACGCCACGCAGGTTCGCTCAGTGGCTGCTCGGCCACGAAGGCGCGGAGATCTTCGACCACCTCCGCCGACCGGCCCAGGCCGAGCTTCATCTCGGCCCAGCGCAGCCGTACGGCTGCGCGCCGCTCTTCCACCTGGGTGGCACGGGCGAGCGCGGGACCCGCGAGCTCGGTCCCTTCGGCCAGCTTCCCGCGCCATAACGAGAGCGCTCGCTCGTACTGATGGACCGCACCCCAGACGTTTCCCTGGGCATGCTCGGTCTCCGCCAGCCGTACCGTCTGTTCGAAGGCGAGCAGGTCCACCTCCTCGGGAGTCGCCTCGAAGAGGTATCCCGCTGCTCTGGTGGTAAGCCGGGTGCCTGACGGGAGGGCTCGGCGCAACTGGGCGATGTAGGTCTGGAGGTTGGAAACGGCCGAGGCGGGAGGAACCTCCCACAGCGCCTCCATCAACCGTTGCTTGGAGACCAGGACGTTGACATGGAGCAGCAGGCTGGCCAGCACGGCGCGCTGCTTGCCGCTCAACGAGGCTTCCCGCCCGTCTGGCCAGCGCACTCCCACTGGGCCCAGGATCGTGAAGGTCGCCTCGCCCAAGTCCAGCTCCCGCCTGTGCTGACTTCATGGTGCATATGTGGCACCAGGGCCCATTGTTGGTCACGAGCCGCTCGCGGTCGAGGCTCACTGTGAAATGAAGCGCATCATCCCTTTTGGAGGCATTCCATGCTGCACGGCTACACCCTTCCCCTCTCCCCGCGCGGCGAGGCCAACCTGGTTGGCGCACCCCCTTGGCACTATGCGGGTGACGTGATCGGGGTGGAGTTCTGGACCACCTCCGAAGCCGCGGCCGCCACGTTACCTCCGGGCTTGACTCCGGATCCGTCCGCGTCCGGACATGCCACCGCCATGTTCATCGACTGGCAGTTCTCCGCCGCCGGCCAGGACTACCTCGATCCGGTACGCAGCCAGTACCGCGAGTTCATGGTCCTCATCGACGCCATGTGGCAGGAAACGCCCGTCGCCTGGTGCCCGTACATTTACGTCGATAACGACGCCGCTCTGGCCCGCGGGTGGATCCAGGGCTTCCCCAAGAAGCTCGGAACCGTACACCAGACCAGAGCCTTCGCCGCGCAAGGCCCAGCCACTCCGCAGGTCGGCCCGGGCGGCCGGTTCGCCGCCACCGCCTCGGCCGCCGGCCAGCGCGTCGCCGAGGCCCTGGTCACCTTGGACCAGCCCGTCTCCGACGCGGCGGCGCTGCTGTCCCGGCCCACCGTCAACCTGCGCCACTTCCCCCAACTCAGCGCCGGCCGGCACGACAAGCCCGCCGTGCACGAGTTGGTGATGGCCGTCTTCGACGACGTCCGAGTCGACAACGCCTGGAGCGGTGCGGGGGAATTGTCCTTCCTTCCCGCACGTGGTGAGGAATTGGCGGCGCTCGCTCCTGTACGCACCGGGATGGGATTCCGCGCGTCCCTGTCCTACACGGTCAACGACCTGCGCATTCTCGACAGCTGAGTTTCGCGGGTCACGGGTTGCTGGACGTCTCCCGAAGCCAGGCGTCGAGTATCGCAAAGTCCTCGTGGGTGAGACCGTTCGCGGAGTCGACGCGGTGAAGAAGAGCCGGTCCGCGATGGTGTCTGGCGACCCATATCCGATCGAGGTCGGTGATCTCATCGTCGACCCAGACAAACGGGCGGCCGGCTGCCGCCTCGACGAGAGCCTGCGTCTTCCAGTGCAGCACACCAGGGTCGTCTTCCTCAGGGGCGTCCGGGAGGTCGGCCACCGGGAGCTCCGGCAGGCCGAGCAGCGGAGCGATCACCTCGTTGGCGTCGTGCATCCACGCGGTGGCCCAGATGAGCTCGCAGGACAGCGCCAGCAGCCGCGGACCGTGTGCGGGATCGATCTTCGCCAACTGCGGATTGGCCGCGTCCTGCCATGCCGCCCACTCATCGAGGGCTGACGGGCGCCATCCGCCGCCACAGGGCAGGAGCGTCCCGTCGACGTCCAGGAACAGCAGTGGGCGCTGGACATGATCGGTCATGGCCGCACGATATCGGCCGGATCGCCATCGAGGGGCGTCGTGCGCGCTTTGGGTCGGGGCTAACCACCGACTTCAGGCGCGGGCGGCTGCTCGGCAGGGAACAAGATCGCGCTGAGGAGGTACGGCGTGCGGTCTGGCGAGGGTGTGTTGGCCAGCCGGTCGCGCAGCACCACGAGCAGGTCGGCCAGCATTTCAGCGAGCTCCTCCGGGCTCAGCCAGACGGTGCCCTGCCGGTAGGAGACCGAGTCGGCCTCCGGGCTGGCGCCGTCGCGGTCCAGGTAGGCGTTGAACTCGGCGATCAGGACGGCCATGGCCGCGGCGAATCCCCGGCGGTGGTCGTCGAGCGACATCGTGGCGGCCTCGCCGGCGCCGATCCTGGGCCGGTCCTGACGCAGCCGGTAGCGGCGCTCGACGGCGCCGCGGACCCGCTGCTCGCCGTCCACTTCCAGGAACCCTCCCTCGGTCAGCTGGGCGACCTGCCGGTACATCGTGATCTTCGGCACCTCGGGCATGCGGGCGCACATTTGCGCGATCGTCAGCGCGCCCGCTGCGGACAGGGCGTGCACGATGCGCAGCCGCACCGGGTGCAACAACTGCTCGACAGGATCCATGGCTCAACGATTTCATATGAGATACCGTTATCCAAAATGAAAACGTTGCGTTCGAAGGAGGAGCCATGCGAGACGCCCCTGGACAGCTGGTGCCCGTGAACGGCCGGACCGTCTATGTCGAGGAGTCCGGCCAGGGACAGGACTGGGTGGTCTTCGAGGCGGGCAGCGGATGCGGCCGGACCTTCTGGGACCCGGTGCTGCCACCACTGGCCGACCAGGCGCGGCTGGTGGCCTACGACCGCGCCGGGCGCGCGCTCAGCGGCCGTACCACCCAGCAGCTCAGCATCGATGACCTGGCCGCCGACCTGATCGCGATGATCGAGGCCGTCGTCCCGGGCGAGTTCGTGCTCGTCGCGCACAGCATGGGCGGGCTGGTCGCCCGCCGCGCCGCCGAGCGCCTCGGATCCCGGCTGCGGGGACTCCTGCTGGTCGACCCCACACCGGAGACCTCGCCGGTGTACGACACGTGGGACCAGACCACCAAGAAGATCGACCGCATGCTGGCTGTGACGCAGACGCTCAGCCGCTTCCGCCTCTTGGCGCGGCTGTTCAGCGGTAATGTCCGGCCCTTGTTCTCCGCCGACACCTACCAGGCCATGCTCGCCGAGAACTTCACCCCCGCCGGGACCGCTCAGACCCGCAAGGAGATGCGGGCGGTGGCCGCCGCCATCCCGCAGTTCCGCGCCCACCCGCCCCAGCTCCCGAAATGCCCGACGATCGTGCTGTCGGCGGCGCGCGCCGCCAAAGGGCGGGAGCGCCAGAACGCCGCCATCCGCGAGCACCAGCGACTGTACGCCGACACCCTGCCCGACGGGGGCCACGAAGTCGTCGACTCGGCACACTTCATCCAGGCCGAGCAACCGCACCTCGTCGCCGACCGGATAGGCCGGCTGCTCAGCCGTGGCTCCTGATCACCCGCCCGCTTGCCTGATCGACGATCTGCCCTGGCGCGTCCAGGTACGCCATGCTCGCCGCGATAGGGTCCAGCTCAAACCATACGGTCCGGCCGAACAAGTGCCTTCTGACACCCCATTTCGTCGCCACGGCCGCCAAGATCTGCAGCCCTCGCCCGCCGGTCTCGTTCGAGTCCTCGCTGAGTCGTGGCCCCGACCACCAGCCCTGGTCTCTGACCTCGACACGGATCCGGCCGCCGCTGCCGAGCCACATGCGGACGCGAAAAGCTCCATTTCTCCAGCGGCCGGAAATAGTATGCTTTATTGCGTTGGTGGCGATTTCGGTAACTAGAAGTCGTACGTTATCCAGAAGATTCGCATCGTCGACGGCTTCAGGCAGCTCCCTGACCAGCCAGCTAGCGGCATAGATCCGCACATCGCCGACGACCTCGGGGAACATCTGATCGCCATGGCCGAGAACAACTGGTTCAGCGTCCAACTCGTCCCATACGAAGCTCTGTGCACGGCAGCCCTGGTGGGGCCGGTCGTTCTCGCCCAGGAGAATGGAGTGACGATCGCTGCGTATGTCGAATCCGCTCTCCACGGTCACGTCATCGACAAACCCGCCGAGATCAAGCGACTGGTGGATCGGCTCGAATGCATACGCAAGGCGGCACTTCCCGAGTACCTGTCAATGCAGCGGATCAAGGGGAGAGTGGCGGCATGGAGTTGAGCGAGAAGATCGGGCGAGAGATCGCGAGCCCCACAGGATGGATCACCGCGTCAAGCGGCCAGGGCGGCGAGTGCCTTGAAGCCAAGCATCTGTCCGACGGCCGCGTCGCCCTGCGCGACACTGAGCAACCAGACGCCGAGCCCTGGGTGGTCCGTCGGGCCGTCTGGGACAAGTTCATAGCGGGCGCGAAGAACGGAATCTTCGACTTCTAGCGCCATCAACCATGCGGCCCCCGACAAATCCGTCGAGGGCCGCACCCGATGGTCAAACGCCCTCTTGGGCCGGATGTCAGCGTTTGGTGTCGGCGTGGGCGGCGGCTTTGTCGTGTTCCTGGGTCGCTGCCCAGCTGGCCAGGAGCTGCAGAGCGTCCGCGGCCGGTGTGCCGGGATCAGCGCTGTAGACGGTGATGGACAAGCCTTCATCGCCGGGCAGGTCCAGGGACTCGTGCCTCAGCTCCATCGCGCCGACCACCGGATGGTGGAAGCGTTTGGTTCCTCTGGTGTAGACGTGCACGTTGTGGGCGCCCCACAGGGTGCGGAAGGCGTCGCTGCGGGTGGACAGCTCGCCGATCAGGTTCGACAGTTCGCGATCGTAGGGGTTCTTGGCGGCTTCGACCCGCAGGACGCCGACGCCGTCGCGGGCGACGCGTTCCCATTCGAGGTAGAACGTTCTGGCCCGGGGATCGAGGAAGACGAAGCGGCAGCAGTTGGCCGGCTCCTGTTCGAAGCACTCACAGTGCAGGGCGCGGGCCAGCGGGTTGGCCGCCAGGATGTCCATGCGGTTGTTGCGTATGTAGGCCGGCTGGTCGTGCAGGCCTTCGATGATGCGCAGCACGCTGGGCCGCACGGCGGCCTGTTTGGGGCGGGGCCGCTCGTGGAGGGGCCGGGCGTTGGCCGCGTGTGCCAGGGCGTACAGGTGGTCGCGTTCGGTGTCGTCCAGGCGCAATGCCCGGACGAGGGCGTTCAGGACGCTGTCCGAGACACCGCCGAGGTTGCCGCGTTCCAGGCGGGTGTAGTACTCGACGCTGACCCCGGCCAGCGTCGCGACCTCGCCTCGGCGCAGGCCGGGCACGCGCCGCTGCCCGTACGCGGGCAGGCCCGCCTCCTCCGGCGTGATCTTGTCGCGGCGGGATCTCAGGAAGGTGCTGACCTCGGCCCGGTTGTCCATTACCCCAGCATAGGAAGGATGTAGCGGCCGGTGAGGGCGCGTGAGAGTCCCTGCCAGTACCCCCCACAGAGGTCTTCTCGGCGTGGGACGCGCATCACAGGGACGCGTTCGGCTTCTCGGCGTACGGCGCGGAAACCCCCGCAGGGGAACCTGCCTCCTTCAGCCGGCTGCGGGTAAGCGCCCACCCGACGAGACCGAGAAGGGCGGCGGCCAGAGCGGCGGCCATGATCGCCGCCCAGCCGCCGGATGCCCACAGGGGGCCTGCGGCGGCCGATCCGATGGCGCCGCCCAGGAAGTTGCTGACGACGAGGGCGGTGTTCAGTCGGCTGCGGTCGGAACCGGGCAGGGCGAACAGCCGGGTCTGCCCGAGCACCACGATGGACTGCCCGGCCATGTCAAGGACGACGACGACCACGATCAGCACGATGATCGAAGTGCTGGCGGCCCAGCCGGCGACCAGCGACAGTGCCAGTACGGCCAGGGCGGCACCGGTGGCAGGAACCGACCATCCCCGATCGTGCAGGACGCCGGCTCGCCGCGCGGCGAAAGCGCTGGCCACTCCGGCCAGGCCCAACAGGCCGATCTGGCCGGCCGAGTAGGTGAACGGCGCCGCTGTCAGCAGGTAGGTCAGCGACGTCCAGAACAGCGAGAACACCGCGAAGCTCGCGGCGCAGATGACCAGAGTCGGGAGCGCTGCGCGGTGGCGCACCACGGTGGTGAAGACCGACCTCAGAAGGCGCAGGTAGGGGACGGGTTCGCGGGGTTCGAGGGGCGGGATCACCTTACGGAGCACGACGGCGAGGACGAGCGTCGCCGCGGCCGCGATCACGAAGATCGCCCGCCAACCGAGGAAGTCCGCGACGAACCCGCTGATCGTGCGCGAGAGCAGGATGCCGATGTAAATGCCGGACGCCACGGTGCCGACGACGCGTCCGCGACGCTCGGGCTCGGCGAGCTCGCTGACCAGCGGGGTCAGCATCTGCGCACCGACGGTCGTCAGCCCTACGCCGCCGAGCAGCGCGAGAAGCACCGGGAACGTCGGGGCCAGGGCCGCGCCCAGGAGCGCCACGGCCGACAGCGTCAGGACGAGGGGGATGAGCCGTCGCCGGTTGAGGACATCTCCCAGCGGCACGAGGAGGAAGATCCCGAAGGCGTATCCGACCTGGGTGACCGTCACCAGCGTCGCGGCGCTCGATGACGACACCCCCAGGGACGCGGCGATGATCTCGATCAGGGGCTGCGCCCAGTAGAGATTGCCGACGGCCAGACCGGCGGCGATCGCGAAGACGAGTGTGCGCGCCGGAGTCATCCGGCGGTCGGGCATGGAGGGCACGAAGAGTCCCTTTCACAGGACAGAAGCGACGGGCGGCTATTTGCGGACGATCGCGACATTGAAGTCGTACGTCCCCAGCGCGGCCGAGACCAGCGGCGCGTACATCTCTGTAGCGCGGGCGGCGCGGATGCCGCCGAGATCCAGGATCACCTCGTCGGGCCAGCCGAACTCGCGGAGCAGGCTCTTCACGCTCTCCTTGGCGCCGGCGTCCTCGCCGGCGACGAAGCCGACCATTCTCGTGCCCAGGACCGCGATCTTCATGATCTTCTCCCCTTCAGTCGAATGGCGTGTGGTGGAGCGCCGACCGGAGTCCCCGCATCCATGGCCAGGCAGAGCCGACCACTGACTATGCAACGCAAAACAGCTGTGACCTGGGAGTCTCCGCTGTGAGGGGTACTGGCAGAAACCCCCAGCGCCCAAGACAGGGGCTCCAGGTAAACCCGGCTCCCGGTCAAGGAGACCCGCGAAGGGGGTCCCTAGAAGTACCCCCCTGCCTCGCGGTAGGACCCGCCATCCGGCATTAGAGTCGGAAACAGATCACTCGTGGGCGCAAAGCCGCAGGCCAGAAGGGTCGGCTCATACCTTCCGGGCGACGCGTCGAAGGTGACGACAACTGCCAGGCCGCCGACTCGCGTCGCGTCATGGCCGCGACCCGAGCACACATCCAGGAGGACCCGTGACCACCTCGCACAGCAGGACACTCGCACCTGGGGTCGACATCCCGCTCCTCGGGTTCGGCACCTACCTCATCCCCGACGCGGAGGCCGCCGACGCCGTCGAGGCGGCGCTGCGCGCCGGCTACCGCCACATCGACACCGCGGAGGTCTACCAGAACGAACGCGGCGTCGGTGAGGGCCTTCGCCGCGGGATGGCCGCCGAGGGGCTCACCCGCGACGACCTGTTCATCACGACCAAGCTGTGGCCGGGAGACGGAGACGAGTCCTTCAAGTCGACGCAGCAGGCCGTCGACGCCTTCGAGGCGAGTCTCCAGAGACTCGGCCTCGACCACGTCGACCTGTACCTGATCCACGCGCCGTTCAACCGGGCGCAGCGCCTGGAGCAGTGGCGTGCGCTGGTCGAGCTGTTCGAGAAGCACAGGGCGCGGGCGATCGGCGTGTCCAACTTCAGTGCCGCGCACATCGAGGAACTGACCGCGGCGGGTCTCCCCTTGCCACACGCGAACCAGATCGAACTGCACCCGTGGTCTCAGAAGCCCGAACTTGTACGCTTTCTCGACGAGAACGGCATCGTTCCCATCGCCTACAGCAGCTTGGTGCCACTCTCGACCTGGCGGACCGCCCCGGGCCATCACAGTGGCAAGACGGATGAGATGCGGGCCGACAGCGCCAGTGGAGATTCACCCTTCAAGGCCCTTGCCGCCAAGTACGGGGTTACCGAGGCGCGACTGCTGCTGCGGTGGGGCGTCCAGAACGGGTACCCGGTCCTGCCCAAGAGCACCAACCCCGCACGTATGCGCGAGAACGCGGACTTGTTCTCCTTCGCCATCGACGACGAGGACATGCGGGCCATCACGGCGATGGACCGCGGCCAGGGCGTCGCGTGGGGATCATCCGACCCCACGCACGCCACCTGATCGCCGCGCTCGACCGCTCCACCGTTCCCGCAGGCGGCGGCACCCTGGTGAGCGTACGGTCAGCGGCCGTACGCCTCCAGCAGCCGCAGCCACACCTCGCTGACCGTGGGGTACGACGGAACCGCGTGCCACAGCCGGTCCAGCGGAACCTCGCCGACGACCGCGATCGTCGCGGCGTGCAGCAGTTCCGCGACGTCCGGACCCACGAGCGTGAAGCCGACGATCACTTTCCGGTCCTCGTCGACGACCATGCGGGCGTGCCCCCGGTATCCGTCGGCGTGCAGGGCGGATCCGGCGACGGCGCCCAGGTCGTAGTCGACGACGCGGATCCGTACCCCGGCGGCCGCGGCCGCCTCCCGGCTGGTCCACGGCGCGGCCTCCCGCAAACCGGGAATGTCGGGCAGTAGTGCGCCGCTTCCGGTCGCGATGACCACCGCGTGCCGGGCCGTCAACGTGATGGGGACGCCGTCGTCGCCGGTCACCTCGACCACGCCCGCGGACACGATCCGGCCCTGGCCACGGTGCAGGGCGATCCCGGCCGAATCGAGCCAGCCGACCTGACCGTCATCCTTCCAGTACGAGGCGAAACCATCCCGCCGGCCCAGCACCGCGGCCGCGTCGAGACCACCGGTCACCGCCTCGCGCGCACCCGGCAACTGACGCGCCGCCCGTAACGCCGCCGCGCTGCGCAGCAACGCCTTGGTCGGCATGCAGGCCCAGTAGGAGCATTCTCCGCCGACGAGCTCACGCTCGACGACGGCGGCGCTCAGGCCGCCCCGCACCACCCGGTCGGCGACGTTCTCCCCGACCGGACCGGCCCCGATGACGACGACGTCGTACGTTTCGCCGTCCACGTCAGTTCCCCTTCGCGGCGCGACCGAGGCGGAAGGCCGAGATGAGGAAGAAGACGCCGCCGGGGATGGCGTAGCCGGCCGCGTTGGTCAGCGTCGGGTTGGCCGCGGCGGCGCCGACGATGAACGACGCACCGGCGAGTACGGAGACGCCGCCGCTGATGATCATCGGCCACTGGCCGCCCATCTTGCGTCGGGTGACACCCACGATCAACTGGACCAGCCCGGCAACGACCGCCCAGGCGCCCCACACGCGCAGCACCGCCGGGATGCCGGACGCGCAGGCGATGGCCACACCGATGGCGGTGATCAGGCTGACGGCGACGTTCACGTACAGCAGGGCAGGTGATCCGGTGGCGCGCGACGCGCGGGCGTCGATGACGGCGGCGGCCACGTCGAACAGCGGGTAGAGCACGAGCAGGGTGACCGCGAGCGGGCCCAGGTTCGAGGCGGTCGTGAACATCACGAGGGCCCAGACGATGGCGAACGCGAACCGGACGAAGTACAGCCGCCGCAGCGCGGACGCGGTCCCGGAAATACCGGGCGACGCGGCGATAGTGCTCATGATGATCCTTTCGGCGGATGAGTGAGGAGGAGAGCGCCTCAGCGCTCCCTCCGCTAGACCGAACGTTCTATCGCGGCACAGCATGGCAATCTGTGGCGCAGCCTGTCAAGACCGAACGTTCTATCCGCTAGGCTGGCGGCATGCCCACCCCATCCGAAGGCCGGCCGTCTGAAGCGCGGTCCCGGCTGCTCAACACCGCTACCCGGCTCTTCTACACGGAGGGCATCCACTCCGTCGGCATCGATCGCATCGTCGCGGAAGCGCAGGTGACGCGGGCCACCCTCTACCGGCACTTCCCCGGCAAGGAAGACCTTGTCCTCGCCTACCTGAACGAGGTCGACCGGGCCATGCGGGGCCAGGCGGACGAGGCCGTCACCGCCGGACTACCGGCCGCCGGCACCATCCGGGCCCTCAGCGAGTCCATCGCCCAAGGCATCCGGTCCCCCGGATTCCGGGGATGCGCCTTCCTCAACGCCGCCGCCGAATATCCCGCCCCGGAGTCCCCGGTGCACAAAGCCGTCCTCGCCCACCGCCAATGGTTCCTGGAAACCGTCACGGAGCTGCTGACCAAGATCCAGGAGACCGGCGCCGAGCCCGCCGCCCGCCACTTCGTGATGATGCGCGACGGCGCCATGGCCGCCGGCTGCCTGTTCGACCCGGTGCTGATCTGCGAGACCTTCCTGCACGGAGTCGAGAGGCTGCTGAAGGTCTATGCCGCCACCGACTACAGCGACCCGGCCTGAGAGGGACGGCTCGTCACCGGAAATTCCGCCGTTATTGGCCCATAGCTAGATTTCGGTCATTACCATAATCCCTCGCGGTGATCATCGGTGAGAGTCTCCGGTACAGATGCCGCAGGGAGTTTCAACGTGCGGAAGATCGCAGCCACCACCCTCGCCATCCTCACCCCCCTGGCTGGAGCCGGCACAGCTTCAGCCGCGGCCGAGTCCGCACCCGACCGGTCCCAGGTCGTCATCATCGGCCATCGCGGCGCGGCGGGCCACCGCCCCGAGCACACTCAGGGCGGCTATGAGCTGGCCGTGGCCATGGGCGCCGACTGGATAGAGCCCGACCTGGTGCCGACCAAGGACCACAAGCTGGTGGTCAGGCACGAGAACGAGATCTCCGGCACCACCGACGTGTCGCTGCGCCCCGAGTTCGCCGCGCGCAAGACCACCAAGGTCGTCGACGGGCGCAACGTGACCGGGTGGTTCACCGAGGACTTCACCCTGGCCGAGCTGAAGACGCTGCGCGCGGTCGAGCGGCTGCCCGCGATCCGCCAGCGCAACACCGTGTACAACGGCTACTACCAGGTGCTCACCTTCCAGGAGGTGCTCGACCTGGCCAAGCGGCTCTCGCGCCAGTACGGCAAGCAGGTCGGAGTCTTTCCCGAGACCAAGCACCCGACCTACTTCAGGTCGATCGGGCTGCCGCTGGAGGAGCCGCTGATCGAGACCGTCAAGCGCAACGGGCTCAACCGGCCGAACAGCCCGGTGGTGGTGCAGTCGTTCGAGTCGTCCAGCCTCAAGCGGGTGGCGAAGGAGCTCCGCGTGCCGCTGTGGCAGGCCCTGGGCACCACCGGCCAGCCGTACGACCTGACCGCCGCCGGAGACCCGACGACCTACGCGGACATGATGAAGCCCGAAGGGCTGGCGAAGATCGCCCAGTACGCGAAGTGGATCGGACCGGACAAGTCATCGGCGATCCCGCTCAACCCGGACGGCAGCTCGGGCACCCCGACGACGCTGGTGTCCGACGCGCACAAGGCTGGGCTGAAGATCGGCGTGTACACCTTCCGCAGCGAGAACCAGTACCTGCCCCTGCAGCTGCGTCGCGGCCAGACCCCGACGGACCACGGTGACGCGCTGGCGGAGTACCGGGCGCACATAGACCTGGGCGTGGATGCCTTCGTCACCGACTATCCCGACGCCGCCGCCCTGGCGAAGGCGGAGCAGGGCAAGCCGCGCGAGCAGGTACAGCCGAAGCAGTTCGACAACGGCCTGCCGGAAGAAGGGCAGGAGTAAACGAACACCCCGCCTCCCGGCCGGCCGGCCGGGAGGCGGGGTCACATATCGGGCACGGTACTGCCGCCGAGGGCCGACCCGTCACATGGTCCCGGGGTTGCCGGGGAGCACGATGGCGAGGAAGTCCTGGGCGGTGTAGGTGGCGAGCTTCCTGGCCTGGCCGGTCTTGACGTTCACCGCGTAGGCCGTGAAGGGAGCGTACGGAGGGTCCAGGGTCGGGGCAGGGTCGGAGTCGCGGCTCTTCTTGCACACAAGGGGCTGGGCAAGGGCGGTGATCTCCTGAGGGCCGGTCCAACTGCGCAGATAGACGCGATTGCTGGTCGTGAACAGGCCCCGTATGGGGACCCTCCGGACCACCTTGCCGGTTTCCCGGTCCAGCTGCACGAGATCCCGGCCGCTTCTGAAGCATCCGGTGCCGGGAACCTCTTCGCTCTCCACCGCGACGACGGTCTTCCCATCGGGACCGAGGCCGCCGGCCAGGTAGTGGCCGGTGACGTCGACGGTCTTCACGTTGACCGCCTTGGCCGTCTGCCAGAGGCGGGTGATGGTCTGCAGCCGCGTCTTGCCCGCGTACTCCGCCAGGGTGATCGTGTCGCCGTCCAGGGACAGGCCGATGGGGTTGCCGCCGTTGGGGAATGGCCGGACCCTGTGCTCGCGCATGTCGAACAGCATGGCCGGGTCCTTCAGCGGCGGCCTCTTGGTGAAGGCCAGGAAGCGGCCGTCGTCCGACAGCAGAAGATGGGCGATGCTGCCGAGCTGGGCCTTGGGCACCTTCGCCGGGGCTGTCAGCACGGATCCGGAGGCGAGGTCGCGCACCGCGAAGGTGCGGGCCCCGACGTCGTAGTAGGCGATCTTGCTGCCGTCCCGGCTGATCGCCAAGGGGCTGGTCACGAGCGTGGGCTGGGTACCGCGCAGGGCCTGCGCCACCCGGTAGGTCCGGCCGCCCCGGGTGACCACCCGCCAGCCACCGTCCACGCACCCGGCCAGCACCTCGCCGCTCTGCGGCCGGCAGAAGGTCATATAGGCGTGGCTCAGTGGCCCCACCCCGCGGGCCGGCAGGTCGGACACCGCCTTGGGGTCGGTGGCCGCGTGCGGCTCCGCCGGCAGCAGGCGTACGGCGGCCGTCGCGGCGAGCGCGGCGGCGATGACCGCGGCTGCCGCCACGAGCGGAGTGATCCGGTGCCGCCGCCGCTCGCGGGTTCTGATCGTCCGCTCGGTCAGGTCCACCTGGGGCGCGTCGTCGGCCACGTCGTTCAGCGCGTCTCGCAGCCAGGTCATCGGTGTGCCCCCTTCAGCTCTTCCATCTCGGCGAACTTCGGTGCCAGCTCCGGCGCGAGCGCCCGTAACCGGGCCAGCGCGTCGTGGGCTTGGCTCTTGACGGTGCCGAGCGAGCAGTTCAGCAGCCTGGCGGTCTCGTGCTCGGTGAGATCCTCGTAGTAGCGCAGGACGATCACCGCCCGTTGCCTGGGTGGCAGCCGCGCGAGCGCCTGCCGCATGGCGAGCCGGGCGATCGTGGACTCCTCGCTGGAGTGGGGCCGCTCCGGTGGCTCGGCCCTCGGCAGCTCAGTCGTCCAGACAAGCCGACGACGCCAGGAGATGTACTGGTTGACCAGCGCCTTGCGGGCGTACGCCTGAGGGCTGGCCAGCTTGGGCCAGCGCCCGAGCAGCTTGACCAGCACGCTCTGCAGCAGGTCCTCGGCGAGGTGGGCATCCCCCGTGAGCAGATACGCCGTCCGCATCAGCGACTGCTGGTGGGCGGCCATGAACTCGCGGAAGCTGTCATTGTGGTCCAAGACGACTCCTCTCGCCGTTAGCGACGCAGTCGGGCGGGCGAAAGGTTGGGTCGGTTCAGTCATTTAGGGGCCGACGTGCACGTACGCCGCCCAGAAGATCGGAAACCCCGGACGGCGGCGACGCAGCGAGCGTACGGCCAGGTGCAGCGCCGTGGCCGCCGCGTCGGGGTGCGGCTCGCGGGTGCCGCCCGCGGTCAGCACGGTGTAGACCTCCTCCGCGACGGCCGGCGCGTGCAGGTCGCTGATGGGCCACAGCGAGCCGATCACGTGCGGGAACCCGGCGAGCTGGACCGACGCCGCGATGCTGACCGCCTCGTCGGTCAGGACGTCGCCGCCGCGCGAGGTCTCGCAGCCGCTGAGGAAGGCCAGCTCGGCCCGGTCGAGGCGGCGGGCCGCCAGATCCCGTACGGTCAGCGGCGGGCCGGGCAACAGCAGCCGGCCGCTGGAGGGGTCGGTGGGCTCCTGCACGGCATGGCAGGCGAAGTGGACCCAGGCGCTCTCGTCCAGCGCGGCGAGCACCCGGTCGCGGGTGGCGTCGGCGCCGGTCAGTTCCAGCCGTCGCGGTAGGTGCCGGCGTACGGCCCGCAGTTCCTGTTCCACGCCCTTCAGTACGGCCGCCCCGTCCACGGCGGGGACGCCGACGAGCAGCACCTGCCGGTCGGCGGTCGGCCCGGTCTGCTCGCGGGCGTGCCGCAGGGCCCGCAGAGTGGGGGTGTAGCTGGAGATGACCAGGTCGGGCGCCCGACCGGCAGCGTGCAGCGGCAGCAGGGTCAGCGGGCCGGTGGGGCACCACCACATCCTGGACGGCGGTTCGCCGAGCGCGTCCAGCACCGGGCCGGTGATGTGCTCCCAGAGCCAGTCGAGGCAGGTCACGACCGCTTCGTTGGCCCTCGTGTCCACCGCCGCCGCGAACGCCGCGGCCCGTTCCTCGACTTGTGCGGCGGTGATGTCCAGTGGCACGACGCGAATGCCCTCGGGCGTGACGAGGAGCGCGTCGCAGCCGTAGCGGCTGACGTTCACGACCGCGACAGGCCCGGCGTCGGCGGCCCGCAGCAGGCTCTCGTGGCGCGGCGGGCGCAAGAACCCGGCGAAGCCCGGCAACGCCCTGATCTCGGTGAGGATCTCCTCGCGGCGCCGCCGCAACGTGTGGCGCTGGTCGAGGAGGCGTTCCCGGTCGAAGGCGGGCGCGTCGGACTCGTCCGGCGGCGCGTCGGCCAGGTCCATGCGCTCGGCGGCGTCGATGGCGTCCTGCACCTCGGCGAGCCGGTCGGCCAGTTCGGGCGCGGCTGCGTGCAGGACGTCGCGGGAGCTGCGGTTGTCGATGACCTGGGTGAGCATGACGCCTCTGCCCTGCTCCAACAGTTCCAGGGCGGTGCCCGGGTCGGCGGCCCGGATCGCGGCCGCCGCCGCGTCGCGGGCCAGCCCCTCGTAGTCCCGCAGTACGCGCTCCTGATCGTCGCGGCCGAGCCCGCGCCAGGCCGCCTCGTCCAGCGCGGCGACCGCCGTGGCGAACGCCTTGACCGCCTCCTCGACCAGCCCCGCCTCCATGGCGAACTCGCCCCACCGCTGCCCGACGGTGACCCGCCAGTCCGCCGACGCCGTCTCGACCTGGGCAGCCTCGCGGTAGCGGGCGAGCGCCTCGTCGCGCGGCGCGGGCGCGCCGGTCATCTCCCACTGGTCGGTGAGCGTCCCCGCCAGGTGGTACAGCGCGATCGAGGCGGTCGGGGCGCCGGGTTCGCAGGTCGCCACGGCGGTCCGCATCGTACGCAGGGCCCTCCTGAGGTCCCCACCCCGTCCGGTCATCGCGTAGCGCTTGCGCAGGGCACCCCCGAGCTGGCTGTACGCGACCGGGCCGCCCGGCGGCTTGGCCCTGATGGCCTCGGTGAGCTGCTCGATGGCCTCGTCCAGGTCAGGGATCTGCTCGACGGCGCCCTTGGGGGCCGGTTCCCCCAGCGCCTCGGCGATCATCGCGGCCAGCGTGGCCCGGCTGATCCGTGGCGACAGAGCCCTGATCAGCAGGGCGCCGCCCAGGTTGACGGTCGCGCGGGTGCGCATCGCGGTGCCGGGCGGGGAGGCGGCCTTGGCCTGGCGGAACATGTCGATCGCCTCGTCGAGGCCGTCGCCCGCCTGCATGAGCACCATGCCGAAGGTGTTGAGGACGCCGGGCCGCTGGATGTTGCCGGGCTGCACTGTACGGACGGCTTCGCGCATCCGCTCGACGGCCTCGAGCAACGCCGGCGTATGACCGGCGTACTTGTACCGCTCCGCCAGCACTGCGGCCAGATTGCCGAGATAACTGGGGCGGTAAGGGCTGGTCAGCGGTGCGGCGGCCACGGCGTCACGCAGGACGGAGGCGGCGTCCTCCGCGTCCTCGCTCCGGCGGGTCCGCTCGTAGCGCTGCGCCAGCGCGCCGCCCAGGTTGGCCAGGATCAGGGCGTAGTTGGGGTGCTCGGGGGCCGTTAGGGAGCTGGCCGCGCGGTGGCTTTTCACCGCTTCGTCCAGCTCCGCCAGGTTGCCGGTGAGTTCGTACCGGAAGAAGAGCGCCGATCCGAGGCCGGTCAGCGCCATCGCGCGCTCCGGGTGCTGCGGCGAGTCCTTGAGCGCCTGCCGGTAGCAGCCGATGGCGTCGTCGATCACCTTCGGACCGCCACCGAACCGGAACTTCAACATCAGCGCATTGCCCAGATCCGAGCGGTACATCCCGACATGCGGGTCGGTAGGGCTGACCAGCGCCACCCCTCGGCTCAGGACGTCGATCATCTCGTCGAGGTCGTCGACGGTGCCACTGAACTCCATGCGCAGGCCCAGCACCGCGCCCAGCGAGATCAGCAGTTGCGGCAGCTCGGGGTGGCCCGGTGGCGCCTGGGCCACGGCCTGATGGAGCATCTCCACCGCCTGGTCGGCGCGGTCCAGGGCGCCGGAGGTGCGGACATCCTCGATGAGCGTGCCGCCCATGCCCGCGAGGTAGCGCGAGCGGCCGTCGGGGCCGAGGAATTCCTCGCCGACGGCGGTGTTCCGTAGCCGCTCCATCATCTCGGGGGTGATGACCGGGATCTCGTCCGCCGCCATGATGGCGCCCAGCAGGACCATGATCTCCTGCTTGACCGGCTCGGACGCCTCGGCGTAGCGGGCGCGCACCTCGTCGAGGGCCGCCTTCAGCTCCTCGGCCCTGGCCGGGTCCTCGTGGGCGACGAGCACCAAGGCGTTGGCGAGCTTGGCCAGCCGCCACAGGTACCTGTCGCTGGACCGGTCGGTGGCGTGCACCGACTGGCGCAGCAGGTCGATCCCGCGGCGCAGGTGGTCGCGGTCGCCGGTCCGCATGTGGCTGAGCATGAAGGCCATGCCGTGGTTGGCCAGCACCAGCGGCCGGTCCTGGAGCTGACCTCGGAGTGCCACCTCGTACAGCTCCAGGGCTTCCCCGAGTTCCCCTCCGCCACTCGCCTTCACGTGGTTGCCGAGTACGCCCGCCAGCGCCGCCTGGGCCTCGGCCAGCTCCGGCCGGCCGGCCAGGGCCGCCACAGCGCGGCGATGCAGGTCGATGGCCTGGACCAGGTCCTGCTCGTCTCGAAGCCAGTCGTAGCGCATGCTCAGGGCGTTGCCGTACTCACTGAGCAGCAGGGGGTCAGGGTCGCGCGCCACCACCTCGCGGTATCCGGCCAGCCCGTCCTCCAGGGCCTTGGTGTCACCGGTCAGCAGGTATCGGTTGACGAGCTCGGCCGGGTTCATCGGCTCCTCCGCCATCTGACGACGCCGAACGCGGTCACCCCGAAGGCCGTCAGTGCCAGGGCGGCCACGATGAAGGGCTTCACGGAATCGGCTATGGGGACGCGGTAGTTCAGGGACTGCACCGCGGTCAGCATCATGATCAGGCTGCCGATGACGGCGGTGCTCAGGACGCCGAAGCGTTCCCAGCGGCGCTCGGTCTTCTCCGCCCGCAGCTGCAGCCGCTCGGCCAGCACGATGTCGGCGATCGCGGTGATCTCGCGGGCCCGCTCCCGGGCCGCCTCGGCGTAGGCGAGGTCGTCGTCGAGGCGCTGGAGAAACCACTCGGTCAACGCCAGGTCGTCCTCGAGCCCCTGCGCGCGCATGTTGTGCAGCGCGATCTCCACGCTCCGCCGCATTTCGCGCAGCCGGGTCGCGGCCCAGATCAGCCCCGCCGCCGCCGTCTGCCGCTCGGTCAGCTCGCGCCGCGCAGACGTCAGACCGTCGCCCCCGAGCAGCGCCATCGTCGCGTCGACCTGCTCGTCGACCCGGCTGCGCGCCGCCCGCATGCTCGCCCCGTCCGCGTAGACGCGCAAGTGGTAGCGGACCTTGGCGGCGTGCATCAGGTAACGGGCGAACGGCGCCATCCGGTCATCACCCGCCGTCCACGCCCACGCGTCCAGGCGGGTCTCCAGCCTGCGCGGGGCGATCACCGCGAACACGCGCCGGCTCCGCGTGTCCTCCTCGTGCCCGACCTCCCACAGAGCCAGGCCGTCTCTGGTGGTCATCCGGCTCGTGGTGTACGGCTGCGGTGTCGTGTGCGGCCGCGGCAGGGCGGCCACGATCCGATCCGCCTGCCTCGGACGGCCGTAGGCGACGAACAACCGGCACTCACCGAGGGCCCACTCGCCGATGTCCTCGCCGGCGCATCCGGCCCAGAGGGCGTCGAGCTCCTTCCAGGAGTCGCCCGTCAACGCCACGCTCAGGCAGCGCGTGTCGTGTTCCAGTCGCAGCACCGCCTGACGCAGCGGCAGGCCCCGCGCCGTCCGGACCTCGACCGTGCCCACGGTCGTGGCCGGCATGTGTAACCGGTCGCCGAGCGCGTCCCACACCTGGCGCAGCCGCCGCTCGCCCGCGGCCGCCTCCGGTCCGGCGGCGGCCACGAACACGTGGACGATCAGCCCTGGGGCGGCAGGCTCACCCGGCCTCATCGGCCCGGTCCGCGACGGGGGCCGACAGGCTGTGGATCAGCTCGTTGACGCGCTCGCGGGTCTGCTCGGGCATCGGAGCCACCGGTTCTTCGGGGTATTTGGTGATGATCCGCATGGGCCCGGCCAGCTCCAGGTAGCCGATCTCCGCGTCCGGGTCGGCCGACGCCGCGAGCCTGGTCACGGCCGCGTCCACGTTCGCCCACTTCGCCGCGGGCAGCTCCCAGCCGAGAGCCTCGCGCAGCAGTGCCACGGCCTCATCGTGCACGCCGAACCTCCCGTCGGGCGATTCCCGACTCAAGTGTGCATGCCACCCCGTGATCACGACCAGCGATCACACCAACACGATGCGGTAACAAGGGGGGCGTTCGCCGCGTTGATCCCTTGCGACCTGCGGCGTCCGCGTGGCCGCTGGATTCGCCCGTGAAGACGCCCCGGTCTCCAGCGAGACCGGGGCGTCTTAGCCCGTGCGCTTTGGTGCCTCAGGGCCCCCGACTGAGGCATGTCGAGATTATTCCTTTGCGTCCGTTTTGTACAGCTTTTCGCAGATGGGACCCGCTGGAGCGCCTTCAGCGCCGCCCGTTCTGGCAGTGCGGCTCCCCTTCCGGCGCGGGGAGCGAGTTCTCCAGGAAATCCCTGGGTTTCCGGATGGCGCATAGGGCAATCGCCAGCGGCCCGTCAGAGCGCTGAAAGCGCATTGCAGGCGGCGTGCCTGTCAATGGTTACGCATACGGTTCACGCCGTCACCAAGGAGATCCGATGAAGCGCACCATCCGTACCATGTTCGGAGTCGCCGCCACCGCCGGCATCCTCGCCCTGGGCGTCCCGGCCTTCACCGGCGCCGCGAACGCGTCGACCACGTCCGCCACATCCGCCACCGCGTCCGCCGGTCTCAGGCAGGGTCAGTCCTTCCTGTTCAATTACACCTTCAACGGCCATCTCAAGGTCGCCGGCGGCAATTTCACGGTCGATCACCGGGTCTTCCTGGTCGTCAAGTTCAACACCGGCCGGGTGGCGTTCTCCAAGTGGGAGATCGCCCGGACGCACCCCATCACTCCCGGCGGGGCCATTTATGTGGAGACGACGATCGCGGCGCCGTGCGCGCCGGGCAACAACGGCTACGCCCGCGCCTATGACGAGGCCACCAGGACCTGGTCTCCGAAGCTGCCGGTGACCATCTGCCAGCGGATCGACTGACCTTCGCCAGACCGGCCGGGCACCCTGAGTGACGATCAACGACTCAGGGTAAAGAGCGGAGCGACAGTCCCCCCGGCCATGGAGTTTCGCATGGAACGTACGGTTCTCGCCGCAGTCGCCGAGCGCCCCGACGCCGACACGGCACTCGCCGAGCAGATCCGCCGCGTCGGCGCGGCGATGGACGACCTCGGCGTCCAGGTGCGCTGGACGCACCGCACGCAGGACGCGCTGGCGGTGATCGGCTCGGACGCCTCGCTGTCCGGGATGCTGGCCGACTGGGACGCGCCCGGCGCCGACCAGGTGCTGGGCGCGGTCACCCAGCGCTTCCGCGGCCTGCCGGTCTTCCTCATGACCGCCGAACAGGAGCTCCCTCTGTGGGTGTACGAGGTCATTCAGGGCTATGTGTTCCCGCTTGAGGACACCCCCGACTTCATCGCCGGCCGCATCGCGCACGCCGCCGAGGAGTACGCCGAGCGGATCCTGCCACCGTTCTTCCGCGCGCTGCGCAAGCTGCAGGACCACCACCAGTACTCCTGGCACACCCCGGCGCACGCCGGCGGCGTCGCGTTCCTGAAGTCGCCGGTCGGGCGGGCGTTCTTCGACTTCTACGGCGAGCGCCTGCTGCGCACCGACCTGTCCATCTCCGTCCCCGAACTCGGCTCACCGCTGGACCACACCGGTCCGATCGGCGAGGCCGAACGCAATGCCGCCCGCGTCTTCGGCGCCGACCGCACCTTCTTCGTGATGAACGGCAACGCCACCGCCAACCGCATCGTCGGCCACCACGCCATCGCCCGCGACGAGACCGCCCTGGTGGACCGCAACTGCCACAAATCCCTCCAGCACGCGCTGACCATCAGCGGCGCCCGCCCCGTCTACCTGGTGCCCGAGCGCAACGGCCTCGGCCTGGCCGGCCCCATTCCGCCCGCCGCGCTGCAGGCCGACGCCCTGCGTGCCCGCCTGGTCGGCCACCCGCTCGCGCGGACCGACCCGGCCTACGCCGTGATCACCAACTCCACGTACGACGGGCTCTGCTACGACTCCGTACGCGTCGCCGAGCTGCTGAGCGAGAGCGTCCCCCGCGTGCACTTCGACGAGGCGTGGTTCGCCTACGCCCGCTTCAATCCCCTGTACGCCCGCCGCTACGGCATGGCCGTGGACGAGCGGACGCTGCCGGGGCCGCGGCGCCCCACCGTGTTCGCCACCCAGTCCACGCACAAGCTCCTTGCGGCCCTGTCGCAGTCGGCGATGCTGCACGTCCGGTCGGCCGATCGCGCTCCGGTGGACTACGAGCGGCTCAACGAGACGTACCTGATGCACTGCTCCACCTCGCCGCTCTACCCGATGATCGCCTCGCTGGACGTGGCGGCGGGGATGATGGACGGTCCGGCCGGGCCGTACCTGACGGGCGAGGCCGTCATCGAGGCGGTCAGGTTCCGCCAGGCCATGGTCCGGCTGGCCGCCCGCATCCGGGAGGACGGCCGGCGGCCGGACTGGTACTTCGGCGTCTGGCAGCCCACGCACGTCACCGACCCCCACACGGGCCGGCCCGTCTCCTTCGCCGAAGCCGACCCCGTCCTGCTGAGCACGGATCCGGCGTGCTGGACGCTGGAGCCCGGCGCCGCCTGGCACGGTTTCCAGGGCCTGACCGACGGCTACTGCCTGCTCGACCCCATCAAGGTGACGATCACCTGCCCCGGCGCCGACGCCGCCGAAGGCACGCTCGACTGGGGCATTCCCGCTCGGATCGTCGCCACCTACCTGCGGGAGCGCGGCATCGCCGTGGAGAAGACGGGGGACCACACGCTGCTGGTGCTGTTCTCCATGGGCATCACCAAGGGCAAGTGGGGCACGCTGATCGACGCGCTCACCGACTTCAAACGCGCCTACGACGACGACCTGCCCCTGGCCGAGGTGCTGCCGGGCTTCGGCCCGCCGGCCATCACGCTGCGCCGCTTCTGCTCCGACGTACACGACAAGCTCCGCGCCCTCGAGCTCGGCGCGCTCCTCGACCAGATCTTCACCACCCTCCCCCAGCCCGTCCACACCCCGGCCGACAGCTACCAGGCCCTGATCCGCTCACGCACCGAACGCGTCCCGCTCGCCGACCTGCCCGGCCGCATCTCGGCCGCCACCGTCGTGGTCACGCCGCCAGGGATCCCCATGCTGATGCCCGGGGAGGCGATCGGACCCGCCGACGGCCCGCTGATGGCGTACCTGCACGCCCTGGAGGACTTCGACCGTTCCTTCCCGGTCCTGGCCACCGACATCCACGGCGCGCACCGCGGCGACGACGGCCGCTACCACGTCGAAGTCGAACGCTGAGGAGCGGCGCTGGTGGAGCTTAGTCCTCGTAGAGCCTGGCCAACTCCCCGGCCTCGACGGGGTGCAACGAGCGCAGCACGGCGAGCAGCTCTTTCTTGCTCATCGTCAGGCCTTCGATCCGCACCAAGTCGTCGCCGTACCAGGCATAGATGATCTTGTGGGTGTCACTGGGAACGAGCCATACCCCCGGTGACACCTGCCGGCACTTGTCCTCCTCCGGGAGGTAGTAGTTCAGCGCGGCATAGTCGCAGGCGTCTTTGGGGCTATCCGTGCTCCCTGACTCGACGGCGACGTCAACCCGCGAGACCAAGCCATCGCGGGCGTAGCTGAGCTCCAGCCGCCCATCCACGCCCTCAAGGGACCAGAGCCGGTAATCCGGCAGCGTGGGCGCGAGGAGCGGGACCCCGGCACGGGTCAGTCTGTGGGCGCGCGCCGCGTCGGCGAGCACGTCCTGTGCCGACCACACGGCCAGGTACGCCACGGCGACGCCCGCGACCGTCAGGACGCGGAGCCCCCGGTGCACCGGCATGACCAGACCGCCCGCGGCCAGGTAGGCGGTCGCGCCCAGAGCCACGAGGGACAGGCCCATCTGCCAGTCACCCGAGTCCATGGTCTCGGTGGCATGTACGAGGGGGAGGGCGAGGAGGAGGAACGCCACTATGGCGGCCGGACCCACCAGGCCCACCCCCCACCAGCGCGGCAGGCCGCCCCACCAGGACAGGAAGAACCCCAGGGCGGAGGACAGGACGACCGTCATCATCAGGTCGAGCGGCCCAAGGTCGTCTCCCCGCCAGCAGAGGAGGACGAACTGGGCCAGTCCGACCACTGCCCCTACGAGCGCGGCCCGCAGCGATGCGTTCATGTTCCGATCATGTCGAAAGAACTGCGCCCATGGCGGAAATCAGGCGATTTGGTGCGGCGACCACCGCCGCCCGCCTGCGGCCACCGGCGCACCCACGGATCCTGGCGGGCGACTTCAATGCCACGCTGGACCATGCCCGCGCGCTTTTTAGACGGCCCTCCACAACTGCGCCGCCTACCACGCTGAAACGTATTTACATTACACGAACAGAATTATCCGCGAAGGCGCCACATAACCACTACATTCCCCCCACACGGGTGCCCCCGCCAGCGTTGATACATATCAGTCGACGCACAGGAACTTTTCAGAAATCGCCTTTCAGGCGTGGCTTCGTACGCGATTTGAACATCGAATTAAACATCCGTCCAGACCCTTGTTGAGCGAGTTTCGATCATTTACTGTCCAGAGGATCAATTCGCTCGTTAAATGAGGAGGACCGGTTGCGTCGATTAACATTCACCGTCGCCGTCGCGGCAGTGCTACTCCCCCTGCTCTCCCCGACGGCGTCCGCCGTCACCACCACCACCAGCGCCACCAATGAGGCGGACCCGGACAACGTCCAGCAGGTCGGTCCGGGGCTGTACTTCACCGACACCGACACCTTCAAGATCAGCGGGACCGACGTACCGGCCGGGGCGATCGGCCGCTCGCACGGCGTGGCCACCGGAGGCGGCGACCTGGCCCGACCGCAGTCGGCCCTGGCCTCCCGCCCTGAGATGGCGGTGTTCGGGCCCGGCTGGACGGCGGAGTTCCTCGGCGGGATGGTCGACCGGAAACTGGAGACCCAGAACGGCGCCATCGTCGTCACCGAACTCGACGGCGGCACCACCTCCCGCTACGACCTCAAGAGCAGCATCTCCTTCCCCGACGGTGGCGGCGTCCAGCGATACGAGACCACCGACGGCTCCAAGATCACCGAAACGACCCGATGGGACACCGCCGCCGGAGCGATGCGCACCTCCATCACCGAAACCATCGCGATGGACAAGGGCGCCACGGAAGCCGGCGACGACACCTTCACCCAGAGCAACGCCGACCTCAGCCTCACCTACACCTGGAGCAAGATCGACGGCCTGCAGGGCACCGACACTTGGCGCGCGACCAGCACCGGCAACACCGCGTACGGCACCTCATCGGTGACCTACGACCCCCAGGGCCGCATCAGCACCATCAAGGAACCGGCCGGAGGTGAGACCCCCGAGGAAACCCTCACCATCCACTACGCCGCCACGACCACGGCCACCGCCGCCTCCTTCGGCGACTTCGCGGGCCGACTCAAGGACATCACCCTCACCTCCGGCTCGTCCGCCCCGCAGACCGTGGCCCAGTACGGATACGACCCCAACGGCCTGCTGCGCACCGTGGCCGACCCCGGCCTGAGCAGCTCCCCCGCCGCCACCTATGGCTACGACCAGCTCGGCCGCCTGAACTCCATCGACTCCCCCACCGACGGCAGCTGGCAACTGGCCTTCGCCAACGGCACCGCCGCCCCCACGGCGACCGCCACCGGCACCGCCCAGCCGACCCCCGGCGACCCGATGCAAGGCGCGACCGGCATCAACGACCCCAACGCCACCGAGCCGTCCCCGGGCGACTTCCTGCCCGGCGACATCTCCAACCCCCAGGCGTACCCGTCGTACTGCAACGACGCCTGGAAGTGGCTGTACTACCAGCGGGCCGGCTGTTCGTCCTGGGTCGCGCACAACGGCTGGCACAAGCCGCTGTGGAAGAAGCTCCCCAGCAAGCGTTATGTCGTCGGCATCACCTTCGACCACTGCACCAACGCCCCCGACCGGCCGATGGGCTTCGACTTCCGGCCCGCCTGCGACATGCACGACTACGGGTACGGCCTGATCGGCAACACCTACAAGCACTACAGGTACTACCTCGACAGGTACCGCAAGTCCCAGGTGGACGACGTCTTCTACAGCACGCTCAAGAACTGGACCTGCAACGCCTACTTCATCCTCGTCCGGCCCGCATGCAGGAGATGGGCCTTCATCTACCGCCAGGGGGTTCGCCTCGGCAATCCCAAGAACGGCGCCGACAAGACCTGACTCGCAGCACACTCTGATCTGAGAAGGCCGGCCGGATGGCGTGATCGCTCGCCATCCGGCCGCCCTTCGTCACATGACCGCCTTGATCCCTGTGACGGTCCATCGTGGCTGGGGCTTCGGGGATGTACCCCCTCCGGGGGAGCGAAGAAAACGGTCCGTCGTGACGTCACTCCAGCCGGGCCGCGGCCTCCAGTGGCTCGGACGAACGGAGGAAGCGCAGGTCCTCCATGACCAGGGCCGCATCGGTGGCGCCGCCGCGGCGGAGGGCCGGGGCCAGCGCGTCCAGGTCGGACCAGCGGGACGGGCGGAGGTGGACGCGGTAGCCGTCTCCGGCGGGCTCCAGGGTGAGGGCTTCGCCGATGGCGAGCCCGCTCTCCGGGAGGTGGGCCGCGGTCGCTCCGGCGGCTCGTTCCAGGGCGGTGACCGAGGTGACCCCGGCGGCGATGGGCAGGGGCGTGTCCGGGCCGGTGACGTGTTCGTGCAGGTCACGCAGGCGGGCGGCGGCGGTCGTACGGGCGGGGTGGTCCTTGGGCAGGCGGTCGGCCAAGAGCCTCGCGGCGCGGGCGATGTGACCCAGCGGCGGTAGGGACGCACGCTCGCCGAGCAGGGCGATCAGCGCCTCCAGGGCATCCTCGGCGCCGGAGGCGAGGATGACCCACTGTTTGGTGGTGAGCGGGGTGAGCCTCGGGTGGCGTTCCGTCCAGTACGCGACCGCCCGGTCCAGGTCGGGGCCCGTACGCCAGAGGTCGGCGGGGTCATCGGGCATGAGCAGCTCGACGGCTTCGACGGCCTCGTCGGTGTTGGTGAGCGCTTCCAGGGAGAGGGCGGCGATGTGCAGTTCGATCTCGGTCAGGTCGAGTTCGCGGGCGGGGGCGGCGTCGCCCTCGCGGAAGGCGGCGACGCGGCCCCGCGCCCAGCCGTCCGGCCAGGAGAGCGTGCGGGCCGAGGTGGACAGCAGGATCAGGCACTGGGCCAATGACAGGCCGGTGGCCTCGGCGAACGCCCGTACGGTCGCCTTCCGGTCCACGGGCGGCGGGCCGTTCTCGGCGATCAGGTCGAGCGCCCGCCGCAGCCGGTCCGGGTCGCCCCAGCCACGGCAGGTCCGCAACTCGACGGCCCGGTTGCGGGTGAACAGGAGCGGGTCGGGGCCGTCCGGGGTGTAGAGGAGCGCCGTGACCATGTACCCGTGCCCCACCCGCTCATAGTCGGCGACGGCGGCGGCCGCGATGGGGCCGCGGCCCGAGCGGATCTGCCCGAGCTTGTACTCCGGGCGCAGCCGGGCGACATGCCAGGTGCCGTCGGTTCGGAGGAGTTCGGGGACGGCGGCCAGTTCCAGAAGTCGCGCGCGGCTGCCGCCGTCGCCCCACGCGGTCTGCAGGACGGCGGCGCCGAGGCGGCCCAGCGTGTTCTCGACCCCCTTGACGGCGGAGGCGTCGAATGTCGCGATCGTCTTGTCGTACGGCACATCGATGGCGGTTCGGGTGAAATGGACGATCCTCTCGAACGCGGGCTCGGGCCCCGGATCGTCCGGCTCGGGGGACTTCTCGGACCGGACGGCGGGCTCCGCGGCGGCGGGCGCCGGGCGCAGGTGGGGCGGCGGGGTCAGCGCCAGGCGTTCCAGCAGGGCGAACGCGCGCTCGCGGCATTCGACGGCCGTCCACACCAGGAACGTGACGCCCTTCCAGAGCGACTCGTCGGTGATCTCCGGCAGGAGCGGGCGGAGCCGTCCCGCCAGCTCGTCGCGGGCGGCGTCCCTCTCCGGGTACCCGCTCTCGGGGTCCAGCACCCGCATGAGGCCGGCGGCGAGCGCGGCGTCCGCGACGTCGATCAGGGCCTGCGCCTGCTTCTCGTCGACGGCGCGCAGCGCCCTGGATCCTTCGGGGTCGCGCGGCCGCATCGCCGACCACCGGCCGGGCGGCGCGACCAGGCGGGTCCCGGACGCGTAGCGGTGGCGCTCGACCGTGCTGATGTTCTCGGCGCCGTCGTGCTCGGGCACCCTGCTCCAGCCGCGGACGTAGCGGCCGATTGTCCGCCCGGCCGGGTCCCGCAGCTCGATGATCCGGCCCTTGCCGCGCCACACGGTGGCCTCGGCGCCGCCGGGAAAGGCGACCCGTTCGCCGTCGGCCGGTACGACACGGCGGGCGGCGGGGTGCGCGCTGCCGTGCGGGCAGTGCGGGCCGCCGTGGTCAAGTACGGTCACCCGGCCGTTCACGGCGATCAGGCAGCGGTCGTAGAGGTCGCGCGCCTCGGTCCGTTCGTGGGACCGGCTGGAGACGTACTCGTACGTGCCGAAGCCGTGGGACGGACCGACCCCATCCGGTGTGACGACGGAAGCGCGGAACTTGTGCTCCCAGAGCCGGCCGGACTCGATCAGGAGCAGGTCGGTGCCACTCTCTTCCATGTAGTCGGTGATGGTGTTGACGTGGCCGGGGACGAAGGCGGGCAACTCCAGTTCGTCGAGGACGCCGCCGCTCAGCGTGGCGGCGAGGGCGCGGGCCGGGTCCGTCCCGGTCGCGATCGTCCGGACGCTGTCCAGGAGGGGGCCGGGGACTCCGGCGATGGTGAACCGTTCGGCGTCGCACAGGGCGGCGTGCGCGTCCGGAAGCCCTTGATCGGGAACCCGCTCGGCATGCTCGGCCAGGATGGCGGCGACGATCCGCGCCGTTCCCGCCGTCGCGGTCAGGGCCCGTACGGTCTCGGGGGCGGTCTGCTTCGGGACGGCGGGCTCGGTGACGTTGAGCTGATTGGTCACGTTGCCCACGATCGCGTCGCGCAGCAGCGGAGCCCAGTCCGGGTCGGCGGCGACGGCGGCCAGGTCGGTGCCCACTCCGGAGGCGAGCCGGTCGTACAGCTTGAATGTGTGCAGCAACCGGGGCCGCGCGAGCGGAACGCCGCGGTCCAGGAGGAGATCGAGGAGCGGGAGGTCGGCGGCGGTCTCCTCCCAGCGGTTGACCTCGTCCTCGTCCACTCCCAGTACCGCCTCATGGCCGTCGCAGGTGAGGTCCTCCGCGCGCAGCCGCGTACCGGCGTCGTGCAGGAGGTCGCCGAGACCGGCGACGGGGAGCGCGAGCCCCGCGTACAGCTTCAGGAAGCGGCCGAGCCAGACCTTCGCCGCCGTCCCCGTCAGCCCAGGGGTGGTGAACGGGGCGGTCAGGCCCACGCCCGCGAGGTTGCCGAGCAGAAGAGACACTGCCGCGCTCTTGGCCTTGGGGGTGTCCGCGGCGGGCAGCGGCAGGACGCCGAGGAGCGCGCGGCCGATGCCCGCGTCCGCCCGTGCCATCGGGCCGAGCAACGGAAGGACGAACTTCCAGAGGGCCTGCGGTGCCGACTCCATGCAGCCACCCTCCAGCAGGGCCCGTACGGCGCGTTCGTCCTCGGGCCCGCCGAGCGCGTGCCCGGCGGCCTTCGCCAGGGCCGCCCAGCCGTCGGCCAGGGCCAGCGCGCCGTCCGCGCCGTCCGGGACTTCCTCGCACCACTCGATGAGCAGGCCGCGGTGCCAGCGGTACGCGCCGGGGGCGGGATGGCGGGCGGCGAGCCGTTTGCCGTGCTTCTTGAGCGTGGCCGTTCCGGCGGCGTCCGGTCCCGCGGCGAGGTGCGCCGCGACGAGCGCGGCCTCGTCGACCGGCAGCGCGTGCGCGTCCTCGGCGACGCGGGCCTTCTCGAAGAAGGCGGCGGCGAAGCGGGCGCTGCCCGCGGCGGCCATGATCCGCGCGCACTCCTCGTAGAACGGCGGCAGCAGTTCGGGCGCGTGCGTCTCCAGGTCGTCGCCGGTACGGGTGAGCGCGGTGCGCGCGAGGCCGGGCTTGCGGGCGGCCATGCCTCGGGCGGCCCGCAGGTCGGTGTGCGCGGCCAGGATACGGGGGCGGTGCGCCGGGTACCGATGCAGGGCGGAGGCGAGGAAGCCGAGCGGGCCCACGTGCACGGTGCCGACGCCGGTCTCCGTCACCGGGTCCAGGTCGTACAGCGACTTCTCGGCCTTGTCGCCGTCGACGGCCGCGCGCCGGACGAGTTCGACGACCGGCTCGTCCAGGACGGTGTGCTCGTAGCGGACGGCGACGCACGTGTCCTCGCCGGAGCCGGCGGGCGGGCCCGGCAGCACCGCCCCGGCGCGCAGCAGCACGTCGCGGGTCGGGGCGGCGATGCCGGAGGGCACCACGGTGCCGGGCTCGCCTTGGTGGGCGTCGCAGTAGTGGGAGTACGCCTCGGCTGCCTCCACCACCGGCTCCGTCTCCTCCACGGTGCGGTCCGCGTACAGAGCCATGAGAATCCGGACACCCTCGGACCAGGCGATGTCGCCGATCTCCCGGCCGCCCGCGGCGAAGCTCAGCCCCGCCATGTAGGCCGGGCTCATCGGCCCGCTCCAGTGCAGGTCGATCTCGATGCCGAGCGGCTCGGGCGCGTGCACGGTGAAGCGCGCCCTGTCCCCCTTGATGCGCCCGCCCAGCTCGTGCACGCGGCGCTCGAACGCGGCGCCGCTCTCGTAGTGGGAGTCCATGTATCCGAAGTCGACCACGCCGAACGTACGGTCCATGCTCGCGGGACGCGTCCACACCTCGCGGCGTACCTGCTCGACAACCTGCGTGAGGTACCGTCCCCGCCAGATGGGCAGCTCGTCGCCGAGCAGCAGCGGGTGCGGGATCGCGAAGGCGTTCGCGCCCGTCCACGCGCCCTCGCGCAGGAGCGCACAGCGGGCGAGGTCGGGCGTGCCGTCGACGATCGGGGCGATGACCAGGTCGGTGAGCGTCTCGCGCCACACCGGGTCGTCCCACACGGCCGCGAACACCGCGGCCGGGACGGGCAGCGACCGTACCATCCAAGACTCGACCTGGTCGTGCACCGCCCGCGCGTGCTCGCCGAGCCGGTCGCAGAGGGCGGCGAGCCGTACCGCGGTCGGATCCTTCCTGACGTTGGCGGGCACCTTGGCCAGCACGCGGCCCGCGGCCGTCCGGCAGGCGAGCACCGGCCGCCGCGTCCCCTCGACGGTGAGCTCGTGGCCCGTCGCGATCCCGATCCATCTCATGGCGCCATTCTTGATCATCCCTAGGACATTCCGCTGTTGATCTCCCGAAGCAGGGGCTGTCCAGCTCGATCGCGCCGATGTTCTTCATCCGGGGCAGCAGCGGGGTCTCTCAGAAGGGGGCTCTCCGAGGAGCGCCTCGCGCCGGCGGGCCTGCGCGCGGCGTTTCTCCCGACCAACCTTGAGCCTTGACGGGCGAGTGCGCTCGAATGCCTGCGTCCTGGGTCTATGCGTCTATGTGTCCATGTGTCTATGTGGCGCGTGAGGCTCCGTTCTTCGCGGCGGAGCGTTCGAAGGAGGGCTCTGGCGGAGCCAGCTCGGGCGTGGCGGAGTCCGTCACGGCCTGCTGCTCCTCGGCCCGCCGCTCCGGCGAACCGGCGGCGTCCACGGCCGACTGCTCCTCGGCCTGCCGCGTCAGCGAACCGGCGGCGTCCACGGCCGGTTGCTGTTCGGCCTGCCGCTCCGGTGAACTGGCGGTGTCCACGGCCGGCCCGCTTCTCGCGGAGCGCTCGAAGAAGCGCAGCAGCTCCACGGGTAGCGGCATGACCAGCGTGGAGGTCTTCTCGGCCGCCACCTCCACCACGGTCTGCAGCAGCCGCAGCTGAAGCGCGCCGGGCGCCTCGGTCATGATGGCCGCGGCGTCGGAGAGCTTCCGCGCCGCCTGGAACTCTCCGTCCGCGGTGATCACCCGCGCCCTGCGCTCCCGCTCGGCCTCGGCCTGGCGGGCGATGGATCGCTTCATGCCCTCGGGCAGATGGACATCCTTGATCTCCACGCGGTCGATGTGGATGCCCCAGCCGAGCGCAGGGCTGTCGATCATCAGCGCCAGGCCCTTGTTCAGCTGCTCACGGTTGGACAGCAGGTCGTCCAGGTCGCTCTTGCCGATGATCGAGCGCAGTGAGGTCTGCGCCACCTGCTCGATCGCGAACAGATAGTCCTGCACCGCGATGGCCGCCCGCAGCGGCTCCACGACGCGGAAATAGGCGACGGCGTCGACCTGAACGGAGACGTTGTCACGGGTGATGCCCTCCTGTGTGGGCACCGGCATCGTGACAATCTGTATGTTCACCTTCTTCATCCGATCCGCGACCGGAATGAGGAAAGTGATCCCTGGTGGGCGGACCTCCCGCTGAGCCTTGCCGAGGCGGAAGACCACACCGCGCTCCACTTGGTTGACGACCCTGATGGAACTGACGGCCAGCCAGACCGTCAACAGGACGATCAGCCCGAGCACGATATTGATGATCATGGCGTGCCCCTTCCAGCTCAAGGCTAGATCCGGGGACGCACCTGTCAGGCAAGGAAGGCGTCAAGTCCTGGTCAACGGCACGAACAAAGCTCAGAGCCGGCCCGCCTGCGCGTCGGCGTGGAGCAGGCCGGCTTTCCCCGGGGCCCGAGGAGGGTGACGGCGCGCGGTCGTCGCTCTCCTCGGGCGTCATCGATGGTTCAGCTCGGTGGGATCATTCCGTTCTTGGAGACCGGTACGGCCAGTTGCACGGCGGCGGTCAGCCTGGCGTCCTCGGCCGGCAGGTTCCCCAGCACCGGGTTGAGGTGCTTCAGGGTCAGCGACACCGGCGTGATGGTCGAGGCGGTGATGTCGAACTTCTCCAGGTCGACCCATCGCACGATGTTCATGATGTCCGCCGGGATGTCGTCACCGGACTTCTGCACCGGCACGCAGAGCTGGCGGGCGGCGGTGACCCGGGCGTCCGAGGGCGGGATCTGGCTGGTCAGCACCGGGTTGAGCTGGGTGAGGTTGAGGCCGACGTTCATGGCCGGATTCGGGGTGTGGGCATAGCACAGCAGGTCGATGTGGGAGATGAGCCGCACAATGTCCGGGGCGGGCACCACGCCGTTCTTGGAGACCGGGACGCACAGATGCTCGGGCACGTTCAGGACGACCCCGATGCCCGGTACGTTCGCCAGCACCGGATTGAGGTGGCGCAGCGCCAGGCTCAGGTTGAGCGAGGGGCCGGTGACCCGATAACAGGACAGGTCGACGAACCTGACGAAATCGAGGACGCCCGGCGGCGGGATCACGTTGTTCTTGGCCACCGGAACGCACAGTTGCTCACGCTGTCCGAGCGTGACTTGCAGGTTCGGCTGATTGGCGAGTACGGGGTTGAGGTGCCGCAGCTTCAGGGTGGTGGCCGGTGGTTGGTACGGGGTGGTCTTGAAGCATTCCAGGTCGAGGTTCGACACGAATGCATTCGGCGTCGGCAGGGCCAGGGCCTGCGCGGGCGGCGCGACGAGGAAGGCCACGACGAACATGGCGAGGCCAGCGGATAAGAGACGTCGTACGAGGTTTTTCGCGCGGCGTTGTGGTGCGACCGTTCCGTCCATAAATAGTGCTCCATTCCGGTGGGCGGTGCCTCGACTGTGCGCCCGTGCGACCGGCCTAACAAGGCTGGTGACCGCTTTTTGCCACAATGCTCAAACGACCGGGTCCGATGAAAAGGCGGATCCATTTTCGGCCAGAAATATCCGGCCTATTCTTCGGGTATTCAATAGCGAATCGGCGAAGCGGCTAACCGACCTTGCGGAGCACCACGCCGAGCAAGCGGTCCGTCGTCAGATATCCGGAGCGGCGGGAGTCGTACGAACGGTCCGCGTTGTCCCCCAGCACGACCAGGTGGCCGGCGGGCACATGCGTACCCGGCGCGGTCCGCAGCGCGGGCACCGTGTCCCTCGGTATCGGGTCACCCGGGACGGCCGCGACGCGCTTGACGATCCAGCCCGTGCCCGGCTCGTCCGCTGGCGACCCTCCCACCGCGCCGGCGCGCGGCCCCTTCGTCACTCCAGCGCGCGACCCCTTCGCCACTCCCGCGAGCACCACGACCTGTCCGGTACGCAGTGAACGGGGAGATGTCCGCCGGACGACCAGGCGCTCGCCCGGCCGATACGTCGGCAGCATGCTCTCCCCATGAACGGTCACCACCACATACCGCCTGCGCAGCCACAGGATGATGACGAGCATCACCACAGCGACGCCGGCGAGCGCGCCGATCAACGCGCCACTCCCGTCGGGTGAACCTCGTCCCGGTAACCGGTGGCCTGCCGGCTGAACAGCCGCGCGTACGTCCCCCCGTCCGCCAGCAGCGCGGCGTGCGTGCCCTCCTCGGTGACCACGCCGTCGGCCAGCACCACGATCAGGTCGGCGTCGCGCACCGCGCCGAGGCGATGGGAGATCACCACGCTGGTGCGCCCGGACCGCAGCCTGGCGAGCTGGCTGTGCACCTCGTACTCGGCCTCGGGATCCAGCCCGGCGCTGGGCTCGTCGAGGATCATCAGGTCACGGTCGCGGCGCAGGAACGCCCGCGCCAGCGCCACCCGCTGCCACTGCCCGCCCGACAGCAGCACGCCCGCGCTCTCCTCGCCTTCCTCCTCCGGGGTGAATTGGCGGCTCAGGAGCGTGCGATAGCCGTGCGGGAGAGCCGCGACGGTGTCGTGGACGCCGGCGTCGCGTGCCGCTCGTTCGACGCGCGTCCGGTCCTCGGTGGCGGCCGGGTCGCCCAACGCGATGTTGTCGGTCGCCGTCATCTCGTAGGCCACGAAGTCCTGGAAGACCGCGCCGATCCGGGCGCGCAGCGTCTCCGGCGCCACCTCGCGGAGGTCCACGCCGTCCCACAGGATCGCGCCGCGTGTCGGGTCGTAGAAGCGGCACAGCAACTTCACCAGCGTGCTCTTGCCGCCGCCGTTGCGGCCGACGAGCGCGACCGTGCGGCCGTGCGGGATGAACAGGTTGACGCCGCGTAGGACCCACGGATGGTCGTCGCTGTACCTGAACCAGACGTCCCGCAGTTCGATGCCCCGGCGCAGCGGCGCGAGCGGTCTGGGCTCGCCCGGCGCCGGGAGGTCGGGGCCGGCGGTCACGATCGTGACGTGATGGTGGAAGGTCAGCAGCTGTTCGTAGGCCATCACGCCTGCCGACACCATGACATTCAGCGCGGCCTGCACACCGGCGACGGCCGCCACGAACATCGACACGTCGCCCACGCTGAGCTGCCCGCGGCCCGCCGCGAGGATCGTCCAGACGAGTCCCACGCCGGCCACGGCCGCCGACGTGCCCGACAGGCTCGCCTGTACGAGGAACTCCCGCCGGTCCATCCGCCGGCGAGCCACGTTGGCGGTCCGCAGCTCGGCCAGCATGCGCAGGCGCAGGAAGGCGCCGAGGTCGAACAGGCGGATCTCCTTTGCGGCGTCCGCGGTCGACATCAGGTGCGCGTAGAACAGCTCCCGCCGCTCGGCCGGCCCGATCCGCCACATCATCGCGACCCGCTGCCGCGACAGCCGCAGCTCGATCAGCAGCGCCGGTACGGCCGACAGCAGGACCAGGACGGTGAACGCGGGACTGATCAGCGCCAGAGAGCCGACGAACCCGACGACGGTCACCGTGCTGCGCGCGGCGGAGCACGCGGTGTCCACCAGCCTGCCCGGATTGCTCGCGCTCTGCTGGGCCAGGCGCAGCCGGTCGAGGAAGGCGGGGCTCTCGAACGGGGCCAGTCCCGTGAAGCGGGTCACCGCCGCGAACAGCTCGTCCTTGGCGCGCTGTGCCGCCCGGCGGTCCACCTCGGCCCGCAGGTAGTGCGCGGCGTGCGTCGCCGCCACGGCGGCCGTCGTCACGACGGCGATCGTCACCGCCAGGCCGAGCAGCACAGTGGTCCGGTGGTCCGCCAGGCCGTCCAGTACGGCCTTCGTCAGCCAGGCCAGGGCGATCGGGGCGGCCGCGCCCACGAGCGTGACCGCCAGGTATCCGAGTACGTGGGCCGGCGCCGACCGCCACACCATCCCGGCGGCGCGCAGCCCGCATCCCGCCAGGACCCGGGGTGCCGGTGCCGTCCCCGGCCGGCGATCGCTCACGCCGGCTGCTCTTCGGCCTGCCGCTCCGACGAACCGACGGTGTCCGCGGCCGGCGAACCAGCGGTGGACACGGCCGGCGAAACGGCCGGCAGCCGAGAGATCCGGGGCGCCCTCGCGAGCACCTTGCCGCCCTCGGCCACCTTGAAGAAGGTCGGGAACGACTGGACCCGGAACGCGTTGGCGACCCCCGAAGGCGCCTCCTCCACGATCACCTGGGCGACGGGCGACAGCTGGGTGACCAAGGACGCGGGATCACCCGAGCGTCCGTCGACCACCGCGAGCACCCGCGACCGGTCCTGGCCCGCCGCCCAGGAGACCACCTCGGGAAGCTGCTCATGGCAGCCTTGGCAGTCCGGCGACATGAACGCGACGACCGTCCCCTCGGGCAGGAGGTCGCGCGTGACGTGGGCGCCGTCCACGGTCGTCGCGTCGAAGTCGCCGACGACCTCTCCGACGGGCAGACCGTTGTCCGCTCCGGCCAGGACGCCCGTGCCGACGGCTTCGTACAGCGCGTCGATCAGCTTCGTCTGCTCCCGGAGCCGCCGGATGACGCCGAGGGTCAGCAGCAGGTCCAGCAGACACAGGGCGCCGACGAGGACCACGATGGCGATCAGGTAAGGCACTAGACATCTCCGTGTCGAAAGCTCATGAGGGTGTGCCCGGCCGCGGCCGACCACCGCCGGGCACCGGTCATCGCGGCGTACTCGTCACCGTGAAGGCCCGCGCGCGCTACGTGAGCGGGCTCGGGGACGAGTGGTTACGAGCAGTAGATGTAGCTCTTGCACCCGCCACACGACACGTGACCGTTCGGGTAGTAGCAGCAGTACTTCGCGGTGAATGCGGGGAAGCTGCAGCACTCGTAGGCGCAGTCGGCAGCCCGGGCCACAGTGTGCGGCGCGACCAGCTCAAGGAGCCGGTCGGCCATTTTGGTCACGACGCGCATCGAACCTCCATATCGGCGGCGGTCCCGGCGGGCCATCACCCGGCCGGCACGGCAGAGCACGGCCGGCCCACGCCGACCGTCCCGCCGCGCCTCGCAGCCTGCACCCGGGCTCTGAGCGATTTCTCAACGAATTCTTAACGGCCTGCCGAGAACGGGCTCACCCCTCCTGGTCGTGGGCCGCGATGCGGGCGCGTACCTTGTCGGCCTGCGCGTCGCCGAGGTCGTCGTAGCATTCCGCCGCCCGCTTCCAGGCGTCGAGCGCGGCGGCGGTGTCGTCGGCCCGCAGGTGCGTCTCGCCCAGCCGGACCAGCGTCTCGGCGGCCGGGTGGAGGTCGTCGCAGCCGCGCAGCAACTCCACCGCCCGCTCGTAGGACGCCACGGCCTGCGCGAGGTCGCCCTTGGCCTCCAGTACGACGGCGATGCTGTCCCAGGTGTGGCCCTCGCCCTGGGCGTACCCGAACTCGGCCAGGATGCGCTGTGCCCGGCGGCAGTCGGCCAGCGCCTGGTCGTACTCGCCGAGCTGGGCCCGCAACCAGCCCGCGTTGTTCAACGCCCGCGCCTCGCCGATGGCATCGCCGGCCCGCCGGAACAGCTCCTGCGCGCGCAGCGTGTGGCCCAGTTGTCCGGCGGGTCGCACCCGGTTCAGCGAGACCGTCAGGCCCAGGTGGAGGTGCGCCTCCAGGACCGGCTCGTCCAGGTCGCGATGCAGCTCGATCGCCTGTTGGAAGTGCTCGATGGCCGCCAGGTCGCGGCCGAGCCTGACGTGGGCGCGCGCGATGCAGTTGTGGCACCGGGCCTGGGCCAGCCGGTCGCCGAGCCGCTCGGCCGCGTCCAACGCCACCGCCTGAACGCCCAGCACCTGCTCCCATGGGCCGCGGCGCTGCATGAACTCCGAGAACGCCCACGCCAGCTGCCACACGTGCCGGTCCAGCCCGGCCTCGGTCGCCTCCGTCAGCAACGCGGGCAACGCCACCGACTCGTCGGCGTACCAGCGCAGGGCCTCCGCCTGACCGGCGAACCGCTCCGTCACGGCACCTCGCGCCCGCGGTTCCAGGTCGAGCTTTTCGCGGTGCGGGTAGCAGACTTCGCTGGCCGCGCAGGCCGAATGCAGGTAGTGGTCCAGCAGCCGCCTCGTCGTCCCCCGCCGTACCGTCCGGCTGTCGGCGGCCCGCTCCTGCTCCGAGGCGTACACGCGCAGCAGGTCGTGCAGGTGCAGGCGGCCTGGCGCGCGGAGGCCGACCAGGTTGGCGCGGTCGAGCCGCGCGGCCAGTTCCCGGGTGCGGTCCACCGGCAGGGCGGCCAGGCTCGCCGCCGCGGCGAGCGACATGTGCGGCCCGGGGTGGCGCCCGAGGCGCCGGAACAGCCGGATCGCGGGCTCGGGCAGGTCCCGGTACGACCGCCCGAACACCCTGCGCAGGTCGATCGCCGGGTCGCTGTGGGCGAACGGTTCCAGATCGGCGCCGGGCCGCGCGAGGTCCGCGGCGACCTCGGCCAGCGGCAGGTCGGTGTGCCGCGCCAGCTGCGCCGCGACGATCGCCAGGGCCAGCGGCAGCCGGCCGCACCGGCGAATGATCAGCGCGGCGGCCTCGGGCTCCGCCGCCAGCCTCGGCTCGCCCAGGCGCGCCGCCAGCAGGCGGTAGGCGTCGTCGTCCGGCAGGACGTCCAGGCGTACCAGGGAGGCGCCCGAGGTGACCGCCAGGCCGGTCAGCTCGGCGCGGCTGGTGATCAGCGTCAGGCACCCCGGCGCGCCGGCCAGCAGCGGGCGTACCTGTTCGGCGCCGCGGGCGTCGTCGAGCACGACGAGGACCCGCCGGGCGGCCAGCAGGCTGCGGTAGAGCCCGATCCGGGCCTCGACGTCCGACGGGATCTGGGCTTCCGGGACCGCGAGCGCCCCGAGAAACCGGGGCAGGACCACGGCCGCGTCGGCCGGGTCGACCGTGCTGAGGTCGGCGTACAGCTGGCCGTCCGGGAAGCGGTCGCGATTGAGGTGCGCCCAGCGCAGCGCGAGCGACGACTTGCCCACGCCGGGCGGTCCCGAGATCGCGTAGACCGCCGCGCTCGCCGGCCGGTCGCCGGTCGCGGCCTCGGCCAGCCGGTCCAGCTCCGCCGCCCGCCCGACGAAGCCCCTCAGGTCGACCGGCAGCTGGGCCGGGACCACGTGTGTGGTCTCGGCCACGTCGCCGGAGCGCAGCAGCATCCGGTGGACGCGCCGTAATGCCGTACCGGGCTCGACGCCCAGCTCGTCGGCGAGCGTCCGGCGTACCCGGGCGAAGTGCGCCAGCGCCTCGGCGGTCCGCCCCCACGTGTGCAGCGCCTCGATCAGCGCGGCCGCCAGGAGTTCGTCCAGCGGGTGTTCGTCGGCCAGCGGCGTCAGCGCCGCCACGGCGGCCGCGGCGTCGCGGCCGGTCACCGTACGCGCCCACCGCAGCATGGTCGCCTTGCGCTCGTCGCGCAGCCGGTGGCGGGCGCGCTCGGCCCATTCGCCGGGCAGGCCGGTCAGCGGGTCGCCGCGCCACAGCGCGAGAGCGTCGCCCAGCAGCGGCGCCGGGTCCGGCTCGGCCATCGCCTGATAGGCGAGGCTCCGGAAGCGCGACACGTCCACCGCGGACTCGTCCACGTCGAGCAGGTAGCCGCCGGGCCGCTGGACGACGGCGCCATCGCCGGCCAGTACGTCGCGGCGGATACGGGTGATGACGGTGTACAGGGTGCGCCGCGCGCCGGGCGGAACCTGCTCGCCCCAGACCCGGGCGAGGAGCCTCTCGACGGACACGACCCGGCCGACCTCCCACGCGAGCGCGGCCAAGGCGAGCGCGACCTGCGGCGGCCGTACGGGGCGGGTCTGGCCCGAGCGCTCCACCTCGACGGGTCCGAGCAACCGAATCAGCACGACGGTCTACTCCCTGCTCGTGGATCTTCGAGCGTAACGAACTCCCTCTTGCTGGATCCGCTCGCCCGTGGCTACGTTGTGATCATGCAGTACGTCGACGTGGCGAGCAGACTGCTGCTGCTCACGATGTTCACGCTCGCGCTGGTGGGCAAGGTCTCCAGCCGCCGGGCCTGGGACGAGTTCGTCGTGTCGGTCGGAGCGATGGGGCTGGTCGGCGCCGTGAAGGTCCCGGCGGCGGTCGCCACGGTGGTGGCGGAGGGCGGGGTCATCGTGCTGGCCGCGGTTCCCCTTCGCTGGGCCGGATCGGCGTCGTTCGTCCTCGCGGCCGGGCTGCTCGGGTGTCTGACCGTCGCCGTCGCGCTGGTCGTCCGGAGGGGAAAGACGGTGGCCTGCCGCTGCTTCGGCCCCACCCAGACGCCCTTGGGCGTAGAACACGTGGTACGCAACGTCGTGCTCGTCGTGATCGCCCTGCTCGGGCTGGCGGGGTCGCTGGTGAGCGGTACCTTCGACCCGGCGCTCAGCGTGGTGGTCGGCGTCTTCGGCGCTGTTCTGGGGCTGCTGTTCGCCCGATGGGACGATCTCGTCTCGTTGCTGGCGCCCTCCTGATCATCGTCTGCGCACGATCCCGGGCCGCGGACGACTGATCGCCGGGGGGCGTCGCTACCCTGAGCTGGATGGACATCCAGCAGCTCCGTTACTTCGTGGCCGTGGCCGGGGAGCTCCACTTCGGGCGCGCCGCCGAACGGCTGCACGTGACGTCGTCCCCGCTCAGCCGCCGCATCCGGGAGCTGGAGAAGGAGCTCGGCAAGGATCTGTTCGACCGGGGCTACCACCAGGTCGAGCTGACCGCCTTCGGGCGGGCCTTCCTGGAGCCGGCCCGCGACGTGCTGGCCCGCTTCGACGCGCTGGCGGACCTCGCGACCGGACCCGCCGTCGTCGCCCCGGCCGTGCGGGTGGGGGCCACGCCGCTCGCCCCCACCCAGGTCCTGGACCTGGTGCTGGAGACGTTCGCGCGGGTGAGTCCCGGGATCGAGCTGCCGGTGAGCCTGGAGCCGTCGGCGGGGCTGCTCGCCCTGCTGGCGGCGCACCGGCTGGACATCGCCGTCGTCCACCTGCCCGTGGACGCCCCCGGCCTCGACAGCCTGGCCCTCGCCGAATACCGCTTCGCCATCGCGATGCGGGCCGACGACCCGCTGGCCGGCCGTACCCGGCTCAAGCTCGGTGACCTGGCCGACCGGCAGATGCTGCTCACCTCGTTCAAGGTGCACCCGCTGGTGATGAAGGGGCTGCGCGACCATCTGCGCGAGGGCGGGGTCACCCGGATCCGGGAGATGCCGCACAGCGACGTCGTACAGATCGCCGCGCACATCACCCACTCGCGCGCTCTGTCCCTGATCACGCCCAACACGATCGCGGGCCGCGTCCTGACTGAGTCCGGGCTCGTCCTCGTGCCGCTGGACGACCCGGACCTGCACTTCCGGCTCGGCGTGGTCTGGCCCGCGGGCGCGGCGGATCGTGGCGGCCCGCTCGCGAGCGTCATCACCGCCCTGCGCGAACGCGCCGCCGACCCGCTCACCATCCTCTGACACCGGGCCTCGGCCAAGCCGGTGCCCGGTCAGAGCGGCAGCGGGATGCGATCGACGAACCAGTACAGGCTGACCGCCACGATGGGGACCGACAGCGCGACCACCCCCCAGCGGGCGGCGGGCGTACGGCGCAGCAGCACCAGCAGCGGAAAGAGCACCGCGATGATGGCGAGCTGCGCGGCCTCGATGCCGAGGTTGAAGCTCAGCAGCGACAGGAGCAGCGCCCACGATCCGCTCTGGTCGATGTCCAGCGCGCCCGCGAAGCCGAGCCCGTGCACCAGGCCGAAGGCGAACACGATGGGCAGCCGCCACCTGCCCAGCCGGTCTTCGCCCCGGCCCAAGAGGTTGGCGAGGGCCACGACGATGATCGAGCCCGCGATGATCGGCTCGACGATCTGGCCGGGAACGTCCACGACCCCCATCGCCGCCAGCAGGAACGTGATGCTGTGGGCGGCGGTGAAGGCGGAGGCCGTGATGACGACGTCCCGCAGGCGGCGCGCGCCGATGAGCAGCGCGAGCAGGAAGAGGACGTGGTCCAGGCCGAACAGCAGATGCTCGGCGCCGAGCAGGAAGAACTCCCCGATCTGGTTCGGCGCCGGATGCTCGCCGACCTTCAGCGTCGGGTTCTGCGCGGCCAGGACGGCGGAGCCCTTCTCGCCGTCGACGTCGTAGCGGACGATGGTCTTCGTACTGTGCACGAAGCTCTCGGCGTCGGGGAACAGCGCGCTGGAGATCGCGTGCGCTCCCCCGCCGTCGCCCTGGCAGGCGTAGGCGTAGGTCAGCACGGCGAAGGCCACCTTGTCGCGCAGGCGTACGTCCGCCGCGCCCACCTGCGTGGGCGCGCACGGCTTGTCCTCGTACGCCACGGCGAAGCGGCGCGTGACGTACGTGGTCACGGCGTCGCGGTTGATCGTGAGCTGGCGGAGCTGCTCGGCCCGTTCCTTGGCCTCGTACGCCTCCGCGTAGAGCCAGGCCGACTTCATGAGCAGGTCGTACTCGAGGTCGAGCACGACTTTGACGTTCGTCCCCGTGCCGGTCACCTCGGCCTGGGCGGTCGTCGTGACGTCGTGCGCCGCCGCCGGGGCGGGACGCGCCAGGCCGGCCAGCACACCGCCGAGGACGACGGCGAGGACGAGAGTGGCCAGCCGCCGCATATGGGGCATGTCTCGTGTCTCCAAGTGGGGGATGCCGCCCCGGACCAGGTCCGGGGCGGCGGATGGATCAGCGGTTGAACCAGTGGTACATGGGCGAGTCAGGCCCCCACTTGCCCGGACGGCCGTCCTTGTCCTTCGTGACGAAGACGCTCGGCTCGGAGGCGGTCACACCGCCGCCGGCCGAACGTGCCGTGACGAACCAGGCATAGGCCGTGTCGTCCTTGAGCCGGTCCCAGGTGACCGAGGCCACCTCGCCCGACGTCACCGTGCTCTTGCCGATGATCCGGCTGGGCTTGTAGAGCGCCAGGGAGTCGGTCTGGAAGCTCGTCGTACGGGAGGTGAGATCGACCGGCAGCACCATGTTGTCCTCCTTGCCGTTGTAACGGCGCAGCGGATCGAACTCGGTGGCGCCGAAGTCGTTGAGCAGCGGCGAGTAGGTGTCCACGCTCAGCTCCGCCCGCTTGACGTTGAACGACAGCAGCCGGAAGAAGCTCGCGCCGAACTGGAGCTGGTCGTCCGGCTTGTACCCGCCGATCTCGGTGAGCCCGAGACGGTCGGCCGAGACCGTGTAGAACTGGTAGTCCGCCAGCAGCTCGACGACGCCGTTGCCGACCTGGCCCACCTTCGGCTTCACGTTGGTGCCCACGCCGTGCTCGTGACCGGCGAGGATCAGGAAGACGTTCGGGTTCTTCTCGACCACGGTCTTGTACAGCATCGAGCCGTCGGGCGCGGAGAATCCGGCGCCGCGTCCGTCGGGGTTGGTGCTCGGCACGAGGTAATCGTGGGAGAGCAGGATGCCGTTGCGGCCCGGGAACTTCTTGAAGATGGAGTCGGCCCATTCGGCCTCGTCCCTCGTCACGCCGTACGACAGGCCGACCACGACGAAGTCCAGCCCGCCGGCGGAGAACAGGTCGTAGTGGTTCTGGTTGTCGCCTTCCTTCCACGGCCCGCCGTACTTGGCGTGCTGCCAGCCTTGTGAGGCGTCCTGGTACCGGTTGGGGCCGTAGTACTTGTTGTAGATGGCCTCCGGCCCGTCCTCGGTGCCCGACTGGTTGTCGTGGTTGCCGGCGATCACGCCGTTGGGGATGTTCGCCTCGTCCAGCACGCGCTGCTGCTTCGACGACACCTCGAACTCGCCCACGACCTGCTTCTGCGTGGCCTCGTCGGCGGGCTTGCGGATGTTGTTCTCGATGATGTCGCCGGTGTGCGCGACGTAGGAGATCTTGCGCTGGTCCTTGTTCGCCTTGATCCAGTCGACGATGCCGGAGTAGGCACGCTCCCACACCGCGCGCTCCTCGGGCGTCTCCTGTTCCACCGCGCCCTCGGAGATGTACTGGGTGTCGGTGAAGTGGACCATCGAGAAGTCGTACGTGGCGGGGTCGGCGAAGCCGTTGGGGTCGCCGGGCTCGACGTCGTCGGCGAACGGGTCCTCACCCGTCACCATGACGTGGACCTGCCGCCTGTCGATGTACTTGGTGTCGACGACGGCCGTGAGGGCGGTCTTGCCCGTGGCGGCGCCGCGGGCGCTCGTCAGCAGGTCCCACGTCTTGGCCTTGGTGTTCCACACCCGCAGCGCGACCAGGCGCTCGGGGTCGATGACGCCCTCCCAGCGCAGGACCGGGGCGTCCACGTGCCCCTCGACCTGGACGTCGAACCGCTGGTACGTCATGTCCCGGCCGGTGGGCGCGTCGAGCGTCTTGCCGTCGGCCGGGTCGAGCCCGTCCGTCCTGACGCGCTTCTCACCCGGAACCTGCAGGGTCGTGGGAAGGGTCTGGGTCGTGCCCTGGTACGCCTGGTCCGGCGCCAGGATCTTGGCCTCCGAGAACGTCGCCGTCAGCCGGCCGCCATCGGGCTCGGCGACCTTCGCCGAGAGCTTCACGGGATCCGACACGTCGACACTTCCCAGCGCCGGGGTCAGCTCGGCGGGGACGTCCGGGATGCCCGCGGACTCGAAGACGACCTCGCGGACCGCGGTGTTGCCGAGACCGTCGGCGCCGGTCACGGCCAGCGTGTGCTTGCCGGCTCGAAGACCGGGCCCCACCTTGGCGCCCAGTTCGATCGGCTGGCCGTCGAGCTTGACGTCCGGCCCGGACACGACCGCCGAGGCGTCCTCGAGCTTGACGTCCAGGATCACCGAGGCGGTGATCTTCTCGTTCGCGGCCGGGACGCTCTTGGCGACCTTAGGCGCCGAGTTGTCCGTGACCAGCAGGCGCGTGGCGGCCTTGCCCGCGGCCGACGTGGCCTCCAGCGTGTGCTTGCCGTCCTTGATGGCCTTGGTGTCGAGGTCGGCGCGCAGGCCGCGGGCCTGGGCGTCCACGAGGAACTCCAGGTCGATCTCGGTCAGCGGGTTCACGTTGTCGCCGCAGTTGCCGTCGCCCATGCCGTACGAGGTCTTGACCATCTGGCCGGTCGCCGTGCCGCCCACCGGGGTGAGGGCGATGTTCGAGATCGCGAAGTCGTCGCGGTTGCTGCCGCACGAGGTCGGGAAGGTGCCGGCCACAAAGTCGATGGTGTTCCAGCCGGGCACCAGGAACTCGTTCGGGATCGTGAAATCGACGCGGCGGCTGACGAAGTCGCCGTCGAGCACGACCTTCTGACCGTTGACAAGCAGGTAATTCTGGTAGCGCGCCTCGATCGAGTTGGTGCCCACGTTGAAGCTGAGCGTCGCGTCGCCCGAGCCGAGCGTCTCGATGACGTGCACCGCCGGGGCGTCGATCGAGTAGCGCAGCTCGGCCTCGCGCAGGGCGCTCTGGTTGCTGCCGCAGGTGCCGTCGCCCATCTCGTACGACGACTTGATGTCCTGGCCCTTGACGGTGGCCCCGTCCAGGGCGAGGTCGAGGTTGGCGATGGTGAAGTCGTCGCGGCCGTTTCCGCAGGTCTCCTTGTAGTCGCCGGTGACGAGCTTGATCGTGTTGTCGCCGGGGACCAGGAACCTGGCCGGGACCGCGACGGTCACCCGCTGGTTCACCCAGGAGCCGCCCAGGTCGACGCGCTTGCCGTTGACGAGCAGGAAGTTGTCGTACTTGTCGTCGATCGAGTCCGCGCCCACGTCGAAACTGAGCTTCGCGGCACCGTTGCCGAGCGTGGCCTTCGTGACGGGCTCGGCGCCGTCGACGGTGAGCGACTTGACGCCGCCCTCGCCGGTGGCCGGGACGTTCGCGAAGACCGGCTTGGTGCCCGCCACGAGCGTGCCGTCCGTGGGCATCAGCCGCGGCGCGCCGGCCGGGGCGTTGTTCACGGTCACGGTGTTCTTGACGCTCGCCCCGGCCGCGGTCGTGGCGGTGATGGCGTGCTCGCCGTTGGCCAGCGTCGTCGTGTCCACTTCCGCCGCGAGACCGGTGGTGCCCTGCGGGTCGGCCTGGACGAAGAACTTGAGCGTGGCGCGCTTCAGCAGCGAGGTGTTCGTGCCGCAGCTGCCGTCGCCGAAGGACAGCGTGTACGGGTTGTCCTCACCGTCCGCGACCTCGCCGAGCAGTTCGAGGCCCACGTCGGACAGCACGAAGTCGTCGTAGTTGGTGCCGCAGGAGGACTGGACCGTGCCGACGACGATCTCAACGGTGTTCTCGCCCTTGACGAGCTGCTCGTTGGGGATGTCGATGGTGGCCCGTTCGTTCACGTAGTCGCCGATGTCGCTGCGGTGCGCGCCGTTGACGAGAACGTAGCTGTGGTACTGCGCCTCCGTGGAGTTGGAACCCACGTCGAAGCGGAGCTTCGAGACGCCCACGGTCTTGGTGGCGTTGACCGCGGCGCCGTCGATGGCGAGTTTCGTGACGCTGTCCCCGGCCGCGACCGGGGCTGCCACGACCTTCACCTTGCCCTCAAGGTAGGACCCGCTGATGGGGGTGAGGGTCGGCGGGCTCTGGGAAGTGGTCGGCGTCGGGGTGGGCCGTCCCCGATCCGCGTCCGTCGGCCCGGGGTCGGCGTACGCCGCCGTCACGAGGCTGCTCACGAGTAGCGCCACGGCCGTGCCGACGGCGGCCAGGCGCCCCCGGCTCCGTACGCCGCCGAATAAATGTCTTGCTGCTGGCCGCATCAGGCGCAGTCCCTTCACTTGCATGCTCACACGGACAACCGGCCAGGCCGGTTGCCCTCAAGCGGACACGTTGGAGCGCACATGTGAACGCTGTGCATGGAGAGACTGACGGGAAGAAGAACTGTGCGTGCTCGCTGCCGCCGCCGTCGGCCATGACCTGGTCGATCACCCGTCTCTATAGGGCTCACGCGCCGTGCTCGCATGGCGCGTGAGCCCTTGCCCTGCAGGGGTGGGACGGCTTACCAGTCGCCCTTGTAGAGCTGGCCGCGCACTGCGCCGCCCGGGAACTCGGCGGTGTGCAGGTTGGCGTACCAGTTCTTCGGCTTCTTCCAGATGCGGCGGGCCACCGCTATAGAGGTGGTCGTGCTGCCGGCGATGCCGTTGACGCTGGCGGGCAGGCCCTTCTCGGCGGCGAAGAAGGGCACGACCACCGGCCCGTTCTTGCCCTTCGGGGCGCGGTGGATGTGCGCGCCGACCGGTGGCCCGACCCCCGCCCACGCGGCGGCGAACCACACCCGGTTGCCCTCCGGCTGCACCAGCCACCCGGCGCGCCCGTCGCGGTCGCCGACCTTCATGCCGGGTGCCGGTATCTCCTGGCGCCCGTCGGCCCGCGTGGTGAGCGTGGCGCCGAACCCGTGCGCCAGCACCGACTCCAGCTCCACCGGGCGGATCCGGTACAGCTGGGCCCGTACGGCGCCGCCGCCGAACTCGGCGTTGTGCAGGTTGGCGTACCACTTGCCGGGATGGCTGACGATACGGCTGAGCAGAGCGCCGTCCTGCACCTGGACCGTGCCCTTGACGGCGTGGAACGTGGTGGGCAGCGCCTCGACGAAGAACGGGACCCTGACGTCGCCGTTCTCACCCGCCTCGCCACGGTGGATGTGGAACCCGCTGGGCGCGTCTACTTTGCTCCACCGGACGGCGTAGTCGACCCGGTTGCCATGGATGCGGAAAACGGCCAGCGCGCTTCCGTCCGCGTCACCTACCTTCATGCCCTGGGCGGGCACTTCGTTCGCGCCTTTGAGCGACGCGGCCAGGTAAACCGGGGTGGTCGCCTGTGCGGAAACCGGGCTGAGCGAAGTGGCGATCAGTACGAGGGAGGCAGCAAGGCCGGGGACAATGAGGGTGCGCATGTTCATGATTACCCTTTCCGTTCTCTCTCGGCCTGGTACGGCTGCCTCCCTTGTGGGGTTCAACTGCGGATAAAAGCGCATTCTCGGTGATATGTGGAAAAGGCCGTGACACGGTGGCGCTGACCTCGGGAAACGACGCGTCAGAGGCAGCCTCAGCGGGCGCAGGTCGTCAGACCGGGGCGCCAGCGGCAGGCGATGGCGGCGAACCCGCCCTCCGCTATGACCTCCACCGGCAGCGTGCCGCCCTGCACCACGTGCGCCTCACGGACGAGCCCGTCGGCGCCGTCGCCGGTCACCTCGACCAGCCACCGTCCCCGCAGGAAGCCCGTCGGCACCTGCAGCGTCCGGGCCGCCCCGGAGACTCCGGCGCCGATGAACCAGCGGTCGCCGCTGCGCCGGGCCATCACCGTGTGGTCGGCCGGCTTGCCGGACAGCAGCCGCGTCTCGTCCCACACCGTGGGCACCTGGTCAAGGAAGCGCTCGGCCTCGGGCCGCGCCCGGTACGCCTCCAGCGACCCGGCCAGGTTCTCCAGCCCCGACTCGAACACCACCGACAGCGCCAGCTCATGCGCGTCGGAGGTGGGCCGGCTGGGGCGCTGGAAAGCCATCGGCGTGTAGTCCATCGAGCCGATCTCGTTCCTGGTGTACGGCAGGGCTGCCAGGTGGCTGGTGGTCAGGTTCGACGACTTCTCCGCGCCGTGCACCCCTTCCATGCTCATGACCTGGGGCCACGTGCGGTTGATCCCCTTGGGCACGGTCGAGCCGTGGAAGTTGACCATGAGCTGGTTGTCGGCCAGGTCGCGCAGCGTCCCGTCGTACCACTGCAGCCGCTCCTGCGCCTCGGAGTCGATGAAGTCCAGCTTGACACCCTTGACACCCCATTGACGCAGCAGCCCGAAGCGCTGGACGCGCTTGTCGTGGGTGTCGAAGTCGGAGAATCGCAGCCAGGTCATGATGCCCACGCCGCGCGCCTTCCCGTACTCGACGAGCTCGGGTATCCAGGTGAACTCGGCCGTCCGATCCGTCCAGGCCCGCTCGCCGGTGACCGGATCGTCGTACCAGCCGGCGTCCACCAGCACGTACGGCCAGCGGTGCTGCGCGGCGTAGTCGACGAACTCCTTCTGCTGCTCAAGGCTCTGCTGCACGCTCCGGCCACCGGCCAGCCAGCTCCACAGCACCTTGCCCGGCTTGATCCACGAGGTGTCGGCGACCTGGGATCCGGGCGCGAGGTCGTCGACGAGGGTGGACTCGGTGACGGTCGCGAGGTCGCCCGTGACCATGACCCGCCAGGGCGTGGTCAGGCCGTGGTCGTAGGGGACCCGCGCGTCCCAGAGGGCGATCTTGTAGGTGCCCTGGTCGCTTACCAGGCGGGGACCCGTGTAGGAGCCATTCAGCGCCGATTCGGCCAGCAGGAGGTAGTTATGGCCCACTCCGAACAGGGCGGGCATCTGGTATTCGGCCGGGGGGACGTCGGCGTACTGGATGAACGGGTTCTCGTAGTCGCGGCGGTGGCCGGCCAGCCAGGCGGTGGACCCGGCGGGGACGGCGAACGCCGACGCCTCGCTGAGGACGGCGCCCGCGCCGGGCAGTTCGTAGCGGTAGGCGACGCCGTCGCGGGCGGCCCTGACGACCAGGTCGAGCTTGGCATCTCCGCGGGCGAAGCGGAAGCGGGTCTCGTTCATCACGGACAGGCGATTGAGGCGCTTGCCGGCCGTGGTCGTGTACTTCTCGACGACCACGCGGCCGGAACGGCCGGTCAGGCTCAGGCCGGTGGTGAGGTCGGCCTGTTCCGTGGTGACGCCGAGCGGGCTGGGTTCGAGTACGGTCGCGCCGTCCCGTGACACGGCCACGGACGGGCGGCCCTGCGCGTCGAGGTGGACGGTGGCGACGGGCCCACCTGTGGGGGCCTTGACGGTCCAGGAGTCGGTGGGGGTGGTGGGAACGGTGAGCAATCCGGCGAGCAGTGTGCCGGTGATAACCCAGTGCAACTGGTGCCTCCCGAGAGGGCTGGGGTGTGCAACCGATTGTACTGGTAATTAACTTCCTCAAGAATTGAATTGTCCAGCGGCGACGTCGCTGCGCCCTTGAGGGCTGTGGGTCAGCACATGGTCCACGAGGTCGACTTGGTGCGCTGTGTCGGCGAGGTGAGCCGGAAGACGACCGTGTGCTTGGTACCGAGCTCGGGGGTGATCTGCTTCTTCGACCCGAAATAGTCGCTTCGGCCGTAGGACGGGATCCGCCTGGAGCCGCTCTCGATCACCTGACCGTCGACGAGCCACTGGTAGGAGAACGCGGCTCCCATCTCGGAGGAGTCGATGCCGATGCCGAAGCCCAACGAGCCCCTGTAGCAGGTGATCCCCGCGTCGTTGATCTTCGACGAGCCGGCGACCCGCACGTAGGCGAGGCTGAAGGAGGCGGCCTTGGTCTTCTTGGTCGCGGTCGGCGACGGTCGGGTTGTCGTCGGTTTCTTCGTCGCCGTGCTCGTGGATTTGTTCGTAGGCGTGCTCGTGGGCCTCGGCGTGTTCTTGGGCGTGTTCTTGGGGGTAGAGCGGATGGGCGTGTGCTCCTGCGACGGCTCGGGGGTGGAGGGCGCGTGCGTGGGCTTGGGGGTGGAGCGCGAGTGCGTGGGCTTGGGAGTGATCGGTGAGGTCTGCGTTTTCTTGGGCGCTGCGGTCTTTTTGTGCTTGGTCGTGGTGGCGGAGGGGGACGACTCGCTGGAGTTCGCGGCCAGAGCCGATAGAGCGGCGCCCCCGTTCAGCGGGCCTTTCCAAACGACGACGCCGGCCGCCAGACACACGGCTACCACTCCGGATACGCCCGCGACCAGCGGAAAGCGACGACGCGGCCGCGCGGGACGCTGACCGCCACCTGCGGGAGCGTGCCCCGGACCGGGTGGGGCGTACCCGGGGCCGGATGGAGTGTGCCCGGAGCCGGGTGGGGTGTGCCCAGAGCCTGGCGGGACGTATCCCGGGCCGGGCGGGGCGTGCTGAGGCGCTGGCGGCATGTGCTGGTTTCCGGCGCTGTTGGCGCCGCCGAGCAGGCGCAGCAGGACGTCCTGCATCTGTGGGCGGGCGGCCGGGTCCTTGGCCAGGCAGGTGTACACGACCGAGCGCAGCGGCTCCGGCAGGTCGCCCAGGAAGGGCTCCTGGCTCAGGATGCGGTTGATGACCGCGGGCAGCGAATCCTCGCCGAACGGCGGCGTGCCCGTCGCCGCGTACACCATGACCGAAGCCCAGGCGAAGACGTCCGCCGCCGGGCCGACGTACGCGCCCGCCAACTGCTCGGGGGCCATGTACGCGGGCGTCCCGACGACGCTGCTGGTGACGGTGACGGCGGAGTCGGCGACGCGGGCGAGGCCGAAGTCGACGACGCGCGGCCCGTCGCGGCCGAGCAGCACGTTGGCGGGCTTGAAGTCGCGGTGCACGATGCCCGCCTGGTGGATGGCGGTCAGCGCGGTGGCCGTGCTGACGGCCAGGCGCTGCAGGTCGCCGCCGCCATGGCGGCCCGCCTGCTGCAGGGAGGGGCCTTCGACGTACTCGCTGACGATGTACGGACGGCCGCCCATCGACGCGTCGAGCACCTGGGCGATGCAGAACGGCTCGACGCGCCGGGCCGCGGCGATCTCCTTGGCGAAGCGGTCGTCGCCGCCGACGGACTGCCGCAGCACCTTGACGGCCACCGGCCGCCCGTCCGGGGCCTGGCCGAGGTAGACGATGCCCTGGCCGCCCTCACCGAGACGCCCGACGATCCGGTAGGCCGCGATCACCTCGGGGTCGCCGGGGCGCAGGGGTTCGGCATTCGGCATGAGTGGAGTGACTCCTCTGACGGCCGGAACGGACCCCATGCACCTTAACGAGATAGATCCCGATTTTCAGGCACGTTACGCGATCTCCACCGCAGCCGCAGCCGCACGCGAGCGCGGCGTCGCGGGCACACCGTCGCGGCGGGCACACCGTCGCGGAGCCGGTCAGAGGCGGTAGACGCGGGTGGCCGTCGCGGCGAACACGTCCCGGATCTCCCCAGCGGATCGCCCTGAGAGCACGTCCTGCCAGGTAGAGAGCAGGGTGGGCAGGTCGGTCCAGAGCTTCTCGATCGGGAAGTTGCTGCCCCACATGCACCGACGGGAGCCGAACAGCTCCAGGCACGTGGCCGCCACCCGCTCGATCAGCGACCGGTCCACCCGGTGCACGAAGGTGCCCTGGCCGGTGAGCTTCACCACGACATTGGGCCGCTCGGCCAGCAGCCTCAGGCCAGCGGTCCACTCCGCGACGGCCGGCGGCTCGGCGCCCACCGGCATACCGGCGTGGACCAGCACGAACGTCACGTCCGGGAAGTCGGACACGAGGGCCGCGGCGTCGGCCATCTGGGCGGGGAACACCTGCAGCTCGAACAGCCACCCCAGCTCGGCGAGCACGCCGATGCTGCGCCGGAAGACGGGATCCTTCATGCGGTCCGGGGCGGCGGCGAAGCGGAACTCCGGCCGCTCGTGCCAGTGCAGTTGCAGCCGGGTGCCACGAACGAGCGGGGTCAGGGCGGCCTGCCGGCGCAGCACGTCGGCCGCGCCCTCGTCGAACAGGTCGGCTGAACCCACCACGGCGGTGGGCCAGCCGGTCTCGGCGTGTACGTCGCGCAGCCACCGCACCTCGTCCACAGAGCGGTCCAGCGGCCAGTTGGCCTGCACGTAGACGGCCGAGGTGATGCCACAGGCGGTGGCCTCCCCGACGTACTCGGAGGCGGGGTAGTCGCGGCGGATCGGCTCGTACGGGCCGAAGATGCGCGGGACCATCTCCCCCTGGAGCCAGGGCAGGTCGGCGGCCCGCCATATGTGGTGGTGGGCGTCCACGATTCCATCCAAAACTATTCCGTCCAAAACTTAAGCTCCCAGGGGTGGCGAGGTGGACCAACGCCGCGCCGCGGTGTGGCGGGGGCCGGACAGGACAGCGGGGAGGCGGCGTACCTCCTCCAACGCGGTGGGCAGATCGCGTACGCCGCCGAGGTGGTCCAGGCTCGGGAGCTGGGCGGCCATGGCGCGCGTGGCGGGGCGGTAGGTCGGCGAGCAGGCCAGCGGGGACCACCAGACGAGCCGGTGGCCTAGCCGCGACAGGCGGGCCGTGGCGCGCACCATGGGGGTGCAGTCGCCGCGTTCGAGCCCGTCGGACAGCACGATCACGAGCGCGCCTCGGGCCAGCGCCGCGAACCGCGGGTTGCCCAGGAAACGCGCCAGCGCCGCACCGATCGCCGTACCGCCGTCCGCGTCCGTGACCAGCGCCGACACCGCCCGCAGCGCCTGATCGGCGTGCGGGTGCGACAGCGCGGCGGTGATCCGGGTGAGCCGGGTGCCGAAGGTGAACACCTCCGTACGGGCCGGCGCCGCGCGCAGCGCGGTGTGCGCGACGCGGAGCAGGTCCGGGGTGTGCAGCCGCAGCGAGCCGGAGACGTCGACCAAGATCAACAGGCGGCGCGGACGCGGCGGGCGGGCCAGGCGGCGAAGCTCGATGATCTCCCCGTCGTGGCGATGGGCGCGCCGCCACGCGTGCCGTACGTCCAGCCGGTCCCCCGACCGGGCCGGGCGGCGGCGCCGTGACGGGGTTGCGGGCAGTACGGCGGGCCAGGTGGCTTCGAGCGTGCGCATGAGCGCGTGCCGCTGTTCGCCGGTCCGGCCGAACTCGCGCGTGCCGTAGGTGCTCAGGGTGCTGGCCTCGATGCCGTCGCCCGGCCGTACCTCACGCGCTGGGTCTTCCTCACCGGGTCCGCCGGGGGACGGCGCGCCGCCCTCGTCGCCTTCGGGCGGCGGGTCTGCCCCGCAGGGTCCGCCCTGCCGGAACCAGGCGTCGAAGACCCGGTCGAAGGCGGGCAGGTCGCCGACGTCCTGGAGCAGGGTGATCCGGGTGTACCAGTACAGCGTGGTCAGGTCGGGCGGCGGGGACTCGGCGATCGCCCGGAGCAGGTCAGCCCGCTTGGTCGGCGCGGCGGGCACGCCCACGCCGCGCAGCGCGGTGAGAAACCCCCAGAGATGGTCCGCTGCGGGGGTCAGGTCAGGCATCGTCGAACATCTCCTCCGCGTGCGCGAGGAGCAGCCGGGTGTCCTCCTCGTCCTTGATCAGCAGGCCGAGTGCCCGGCGCAGCGCCACGGGCCACGGGCTACCGCCGTCGGCCAGCGCCAGCGCGCCGCGCGCCCACTCCACCGACTCGGCGATGCCGGGCCGCTTGAGCAGCGGCAGCCGTCGTACGTGCTGCACCGCCCGTACGAGCCCCTCCGCCGCCCGCTCCTCGAGCCCGGGAACGGCCGCGCGTAGGATCGCCCGCTCGCGGTCCGGCTCGGGGAAGGCGATCCAGTGGTAGAGACAGCGCCGCTTGAGCGCGTCGTGCAGCTCGCGCGTGCGGTTGGAGGTCAGCACCACGATCGGCGGCGTACGCGCCCGCACCGTGCCCAGCTCCGGGATCGTGATCTGGAAGTCGCCCAGGAACTCCAGCAGGAACGCCTCGAACTCGCTGTCGGCCCGGTCGATCTCGTCGATCAGCAGCACCGCGCCCCGCTCGGCCTGTACGGCGCGCAGCAACGGCCGGCGCAGCAGGAACTCCTCTCTGTACAGGTCGCCGACGTCCTGGCCACGGCTCTCGGCCACCCGGACCTGGAGGAGTTGCTTGGGGTAGTCCCACTCGTACAGCGCCTGGCCGGAGTCCAGCCCCTCGAAGCACTGCAGGCGGATCAGGTCCAGGCCGGTGACACGCGAGAGCACCGCGGCGACCTCGGTCTTGCCGACGCCCGGCTCGCCCTCCAGCAGGAGCGGCCGGCCCAGCCGCAGCGCCAGGTGGATGGCCGTGCACAGCCCCTCCTCGGCGAAGTAGCCCGCCCCCTCCAGCGCGGCGGCCAGCTCGCCCTCGCGCCAGAGCCCGGCGGCGGCGCTCACAACTGGGCGTGCTCGGTGGTCAGCAGGTGGACGCGCTGGGAGGTGTGCGCGGCGGCGTCGGCCGCGGCGGCCTTGCCGTCCTCGGAGCCGAACGCGGCGGCGCGGGCGTCCTCGTCGTCGAAGTACAGCTCGTTCACCGAGTCGTAGGCCCCGCCGTCGCCGGTGGTGACGCTGACCGTGTACTTGCGCAGGCCGGGCAGCCTCTTGGCGAACTCGACGTGGTCCTCCACCACCCACTTGGCGAACTCCTCATGGGACAGGCCCTCGGCCCGCTTGAGCAGGGAGACTACTTTCAGCATGATTCCTCCACTTTCAGGCGCAGGGCGTCCAGCCCGCGCAGGACGCGTTCGGGGGTGAACGGCATCGACTCCAGGCGCACGCCGCAGGCGTCGAAGATCGCGTTGGCGATGGCCGGGATCGGGGCGTTCGCCGTCATCTCGCCGATCCCCTTCGCGCCGTACGGACCGTTTCCGGCCGGCCGCTCAAGGAACAGGCTGTGCTGTACGGGAATGTCGGCGGGGCCGGGCATCAGGTACCCGGCGAAGTCGCGCGGCCCGTGGTCGCGCGACGGGTAATAAGGCTCGGTGGTCTCGAACAGGGCGTGCGACACGCCCATCCAGGCCCCGCCCTCCACCTGCTGCGTCGCCATGGCCGGGTTGAGCGCCCGGCCGATCTCGTACGCGTTGTACAGCTCCAGCACCTCGACCACCCCGGTCTCGTCGTCGACCTCGACGACGGCGGCCGTACACGCGTGCGCCTGGCAGGAGTCGGGGTCCATCTCCCCCGTCTCGGGCACCGGCGCGCTCGGCTCCTTGAGGTAGATGCCGCGGCCGGAGATCGTCCGCCCGTGCTTGAAGTGCGCGGCCAGCGCCAGGTCGGTGATGTGGATGCGCTTCTCCTCCGCGCCCTTGAGCCTGATGAAGCCGGTGCCGTCGGTCTCCAGGTCGGCGGCGTCGACCTCCAGTTCCTCGGCGGCGACCTCCAGCATCACGCCGCGTGCCTCGGCGGCGGCCATGATGACGGCGTTGCCGACGCGGTGGGTGCCGCGGCTGGCGAAGGTACCCATGCAGTGCGGGCCGGTGTCGGTGTCGGCGGTGTCGACGAGCACGTTCCCGATCGGCAGGCCGAGCGTCTCGGCGGCGCACTGGGCGGCGATCGTTTTGATGCCCTGGCCCAGGTCCACCGAGGACAGCGAGATCACGAACGTGCCCGTGGTCGTGGCGTGGATCAGTGCCTGCGAAGGGTCGCCGCCCAGGTTCATCCCGGTCGGGTAGTTGACCGACGCGTACCCGCGCCCGCGCAGCAGCGCCATCGCTACAGCCCCTCTCGGGTCGTGGAGGACATGCGGCGGAACGCCTCCGGCAGCTCGTGCCCGGCCATCTCCGCCGCCTTCTGGATCACCTCGACCAGGGCCGTACCCTCGGCGACCTTGCGGTGGGCCTTGAGATCCCCGTCGCGGTAGGCGTTGAGCAAGCGCAGCCGCAGCGGGTCCAGGTCCAGCGCGCGGGCGATCCGATCCATCTGCGACTCCAGCGCGAAGTCGGCGATGGTCACGCCGAACCCGCGCATGGCGCTGGAGGGCGTGCGGTTGGTGAAGACGCAGTGGCAGTCGGCCCACACGTTCGGGATCGAGTAGGGGCCGGGCAGGTGGGCGGCGGCCTTGGTGGTGCCGTACGGGGTGTGGCGGGCGTACGCGCCGGCGTCGACGTACAGCGTGACCTTGCGGCCGATGATCCGGCCATCGGCCATCACCGCGTCCTTGATGTAGATGCGCTCGGCCGCGCGCGGCGAGGAGACCTGCATCTCCTCGGCCCGGTCGTAGACGAACTTGACCGGGCGGTCGGCCGCCATCGCCGCCACGCACGCGACCGGCTCGACCACCACGTCCACCTTGCCGCCGAAGCCGCCGCCGACCGTACCGCCGACGATGCGTAACTTGTTGAACGGCGTCTCCAGGATCAGCGCCGTGTTGTCCAGGGTGAAGAAGCACGCCTGGGTGTCGGAGTGGATGCGCAACCGCCCGTCGGCCTGCGGGACCACGACGCAGCCGGTGGTCTCGGTGGGAGCCTGCTCGATCGGCGCGGACTGGTAGCGCCACTCGAAGACGTGATCGGCCCGCGCGAACGCCGCCTCCACATCGCCGAACCGGATCCGCCGGCAGTGGTGGCCCTCGTAGATGAAGTGGTTCTGCCCGTGGTACTCGTTGACCAGCGGCGCGCCCTCCTTCAACGCCTCCTCGACGTCGAAGACCGGCGGCAGGTCCTCGTAGGCGACCCTGATCCTGGCCGCGCCCTCCAGCGCGGCCGCCTCGGTCTCGGCGACCACGGCGCAGATGGGCTCACCGAGGTAACGCACCTTGTCCACGGCCAGGATGGGCTCGTCGTCGGGCCCGACGCCGATCAGCTTGAGCGGGGTGTAGAGGTTGTTCGGGATGTCGGCGTGGGTGAGGATCCGCAGGACACCGGGCACGGCCAGGGCCTCGGTCAGGTCCACGTCCAGGATCCTGGCGTGGTGCCGGTCCGAGCGGTGCATCTTGAGGTGGGCGAGCCGCGCCGGGGCCACGTCCTCGAAGAACTCGGTACGGCCGGTGACGTGGCCGCGCGCGTCGGACCGCTGGACCACCGAACCGATCACGGTGAAATCGCCACCGCCGTCCACCCTTGTGCGCGCGGCGGCCCGCTCGTCGGCGAACGTACTCGTGTCAATGGGAGCGAGCCGGTACGCGGGGGCGAGCCGGTCTTTGGGGGCGAGCCGATCCGTCATCGCGCCACCGCCTCCTGCTTCTGCTGGGGCTGGGCGCGCCGGCGCCTGGCCGCCTCCAGGATGGCGATCACGATGGGCCGGTAGCCGGTGCACCGGCAGACGTTGCCCGAGATCGCCTCCACGACGTCCTCCTCGCTCGGATCGGGATCCCGTTCGAGCAGCGCCTCGGCGACCATGATCATGCCAGCCGTACAGAAGCCGCACTGAGTGGCGAAGCAATCGACAAAGGCGCTCTGCACCTCGTCCAGCTCACCACCGGTGGCAACCCCCTCCAGCGTGCGGACCTCGCGACCGGCGACGGTCTCCACCGCGACCAGGCAGGCCACCTCGGGCCGGCCGTCGACCAGGACGGTGCAGGTCCCGCAGGCCCCCTGCGAACAGCCGCGCTTGGCCGCGGTGAGCCCCAGCGACTCACGCAGACTCGCGAGCAGCGTGGCCCCTGGCGCGGCGATGAACTCCCGCTGCTCACCGTTGACCGCGAGCGAGACGATCTGTGACGGCACGGTCCACCTCTTTCTGTCGTGTCACGAACTACCCGGGGACCATCGTGGTCACCGCACCACGGGAGGGATGAACGCGCGCCGCAGATGCACGGGCAGCACCCGCCTCCGATACCACGCACTGGCGTAAGCGTCATCGAAGGGGTCGATGTCGCCACGGGCGGCCGCCTCACCCGCCTCGGTGAGGACCTCGTGGGTCAGCGGACGCCCCCGCAGCAGGCGCTCGGCCGACACCGCGCGCACCGGACGCGGGGCGACACCGCCAAGCGCGATCGTGGCGGAGGTGACCACGCCATCGGAGGTCACCAGGCCGTCGGAGGCGACGACGCCATCGGCAGTACGGGTCACGGAGGCGACGGTCACGATCGCCGCCGAGTTGAGGCGGCGGCGCATGGCCTTGTGGTAGTACCAGGTGCCCGGTTCCGGCACCGTAGCCCGTACCGCCACGACGACCTCGCCCGAGCCGACCCCAGAGCCCAGCACCTCGGCCACCGGTGCGTCCCGCCGACCGTCCGGCCCGGCGATCTCGCAGGTCGCGTCGAGGGCGAGCAGACACACGGCCAGGTCGCCGTACGGCTGCGCGACGAACAGGTTGCCACCCACGGTGGCCTGGTTGCGGATGGTCGGAGAGGCGATCGTCCGCAGCGCCGGGCGCAGGAAGGCGAGCCCGGGATGCTCGCCGACGGCGGCGAGGGTGGCCGCCGCCCCGATCCTGGCCACCCCGTCGCGTACCTCGACGCCGTCCAGCCCCGCCCGGCGCAGACTGACCAGCTCGGTCGCGGACGCGGCCCCGCTGTTCACCAGCGGCATCACGACGGTGCCGCCACCCATGATCCAGCCACCCCGCGCCGAGCAGGCGACCACGGCCTCGGCGGACTCCGGCACATGCACCGCCTGGATCACCATGTCGCGGCCCTCCCAGCCCTCGGCGTGTAATTATCGATAATTGATTATCGAGGTATCGTAGTCAAGACAGCTATCGATAATCGGTAGGATCACTCCATGGCTGATGAGCCCTCCAAGCTGCCGCGTCTCACGCTGGCCCGGCAGATCCGTGACTCGCTGGTCGGCAGGATCGTGTCCGGCCAGTTCAGGCCCGGCGAGCGACTGGTGGAGACCCGGCTCGCGGCGACCTACGGCACCAGTCAGGCGCCCGTACGCGAGGCGCTGCGCGAGCTTGAGGTAATGCGACTGGTGGAGACCCAGCCGCGCCGCGGCACCTTCGTCCGGCCCTTCGTCCAGGAGACTCTGCGGGAGAGCTACGTCGTACGGGCGGCGCTGGAGGAGACGGCCACCCGGCTCGCCCTGCTGGCCGGGACCATGCCGGTGGAGGCGCTGCGTACGGACGTGGCCGCGATGCGGGCCGCCGCCGAGATCGGTGACGGCGAGGCGTCGGCGCGGGCCAGCGTGTCCTTCCACCGGCGCATCGTCGAGGCCGCGCACAACGAGCTGCTCAAGCTCTCATGGGAGGGCCTGCAGATCGAGGCACGCACGTCGGTCACGATGGTCGCCACCGAGGTCGACCTGCACGACATCGTCCGCGACCACGCCGACCTGCTGGCCACGATCGAGGCCGGCGACCTGGAGACCGCGTGCCGGCACGCCCGCGACCACCAGTGGCACTACGCCGACCTCCCGCATGACGCCCACGGCCGCACCCGCGACTCCGCCGCAGGCTGACCACCCCGACCTCCAGCACGACTCTCATTCGCCGACCAAGAGTTGGACGACCCGTAGCGGGAAGTCCAAGGCCCGCGTGCTCCAGATCGCCGCCCGGTGCTGGGGCGCGGGCGCGCACATGACGGTCTACCTCCAGTACGAGCGGCCCGGCCCACTCGGGTACAAGATCGTCAAGGATGGCCAATGGGACTGCACCGGCGCCAACGGCTACATTCGCATGCACAATGCGAAGATCGGCGGCACGTTCCGCGCTTACTTCGTGCTCAACCGCAAGCACACTGTTGAGTACTGGGCGCAAAACTGGATGCCCTAGATCGAGCGGTCCGCCCTTTCAAAACGGGGCCGGGTCGTCTTCGATCGTGATCGTTCCGGCGGACCTCCTCAGGTCGCCAGAGGTCGGCTCCGCGAGCGGTGGCTCGGTGGGGGCGTCGTGGGGTGGCTGCGCGGGTCGGGAGAGGCCGTCGGCTCGGTGCCCGTGGCAGCCGGAGGCGATGGGGGACCGGGGCGCGTTGCTCCAGCTTGCCGCCCATGCTCATGGACTCGGCAACTCAGCCAGCGTAGAGGCGAGTCACCGGCTATGGGATTGGATGCCATCGAAGTTCCCTTCGGCCGGAGGTTTCTCCCGCCACATCGATGACCAGCCTGTTGACCTCTCCAACTGCCCCGCCACGGCGCTGATCATTTCGAATGTGTCCTGTCTCGTTGGACTTGAGGCATAGTGCATCTCTCACCTGCGGTGCATCAGATTGGATGAGACAACGCCGAGCGGGACCGTCTCGTCGATCACGAGGCATATCGATGAAACTCACCGTGGTGCGCCGGAATCACTTGGGCGCCTCGCCGGGGTAGGCAGCCAGGGCGGCTTCGAAGTCCAGGTTGTGCTTGATGGCCATGCGGTACTTGCGGCGGGGACCGATGCCCAAACGCTCCTTCCCGGCCAGAACCGAGTTGACGAGCCGTGCCATCCGGACCGGTTCAGGCAGCACACCCAGCTCGAGGTCGTAGTAGGTGTAGGCAAAACCTCGTACGGCACCGGGCTCGTTGACGTCGAGCAACGCCCACCCGTGCTCCTCGTCCCATTCGAGGCTCATCTCAACGGAGTTCCCGAAGTCCGGAATGTGCCAGTAGCGGTCCAGGAGCGAGATCGTCAGGGCACGCTTCAACTTGCCCGGCTCCCCGGCCCGTGCGGCGCCACTGTTCTCGATGCCCGCCGCCGTCAGCGCGTTCGCTACGGCCCAGCCGTAACTGATGGCGTCGGCGCGTTCCCGCTTGGTCATGACCCGGTCCTTTCAACGTGTCCGGTCCCATTAATCGTGTCAGTCGATCAAGCTGTGACCTGGTGTTCGCCAGGTTGATCGACACGATCGGGACCAGTCGGGGTCCAGGCTGTCGGATCGCGTATTCTGCCGTGTGTCGATGTCCCAGGGATCATGTCACTCGCCTGGACCTAGGAGCTGGGGCGCGACAACTGTTATGCGACAGCGGGTGTCCGAAATCTCGGTCAACCTTGCAGATTTAGCCCATGTTGATCTTTGGTGGGCGCAGGCCTAGGCAGCTGACCGACGCACAAGACGGCCGCTCATGCCGATGGCAGCGCGTCGGCTACCTGGTTGATCACATCAGGCGCATAAGCCATGCTGGGCACTGTGAGCGATGGGTACGTCCGTTTGATTCCGACCGACCGAGAGTGGCAGCCCACACTCGAGCATGCTGCTGCGGCAACGGCTTATGTAACCCAGCTGTTCTCTCGTCCCGAAGACGACGTTGAAGAGGTCGAGCACGAGTTTTACGACCAAGTCACTCTGATCGACGCCGGCGAGAACACCACTCGGATCTCTTGCTCAAACTGCGACGGAGACATCGATGTGCAGTGGCTCAATGACCTGGTCGAGGAGAACGGCGAGAGCATCGGCAGCCTGGATGTCTCAGTGCCGTGCTGCGGCTCGGTCGTCGCCCTGGATTCGCTTCGTTATGACTGGCCCATCGGATTCGCCCGATTCGAGGTGAGCGTCATGAATCCGGTTCGCGCCAAGTACGAACTCGATGCCCAAGAACTTGACGCCGTAGCCGCACTTCTCGGTCATCCTGTCGCCCAGATCCTCGCGCACTACTGATGGCACCAGCCTGGCCGGGCCTCAGCTGAGACAGAGATCGGCCTTTTCTTAATGAGGATGGCAGTTTGGTACGCGAGAGCAGGGCGGGAATGTTCTGGTCATCGAATTGAAGGCGATGCTCGACGGCGGTGAGGAACGCATCAGGACTCTGGTGAGGGCGCCGACACAAGAGGCTGGTGAGGGTGACGGTCTCGGGATAGGTGACGAGTTCGACGCGGTCGGGGCCCGGCCGGTGTGGGTCGCCGTAGGGGTCTTCGTCGAGGTGGGAGAGGCGTTGCTGCCAGCGGTGGATCAGCTCGGGTGGGCCGTTGTTGCTGGTCAGCCAGGAGGCTGTCAGCTGTTGGGCTTCGTGGTGTTTCCAGCTGAGGAGCAGGGGATCGGGCTGTCCTCTGAGGAGCCGTCGGTGCCGGTTGTTGGCGTGCAGTACTTCAGGGAGTTGGTGGAGTGGCCGCAGGTCGCCTCCGCCGTGCCAGCGACCGTGAACGGCGGAGATGCGTTGATGTGGGTAGGTGCGCTGGAAGGCCATGCCGCGAACTCCTCGGCGGGCTGCGCAGAAGAGGCAGGCCACTGCCTTCCATGCGGTAGCGATCAGCTGGATCGTCAGGGGCGGTTGCGGGGATGGGGCGAAGATCTCGTGGAGTGCGGGCAGGGCTCGCTGGAGCACGGTGGTTGATCGGCCAGTGAGCACGGCCAGGTTGGTGATGGAGTCGGGTGTCCACCCGATGACGTTGTCGGCGTCTCTGTCGTGGTGGTGGCTGTGGCCGATCTCATGGGTCAGCTCCCGTATGGTGAGGTGGTTGGCATCGGCCAGCCGGTTGAGGTAGGAGCCGACAAGCTCTGCCGGGAGCGGTGGCAGCGGGATCGGCAAGAGCCGCGGCTGGATCGGCTGCGCGGCGAACGCCACCACCTCCGGATCGAAGTCCAGGAGGATCGCATGATCGCGCCTGCCGACCTCGTGACAACTACGACAAGCAAGTGCCATCTTGGGCGCGCAACGACAACGCGCGTCCGGGCGCTGGGACGCCACGTCCAGCAAGTTATGGCCAGCGCCCATAGGCGAATGACGCAGCCCAAGAGTGACACCGTCCGTGGCGTTCCACGAATCGCGAAGCCGCTTGGCCGGGACGTCTGAGGGCGCTCACACCGGAACCCCAGCCACGGCGGACCGGCACGCCCCCCGTCAGACCCGGTGCGGATTGGTGATCATGGCGGCGCGGCGCCCGCTAAGCTGCTCCGGCCCCCTACACAGAGCGCGGAAAGCCCCCGATGCGCGAAATGAAGTTCTTCTGGTCGGCAGCGGTGGGCTCTAGTGGCCGGTGTTGTCGTAGGTGAAGGAGACGAACCCGAGGGAGTCAAGGCGTCCCTGGTGCTCCGTCGAGAGTCCGGCCAGGGCCATGGTCGCGCCCGGAGCGGCGGCGACGTGCTCCTGTGAGGTGACGAGGGCGGTGATGCCGGTGGAGTCCCAGAACGTCATGCCGCTCAGGTCCAGGACCAGCCGGAGGGGCTTGGTCGTCGAGATCAGGTCCTCGACGGTGGCGATGACGTCCGGAGCCGTCCGCTGGTCGAGGTCGCCCACCAGGCTCAATGTTGTGCGGCCGTTCTGGGCGTGGCGGGTCAGCTTGAAGGCCGGGCGGAGCGGGCTGGGCAGCGCGAAACCCACGGTGACGACGGTGCCGCCGGGACCATGGCTCACGGTGTGGAAGTCGCTGAGGAAGCGGGCCATCCACAGCCCATGCCCGAACTGGTACGGCCATCCAGGAGTCCCCTGCTCCGGGTGAGCGGCGCCGCTGTCGACGACCTCGCAGCGCAGCATGCCGTCCGCGATCTCCAGGCGTACCGATCCGCTCCCGGAGCCGTGCAGAATGACATTGCTGGCCAGCTCGTGCCCGATGAGGACCATGTCCGAGGTTCGGCCCTCGGGCAGCCCCGCCTGGCTCGCGTGCGCCTCCAATGTCGCCCGCAGCGCATAGAGCGAGTCGCGGTCGAAGGGCTGATCCAGGAGTACGGCCGACTCGACCGGCCCCTCCCCATCTCGCTGACTCTCCAGACGACGCTGGCCCTCCACCTCGCCGGAGGGCGACGCCGGACGGTCAGGTGGCCGGTTACCCGTCATGAGTGGCCACCAAGCTGAGTCCGGGCACCGCGGAAGCGCCGAGCAGGGCGAATCGCGGGTGGATGGCAGGGCTGCAGCGCAGTGTCGCTTTGCGAGGCGTGGGCAGGCTGCGGACGGCGTCAATGATCATACGAGCGCTGGACAGGTCGATGAAGGAGAGTTCGGCCATGTTAACGGTGATGTCGTCATCGACCCGGATGGTTTCGCTCAAGGCCAGCCTGAGCGCGTCTTCGGCCGACCGGTCGAGCTGCCCGGCCAGCCGTATGCCCGGCGGGGCGTACTGGCGGCAGATACGCAGCAGCGCGTCGTGGTGATAAGTGGCCGCGGCGACCGTATGGGTGTGATAGCTCGAGACCGAGGCGAGGGTGATCGGGTCGAAGCGTTCGCGGTCATACTGGCACAGGATCGCCGCGCCGCCGCCCGCCAGGGTCGCCGCGATCTCCTCTTCGAAGGCCGGCAACTGCTCGATGCCGCTCACCGGCGTTAAGGCCCAGCTCATGTCGAGCGCCACACGCAGTCCGGGATAACCCTCGCGCGCCGTGCGTACCATCTGATCGCGCAGCCACCGCGTGGCGTGCTCCGCGGTGAACGCCTGCCCGTCCAGCAGCCCGTCCTTGCAGGTCATGACCATCATTCGCCCAGCCGTCGTTGCCTCCCGCGCGACCACTCCCCGCCGGCCCAGCTCCGCCAGACTGCGCGCCGGCTCCTCTGCCAGCCAGACGACGCGCTGCCCCTCGGCCAGTCCGTCCCGGACGAAGGCGGTGGTGAGGTCGAGCAACTCCTCATGCTCCCCGAATGTCAGGCAGGCATGATCGTTGATGGTCAGATCCGTGATCTGCGTTTCAGCACCGACCGTCACCCATGCCACCTTCCCGATCGCGGCCACCTCCCGGAGCACGCATCGTTGCGGAACTTAGAGTAGTGACCAGCAGACCGTAAGGCATTCGGGGTGCCGCCCGTAACTCTTCCCCGCCCCATCTGCCCGATGAGCGCCGTCATAATCCGTGGATCGCGGATTCAGGCGCCACTCCGTCCCCCTCCGACGTGCTGTTTCTCGACTCGGGCTCCCGTCCGCTAGCGAGTCTATGACCGTCTGTTGTGGGGGCGGCAGGGCGGCCGCCCGCAGCGGGTACGGCAGGGTGGCCCCCACTATGGGGCACCGGCCGGCAGCGGCGGGACCGCGTTCCGTGCCCGCTCAAGGGCCTGGTCGGGCCACCACTGGCCGGCCGCCGGGGTGACGATGCCGTACGCCGGGTCCGCCGGTCCCCCGGTGCCCCGCGTGCACTGGCCGTTGGAGAATCCCGGGCTGTTGAGCCACAGCGACGCGTCGGCCAGTGGGCTGCCGGTGTCGGCGGTCGGCCGGGCGCCCGCGCCCCTGCCCGGAGGGTTGCACCATTCGTCCGGTGCCGGGAACCGCCCGGCCGGCGGCTGCCACTCGCCCGTCCCGTTGCGGCTGGTGTCTACGACGAAGTGCGGCAGGCCGGGCGTGTCGTCCGGCACGGCGGCGAGGGCCGCGTCGGCGCACGGGGCCGTCCGCGAAGCCGCCCTCAGGTAGACGCACTTCGACAGCTTCGCGGCGTACGCGAGTGACCGGGCGGTCGGGCGGTAGCCGACCGCGTTGACGTAGAAGCCGTCGGCGCGGACCGCTCCCGCGTTGACCAGCCGGTCGGCGATCTGCGTGAACGCCGGCCACCCCGCCAGCCCGCCGTCGAGGTAGACGGCGGTGCCGGCCAGGCCGGTGAGGGTCTCCACGGCGTAGGAGAGGTCGGCATACCGCTGGACGGCGGCGGCCTCCCCGCCCTGCGGGCACTCCGGGCTGCCGGGCAGCCGGGCCAGGGCGCTGGGCTCCAGGGCGACGACGGCGGGCCGGTTTCCGATGCCCTCGGCCACGGCGTCGATCCAGGTGCGGTAGGTGTCGGTGTTCGGGGCGCCGCCGTTCCAGCAGTCACGTCCCGGGATGTTGTTGGTGACGAACACCGGGACGGTTCGCTGCCGGTCCGCCTGGGTGACCGTCTCGCGGACCGTACGGGAGATGTCTGCGGGTGAGCCGCCGCTGAGCCAGATGGCCTGGGGGACCTCCGACAGGGCCCGCATCAGGGCGGCGTCGGCCGTTCTGCCCTGTGCCGACCAGGTCCGCGCCTGGCGGGCCGCGTCGGTGTCCGGCTGGACGTAGAAGCGGACGCCGGCGACGCGCAGGGGGTTCTCGCCGGGGAGTTTCCGCCACCGCGTGCCCGCGTCCTGCGCCACGGCGGGGTTCCCGGCGGGACGCGCGGACAGGCCGGGAAGCAGCGGGTCTCGGTGGGTGATCGCCAGGGAGGTGAAGACGGCTCCCGCCGTCACCAGGGCGAGTGCGGCGCCGCCCCACACCCACCGTCGTCTCGACACCCGCCGTCGCGATGTGGCCCTGCGGCGTCGTCGCTGGTCCTTGCCCGCGCTGGCACCTACGCCGCCGCCTGGCTCAGGGGTGGTCGGCTGGCTCCTAGAATCGCCGCCCGGCGGCTCGGCCCTTAAGGCTCCCGGTGACGCGCCCGGCGGCTCGGCCCCTGCTCCGGATGGCGTGCTCGGAGGCTCGGGGTCGGGCGCGACGATCGGGGCCTCACGCACGGGGGCAGGTGGTCGTGCGACGCCGAGGCGGGGCTCGGTCGCGAGCGTGTCGGCCGGGGTCGGAGCCGGGACGGCGGTGGGCGGGAGGCGTCTCGTCGGGCCTTCGGCGAACGCGTCCACGAGCTCCGCCGCCGTGGGCCGCGCCGCCGGGTCCTTGCTCAGCGCCCTCGGCACCAGCTCCCCGAGAACCCCCTCCAGCTTGGGCAGTACGGGATCATCGTGGACCACCCGATAGAGCACCTCGTGCCCCGCCCCGTAGCCGAACGGCGGCTGCCCGCAGGCCGCGAACACCACCACCCCGCCCCAGGCGAAGACGTCGGAGGCCGTCGCGAGCGGCAGCCCCCGTACCTGCTCCGGAGACATGTACGCCGGCGTGCCCATCCTGGTGACGGAGAGCGTGGTGGAGTCGGCCGCGAAGGCGAGGCCGAAGTCGATGACCTTCGGACCCCCGGGGGACAGCAGCACGTTGGACGGTTTGAGGTCCCGGTGGACGACGCCCGCCGCATGGATCGCCCCCAGCGCGACCGCCATGCTCATGGCGAGCCCTTCAAGCTCCGAGCCCACCATCGGGCCCCACTCCTTGACCGCGCTGTACAGCGTCGGCCCCGGCACGTACTCGGTCACGACATAGGCCAGGTCGCCGTCCAGATCGGCCTCGAGCACGGGAGCCGTGGAGAAGCGGGCGACCCGCTGCGCGGTGGCGACCTCGCGGCGGAAGCGCCGGCGGAACTCCGGGTCGCCGGCGAGGTGCCGGTGAATGACCTTGATCGCCACCAGTGTCCGCGCCCCGCCCTCGGCGAGGTAGACCACGCCCATCCCGCCCGCGCCGAGCCGGCGGATGATGCGATGGCCGCCGACCAGCCGGGGATCACCGCCGATCGTCCCGTCCACCGTGTCGCCGCGCTTGGTGCCGTGTGCCATCGCCTGCCCATCTAGAAGACGCCAGGTCCTGTCCAGAAAGGCGCCAGGTCCTGCTGACGCCTGCAGGCAACAGGGCTTTCCGCTCCAGACAGTCGTCAGAAGGTACGGCTCCCGCGGCACCCGGGTTCAGGCACGCCGCGGACCGCCGAAATACGGCAACCCGTGAATCGGGCATTAACCTGCCCCGATGATCCGTTACGTATCGTGAGATCCACTCTGACGACGAGGCGGGGAGTTGTGATGCCTGATATGACGATTGATGTCGCGGCGCTGAAGCGGCGCATGGGCCGAGTAGGGGTCTGGAACAGCACGCTGGGCGGCGAATCGGCCTCGTTCGAGCGCGACGCGGCTGCCGAGATCGAGAGCCTGGGCTACGGGACCCTGTGGGTGGGTGAGGGGCCGAAGGCCAAGGAGGCGCTGGTCCATTCGGCCATCCTGTTGAGCGGGACGCGGCAGATGATGATCGCGACCGGCATCGCCAACATCTGGGCCCGGGACGCCACCGCCATTACGACCGGGGCCAACGCCCTCGCGGAGGCGTACGACGGCCGGTTCGTGCTCGGCCTCGGCGTGAGCCACGCGCCCTTGGTGTCGGCGCGAGGCCATGACTACAGCAAGCCGGTGTCGGCGATGCGCGCCTACCTCGATGCCATGGACGCGTCGGAGTACGGCGGCCCCCTGCCGGAACCGGCTCCACGGCTGCTGGCCGCGCTTCGTCCCAAGATGCTGGACCTGGCCGCGAAGCGCGCCCAGGGCGCACACCCCTATTTCGTCACCCCGGAGCACACCGCGCGCGCCCGCGCGGTCCTCGGCCCCGATCCGGTGCTGGCGCCGGAGCAGACGGTCCTGCTCGACACCGACCCGGAGCGGGCCCGGCGGACCGCCCGCGGTTTCACGACGCACTACCTCGCGCTGCCCAACTACGCCAACAACCTGCGCGAGCTGGGCTGGGACGACAAGGACCTCGCCGACGGCGGCAGCGACGCCCTGGTCGACGCCATCGTGGCCTGGGGCGACCCGGAGACGATCATCGAGCGGGTACGGGCCCACCTCGACGCCGGCGCGGACCACGTCTGCATCCAGCCGCTCGCCGAGACCAGCGGCGAACTGCTGGAACACCTGCGCATCCTGGCCCAAAGCGACGTGGTCTCAAGCTGACAGTCCCGGCGCGAGCTCGCCGTCCCACCTCACGCCGCGGGCTCGCCGCCGCCCAGGACGCCTCACGCCGCAGGCTCGCCCTCCCCCAGGACGCATCGGACGCGGTGCTCCTCGCCGTAGGTGGGGATCTGGCCGGCGCACGCGTCTGCGGCGTACGGGCAGCGGTTGCGGAACAGGCACCCATCGGCGACGGGCGGGCCGCTCCTGCGCTCCTGCCGGGCGGGCCGCCCGTCCTCGTGCGCCGCCCAGGGGTCGGGGGCGGCCTCGGCCAGCAACCGGGTGTACGGGTGCCGTGGCGCGAGGATGACGTCGTCGGCCGGGCCGCGCTCGACGATCTGCCCCCGGTACATGACCATGATGTCGCGGGCGAAGTAGCGCGCGGTGGCCAGGTCGTGCGTGACATAGAGGACGGCCAGCTCCTCCTCCCTCTTGAGCCGGTCGATCAGGTTGAGGATCTCCAGCCTGATCGACACGTCCAGCATCGAGACCGGCTCGTCGGCCAGCAGCACCTTGGGGCGCGGTGCCAGCGCGCGGGCGATCGCCACCCGCTGCCGCTGGCCGCCGGACAGTTCGTGCGGATACCTGCGGGTGTAGGCGGCGGGCAGGTTGACCCGCTCCAGCAGTTCCTCGGCCGTGCCCGGCGACTTGTGGATCTCCAGGGGGCGGCGCAGGTGGTAGCCGATCGTGTGGGCGGGGTTGAGCGAGGCGAACGGGTCCTGGAAGACCATCTGTACGTCTTTGCGGTAGTTCGAGGTCTCCAACCGGATCTCGCCCGAGGTGGGCTTGGCGAGTCTGGCCAGCATGCGGGCGATCGTGGACTTACCGCTGCCGCTCTCCCCCACCAGCGCGGTGGTCTCGCCGGAGCGCAGCTCGAAGGAGACGTCGTCGACCGCCCGAAGGTGCTCCTTCCTGGACAGCTTGAAGGTCTTGCTCAGGTGGCTGACCTTCATCGACGTCATGAGATCACCTCGTGATCGGCGTGCTCGAAGCGGCGCTCCCGCAGGCGCCGGTCGGGGCGGGCGGGGTGCAGCCTGCGGTCGTACTGCAGGCAGGCCACCAGGGAGTCCTGGATCGAGTCCAACTCGGGCTCGTGGGTGTGGCAGCCCTCGAACGCGTACGGGCAGCGGGGCGCGAACGAGCAGCCCACCAGCTCCTTCGACAGGTCGGGCGGGCTGCCGGGGATGCCGTGCAGCGCCTGGCGTTCGCCGCGCAGGCTGGGGAAGGAGTTGAGCAGGCCGACCGTGTAAGGGTGGCGGGGTTGGAGGAGGGTGTCCTTGCTGGTGCCGTACTCGACGATGCGGCCGCCGTACATGATCGCGAGATGATCGCTGATCTCCAGCAGCAGCGACAGATCGTGGGTGATGAAGACGACGGCGAAGCCGAACATCTCCCGCAGCCGGTCGATCTCCTCCAGGATGTCGCGCTGCACCACCACGTCCAGCGCTGTCGTGGGCTCGTCCAGGACGACCACGTCGGGGTTGAGCGCCATGGCCATCGCGATCAGCACCCGCTGGCGCATGCCGCCCGACAGTTCGTGCGGGTAGGCGCCGATTCGCCGCGGATCGATGCCGACCAGCTCCAGGAGCTCGCGGGAACGCTCCTCCCGCTCGCGCCGGGACATCGACGGCTCATGGGTGGTGAACACGTCGTGGAGCTGGCGCCGGACGCTGAGCACGGGATTGAGCGCGTTCATGGCACTTTGGAAGACCATGGCCACCCGCCGCCACCGGAAGCGCCGCAGCTCCTCACCCTCCAGGGCCAGCACGTCGATGGGGTCGCCGTCCTTGGGGTGGAAGACGACCTCGCCGGAGGTGGTCCGGCCGGGCGGCTGGAGCAGCCGGTTGACCGCGTACGCCAGCGTCGACTTGCCGCAGCCGCTCTCGCCCGCGATGCCGAGGACCTGGCCGCGGCCCAGGTCGAAGCTCACGCCACGGACCGCGCGGGTCTGTCCATAAGCCACGCTCAGGTCGCGTACGGACAGGACGGTGTCGTTCATGTCGCGGTCGTTCATGTCGCGTACCGACGGGACGGTGTCGTTCATGCGGCCGCCTTTCGCAGTCGCGGGTTCATCAGCTCGTCGATGCTGAAGTTGATCAGTGAGAGCCCGGTGCCGAGCGCGGCGATGAACACCCCCGGCGGTACGAACCACCACCAGGCGCCCATGGAGAGCGCGGAGCCGTTCTGGGCGTAGTAGAGCATCCCGCCCCAGGAGGTGACCGCGCCGCCGCCGAGGCCGAGCGCGGACAGTCCCGACTCGGTGAGGATGGCGCCGATGATCGCCCAGACGAAGCCGGAGGCGATGACGGGGACGAGGTTCGGCAGGATCTGGAAGACCATGATCCGCCAGCCGGGCTCGCCGCTCACCCTGGCCGCGTCCACATAGTCGCGATTGCGCAGCGACATGACCTGGGAGCGGATGACCCGCGCGGGACCCGCCCAGCTGATCATCGAGATGATCAGGGCGTAGGTGAACGGGCCGCTGTCCTCGACGTAGTCGGCGACCAGGATCAGCAGCGGCAGCGTGGGGATGACCAGGGCGACATTGCTGAGCAGGGAGAACGCCTCGTCCACCCAGCCGCCGAAATAGCCGCCGACGACGCCGATGAACAGCGAGCCCACCGTGCCCAGCACTCCGGCGATCACGCCGATCAGCATCGACCCGCGCGTGGCGTGCATCAGCTGGGCCAGTACGCTCTGCCCGGTGTCGGTAGAGCCGAGCCACTGCTCCGCCGAGGGTGGTTCGAGCCGGCCGGCCACGAGAGCCTCGGGGTCTCCGACCAGGATGGGGCCGACGATGGCGAGCAGGGCGAAGAAGCCGACGATCACCAGTCCGGCGACGAGCTTGCCCGATCTGGGCAGGCCGAGCACCCGGTCCCGGGGAGCGGCCAGGGTCACAACAGCGGTCACTGCCTCAGCCCGCCTTCCGCACTCGGGGGTCGATCAGCCCGTACAGCAGATCGACCAGGAGGTTGGCGGCCAGCACGGCCACCGAGATGATCAGGAAGAGGCCCTGCATGAGCGGGTAGTCGGCGCTGCCGACGGCCTGCAGCAGCGCGAACCCCACGCCCGGGTAGGAGAAGACGACCTCGGTGGCGACCTGGCCGCCGACGAAGAAGCCGAGCGTGATCGCGAACCCGGTCACGCTGGGCAGGACGGCGTTGCGGGCCGCGTACGCGACCATCACCCGGCGCGGCCGTAATCCCTTGGCCTGCGCCATGACCACGTAGTCCTCGGCCATGGTCGAGACCATCATGTTGCGCATGCCGAGCAGCCAGCCCGCGATGCCGGAGATCACCAGCGTGAGCGCGGGCAGCGCGCCGTGGTAGAGCACGCTGCCGATGAAGTCGCCGGTGAAGCCCATGCGTACGTGGGCGTAGTCGTAGGCGCCGTTCAGCGGGAACCAGCCGAGCCCGGCCCCGAGGAAGAACAGCAGCAGCAGGGCCAGCCAGAAGTACGGGATCGCGGCCAGGAACGTCGTGGTCGGGATCAGCCCGTCCAGCCAGCTCCCCCGCCGCCACCCGGCCACCATGCCCAGGCCGACGCCGAGCCCGACCGTGATCAGCAGCGCTATCGACACCAGCCCGAGCGTCCAGGGCATCGCCTGGCCGATCACCGTGCCCACCGGGGCGGGGTAGTAGGTGACGGAGGTGCCCAGGTTCCCGGTGGCCAGCTGGCGGAGGTAGGCGAAGTACTGGACCCACAGCGGGTCATGGCTCACCCCGAACATGACCTCCAGGGTCTTGCGGAACTCCGGCGGCGGGGGTTGCCTGCTCTGGAAGCGCGACAGGATGATGTCGACCGGGTTGCCCCTGATCAGGCGCGGGATGAGGAAGTTGATCGTGAGTGCGGCCCACAGCGCCACCGCGTAGAAGCCGAGCTTGCGCCAAAGGTATGCCATGTGATTCTCCCCGGGCGACCGGGGCGCGCGGCCCCGGTCGCGTCCTCGTCGTTCCTACTGCACCGGCTGGAGGTTCTTGGCCACGATGCCGTTGTCGGGGTGGGAGAAGGGCAGGCCGAGCGCGTACGGGTTCTGCTCGCTGGGCCACCCGGTGACGTTGGTGGTCCGGAACTCGGCCAGGGCGCTGGACTGCTGCAGCGGGATGTAGGGCAGGTCGGCCACGACGGCGTCCTGGATGGCGTAGATCGCCTGCTTGATCGTGTCCGTCTGCTCCGGCGGGGTGTCGGCGATGACCTTCAGCGCGGCGTCCACGGCCGGGTTCTTGTAGCGGGCCATGTTCTGGTTGGCCGGGGGGATGTTCTTGCTGTTGAGGATGTTGTCGTACATGTAGTACGGGTGCGGGCCGCCATAGGCGTTCCACATCATCAGCTCGAAGTCGCCCTTCTGCTGCATGTCGACGAAGGCGTTGAAGGAGACCTCCTTCGACTTGAACTCGATGCCGACCTCCTTGAGCTGCTGCCTGATGACCTGGGCGGCCGAGACGTAGTCGGTCCAGCCGCTCACCAGATGGCAGGTCACCGACAGGCGCTTGCCGTCCTTGGCGTAGAAGCCGTCGCCGTCCTTGGCGTATCCGGCCGCCTCCAGGGTCTGGCGGGCCTTGTCCTGGTTGAACTCCAGCTTCGCCGTGGCGTACTTGGGCGAGAGGTAGTCCTGGAAGAGCGGCAGCACTATGCCCGCCGGGCTGGCCGGCTTGCCGAGCCCGGCGAACGCCAATTCGATGATCTTGTCGCGGTCGAGCGCGAGGTTGATGGCCTGCCGCACGGCCAGGTCGTTCATGGGGGCCTTGGTCAGGTTCGGCACCAGGTTGGTGACGTAGAGCTGGGACTCGTTCTTGTAGGCGTTGTGCTCGGGGTCCTTGGCCACGAACTGCTTGTCGGGGTCGGCCATGAACATGCCGCCCCAGTCGAGCTGCCCGGTGACCATCGCCTGGAGGGAGGCGTCGTTGTTGTTGTACGACCAGAACCGCATTCCGGCGATCTTGGGCTTGCCGGTGTCCCAGTGGTTCGGGTTCTTGACCATCGTGTAGCTCTGCGGCGTGAACTCGCCCATCATGAACGGCCCGGTGCCGACCGGCTTGGTGTTCGTCTCTTTGGTGGGCTTGTCGACCTTCTCCCAGATGTGCTTGGGCACCATGTACTGGTGGCCGGCCACGTCCCACAGTTTGGTGTACATCTTCTCGGTGAAGCTGATCTTCACTGAGGTGGGGCTCAGGACCTGGGCGTCCTTGATGTTGCTGCCGCCCGCGTTCAGGTCCTTCTTGTCGCGGCGGTAGAGGAAGTTGAACGCCACGTCCTCGGCGGTGAACGGCTTGCCGTCGCTCCACTTCACGCCGTCGCGGAGGGTGAAGGTGATCGACTTGCCCTCGTCGCCGAACTCGTACTTGGTGGCCAGGAGAGGCTGGACGTCACCCGACTTCGACTGGTTGAAGAACATGAGCGTCTCGTAGATCAGCCCCCAGGTGCCCATGAGGTTGGGCGCGCCCTGGACCAGGGGGTTGAGGTTCTCGTTGAACTGGCCGGTGCCGGCGATGACGTTCACGATGGTGTCTTTGGCGGCGCCTCCGGAGGCGGAGGCTGAACCGGAGGAGGGGGCGGTGCTGCCGGCGGTCAGTGGCACCCCGCCGCCCGAGCAGGCGGTGAGGAGGGCAAGCGTGGCCGCTGCCACGATCACCTTGGTTCTTTTCACCGAGGTTCTTCTCACCGAGGTTCTTTTCACCAAGGTTCTTTTCACCGAGGTTCTTCTCATGTACTTCTCCCAGGGGGGTTAGGCAGGAGGGCGGAGCGGTCGTTCACCCACCTCATGGGCACATCAGCCCCGATTTCCCGATTTATCGTGAAGCGATGGCTTTCGCCGGGCAGGAGGGTGATGAGCTGGTCGTCCACCTCGGCGTCGGGGTGCACCTGGTCAGGGAAGATCGCCAGATCCCGTACCAGCGTGTGCGCGCTGACGATGACGTCACGCCCCTCGACCGTCACCGTGCACCGTCCCTCGGGCAGGTCGAGGTCCTTGTCCGGCAGGAAGAACCACAGCGCCCTGCGCTCCCCCGCGCGCACCGCGATCAGCTCCCTCGCCGGGTCGGCCGGCTCACCCACGCCAAGGGGCACCGTCACCACGCCACGCGGCGGCACTTCGAGGTCGAAGCTCTCGGTCCGCAGCTCCGTACCATCCACGCCGAGCCGCGCGGCCACCGCGCCGCTCACCCACGGCTCGTCGGTGTCATTGACGGCCACCAGCGCCAACCCGCCGTCGCGCGGCTGCACGGTCAGCAGCCGGTCGGCGTACGCCCGGCGCAGCGCATGGAACAGCGGCTTCCTGCGCCCGTCGCCGTCGATCGCGGACCACGAGGTGACGGGCCAGCAGTCGTTGAGCTGCCACACGATCGTGCCCGCGCAGTGCGGCCACAGAGACCTGAAGTGCTCGACCCCGAGCTGGATCGCCCTGGCCTGGTTGACCTGCGTCAGGTAGTGCCAGTCGGCGAAGCCGGTGGGCGGCGCGAAGTGCGGCTTGAGCCCGGCGGCCAGCTTGAGGTCACCGTCGATCGCCTTCTGATGGAGGCGCATGCCGGGCGAGTCGGGCGTGAGCGGGTCGTCGCCGATGGCCCGCTTGATGGTCGCGTACGTCGCGGGCCCCTGGAAGCCGAACTCCGAGACGAACCGGGGCCGGTATTCGCGGTAGGCCGTGTAGTCGCGTTCGTTCCAGACGTCCCAGATGTGGATGTTGTGGTGGGCAGGGTCGTTGGGATGGACGTCCATCGACCCCGAGTACGGGCTGCCCGGCCAGTACGCCCGGCCAGGGTCGAGCTCGGCCACGATGGCGGGCAGCAGGTCGAGGTAGTAGCCCTCGCCCCAGGTGCGTCCGGCCAGCCGCTCGCGCCAGTGCCAGTCGAAAAAGCCCCAGATGTTCTCGTTGTTGCCGCACCACAGGGCCAGGCTCGGATGCGGCATGAGGCGGGTGACGTTCTGGCGGGCCTCGGCCTCGACCTCCGAGCGCAGCGGCTCCTCCTCCGGGTAGGCGGCGCAGGCGAAGGGGAAGTCCTGCCAGACCAGCAGCCCCAGCTCGTCGCACAGGTCGTAGAAGTCGTCGCTCTCGTACAGTCCGCCGCCCCAGACACGCATCAGGTTGACGCCCGCCTCACATGCCTGCGCGAGGCGCTCGGCGTAGCGGGCGCGGTCGATCCTGACCGGGAAGCAGTCGTCGGGGATCCAGTTGACGCCCTTGGCGAAGATCGGGCGGCCGTTGACCACGATCGTGAAGGCGTCGTCGGCCGTGTCCAGCTCGACCGTCCTGAAGCCGATCTTCCCCTGCCACCTGTCGAATTCGTCGCCGAGTGTCACGGTCAGCTCGTGCAGCGGCTGCTCGCCGTACCCACGTGGCCACCAGAGCTCGGGCTGGGGAATGTCGACCTCAAGTACCGCCGTGTCCGATGGGAGCGCTCCCATAGCAGACCTGCCGCAGACAGTGGCGGTGATCTGCAGTTCCTCCTGTACTGCTTGTACGGCCCGCTCGATCTCCACGTGCACGGCGACCCGGGCGACGCCGTCGGCGACGGTCACCACCGGCCGCACGGCGGCCAGCCGGGCGCCGCTCCACTCGTGCAGCCCGATCGACCGCCAGATGCCCGCCGTGACCAGGGTCGGGCCCCAGTCCCAGCCGAAGTTGCAGGCCATCTTCCTGATGAAGTTGTAGGGCTCGGTGTAGGCGCCCGGCCGGTCGCCGAGCTCTTCCTTCAGCCGCTCGGCGTACTCCCCCGCCGGCCGGAAGGTCACCGCCAGCCGGTTGCTCCCGATGCGCAGCGCGGGGCGGACGTCGAACCGGTAGGAGCGATGCATGTTCGCGGTCTCGCCCACGCGCACGCCGTTGAGCTCGATCTCGGCCACGGTGTCGAGCCCTTCGCAGACCAGATCGGTGCGCTCGTGCTCGGTGCCGTCCCACGAGAACTCCGTCTCGTAACGCCACTCCGTACGCCCCACCCAGGCCAGGCGGGTCTCATTGTCGTCGAGGTAGGGATCCGGGATCAGACCGGCGGCGAGCAGATCGGTGTGCACGCAACCGGGCACGGTGGCCGGAGCCCGCACGTCGCCGCTCGCCGAGCGGACGGTCCAGGAATCGGTCAAGGGGCGGAGCGGGGTCATCAACCCTCCGGAGTTGAGCAGCGGAGATTAGCCGTCATGCCATCACTAAACCCGTTTAGTTTCAATGATTGGTCGCGGACATTTCCGCTCGATTACTGAACCGATTCAGGACAAGGGGCCGTGCTCCCCCTGCTCACCAGGCGCGGCTCGGCCTGCTGCGAGTCGGCCACCTCCCGGCCCTGGACCAGGCTGAGCAGCGACCGGGCGGCGTTGGCGCCGAACGCGGCGATGTCCCTGCTCACCGCTGTCAGATGCGGCCGGGTCAGCAGGCACAGAGCGGAGTCGTCCCAGGCCACGACGGACAGATCGGCGGGCACCGAGAAACCCGCCTCGCGAGCGGCGGCGGTGCCGGCCACGGCCATCACGTCGTTGTCGTACACGATGGCGGTCGGCCGGTCGGGTCCGCGCAGCAGGTCGAGGGTGGCCCGCTCGCCGCTCTCGCCGCTGTAGTCGGCGTACACGGTGACGGCCGTAACGCCCAGCCTGGCCGCCGCCTCCCGCATCGCGGCGGTCCTGACCCGGGTGTGCCTGAGCTCCTCCTGCCCCGCGACCCTGGCGATCCTGCGGTGCCCCAGCCCGGCCAGGTGCGCCATCACCACGTCGATCGCGCCGGCGTCGTCGCTCCAGACGGCGGGCAGCCGCCCGGCACCCTCCGGTCCGCCGATGACCACGGCGGGCAGCTTCAGCTCCTCCAGCACGGCGATCCTTGAATCCTCGGCCCGCAGGTCGACGACGAACACCCCGGCGACCCGGTGCTGCGCCCACCATTTCCGATAAATCGCGATCTCGGTTTCGGGGTCCTCGGTCATCTGCAGCAAAAGCCCCACGGACTCCGCCGACAGCGTGGCCTCGATGCCGGAGATCAGCTGCATGAAGAACGGCTCCAGCCCGAGCGTGCGCGCCGGCCGGTCCACGACGAGACCCAGCACGTCGGGCCGACCGTCGAACAGGGCCCGTGCCAGGCTGTTCGGCTGCCAGCCCAGCTCGGCGGCGATGGCCTGGATACGGCGGCGGGTCTCGCTGGAGACACCGGGACGGCCGTTCAACGCGAACGACACCGCGCCCTTCGAGACGCCGGCCCGGCGGGCGATGTCGTCGATCGTGGGTCGCTTCATTCGGCCGTCCCTGGATTTACCGGTTCAGCTACGACACCCTGCTTGCGCAGCGTCGCGACGTCCTGGGCCGACAGTCCGAGCTCGGCCCGCAGCACCTCGCCGGTGTGCCGGCCCACCTGCGGCGCCGCCGCGGGCGGCGACTGCTCCCCGTCCATCACCACGGGCGAGCCGGGCGCCCAATGCCCGCCGACTCCTGGCTGCTCGACCGCTCCCATCAGCGGGTTCTCCCCCAGCAGCGCGGCCAGCTCGGTGAAGCTGCGATATCTCGACCACAGCACTCGGGCGGCACGCAGCGCCGACTCGGCCTCGGCGAGCGTACGGTCCTCGAACCAGCCCGCGAGCAGCTCGCCGAGCACCTTGCGATGCCGGTAGCGGGCGGGCTCGTCGGCGAAGTCCACCCCGAGCGCGGTGGCCAGCGCGCTGACCACGTCGGTCAGGCCGGTCGCGGCCAGCAGCCCGCGCCAGTGCCGGGCGGTCAGCGCCACGACCATCAGCCGCCCGCCGTCGGCCGTGGTGAAGTCGCGGCCGAAGGTGCCGTAGACGTAGTTGCCGCCGCGTTCCCTCGGGGTGCCGCTCAGCTGCGCCTCGGCGAGGTAGCCGAGGTTCCCGGCGGTGGCCAGGGCGACGTCCTCCAGCGCGACCCGTACCTGCTGCCCCTCGCCCGTCAGCAGGCGGTGCCGCTCCGCGGCCAGCAGCCCGACCGCCAGGTACAGCCCCGCCGTCACGTCCCAGGCGGGCACCAGGCTGTTCACCGGCTCCGCAACGTCCTCCGGGCCGGTCAGCAGGGGGAACCCGGTCGCCGCCTGCACCGTGTAATCCACCGCGGCCCCGCCGTCGCGGCGGCCGGTGAGCAGCACGTGGATCACGTCGGGGCGGCGCGCGCGCAGCGCCTCGAAGGACAGCTCCGGGTAGCGTTCGGAGTTGCTGATCACGATTCCGCCGCGCGGTCCGCCGCTGACGATCAGCTCGCCGACGAGGGCGCGGCCCTCCTCGGCGGACAGGTCCACCTCGATGGCCCGCTTGCCCTTGTTCAGCCCCGACCAGTACAGGCTCGTCCCGCTCTCGGCCAGCGGCCAGCGCGTACGGTCGACCGCGCCGCCGATCGGCTCGACCCGGATCACGTCGGCGCCCAGCTGAGCCAGCGTCATCCCGCTCAGCGGGGTCGCCACATAGCTGGAGATCTCGACGATCCGCAGGCCGCGCAACGGCTGCGAGCGCCGGGTGTCCGTCACCGGGCCGCCCCCTTCAGCACAACGACATCAGCAGTGAGACGATAGCCGCCCTTCCGCGCTTCAGGGGATCAGGGCAGCCGTGAGACCTGATAGTGGTCGATCAGCCAGTCGTCGCCGACCCGCCGCGCCAGCACGCACAGGTTGACCGTCACGACCGGCCGGTCGGTGAAGGTGAAGTCGACGTGCAGGTAGCCGAGGACGAGGTCGTCGGCCATCCGCCGGGTCTCCAGGATGTTGTACGCGGCGGTCATGCCGATCGGCTGCGAGTCGTAGTACTCGGCGACGCTCTCGGGACCGATGCCGTACGGATGCAGACCTTGGAAGATGGCGTCGTCGGTGAAGTACGACGCCACGCGCTTGGGGTCGTGCGCGTCGACGCCGCTCTTCCATCGGTCCAGGACGGTGCGGAGGATCTCGGCCTCGGCGGTACTGGTCATGGCGTTCTCCTGTCAGTGGTCGGATATCAGCGGTCGGATGGATGGATCTTGATGTGCGTCGGTTGGGCGGTGTCGACCCGTCGGGGCAGTGGGCCGAGGTGATGCGGGAAGCGATGGCGCAGCGCGGCGGTCGCGACCGCGGCCGGCGCGACGAGGGCGGCGCCGAGGAGCAGCGCCTGGTTGTAGCCCGGCGGTACGGAGGATCAGCACGACGACGTCGGACAGGGCGATCCCGGCGCCGATGCCGCCGAAGGCCCATCCGGTGAGGTGGTGGGCGTGACCGCGCAGCCCGGTGAGCATCGCGTTGACCGCGACGACGAAGATCAGCGAGCTCGCGACCCCGGCGACCAGCCGGAGCAGCCACCAGAGCGCGCCGACGTGCGTGAGCGGCATCAGGGCCAGCGTGGCGATCAGGATCACCAGCGACAGGCGCAGCGTCGTCCGGGAGGCGGCCATCGCGGGGGCGATGATCGCGGCGACCGCGCCGAGGAGGTAGCCGATGTAGTTCGCGGTGGCCAGGCTCGCGCCGAGCTGCGGCGACAGCCCGGCATGCGCGAGCATCAGGGGCAGGATCGCGGTGTAGGCGAAGCGGCCGATGCCCATGCCCGCCGCCAGCGCCGCCGCGCCCTGCCCGACGACCCGCCAGGGCCGCTCCAGCGAGGTCGCCTCGATCGTCTGCTCCGGTACGGCTGTCAACATGCGCCTTTCTCTCGGCTCTTTCGGCAGGTGAAGCTGATGGCAGGTGAAGCTGATGGCAGGTGAGGCGGGCGGCGGCTCTTTCGGCAGGTTGGGGGCGGGCGGCGCCTGGGGTTACCGACCGCCCTCGCCCCGCCCCCGGCCCAGTGACCAGCTCAGTGACCGGCGCTCTGGCCGCCGTCGACGTGCAGAATCTCGCCGGTGACGAACGGAGCGTGCTCGAGATAGATGATCGCGTCGACGATGTCGCTGATGTCGCCCATCCGGCCCACAGGGTGCAGCTCGGCCAGGAATTCGTGGGTCTCGACCGGGTGCATCGGGGTGCGGATGACACCGGGCGCGACCGCGTTGACCCGAATGCCCCGGGTGGCGTACTCGGTGGCCAGTGATTTGGTGACCGCGTTGAGGCCGCCCTTGGTCAGCGACGCCAGCGCGGACGGCACCTTGCTGTTAGCGTGATCGACGAGGCTGGTCGTGATGTTGACCACGTGTCCGCCGCCGCCCTGGCTGAGCATCGCCTCGATGGCCCGCTGGGAGATCTCGAAGAACCCGCGCAGGTTGACTCCCGTCACGAGGTCGTAGTCCTCGTCGGTGTAGTCGGTGAACGGCTTGGACACGAAGAGGCCGGCGTTGTTGACCAACGTGTCGATGCGGCCGAACGCCTTCAGCCCCTGCTCGATGACGCGTGCCCCGACGGCCGGGGCGGCGATGTCGCCGGCGACGGCCCGCACCATGGGGTCATCGGAATCCGCGATCGACCGGGAGTTGGCGACGACCGCGTAGCCGAGCTTGCGGTAGGCGGTCACCAGCGCCGCGCCTATGCCCTGGGAGGCGCCGGTGATCACGGCGACCTTTGGCGTACTCATTGCTTCCCCCTTGTAAGTGACTGTGGACGTGTGGCACCCGCACCGCTCCTGGGCGGTGCCGGCATGGGGGGGAATGGCTCAGACAGCGGGCGGCCGGGTCCCGACCTGCCCTGGGGCCATGCATTCCATCGTGCACCCAGCGGTCGCCGTCACGCCACGACGGGCTTGCTCTCTGCTGGTAGGCACAGCCTCCTACCGCACTACGATGGGCGGGTGGAGCTACGCCAGCTGCGCTATTTCGTGGCTGTGGCCGAGGAGCTGAACTTCGGCCGCGCCGCGGCCCGGCTGCGCATCGCCGGCCCGTCGCTCTCCCAGCAGATCAAGGCGCTGGAGCGGGACCTGGGGGTGCGGCTGTTCGACCGGGACCGCCGCTCGGTCGCGCTGACTCAGACCGGGGAGGCGTTGCTGGCCCCGACCCGGGCGCTGCTCGGACAGGCCGACGAGTTGCGCGCGTCCGCGGCCCGTATGTCCGCCCCCGAACCGGTCCGGCTCGGGTACGTCAACTGGCGGCCCCCCGACCTGGCCGCCCGCATGTCCGGCATAGCGCAATTGCACGTCGACGCGTGGGTCATGCCGTCACACACCCAGGCCGGCCGGGTCGCCGACGGCAGCATCGATCTGGCCATCTGCTGGGTTCAGACCGACGACCTGGCCGCCTACGACCTCGACGCTCGGCTGATCGGCGCGGATCGGCTCCACGCGATCTCCGCGGGCACCGACGCGTCCGTGGTCCGAGCCAGGGACACCCTGGTGCTGCTGGACGCCGACACCGTCACCTGGGACTCCTGGAACCGCTACGCCAAGGTGTTCGCCCGCGACACCGGATCCCAGACCGTGCACATCGACGATGGTGGCATCACCGACGCGGCGTTCTTCGACCACGTACGCCGGTTGCGCCGCCCCGTCATCAATTCACCGAAGGGTCAGACCACTCCCCTGCCGCCCGATCTCGTCCGGCGACCGGTGATCGACCCGTCGCCGTACTGGACCTGGGCCCTGGTGTACCGCCACGGCGAGAAGCGCGGCGCCGTACGAGCCGCCGTCGAGGCCCTGACCCGTGACGTCGGCAGGCTCGGCCTGGACGCCGATACGGCCTGGCTGCCGGTCGGCGACCCGTTCCGCCCGCCTGCACCGGGCGCGGCATTACCGCACTGGGCGAGGGGCACAGGGCCGACCGACGATTAGCTCCGCACCACAGAGGCCAGCAGGAGATCGAGCGAATCTCATCATTTCCTTCGTCAAGAATTGAATTCCGCCTGGGCCGCATTTACGCTCCAGAGATCCGATGTCTCCGCACCCCCCGGTGGTGACCATGCCATCCAGACGATCTCTACTGAAGGCCGGCGGCGCTCTAGCCGCCGCCACATTCGTCCCCGGAACCACGTCCGCGCAGGCCGAGGCCCGATCGGCTGATCCCTGGCGCCAGGTGCCGGACATCCTGCGCAAGATCCGTCCTCCTCGCTTCCCTGACCGAAGGTGGGATGTCACCGCGTTCGGCGCCGTGGGTGACGGCACGACCGACTGCACGGCCGCGTTCAAGGCGGCGATCGGCGAGTGCCATCGCAGGGGCGGCGGCCGGGTCGTGGTCCCGCCGGGACGCTTCCTCACCGGCGCCGTCCATCTGCTCAGCAATGTGGAGCTGCACGTGTCCGAGGGCGGCGTGATCGCCTTCAGCACCGATCCGAACGCCTACCTGCCGGTCGTCTTCACCCGGTGGGAGGGCACGGAGTGCTACAACTACAGCCCGTTCATCTACGCCCACGGCCAGCGGAACATCGCGGTCACAGGCAAGGGCACGCTCGACGGCCAGGCCAGGCAAGGGCCGTGGGAGAGCTGGTACGCCAACAGCGGCCCGCAGGGCGCCGATCAGCGGGCACTGCGCAAGATGGGCGACGACGGCGTCCCGGTCGAGCAACGCGTGTTCGGGGCGGGTCACTATTTGCGCCCCGCCATGGTCCAGTTCGTGAAATGTCAGAACATCCTGGTCAGCGACCTCACGATCCTCGAGCCGGCCATGTGGACCGTGAACCCGGTCCTGTCCACGAACGTCACCGTGCGCGGCATCACCGTCGTCAGCACGCTGTACAACACGGACGGCTGCGATCCGGAGGCGTCGTCGTACGTGCACATCCACGACTGCCGCTTCAACACCAACGACGACTGCGTGGCGGTCAAGTCGGGACGCGACGCCGACGGCCGCCGGGTGGGCGTGCCCAGCGAGAACATCGTCGTCCAGGACTGCGCCTTCTCCGGCCGCTGGGGCGGCATCACGGTCGGCAGCGAGATGTCCGGCGGCGTCCGCAACGTCTTCGCCGAGCGGTGCGTGATCAACTCCCCGGACTTCCCCGGCAACTACCCGGTGAAGTACCCCGTCTACATCAAGGCCAGCAAGAAGCGCGGCGCCTACATCGAGGGCGTCTACGTACGCGGCTTCACCGGCCAGAACGTGGACCGCGAGGTGATGTTCGTCAACATGGCCTACAACAGCAACGAAGGAGGCACCGAGCCGGTGTCGGTCCGCGACATCCGGATGGAGCGGACCAGGCTCGACGGCGCCGACGCCGTACTCAACCTCGTCGGCCTGGAGACCGACCACCTGACCGGGGTGCGCCTGGAGAAGTGCGCGTTCACGAACATCACCGGCGCGAACACGATCACGTTCACCGACGACCTGACCCTGCGCAAGGTGTTCGTGAACGGGGTGGAGCAGCACTGAGGCCCTCATCGCCCGTCACTCGAAGGCGGGCGATCCTTCGCCTTACGGTTTCCGTGGATTTATCGGATACTGCGGGCATGCGGTTGCTGGAGCGGGAGCCGTCGCTGGCGGCGCTGGCTGAGTACGCGGCCGAGGCCAGGCAGGGTGCCGGGCGGCTGGTTCTGGTCTCGGGTGAGGCGGGCGTCGGGAAGTCGGCGCTGGTGGAGCGCTTCCAGGATGAGCTGCCGGATGCCCGTTGGTCGTGGGGGATGTGCGACGGGCTGTTCACTCCGCGTCCGCTCGGGCCGCTCTTCGACGTGGCGGACCAGCGTCGTGGCGCGCTGCTGGAGCTGTGTCGCGCGGGGGCCGGGCGTGAGGAGCTGTTCCGCGGGCTGCTGCACGAGGTCAGTGAGCCCGGGACGCTGAACGTGGTCGCGGTCGAGGACGTCCACTGGGCCGACGAGGCCACCCTCGACATGCTGCGGTTCCTCAGCCGGCGGCTATGGAGCGCTCCGGTGCTGGTCATCGCCACCTACCGGGACGAGGGCTTGGCAGCGGATGATCTGTTCCGGGTCGCCCTGGGCGATCTGGCTTCGCAGCGGTCGACGCGGCGGATCGCGCTGGCGCCGCTGTCCGCCGACGCGGTGGAGTTGCTGGCCCGTGGGAGCGGGTGGGAGGCGTCCGCGCTGCACCGACTGACCGGCGGGAACCCGTTCTACGTGACCGAGGTCGTACAGGCCGGCGTGACAGAGGTGCCCCCGTCGGCGCGGGACGCGGTGCTGGCACGCGCGACGCGCCTGGACGGCGGGTCCCGTCAGGTGCTGGACGTGGCGGCGCTGACCGGGACCAGGGTCGAGTCGCGATTACTGGAGTCGGTGACCGGCTGCCCGCCGTCCGCCCTGGACGAGCTGCTCGGGTGTGGGTTGGTGATCGAGGACGGCCCGTGGTTGAGGTTCCGTCATGAGATCGCGCGACTGGCGGTGGCGGGGGCGGTCTCCGCGCATCGCGGCCGGGCCATTCACGGCCTCGTCCTGACCGCGCTGGCCGACCTGGGGTGCGACGACGAGGCTCGGATGGCCTTCCACGCTGAGGCGGCCGGCGATGCCGAGGCGGTCCTGCGGCACGCGCCCGCCGCCGCTCGCCGTGCGGCGTGGCTGGCCTCGCACCGTGAGGCGGCGGCGCAGTTCCGGCGGGCCCTGCGGTTCGCGGACGGGGCGGACGCCTCGACGATCGCCGGGCTGTACAAGGGGCTGGCCGATGAGGCGGCGCTGCTCGACCAGTGGGAGGACGCGGCCGATGCCTGCGAGCACGCGCTGGCGCGGTGGCGCGAGGCGGGCGATCGGCTACGGGAGGGCGACGCGCTGCGGCGGCTGTCACGCACTCTGTGGAACCTTGTCCGCGCGGATCAGGCGGTCGCCGCCGTCGAAGCCGCCGTATCGGTTCTGGAACCGCTCGGGCCGAGCGTCGAGCTGGCCTGGGCTTATGCCATCTTCGCCAACCGGCGCATGTTGCAGGCCCAGCACGACGCGGCGATCGACCTGGCACGGCGGGCGCAGACGATCGCCGAGCGTCTGGGTGCCACCGATGTGCTCAGCGATGTGCTCAACACCATGGCGGCGTCGGCCGCGGCCAAGGGCGAGGACTGGGTGGGGGGCATGCGCCGGGCGTTGGACCTCGGTCTGTCCGGGCGCCACCAAGATCAGGCGGGCCGGGCGTTCGCGAACTTCTGCGCCACGTACGTGAGCGAGCGGCAGTTCGCCGAAGCCGAGCCGTTACTGGTCGAGGGCCTCGCCTATTGCGATGAGCGGGACCTCACCACGTACGCGATGCATTTGCGCAGCGAGCAGGCCACCATGATGGAGCGGACGGGACGCTGGGACGAGGCGGTGACGCTCTGCGCCGAGATCCTCACCGTCACGCCGCTCTCCTCGTGCAGCCGGTTGTGCATCGTACGCAAGCTCGGCGCGATCCACGCCCGCCGTGGCGAGCCCGGCGTCTGGGCGTACCTCGACGAGGCGGCCGAGATCGCCGACCGTACCCGCGAGCCGCAGCAGATCGTGCCCGTCCGGCTCACCCGCGCTGAGGCGTACTGGCTGGAGGGGAAGGCGGACCACGCCCGCCGCGAGGCCGAACTGGCCGCGGACGCCTCCGAAGGGTGCGACGCCTGGGATCTCGGCGCGGTCGCCGTCTGGCTGCGGCGGACCGGCTCTCGCCGCCGGGCGCATGGCGCGCACGCCGAGCCGTACCGGCTGGAGCTCGGCGGTGACGTGACGAAGGCCGCGCATGCCTGGACCGAGCTGCACTGCCCGTACGACGCCGCGCTGGCCCTGGCACACGCCCCACGGGAGCCGGAGCTCCGTCAAGCCCTGGAGATCCTCACCGGCCTCGGCGCCTTCTCCGCCACCCGCATCGTCAGACGCAAGCTTCGCGAACTCGGCGCCCGGTCCCTCCCCACCGGGCCGCGAGCGGCGACCCGAGGGCATCCGTTCGGGCTGACCCGGCGCGAACACGAAGTGCTCGCCCTGCTCTGCGCCCGATGCACCAACGCCGAGATCGCCGCGAAGTTATTCATCTCCACCAAGACCGTCGGTCACCACGTCTCGTCCATCCTCGCCAAACTGGGCGCCCCGAGCCGCAACGCCGCCGCCGACCAGGCCATCAGGCTCGGCCTGGCCGAGTGGGAACCCACGGCGGAAAGTTAGGCATCGCCCGCCGCAATATAGGGATCGGCCACCGATCCCCACCGCCGCCCCATCCCCGTACGGTCGAGCCACTCACCACGACACGGGGACTCATTACGGCGATAAGGGGGCGGCATGGCGCGGCTTACCAGCCCGTCTGTCATAGACATGCGGCCGATTGTCATGGACATGGACATGCGGCCGATCACCAGCGACGGTCGCGCCGACCTGCTCATGGAGCTGCTGCGGCGCATCATCGACCTGTTCCAGCCCACGGACTCGCGCGCCGAGCAGTGCCTGCTGGAACTGGGCGCCCTGCTGGCACGGCAGGATCATCCGCCGGTCGAAGGGATCAGCCGGTCGGCCGCGTCCTGCCACCGCTGGGGACGGCAATGGCGGATCGAGCTGGCCGGCCGGACCGCGTACGTCGAGCACAGCGTGGGGATGAACCACCTGGCGCTCCTGCTGGCCAACCCGTACCAGGAGATCTCCGCCCTCGAACTGGCCGCCGGATCCACGCTCCCCGGACAGTCAACGGGCCGGGACGGCGAAAGCGCCCAGCCGGTGCTAGACGACCTGGCCAAACACCGCTACATGCAGCGGCTGTCACACCTGAGGGCCGAGATCGACGAGCTCGAGTCGATGAACGACTCGGAACGGGTCGCCGCGGTACGCGCCGAGCGCGACTGGCTGCTCGACGAGCTGGCCGCGGCCACCGGCCTCGGCGAGCGGACCCGCCACTTCACCGGCAGCGCCGAGCGCGCCAGGGTCGCGGTGGGCAAGGCCATCAGGCGTACGCTGAACCGCATCGCGGAGGCCGATCCGATCATCGGCGACGAACTGCGCACCACCGTACAGACGGGCATGCGCTGCTGCTACCAGCCCAGTTGGCCACGGGCCTACCAGGACAGGTGAAGCTAGTGGTCCGGCGGGATGCGGTAGACGGACACGTGGGAACGCGACTCGGCGGTGAAGTCGGCGCCGGTCCAGTCGGCATGCCTGGTCTCCAACTCGAACCCGGCCAGCTGCGCCATGAGGTCGAGCTCGGCCGGCCAGATGTAGCGGTGCGGGCTACGGAACAGCTGAGCCTGCCTGCTCTCGTCGAACCTGAAGTGGTGCGAGACGACGTGCTGCCGCAGAATGTCGTAGGTGTCCAGGCCGATGTAGCCGGGCTCGCAATGGTAAACAGTGGCCTGCTGACCTGGGGGAAGCTTGCGCAACTCGGGCACCCAGAGCTCGACCACGAACCGGCCGCCCGGTGTGAGGTGGCGGGCGGCATTGCGGAAGCACGCGACCTGCTCGGCCTGAGTGAGCAGGTTCGAGATCGTGTTGAAGACGAGGTAGACGAGCGCGTACTTTCCCGGAGCGACGGCGGTCGCCATGTCGCCAACGATCACCGGGATCGTCGCTTCGTCCACCTTCGTCCGCAGTTGGGCGACCATCGGAGTCGACAGCTCGATACCGGTTACGGGCACCCCACGCTCGGCAAGCGGCACGGCCACGCGGCCGGTTCCGATGGCGAACTCGAGCGCCTGCCCGTCGCCGGCAAGCTCGGCGAGGCGGTCCACGGTCGGGCCCAAGACCTCGGGCGCGAACATGCCGGTGCCCGGCGTGTCATAGCGCTCGGCGGTCTCGACGTCCCAGATCTCCTCCTGTTGCATGCCGCCAACGATGGTCATGGGTTGTAGGCGTTGTCCAACGATTTTGCGGGTCAGCCGATGGCACGAGGGCGAGGGCCCCGCGCTCTTGAGTCGAGTGACGCGTGTCACGTCGGGTGATGTCACGTCGCAGCGGTCGGCGGTGTCCTGAGGGCATGACCGAACACAACACACGCCACAAGGTCGTGGTCATCGGCGGCGGTTACGCCGGAACGCTCGCGGCCAACCGTCTGCGGACGCGCGACGACGTCGACATCACCCTGGTCAATCCGCGCCCGGAGTTCGTCGAACGCATCCGGCTGCACCAGTTCGTGGCCCGTACCAGCGAGGCCACGATCGACTACGGCACGCTGCTCGGCGAGGGCATCCAGTTGGTCGTCGACAGCGTCACGCGCATCGACACCGCCGCCCGCGCCGTGCGGCTGGCCTCGGGTCGTAGGCTGGACTTCGACTACGTCATCTATGCGGTCGGCAGCAGCAGGGCCATACCGTCAGCGGTGCCTGGCGCGGCCGAGTTCGCGTTCGACATCGCGGAGTTCGAGTACGCGCAGCGGCTGCGCGCCCGGCTGGAGGAGTTGCCCGTCGATGCTCCGATCACCGTGGTCGGCGGCGGGTTGACCGGCATCGAGACGGCCGCCGAGCTGGCCGAGCAAGGACGCAAGGTCACGCTGGTGTGCGGCCGGAGCCTGGCGCCGACATTCAGCGCGTCGGGTCGCCGCTACATCGCCAAATGGCTGTCGCGGCACGGGGCCGTGGTGCTTGAGGACGCCCAGGTGAGAGAGGTGCGGCCGGACGCGGTCGTCGTGGCCGAGGGTGGGGTGCGGGCAGACGCGGTGGTCGTCGCCGACGGTGGGGTGCGGGCGAGCGCGCTGACCATCTGGACGGCCGGTTTCGGGGTGCCGGAGCTGGCGGCGGCCAGCGGGCTGCGCACGGACGCGCTCGGCCGGCTGCTCACCGACGAGACACTGACCAGCCTCGACGACGACCGCGTTGTCGCGGCCGGCGACGCCGCCGCACCGTCGGGCCGGCCGCTGCGGATGAGCGGCTACGCCGCCGGGCCGCTCGGGGCGCGAGCCGCCGACACGGTCCTGTCCCGTATCGCGGGGACCGAACCGGCGGTGCTCGACCTGGCCTTCACCGGGGCGTGCGTCAGCCTCGGCCGGCGCGCCGGCATACGGCAGCTCGCCCGCAAGGACGACACCGCGATCAACATCTACATCGGCGGCCGCATGGGCGCGGCGATCAAGGAGGTGACCTGTAAGTTCGTGGTGTCGAAGCGGATACGCGGCGAGGCCCGCAAGCCGGGTTCCATGAGCTGGCCCAAGGGCGGCCCGCGTCCCGAGCAGCCGGCCTCCGCCGCGCGGGTGGTCACCTCCCCGTGAGCGCCGATGAGCATGCCGAGCGGTTCACCCTGTTGCGGCCGCTGCTGTTCACGATCGTCTACGAGATCCTCGGCTCGGCGACCGAATCCGACGACGTGCTGCAGGACAGCTATCTGCGCTGGGCCAGCGTGGACCTCGCGACGGTGCGCGACACCAAGTCGTATCTGGCGCAGTTGGTGACCCGTCAGGCGCTCAACGCGTTGCGGGCGAGCGCGCGCCGTCGCGAGGACTACATCGGCCCGTGGCTGCCCGAGCCGCTGCTGCTCGCCGAAAATGACGCCTCGGCCGATGTGGTGCTCGCCGAGTCGGTGTCGATGGCGATGCTCGTACTGCTCGAAACGCTCGGTCCCGATGAGCGCGCGGTGTTCGTGCTGCGCGAGGTGTTCGGCTTCGACTACCACGCCATTGCCACGGCGGTGGGCAAGTCCGTGGCGGCGGTGCGGCAGGTGGCGCACCGCGCCCGCGAGCACGTACAGGCGCGGCGTCAGCGCTTCGAGCCCGTCGACGCCGCGACCAGCGCGCGGATCACCGAGCAGTTCATGACCGCGGCGGCCACCGGTGATCTGGAAGGGCTGCTCTGGCTGCTCGCGCCGGACGTCACCTGGACCGCCGACAGCGGCGGCAAGACCACCGCGTCGCGCCGGCCGGTGGTGGGCGCGCAGAAGGTGGCCGCGGTCCTGATGAGCCTGTTCCGTCAGGAGCGGCTGGCGGACCTGCGGATCGAGATGGTCAACTGCAACAACACGCCCGCGATGGTCCTCAGCGGCGAGCGCCTGGAAGGCGTCTTCTTGATCGAGATCGCCGACGGGAAGATCACCAACTTCTACGCCATCCGCAACCCCGACAAACTTCTCGCGGTGGCGGTTCCACGGCAGATCAGCCGGTAGCAGGAGTCGGCGAGCCGCAGCGAAGGGTGACCTGGTGAGCGGGCGGGCACCGAGAGCCCGGACCGGCCCGCCGAACTGGTAGGGCTCTGCGGGGACAAGCCACCTCCCCATCACAACAGAGCCACGTCCGTGACGGCCGGCCACCAGCACATTCAGATGTCCGTCAGCAACAGGCTGTGCAAGGGGAGATTCATGCATGATGTAGTGATCGTGGGCGCCGGCCCGGTTGGTCTGTTCCTTGCCTGCGAGCTTGGCCTCGCGGGCTGCTCTGTCCTGGTGCTTGAGCGAGAGCCGGAGCCTCGCTCTCCGTGGAAGGCGTACCCGCTCGGGACGCGGGGCCTGTCCGCCGCGTCGGCGGAGGCGTTCTACCGCCGGGGAATGCTGCACCCACTGCTGACGGCGTCGGGCATCCACGACGATCCCGGCTCCAGCCTCGACGATTCCGGCACGAACCCCGACCCGGACGAGCTGCCACCCCCTCGCAACGTGGGCCACTTCGCCGGCATGATGCTCGATCCGGCCAAGGTCGACGTCGCCGCCCTGCCGTTCCGGCTGCCCAGCCCGGCACCGGAATCCATGTTGACAAGCCTCGAAGCGGTCGAGACCGTGCTGTCCGAGCGGGCGGCCAAGCTCGGCGTGCAAATCAGGCACGGCGTCACGGTCTCAGCCATCGCGCGGACCGATGAGAGCGTGGTCGCACGAGCCGGCGAGCACGAATACGCGGCGCGCTGGCTCGTCGGCTGCGACGGCGGCCGCAGCGCGGTGCGCGGGCTCGCGGGCTTCGACTTCGTCGGCACCGAGCCGCAGTTCACCGGCTACACCATGCTCGCCACCATCGCCGATCCCGAGAAGCTGCGCCCCGGATTCAACCTGACGCCGACCGGCATGTACCTCCAAATGGCCACGGCAGGACACATCGGCATCCTGGACTTCGACGGCGGCACGTTCGACCGCTCGCGGCAGCCGACTCGCGAGCATCTCCAGGCGGTTCTGCGCCGTGTGTCCGGCACCGACGTGACGCTGAGCGACGTCCATCTCGCCTCAAGCTTCACCGATCGGGCGATGCAGACGACGACCTACCGCCAGGGACGCGTCCTGCTCGCGGGCGACGCCGCACACATCCACCCTCCCTTTGGGGGGCAGGGACTCAACCTCGGCATCGGCGACGCCTTGAACCTGGGCTGGAAGCTCGCGGCGACCGTGCACGGGTACGCGCCGGACGGGCTGCTCGACACCTACACCCGCGAGCGCCATCCGATCGGCGCCTGGGTACTCGACTGGACACGCGCCCAGACAGCGGTCATGCGGCCGGACCCGCACGCCCAGGCGATCCAAGGCGTGATCCGCGACCTGCTCGGGACCCATGACGGAACCACCTATGTGTTCCAGAAGATATCGGGATCGTCACTCCGTTACGACCTCTGCAGCGAGCAACCGCTGGTCGGCCGCAACGCCCCGGACCTTCACCTCGAGGACGGCACTCGCCTCAGCGAACTGATGCAGGACGGACGAGGCGTCGCACTCGATTTCAGCACCGACCGACGCCTGCACAACTCAGCGATGGGCTGGCAGAGCCGGATACGGTATGCGGCCGGTCCGGCGAGAAACGACCTCGGATTCGGGGCCGTGCTCGTCCGGCCCGACGGCATAGTCGCCTGGGCCGGTGATCACGCCCCTGATCGTGACGCGTTCGAACGGGCCGCCGGCCATTGGTTCGGCAATCCGGCGTGAACGATTCGATCATCCTGCGGCCCGGCAAGCTCGGCATCACCGATCTCAGGACGCCGCGCGGACCATGAACACGTCCACCGGATCCTCAGACTCCAGGGTGAACCCGTGCCGCTCGTACAGCCGCCGGGCAGGGCTTCCCTGCAGCACGTTCAACCGGACAGGGATGCCGTCGCGGTCACACTGATCCAGCAGCTCGCGCAGGACGCCCGAACCGATGCCGGAACCCTGCAGGTGCGGGGCCAGGAAGAAGTGCTCCAGCCATCGGGCGTCCTCGGCCTCCCGTAGCGCCACGCAGCCGGCGAACTCGCCGCCGACCTCGATCACCCAGGTGTGCGACGGGTCGTAAGCGTCCCTCATTCGCTGCCGTACTCGCTGCTCGTCGTACCGGCCGAGCCGCTCCAGATCGGCCCGCATCACCACGGCGCGTAGTTCGACCATCGCCTCAATGTCCGCCGCCAAAGCCCGCCGAATGCCCCAATCCACCATGATTCTGCACTTTACGACACACGGGCGGCCCCTCGTCGCCGGGGATGCGGTGGCTGGGGAGGGACCGGTTCATGTGGTGCCTCACTGCCGGGACTCACCCACGGGAGAGGACCCGGCGGACGGCCCCGAGCTGCCGCTCCTTGTGGGTCTCGAGTGCCTGAAAATATGCTGCGTGAGTAAGAATGGCGTCTTCCTGGATGCGTTTCTCCGTCGCAGCCCAGATGGAAACAAGATCGCCCTTCTTTTTGCACCACACGTCTGTCTCCGCCGCCATGATCTCCTGATGAGAGGGCCGCTGATTGTTCATCCACCGATCATCGGTGATGGCCGCGAGCGGGTCCGGGTAATCAAATCCCTTTTTCTTCATGCATGCGCTCCAATCGCGGAAGACCCGCACGACATCTCCGTCACGCTGGGATTCCTCAAAGGTCTGCCTGACCAGCGTGTTGAACAAGGATGCGCTGACCTCCGGAGCGTCCTTCAAAAGATGCGCCTGGGCTTTGTCCGAGCATCCGTCCGCATCCTTGGCGGAATCGCCGTAAGCGGCACGCGCCGCAGGCGACAGTTCCGTCAACTGATCGTCTCGTTCCGCGTTGTACCGAGCCACTGATGGCCGGTCGAGGGGGGCGTGGTAACCGAAGGACCGGGCGATCTGCGGTTCGATGACGCCGTAACGGCGGCGGTTCTGCGGTTCGATGTCGGCCTGCGCCGGGAGGGGCGAGAGTTTCCACTCCATCCCCTGGCCGCGCATGCAGTCGCGGATGAGGAGATCCTGCGCGGCCTCGATCGTCATGATCTCGGCAGGGGAGAAGTTGTACGCATCGAACGGGACAGCGAGCTTTCGGGCTTCTTCCCCCGGGAGCGGAACGTCCGTGACAGACGCCGCCCTTACCCTGCTCTCAGCGGGGGGATCGGCCGTCGCCACCGAGCAACCACTGGCAACCACAACGAGACTGAGAACAGCGCTCTTCAGCCGAACGGACACGTTGAACTCCCATGGAACATGGGCGGAGCATGACAACGATGCCGCCGGGTGCAGACTCCGCCCCTTCCGGCGCGACGACTATCTGATCGAGCTCAGCTTGTTGTCGAAGCCGTTGTTGGTGAAGTCCTTATCCTTGCTGTGGGGCTTGGCGGTGTAGCCCACCGCTCCGGCGCAATTCTTGCGGTCATACAGCTTTACGCGGCGATTTGTTCCGTTTATCATCGAGCTCGCCATGTTGTCCCTGCTGCTGTGAACGGTCCGACAGGAACCGTCCGGGAAAAACATCACCCAGCGTCCGCCCCAGAAGTTGAACTTGTCATGCTCGTATATGCAGAAACTAGCGCAGTCGGGTGCGGCCGAACTGGCATGAGCGGGCGCGTTCGAGCCGATCAGGCTTGTGACGCTGAGCAGTAGCGCGGAAATGGCGAGGGTGGTCTTACGCTTCACTTGTCTCGCTCCTATTCGATTGAGCTTGCCCTTGTACTTGTCTCTGCGATTCTTATCCGAGGCAATGAAATGTGGGTACGTCGCCGGAACAGCCCTCCCGACTCTCGGCCAAGAATCGGGCAGGCATGGGCCCGGAGACAGATCTCCCCCGGCGCCGAGAACAACTCTACACCATTTCAGAGCACTTGCTCTGTTATCGGCGTTCGCGGTCGATTTCGGCCGCTGTGATCTGTAGCCAGATCGTGAGTCCTCCCGCCTATGCTCTGCTCCCATGGAGACCACGGAGAAAGAGACGGTTCTGGACCTTCAGCGGCAGTTCGACGCGGCGGAGCTGGCCGCCGACGCCGGACGCCTGCGCGCGTTACTGGCCGACGACTTCCAGTCGATCGGGCCCAAGGGGTATGTGCTCGACAAGGAGCAGTGGATCGGTCGCCACGCCCAATTCCAGTACCACGCCCTGGACACCAGCCAGATCGACATCCGGATGTACGGTGACGCCGCAATCGTGCGCAATGTGCAGAGCAACCAGGCGACCTCTCACGGGCGGGCGGTGGCGCTTCGGGTGCGCGTGTCCCAGACGTGGGTCAAGCAGGAGGGCTCGTGGCGGCTGGCGGGCATCCAGTTCAGCCCGATGGCCGACGACGCGTAGCCCGACCCCGCCCCCGTTCCCGGACATGCCGCCCAATGTCCGGCAAATGTCCGGTTGCTGTCCTGGCCCCGATCGTTCGCCGGGATAGAGGATGAACGCAACTGCGCGATCCCCCGAGGCGGTAAACGACGATGACGACACAGACGACCCCTCCACTCGGCCAGGTGCTGCGGCACTGGCCGGTTCTGGTCGGGGTCGGGACCGCCGTGCTCATGATCCTGGACATGGCCACGGGCCTCGAACTGGCCAAGGTGCTGGCCGCCTCGGCGGTGGTCTACCTGGGTGCTGCCGCGTTCGGGAAACCCGCCGCGACCTGGCCCGTGTTCTTCCTGACCTTCGCCGTCATCCTGGCCGCGGAGCTCATCGATGACGACTTCGAAGCGACCTGGGCGGTGCTGGGCCTGGGCGTCCTGCTGGGCGGCTATGGTCTGCTGCGCGGCTACGGTCCCCTGCGTGGTACGCGGCCTGAGCCCGGTGGGCTGCCATTGCAGCTGATCGCCATGCTCGGTTTCGGCGCCGCGGCCACGATCGCGCTGTTCGTCAACCCGACGGTCGGCAGCTACCTGGTGGCGCTGGGCCTGCTCGGCCACGCCGCATGGGACGTCTACCACTACCGGGCGAACCGAGTGGTGACCCGGTCGCTCGCCGAGTTCTGTCTCGTGCTCGACACCGCCCTGGCCGTGGCGATCATCGTCCTGACGGCGACGGCCTGACCCCGGAGGAACGATGAGCCTTCTCAAGGACCGGGTCACCCTGGTCACGGGCAGCTCCCGAGGGATCGGGGCGGCCATCGCGACCACGTTCGCCCAGGCCGGCGCCCGAGTCGTGCTGCACGGCCGCGACGAGGCCGCGCTCGCCGCGGTCCAGGCGCGCGTCGACGACCTCGGCGGCGAGGCCGTCAGCGTGACCGGAGACGTCACCGTCGCCGCCGACCTCGACCGGATCCGCGAGCAGATCCTCGACCGGTACGGCCGCGTCGACGTGCTGGTCGTCAACGCCGGCAGCACGGCCAGCCGCCCCACGCCCATCGAGGACATCACGGAGGAGAGCTGGCGGGCCGACATCGACCGGAACCTGACCGGCACCTTCCTGACCGTCAAATGTTTCCTGCCCGGCATGAAGGAGCGCCGGACCGGCAACATCATCACCCTGTCCTCGGCGGCCGGGCGCAAGCCGAGCGAACGGACGATTGTCGCGTACGCCGCGGCGAAGGCCGGTGTGCAGCTCTTCACCCAGGATCTGGCCGCCCAGGTGGGTCCGTTCGGCATCCGGGCCAACTGCCTCGCCCCGGAGACGATCCTCACCGACACGAATCAGCAGTGGATACCGGCCGACGTCCAACGCTCGCTGGCCGAGTCACACCCGCTGCGGCGGCTCGGCACGTCCGAAGACGTCGCACGGGCCGCGCTCTTCCTCGCCTCCGACGACTCGAGCTGGATCACCGGCGTCATCGTCGACATCGCCGGTGGCGCGGTATTGGTGTGACTCCTCAGCCCGACCCTGCGGCCGGGCGGAAGACGGGGACCGCTTCGCCGCCCTCGGGGTGCTCGAAGGCGACACGGACCGGCAGGCCCGCGTACACCTCCTCGGGCACGGCATCGGTGAGCTGGAGCTGCAGCCACGGCTCCTCCTCCAGCTCGACGATCGCGACCACGGTCGGCGGCGCGCCCTTGGTGTGCACCACCGACCAGCTCACCACCGACCCCGTGCCGGAGGCGGCCGTCCAGGACAGCTCGGGTGAGCCGCACCGCGGGCATGTACGCGCCTGCGGAGCGGAGAAACCGCCGCACTGAGCGCAGTGCCGGATCAACAGTTCGCCGCGCGCGGTGCCGTCGAAGAACTCGGCGGTGGCCGCGTCACGGTGGACGATTCCCACGGGCATCGGCATGCTCCTATCGCGCGTGCGGGCTGAGGATGAGGGTGGAGTGGTGGTCGAGTACGCCGCCGTTGCCGCTGACCAGCACCATGTCGTTGCGCGAGGCCTGACGGTCGCCGCCCTGGCCGCGGGCCTGGATGACGGCCTCCGACAGCGGGGTCATCCCCCACATGTAATAGGAGGAGAGCTGGCCGCCGCCGGTATTGACGGCCAGCGTCCCCTCCGGTCCCAGTACGCCGCTGGCGACGAAGGGGCCGCCCTCGCCCTTGGCGCAGAAGCCGTAGTCCTCCAGGGAGATGAGCGCGGTGTAGGTGTAGCAGTCGTACAGCTCGGCGATGTCGATGTCGTCGATCGATACCCCGGCCATCTTCAGCGCCGTCGGCCCCGACAGAGCGGCCCCGCTGACCAGGCCGAACTCGCTGTCCCTGCCCATGACGTACCCGGGGTGCGCCTGTCCCCAGCCGCGGATGTGCACGGCGGGCTGGGCGAGGTCGGCGGCCCGGTCGGCGGAGGTGACGATGACCGCGACGCCGCCGTTGCTGACCAGGCAGCAGTCGAGGAGGTGGAACGGCTCGGCGATCCACCGGGAGCTCTGGTGGTCCTCGAGGGTGATCGGGGTCCGCATCTGGGCCAGGGGGTTCCTGGTCGCCCAGGCGCGCTGCGCGACGGCTATGTGCCCCAGTTGCTCGCTGGTCGTGCCGTACTTCTGCATGTGCCGGCGGGCGGCCAGCGCGTACATGGTGTTGGCGCTGTAGATCCCGGACGCCGCGGTCAGCCCTTGCCAGCCGGCCAGTCTGCGGCCCGCGCCGGCGTAGGCCGCGCCGCCCCCGGACGCCTTGTCCTTGAGCGGCGCGTCGGCGAAGACGCAGGCCACGACGTCGGCCATGCCGGAGGCGACGGCCATGGCGGCGTACTGGACCATGGCGCCGGCCGACGAGCCGTACGCCTGCACCTCCGACAGCAGGCGCAGCTCTCGCAGCCCCAGATCCCGCTGGAGGCTCAGGCCGACGTCGGCGGTGAGGCCGGTGTTGGTCAGCAGGCCGTCCACCTGGCGCAGGTCGAGACCGGCGTCGGCGGCGGCGAGCCGTACGGCGTCGGCGGCGAACTCGGGCGCGCTCCGGCCATAGACCTTGCCCATCTCGGTGATGCCGAGACCGGCGATGACCGATGTGTGGTTCATCGTCCCTCCCAAACCGGGGCGCGCTTCTCGGCGAAGGCGCGTGGCCCCTCCTTGGCGTCCGCCGACCGCATGAGCGCGGCGCTCTCGGCGGCGGTCCGCTCCCAGGCGGCCTGCTCGGACGGGATACTGCCGTCGGAGATGCCGCGCGCGATCCGCTTGCTGGCCTGCACGGACAGCGGGGCGTTCGCGCTGACCGTCTCAGCCAGGGCGAACGCGGCGGTCAGCAGCTCGGCCCGCGGTACGACCCGGTTGACCAAGCCGAGCCGCAGGGCCTCGGCGGCGGTGACGGGCTCACCGGTCAGCAGGATCTCCATGGCGACCTTCGTGGGCAACTGCGCGGCCAGCCGGAACGCGCCGCCCGCGCCCGCGAGGATGCCGCGCTTGACCTCCGGCAGCCCGAACGCGGCGGTCTCGGCGGCCACCACCAGGTCGGCCCACAGGGCGATCTCGGTGCCGCCGCCGAGCGCGAACCCGTTGACGGCGGCGATGACCGGCTTGGCGATGGGATGCGTGACACATCCGGCGAAGCCCCAGTGCGGCTTGAGCCCTTCGGTGGAGAATTCCCCGCGGGCCACCGCCTTCAGGTCGGCACCGGCGCAGAACGCCTTGTCCCCCGCCCCGGTCAGCACCACGGCCCGGACAGACGCGTCCGTGTCGGCCTCGTCGAGAGCCTCACCGACGGCGCGGGTCAGCTCCGCGTTCACGGCGTTGCGGACCTCGGGCCGGTTCAATGTGATCAACACGATGTGATCGCGGCGCTCGACGAGCGCGGCGGGCTCACCCATGATTTGCTCCTTCATTCGTTGCCTCTTCCAGCACGCCCGCGTCGATGAGCGCCTGGATCTCGGACTCGGCCAGGCCGAGCAGCTTGGCGGCCACCAGCCGCGTGTGCTCCCCCGCCAGCGGCGCGGGGCCCAGCTCGGGGTCGGCGACCCCACGGAAGGTCGCCGGGGCGTTCTCGGTACGCAGGGCGTGCTCGATGTACGGATGGCGCATCTCCCGCAGGAACCCACGGGCGGTGAGCTGGGGATCGTCCAGATACTCGATGACGCGCCGCATCATCCCGGCGGGCACCCCGGCCTCCTGCAGCCGCTCCATGGCCGCTCCCGGCGGGGTGGCGGCCGTCCACTCGGTCACGGCCGCGTCCACGAGGTCGCGGTGCGCGCGGCGGCCCGCGGCGGTGGCCAGCCGCGCGTCGGCGCGCAGGTCGGCACGGCCGATCACTTCGCACAGGCGCCGCCACTGCTCGTCGCCGTCGACGCTCACCACGCACCACTCGTCGTCGCCCGCGCACGGGTAGACACCCTGGGGCGCGTCCCACTCGCCGCTGTTGCTGTGGGCGGTGAACGAGCCGGGTTCCAGTGATTCGCGCAGGAAGCCGGTGGACAGCTGGGTGAGGATCGTCTCGGCCTGGGCGACGCTGACCGTGCCGCCCTTCCCGGTACGCCGCCGCTCGATGAGCGCGGCGAGCACGGCGACGGCGCCGACCCGCGCCGCGATGTGGTCGGGATAGATGGTGATGCCGTCACAGAACCCGGCCTCGACCTCGGTGTCCCGCCAGAGCCCGGTCAGCCCGGCGGAGGCGCGGACGAGCGGGCCGTAGCCCATGCGCCTGCTCCACGGCCCGGTCGGGCCCAGGGCGCTGCTGTCGGCCATGATGATCTTTGGGTTCAGCTCGCTGATGACGTCGTAGCCGAGACCCAGCGACTCCAGCGTGCCCGGCTTGAAGTTGGACAGGATGACGTCGGAGTCGGCGGCGAGCCGCTTGAAGAGGTCCAGGCCCTCGGGTGAGCGGAGGTTGATCCCGGCGCTGAGCTTGTTGCGGTGGCCCCAGGCGAAGCCGACGCTGACGACCTCGTCGCCGAGCGACTGGCGGCTGCCGTCCGGGTAGGCCCGGCTCTCGATCTTGATGACCTCGGCGCCCTGGTCGGCGAGCAACCGGCCCAGCTCCGCACCGACCACGATGACACCCAGGTCCAGCACCCGAAGCCCGTCGAGGGGGCGACGCGGCGCAACCTCGGCCGCGTCGGAGGTGACCGGCTTGCCGGGTGTCACCGCGGCGAAGACCTCGTCGTCGTGCTCCCCCGGCTCGGGGGCCCGGTGCCGGAACCCGGCCCTTACCCCGTTCACCTCCACGTACCCGGACGGCACGCGGCCGGTCAGCCCCGGGGCGACCTCGGCGTCAAGCAGGCTGTTCCGGGCGCGGAAGTGCGGGCTGTCGAGCACTTCGCCGGGGTCGAGCAGCGCCGCGATCGGCACGCCGCGCTCCTGGCCCTGGGCCACGAGCTCGTCCCTGGTCCGGTCCCTGAACAGCTCCCCCATGAGGACGCGCAGCCGCTCAGCGGCTCCGAATCGGGCGCCCATGCTGTCGTACTTGGGGTCGGCGAACTCCTCAGGCTCCCCCAGCCAGCCGAACATCCCGCGCCACTGACGTTTGGCCAGCACGCAGATCCGGACGTATCCATCGGCGCACGGGAAGATCGGGTACAGGTCGCCCGCCTGCGGACGGCCGCGCGGCAGGCGGGTGGCCGGGACCCCGCCGGTGGCCGAGCCGCCCATGCCGAAGCCCGGGTCCAGGACCTGGGCGGTCATCTCGTACACCGAGCAGTCGACGTGGTCGCCGCGCCCGGTGTCGAGCCGGTTCAGGTACGCCAGCAGGCCCGCCCACGCTGACTGGATGGCCGCCGACTCGTAGGCCAGCGGGCCGGGCGGCATGACCGGCCGACGGCCGGGGACGCCGGAGCGCGACAGCACCCCGCCGAGCGCCATGTGCGTCCAGTCGGTGCCGATCCAGTCCCGGTACGGGCCGGTCTGCCCGAAGTCGGTGATCGAGACGACGACCAGCGCCGGGTTGCGGGCGAGCAGCGCGTCCGCGCCGAGACCGAGGCCGTCGAGGGTGCCGGGGGGTTCGGTCTCGATGAGGAAGTCCGCTCCGGCTGCCAGGTCGAGCAGCCGGTCACGGTCGGCGGGGTCGCGCAGGTTCAGGGTGACGCCGCGCTTGTTGGCGTTGTGCGTGGCGAAGTAGAGGCTCACGCCGTCGTGGACGGGCTCCCGGTGACGGGTCGGCGCGCCGCCGGGCGGCTCGACGCGGATGACGTCGGCGCCGAGGTCAGCGAGGAAGCGGCCGCACATCTCGGCCTTGCCGTCGGCCAGGTCGATGACCCGGAGACCGGCGAGGGGAAGTCCCCTGGCTGCGGGCATGGTGAATCACCCCACGGTGTGAAGGATGCGCGAGTACGCCGGACATGACCTGTCGCGGCGGAGGGATCCCGGCCCGCGAGCGGCGGTTCAGGGCCGCGCCGGGATTTCGAGCGGTTCATGGCCGCTCGCCAGGATTGTTGCGAACAGGTTTCCTACAACCGTGAGGATGCCACCCGGTTTCCGGTCTGAAAACGTCCGAATCGGCAACGTGGCACGCGTCCCAATCGGCAACATGACCGCGTCCGGCGGCCAACCCCGTGGTTACCAGCGCGAAACGGAACATGCCGGTTGACGCGCGGCGACGGCCCGCCACAGACTCCCTGCTCATGGACGTACAGCAGCTGCGATGCTTTCTCGCCGTCGCCGAGGAGCTTCACTTCGGGCGCGCGGCGGAGCGGCTGCACCTGACTCCGTCACCGGTCAGCCGCGCCGTCAAGGACCTTGAGCGCGAGCTGGGGGTCGAGCTGTTCGTCCGCCGCTACCACCAGGTGGAGCTCACCGCCGGCGGCACGGTCCTGGTCGAGCGGGTACGCGGCATCCTGGAGCAGGTCGACGGCCTGAAGGACGTGCTCCGGGAGGCGTCCGGCACCAGGAGCCGGGTGGTGCGCGTGGGCGGCACGCACCTGTGCCCGCCGGCCGTGATGGACCGGTTCTTGGCGGTGACCGAGCAGGCGTTCCCCTCCTTCGCGGTGGACGCGACGGCGGCGCCGTCCGCCGAGCTCCTGCCGGCGCTGGAGCGCGGCGAGCTCGACGCGGCCCTGGTCCACCTCCCGTTGGACCGGCCCGAGCTCGACAGTCTCGTAGTGGCCCGCTACGTGTTCTCGGCGGCGATGCGGGCCGACGATCCGCTGGCCGCCGCCGGCGAGCTGACGTTGCGGGACCTCACGGACCGGATCTTGACCGTCGGCCCGCTCACGCCCCAGCCCCTGGCGATGGACCGGCTGCACCGGCGGCTGAAGAGTGCCGGCGTCACCTCGCTCCATGAGATGCCGGACAACGACTCCGTCATGCTGGCCAGCCACATCCGCCGCAGCCACGGCGTCACGCTGACGCTCGACCCGCGCAACGGCGGCGCCGCCCGGGTCTTCGACGACCCGGCCTTCGTGATCGTCCCGCTCCGCGACGACCTGGAATTCCTGCTCGGCGTGGCCTGGCACCGGTCGCGGGCGGGACAGGACGACGTCGTACGCCGACTCGTCCACGCAATGCACCAGGAGTGGGCCGGGCAGGCACTCACCCTTTAGGGCGTCCCCTTCGTTGCGTTTTCGCGCATGTGCACATGCCCCAAACCGCGATGGTCACCACCGCCGGGACCTGCCTACGGTTCCCAGCACCACCTCTCCGTGAGCCCTGTCACAGCCCCCATCCCGCCGGCGCGGACCGCTCACCGCTTCATGTCCGCTCATTGCTCATGTCCTGGAAACCGCAGGAGAGCGCCTCCAGCTCGTGCTCCGTTGCCCCATTCCAAGGAGGCCGCCATGTCTCAGACACCCCTCGACTCGCCCGCCCCGGAACCGCCCGTACCGACTCGCGGCGTGAACGCCCGCAGTGTGGACGCCCGCATCGACGCGATGCCGAAAGTCGGGCTCAGCCGCGCGGGCTGGCTCGCGCTCATGCTCTGCTTCTTCTTCGCCAACTACGACATCTCCGTCCTGACCATCACGCTGCCCTCCATGCGGAGCGCGTTCGGGCTGGCCGGGGCCGAGCTGGGTTACCCGATCACGTGGAATCTCGTCGGTTACTGCATCGGCGCGTACGCGTTCGGGCACATCGCGGACCGGCACGGCCGGCAGAAGGGCCTGGCGCTGACCATCCTGGCGCTCGGCATCGGCGGGCTCCTCACGGCATTCTCGTGGGACGTGTGGTCGCTGACCTTCTTCCGGTTCCTGACCGGGTGCGGGATGGGGGCGGTGCTCGCGCTCTGTTCGGCCTACATCGGCGAGCTGGCGCCCAAGAACCAGCGCGGCGGCTACCTGTCGCGCCTGTACATGGTGGGCACGGTGCTGCTCCTGGCGATCGGGTTCGCCTCGCTGCCGGTCCTGGGCGCATCCCCCGACGGGTGGCGCTACCTGCTGGGCTTCGGTGGCCTGGTGCTCCTGGTGCTGCCGCTGGTCGGCAGGCACGCGCTGGTGGAGTCGCCGCGCTGGCTGGTGGCGACGGGCCGCGCGGACGAGGCCGACCGCATCGTCCGCGAGATGGAGACCCGTGTCGGCCTGCCCCCGGGCGGCGCCGAGGGCACGCTCGAAGAGGAGCCTCTTGAGACCGCTCCAGCAGAGGAGACGGTGCCGGCCCGCGCCCTCTTCAAGGCCCCGTACCTGGGTCGCATGCTGATCGTGCTGGGTTTCTGGTTCATCTTCTACATCGCCATGTACGGCTACGCCAGCTACCTGCCGCTCATTCTGGAGGGCATCGGCATCTCGACCTCCGACGCGGTGCTGGTCAGCGTGCTCACCCGGGCCATGCCGCTGGTCTCCACCGTCGCGGCCGTACTGCTGGTGGAGCGGATGGAACGCCGCACCATGGTCATCATCGGCACGCTGGTCTTCGCGGCCTCCCTGCTGTTCATCACCCTGGACATGGGCGAGGCGGTCGCCACCATCGGTGCCCTGTTCAGCTCGTTCGGCATCGCCTTCATGGCGACCCCCGCCTACACCTACACGGCGGAGGTGTTCCCCACCCGGGCACGGGGCACGGCATCGGCCATCGCGGACGGAGTCGGGCATCTGGGCGGTGCGGTCACCCCCTTCGTGGTGCTGCCCATCCTGACCGGCTTCGGCGCGCGGCCGGCGTCGTTCGTCCTGGTGGGGCTGCTGGTGATCGCCGCCGGCATCATCCGGCTGGGCGTCCGCACCCGCGACCGCTCACTGACCGAGATCGCCGCCTGACCCGGACGCCCAAACAAAAACCCGGACGCCAAACAAAACCCGAACGCCCAAGGAGCCGGGCGCCCGGAAACAGACCCTAGAACCTCACTTTCCGCAGATAGCGATATCCGACCTCGGCGGTACGCCGGGGAGTCACATCGGGGGTGTCGTTCTCCACGATGTACTCCGCCACGCGGTGCTTGTCGAAAATGCGCCGGAAGTCGATGGTCCCGGTGCCGAGGTCGGCCATGTCGCCGTCGGGTGCTCGATCCTTGACGTGGAACTGCAGCACCCGCTGCGGCGCCCTGCGGATGACGTCGAGCGCGAAGCGCACCGGGTCGGGGGCCCCGCGTCCGACGCCGCCGGTGACCGCCCAATAGAGGTCGATCTCCAGATGGACCAGATGCGGATCGAGCTCGGCGGTGAGCACGTCCCAGGGCATCTTACCGCCGCCGAGGTCGGTGGTGAACTCGTGGGCGTGGTTGTGGTAGCCGTAGCGCAGACCGGCCGAGCGGGCGGCCCGCGCCTCGACGTTCATGCGCTCGGCCCACGCCTTCCACTCGTCCTCGCTGGTGGAGTTCAGGTAGGGCACGACCATGAAGGACTGGCCGAGGGTCAGCGCGTTGGAGATCTTCGTGTCCAGACCGGCCTGGTCGGTGGTGAGGCCGTCGTGGCTGGAGCTGGCCCGGATGCCGATCCCGTCGAGGAACTGGCGGAGCTGCTGGGCCGTACGACCGAAGTAGCCGAGCGCCAGCTCGACCTTCGGGTAGCCGGTCTCGGCCAGGTAGGTGAGCGTGGCGTCGTAGTTCTGGGCGAGGTCGTCGCGTACCGTCCAGAGCTGGATGCTGATCTGGTTCGGCGGGATGCGCTCCCCGCCGGAGTGGTGCGGCGGCGTCGCCGCGGCGGCGGGCGAAGCGGCGGCCAGCGCGGCCGCCCCCAATCCGAGGCCCGCGGCGAGCAGGGACCGCCTGCTGGGGCCGTAGCCGTAGCACATAGGGAGACTCCTAACGTGTGGGCTGGAGGACGACCTGGTCGCTGCCGGTCAGCGGGGGCAGGTCGGTGCCGCCGGGGTCGGTGTAGCCGGCGACGAAGACGCCGGTGAGATGGTCGGTCTCCGGATCGTGTCCGCTCGGCAAGGTGGTCTGGATGGAGCCCGTGCAGCCGCGGGCCGTGGTCTGCGGGTGGCCGTGGTCGTCGTGGCCGAGGATGTAGTCCACGGTCACCTTGGCGCAGTCCACCGGCTGGTCGTCGGTGACCCGCACCTCGAACTCGACGACGTCGCCGAAGTGGAAAGCCTGCCCTTCGGCGGGCCGGACCAGCTCCACGACCGGAGCGGCGTTGCCGACCACGATCCGTACCGACGTCGCCGCGGACATGCCGGCGGTGTCGGTGACCTTGAGCGTGGCGTTGTAGAGGCCGTTCTTCTGGTAGGTGTACGACGCCTCGGGGCTGCGGGAGTCGACCTTGCCGTCGGCGTCGAAGTCCCAGGCGTAGCGGAGCCTGTCGCCGTCGGGGTCGGTCGTACCCGCGCTGGTGAAGCGGACGGTCAGGGGCGCGTGGCCGTCGGTCGGCGAGCCGGCGGCGGCCGGGACGGGAGTGTGGTTGCCGGTGTTGCCGATGTAGTCGTAGCGCGAGAGCTGGGCGTCCGGGTTCTCCTGGAAGTAACCGTCACCGTACTCCAGCACGTAGAGCGCGCCATCAGGGCCGAACTCCATGTCCATCGGATTGTCGAAGACGAACGAGGGCAGCACGTCCTCGATCCGCCCGTCACGGTGGAACGCCTTGACGTAGTCGCGGGTCCACTCGTAGAAGAGCGGAACGCCGTCGAAGTACTTCGGCCACCCCACGGCAGTCCGGCCGCGGGCGTTGCGCGGGTCGAAGTGGTACGCCGGACCGGCCATCGGCCCGATGCCACCGGTGCCCAGTTGCGGGAACTCCGCTGAAGCCCCGTAGGAATACCACACGTTCGGCTGCGACACCGGTGGCAGCGCGCGCAGGCCGGTGTTGTGCGGCGACTCGTTGACGGGCGCCGCGCAGTTGAACGCCGCGCCTGACACGCCGGTCGCGAAGTCGTAGTCGACGTACGGGAGCCGCGCCGTCGCACAGTACGGCCAGCCGTAGTTACCGGCCTTGCGGATCACCGTCCACTTGCCGGTCCCCGACGGGCCGCGCTGGGGATCGGCCTCCCGCGCGTCGGGCGAGTAGTCGGCGACATAGAGCTCGCCCGTGGAACGGTTGAGCTCGATGCGGAAGGGATTGCGCAGGCCCATCGCGTAGATCTCCGGCCGGGTGCGCGCCGTGCCGGGCGGGAACAGGTTGCCGCGCGGAATCGTGTAGGACCCGTCGGCGCGGACCTTGATGCGAAGGACCTTGCCGCGCAGGTCGTTGGTGTTGCCGGCGCTGCGCTGGGCGTCGAAGGCGGGGTTGTGGTCGGGCCGCTCGTCGATGGGGTTGTAGCCGTCGGAGGAGAACGGGTTCGTGTCGTCGCCGGTGGACAGGTAGAGGTTGCCGTCGGCGTCGAAGACGATGTCCCCGCCGACGTGGCAGCAGATGCCGCGGTTCACCGGCACGTCGAGGATGCGCTGCTCGGTACGGAGATCGATCGTGGCGCCGGTGAAGCGGAAGCGGGACAGCCGGATCAGCCCGTTGAACGGCGCGAAGTCCGCCGGTGTGCCGGTGACCGGGGCGTCGCCCTCGTTGAAGTCCGGCGTCGCCGGGTCGTCGATGGGGGTGTTGAGCGGCGGGGAGTAGTAAAGGTAGACCCAGTCGTCCGCCTTGGAGCCCTTGCCGAAGCCGGGGCTGAGGGCGATGCTCTGCAGTCCCTCCTCGTCGTGCCGGTAGACGTCGAGCCGGGCGGCCTGCGTGTTGAGGCCGGTCTTCGGATCGTGTAACCAGACCACACCGGGCCGGGTGGTGTGCAGGACCCTCGAATCCGGTAACACCGCCAGGTCCATGGGCTCACCCGGATTGTCGTTCAGCGTCACCTTCTGGAACTGGCTGTCGGGCGGCGGAGCCGCGATGCCCACCGCCTCAGTGACAGTGACGGTCCCGGTGGCGTTGGCGGCGGCCGGCATGAGGATCGCCGCAGCGGTCAGGGCGGCGAGCGCGGTTCTCGTTCTCATGCCTCTCCCTTCGTTCTGCTCAGGGGGATAAGAGAGGGCAAATTAACGTGAATGTAACCCGGCTTACGCCGATCGAGGAGGGCCTAATTACGCACGATCAAACAGCTTTCGCCTCAGATCGGACTAAGTACCGCACGCCGCTGGACCATTCAGGTGCGGTGAGCCTTGCCTGAATGGTCCAGCGGTTACGAGCGGGGCGTGACCGGAGCCAGCCAGAGACCGACGATCGCGTCGATCAGCCCGGTCGCGGCGTCGTGCCAGCTGGACCGGGGTGTGGGGGTGCCTTCGGCGAGTGCGCGCTCGCGCTCGGCGATCATGTGCACCATCAGTTGACGCGCCATGTCGCCGCGTTCGAGGCGTACCTCCAGCGGCAGGTCGGGAAGACATCGGTTGAGCCCGTCGATCGCCTGGCGCAGGGACGGCGAGCTGATCGTCTCCTCGATCATGATCTCGCGCAGCGCGGGATCGGTCATCACCTGGGCGCTGAACCGGGCGAACCAGGTGGGGTTCCCCAAAGCGCCCAGGTGCTCGGTGATCGGGCGCAGCAGGCAGCCCACCCAATCACGCGCGTCCGTGGAGCCGGCGATCTCGGCCAGCATGCGCAGGCGCAGCCGCTCCATCGGCTCGGTGTGCTTGCGCACGATGGCGCGTACGAGATCCGCCTTGGTGCCGAAATGGTAGCCGACCGCCGCCGTGTTGCCCTGGCCGGCGGCCTCGCTGACCTGGCGGTTGGACACGGCGAAGACCCCGTGCTCGGCGAACAGGCGCTCCGCCGCCGTCAGGATCTGCTCTCGCGTCGCGCTCACACGCTCGGCCCGGGCGGTTCTCTCCATCAGGTCACCACCGTACTGGAAGCTCGCTCAGTCCGCCGACGACGAGCCCCTCGACCCGGCGCAGTTCCTCGGCCGTGACGGCGAGCTCCAGGGAGGGCAGCTTGCGCAGCAGCACGTCCAGCACCGCCTGCAGCTCAGTGCGGGCCAGCGGCTGGCCGAGGCACGAATGAGCCCCGGCGCCGAAGGCCAGGTGCGGGTTCGGGCTGCGGCTGAGGTCCATCTCGCCGGCCCCGTCGAACGCGCTCTCGTCCCGGTTGGCCGCGGCCATGTCGCACAGCACCGTGGTGCCGCGCGGCAGGAGGGTGCCGCCGACCTCGACCTCCTCGCCGATGTAGCGCGGCATCCCGAACCCGAGGTTGGCGTCGAAGCGCAGGGCCTCCTCCACCGTGGTGCGGACCAGCGACCGATCGGCCAGCAGCCGCTCCCAGCGGCTCCGGTCGGTCAGCAGCATGGCCATCATCTTCGCGATCATGTTCGCGGTGGTCTCGTGCCCGGCGACCAGCAGGCCCATGCCGGTGGCCACGAGCGCCGCGTCGGACATCTTGCCGCCCTCGGCGTCGGTGCCCGTGATGAGCTCACTGAGCAGGTCGTCGCCCGGCTCCTCACGCTTGGCGGCGATGTGGCCGGCCATGTACGCCACGAACTCGGCCTGCGCCGCCTCGGTCTCCGCCTGCGTGTAGCGGGTCAGGTTGAGCAGGGAGTCGGACCAGTAGGAGAACCTGTCGCGGTCCGAGTCCGGGACGCCGAGCATGTCGCAGATCACCCAGACGGGCAGCGGGAAGCCCAGGCTCGCCTTGAGATCCGCCGGCTGGCCCTGCCGCACCATGTCGTCGATGAGCTGCTCGGCCATCGCCTCGATCCCCGGCCGCAGCGCGTTCATCCGCTTGGCCGTGAACCACTTGGTGATCATCCGCCGCCACAGCAGATGGCCCTCGCCGCTCTGCGGGAGCGCCGTCGCCATCTCGCTGTTGAACACGCCGCCCGACTCGCTGTCGGAGATCCGGGCCGCGTCGTCGGCGTTCAGCTGCCGGGTGAAGCGCGGGTCGGACAGCACTTGCTTGACATCGGCGTAGCGCGTGAGCAGCGACGCCTCGTCCCCGCTGGGCAGCGTCACCCGCGCGACCGGGCACTCCTGCCGCAGCCGCGCCCACTCCGCCGGCGGCTCCAGCGCCCCTTCTCTGGAAAGCGGGTAGCTCAACGCCTGCTGGTCCTGGCTCTGGCTCACCGTACGTCCTCCTCGAATTCGGCCCTCGGTACGCGCCCAGTCAACCGGTCCTGCTAATTTAAGTCAAACAGTTGATTTAAGTTGTGGCCGGATCGCTGATATCCGGCCGCTCGGACGGAGACCTTTCCATGCGCCATGCAAAAGCTCAGCCCTTCGAGGCCGAGCCGCCCGGCCCGCCGCGGACCAATGCCGTCGTAGTAGTGCTGGCCTTCGCCGGGATCGTGGTCGCGCTGATGCAGACCCTCGTGATCCCGCTGATCCCCCAGCTCCCCCGGCTCCTGAGCGCCTCGCCCTCCGACGCCACCTGGGCCATCACCGCGACGCTGCTCGCCGGCGCCGTCGCCACCCCGGTCATGGGACGACTGGGCGACATGTACGGCAAGCGGCTCATGCTGCTCATCAGCCTGACCCTGCTGGTGGCCGGCTCGACCGTCGCCGCCCTCAGCGACTCCCTGGCGCCGATGGTCGTCGGACGGGCCCTGCAGGGGCTGGCGGCCGGTGTCATCCCCCTGGGCATCAGCATCATGCGCGACGAACTGCCGGCCGAACGCCTCGGCTCGGCCACCGCGCTGATGAGCGCCTCACTCGGCGTGGGCGGCGCGCTCGGCCTGCCCGCGGCCGCCTTCCTGGCCGAGCGCACCGACTGGCACGTGCTGTTCTGGACCGCGGCGGGATTCGGCGCCGTGGCCGCCGTGCTCGTGCTCACGCTCGTACCCGAGTCCAGTGTCCGCAGCGGGGGACGCTTCGACCTGGTGGGCGCGGCCGGACTGTCGGCCGCGCTGGTGTGCCTGCTGCTGGCCATCTCCCAGGGCGCCGGCTGGGGCTGGACCAGCGGCCGTACCATCGGGCTGTTCGCGGTCTCGGTCGTCGTCCTGCTGCTGTGGGGCTGGTGGGAGCTGCGAACCAGGCAGCCGCTGGTGGACCTGCGCGCCACCGCGCGCCGTCAGGTGCTGCTCACGAACCTCGCCTCCGCCGTGTTCGGATTCGCGATGTTCGCGATGTCCCTGGTGCTCCCCCAGCTGCTGCAGCTGCCCGAGGCCACCGGCTACGGGCTGGGGCAGTCGATGCTGGTCGCGGGCCTGGTGATGGGTCCGTCGGGCCTGGTGATGATGGCCATGGCACCGCTGTCCGCGCGCATCTCCAGGGCCAGGGGCCCCAAGACGACGCTGATGGTCGGCGCCGTCGTGGTCGCCGCCGGCTACGGCCTGGGCACCGCGCTGATGTCCGCGATCTGGCAGCTCGTGCTCGTCTCCGCCGTCATCGGGGCCGGCATCGGGCTGGCGTACGGGGCCATGCCCGCACTCATCATGGCCGCCGTTCCCCTGTCCGAGACGGCCGCCGCCAACAGCCTCAACACCCTGATGCGCTCGATCGGCACCTCGATCTCCAGCGCCGTCTCGGGCGCCATCCTGGCCCAGCTGACCATGTCCCTGGGCCCCGTGATCGTCCCCTCCCAGAACGGCTTCCGCGTCGTCCTGGCCCTCGGCGCCGTCATGGCCCTCATCGCCCTGGTGATCATGTCCTTCATCCCTGGGCGCCGCCCGGCCGCCTCCGCCGGGACGACGCGCACCGCCGTCCCCGCACCCGCGAAGGAGCCTTCCGCGGGTTGATTCACTCCGGCGGCCCTGGCCCCGCGGGAAAGCCGCCACACGAGTTGAGCAGAGAGCTGCTCAAGCCGCCACGCAACTTGAGTAGAGGCCTACTCATGACCCGGCCGGGCTGCGCGCCTAGCGTCAAAGCCCTGAGCCGGGGAGGTGGCGATGCGCCGGTACGGCCTGGTGGCCTACGTACTTGCCGCGAGCGTGATGGTGCTGATGGCCGCGTGCGTGATCGGGCTGAGCCCGGCTACAGCCGGGGCAGCGGGGCCGACGACGGCCGGAGCGGTGAGGGCGGCAGCGGCGGAGGCCGCGGAAGCGGCGGAGCCGACGACCGCGGTGACGGAGGCGGCGCCGACGGCCGAGCCGTCCTGCCCGACCTTGTCCGAATGGAACAGCGTGACGCATGACGGCACCCGCCCGGGGCCGGTGCCGAACGTCATGGGGATGACCCGGGACAGCGCGGTCGCCGCGCTGGCCCAGGGTGGCTTCGGCGCGGAGTCCACGCCTTCCGACGCGGCGGCCGACTGGACGGTCACCGACCAGACCCCCACCAGCGAGGAGCTCGCGAACTGCGGCTCCACCGTCACCATCGACCTTCAGGCGCCGACCGTGGAGGTCCCGGACGTCGTGGGCGACCAGCGGGACGTGGCGGAGAAGAAGATCCGCGGCAAGGGGCTCGTCCCGTCGGTGACCGAGGGAGACGGGACGGGCGTGGTGGACGCCCAGGATCCCGCCGCCGGCACGCAGGTGCCCAGCGGCAGCACCGTGACGCTGACCCTGCGTCCCCCCGCGCCGACGTCCCCGACACCTGACGACCGCGTCGAGGTCCCCGACCTGAACGGGCTCAGCGCGAAGGTGGCGCGGCGGCAGCTTCAGGGCCTGGGGCTCACGCTCGTCGTCGGCAGCGGGGACTCGGGCCGCGTGAGCGAGCAGGATCCGGCCGCCGGCACCATCGTCGACCGCGGCAGCTCCGTCACCGTCACGCTGACAGCGGGACCCACGCCGACCGACCCCGCGAGCCCGGACGTCACCCCCTCCGGGACCGACGAGTCACCGCGGGTCAGCGACATCGACTCGCGGGAAACCGACTCATCGAGCACACCGCTGCCCGGCTTGCTGGTGGGCGCGCTCGTGGCGGTGGGCGTAGTGGCCTGGGCGCTGCGCCGCGCCCGCCGTGGCCGGCGAACGTCCGCGACGCCCTCCGTGGTCTGCGTCCCGTACGCCGACCTCTCGCCGAGCTTGCAGATCCGTGAGTTCGCGCCCTCGCTCAACCTCGACTTCGTCTGCCACCACGACCCGGGCCGGCAGGAGATCAGGGAGATCGTACGGTGACCGTTACCTTAATCACCCACCCCAGCACCGCCGACCTGCTGCTCTACGCCGACCCGAAACAGGCGGCGCAGGAGCTCGCGCGGGCCGTGGACGCCCGCCGGGTGCTCGACGAGATCAACCGGCAGGTCCAGACGCCGCCCGGCGAGCTGGCGCGCCGGGCCGCGGAGGCGGGTGCCGACCTGCTCGGCGGCATCGACGTGGGGTCGGTGCTGCTGGGCGGCTGGGCGAAGTACCGCAGCCTGCGCGCCGCGGCCCGCAGCACCTTGGACAACCCGGGTATGGGAAAGGTCGTGCCGCTGGCCGAGCACGAGGTCGTCTCCCATCACGAGCCCTATGTCGAGGTACAGGTCAACGGCCGGGCGCTTGGCCGGCTGACCTTCGGCGTGGACCTCATCCTGCATCTCACGATGGTGCAGGCCAGGGTCCGCGGCGGCCGGCTGATGGGACTGACCGGGGGCGACTGTACGGCCGTCATCGCCTGCAAGATCCAGGGCGTCGAGGTGGCCAGAAAGGAGTTCGTGGTGGTCACGTTGCCGATCAACCGCGACTTCGGGCAGGGCTTCGCCTTGCTGCCGGAGGCACGTACGGCGAACTGACGGCCGACTGACTTATCGGCGCGGACTGCACGGACGTGCCAGCGCGGACGGCCAGCTGATGTATCGGCGCGCCCTAACGGCCCTGGTAGCCCTCGCGGGCGGTCACGACGTCGGGCATGCGGTCCTCCAGCCAGGTGATGAGGGGGATCAGGCGCTCGGCGGCCTCGCGACCCAGCGAGGTGAGGCTGTATTCGACCCGGGGCGGAATCGTGTGCTCGGCCACCCGCAGCACCATGCCATCGCGTTCCAGGGTCTGGAGGGTCTGGGACAGCATCTTCTCGCTCACCCCGTCGACGCGGCGGCGCAGCGCGTTGAAGCGGTAGGGCCCCTCATAGAGAGCCACCAGCGCCAGGATCGCCCAGCGGCCGGTGATCGTCTCCAGCACCGAGCGAGAGGTGCACTTGCGCGAGAAGACGTCGGCCACCAGGTTCTCGAACTCCTCCATGCGTGCTAGCTTACAGTGCTTTCTGATAGAAAGTACTAACCGATAGTTCGTACTGAGAGGGAGTAATCATGATCGTGGTAACCGGAGCCAGCGGACACCTCGGCCGGCTGGTGGTCGAGGAGCTCAAGAAGCGGATTCCCGCCGGGCAGATCGTCGCGGCGGCGCGTACCCCGGAGAAGGCCGCAGATCTCGGCGTCGAGGTCCGCGAAGCCTCCTATGACCGGCCCGAGACGCTCAAGAGCGCGTTCGAGGGCGCCAGCAAGGTGCTGCTCATCTCCGGCACCGAGGGCAACCGGCTCCAGCAGCACTCGGCGGTCGTCGACGCGGCCAAGGCGGCCGGCGCCACGCTCACCTACACCAGCGCGCCCAAGGCCGACACCACCGAGGCCGGCCTCGCCGCCGACCACAAGGCGACCGAGGACTACATCAAGGCGTCCGGCGTGACGTACACGATCTTGCGCAACAACTGGTACCACGAGAACTACGAGCAGTCGATCGCGGGCGCTCCCCAGCTCGGCGCGGTTTACGGCGCTGCCGGCGACGGCCGGATCGCCGCCGCCTCGCGCGCGGACTACGCCGCCGCCACGGCCGCCGTGCTGGCCGGAGAGGGCCACGACGGCAAGATCTACGAGCTGGGCGGCGACACCGCCTGGACGCTCGCCGACCTGGCCGCCGAGATCTCCAAGGTCACCGGCAAGGAGGTCGCCTACCAGAACCTGCCGAAGGACGACTTCGCGGGCGTTCTGGCCGGCGCCGGTCTTCCGGCTCCGTTCGCGGCGCTCATGGCCGACGTGGACGTCAACATCTCCCGTGGCTGGCTGGCCGACACTCCCGGCACGCTGAGCGAGCTCATCGGCCGGCCGACCCAGCCGATCGGCGAGTATGTCCGCTCCCTGCTCGGCTGATCACTGCGGCACCCCGATGAGGGCCGCCCGTACGCCCGGGGCGGCCCTCAGGATCGGATGGTCAGCTCGGTTGCCGCGGCTCCTTCGTCGTCCTGTCCGCGCTCTGGTCTGACGGGAAAATGGTCAGAGCGCGTCCCACAGGTCGCAGTTGTGTTCGGTGGCCATCTCGGTGGCCGGGACCATCACCGACCGTCCGCCCGCGCGCAGTGACATGACGCGCGAGGTGCGGTTGTAGTCCGGCCACGGCGACGCGTACGGCGCCTGCGGCCGGGCGAGCCGGGTGAACGAGCCCCAGTAGTGCACCATGTCCGCCGCCAGCCGGCGCTCGGCCGCGTCGAAGGTGGGTGCGATCGGTGTGCCGTTGTCGAAGCTCGGCCACAGGTAGGCCAGCTCGGCGGCGTGCCCGGCGCCCCACTCGTACCCGACCGGCTCGGGGGTGAGGCCCGGCCCCGTGCGGTGGTCGAACCGGTAGGCGAACACGCGGGTGTAGGCGGACAGGTCCTTGATGAACTTGAGCGTCGGGCAGCCGCCCAGACCGGCGATGAACCCCGAGTCGGTGAAGATCGCCGCCGCCAGGTACGCGCCGGTGAACCGGTCCGGCGTCGCCGGCCAGGGATACCGGCGCAGGATGGCGTCGGCGTTACCGCCGTACAGGGACCGGACGAAGTTCTCGTACTGCGTCTGGGTCCAGTCCAGATTGCCCTGCGCGAACGTACGGCCCTCGTCACGGGTGGAGCCCACGACCAGGGGCACGCGCTGGAAGTGCCCCGCCCGGACGGCGTCACCGGGAGCCTCCGGCAGCACCGGGCCGCCGTGCACGAACGAGCTGAACTGCGGCCCGTCGACGAGCCGCGCCGGGGACAGCGCGCGCAGGCAGGCGACGGCGGTCGCGTCGTCGGCGCAGCCGAGCTGGCCGGCGATGGAGGTGCCGGACTGCTCCCCCTGGCTGACGGGCTGGCTGACGCAGGCGCCGCTCTGGATGATCGCGCGGTTGAACAGGCCGCTCGATCCAGGGGCGGTGAGGTGGCCGCAGACGGAGAACCCGCCGGCCGATTCGCCGTCGATGGTGACCTGCCGGGGGTCGCCGCCGAAGGCGCCGATGTTGCGCTGTACCCAGCGCAGCGCCGCCTGCTGGTCGAGGAAGCCGTAGTTGCCGGACTGGCCGGCCTCGCGGGTGAGCGCCGGGTGGGCCAGGAAGCCGAACACGCCCAGGCGGTAGTTGATGCTCACCACCACGACGTTCTCGAGCCGGGCGATCAGGCTGCCGTCGTGCTGGTTGCCTGAGCCGTTGACCAGGCCACCGCCGTGGATCCAGAACAGCACGGGCAGCCGCTGCCCGGCCTTGGTGCCGGTGGGCCTGAACACGTTGAGGTACAGGCAGTCCTCGGTCTCGGAGCGCGGTCCGTTGGTGCTGGCCGCGGCGGGACAGCGGTTGCCCCATGCGGCGGCGTCGCGGACGCCCGTCCACGCGCGGGCCGGGCGGGGTGCGCTCCAGCGCAGGTCGCCGACCGGCGGCTGCGCGTACGGTACGGCCAGGAACCGGTCCACGCGATCGGCCACGGCGCCCTTGAGCAGACCGGTCTCCGCCCGCACCACCGGGCGGGCCGCGCCGGCGAGGGCGGGGGTCGCGGGGAGTCCTAAGAGAAGGGCGGCGACGGCGGTCAGCAGCGCGACGACGCGACGGCTCGTTCTCCTTTTCGGCGTCGGAACGAGGGTTTCAGGCATGTACGCAACTCCTTCGGGACGGGCCGGAGGGAATCAGGCGCCTGAAACATAGCTCTGGTCCGATCTCTCGGATAGCGCTCTCCCGGTGGATGGAAGGCTTTTACCCCAAACCCCCGAACCGGTCGGCGATCCGGGCCGCGGCGGCATCCCCGCTCGTCACTGTGCGTCAGCCGCAAACCGTCACGATCACGAACCGTGCACTGACAAAGAGTCAACCCGCCATTGTGCACGAATCTTCACATCTGGAGCTTGAAGTACATCTGCCCCATCGGCATAGTGGACGCACCACAGGCGTATCAGTCGTGGCGGGCATCCTGGGGGGCCGCTACCAGTTCACGACTGCCTAGCGGCGCACCACTACGCGCGGAATTGGACACGATGGATGAGCTCGCCTCCGCCGATCCGCACCAAACTGCTGAGGATCCTGCTGCTTCCGCTGGTCTCGATGATCGCCTTATGGGGGTTCATCGCCTACTCCAGTGTGGATGAGATCGCCGCGGTCTCCCAGAGGCAGGACCGGTGGGACGCCATCGGGTCGCCGGTCCTGGAGCTGATCATCGAGCTGCAGCAGGAGCGGCAGCTTTCGGCGGCGGCGCCGCGCGGCACCCGCGCGTACGCGCTGCTGGCCGAGCAGCGGCCGATCACCGATGGCAAGGTCGCGCGGCTGCGCGAGGCCATCGGATCCATCGGCACCGGTGGCGAAGGGTCGGAGGACGACACCCCGGCCGAGGTGCGGGAGCTGGTACGGGCGCTCGACGGTCTCCAGTCGCTGCGCGAGCGCGCGGACGAGGGCGCGCTGTCCCCGCCGCTGAAGATCATCGACGCGTACAGCAACCTGATCAGCATCGCCAACCGGCAATTCACCGACTACGACGCGTTGAGCAGCCTCTCGTCCTACCGCGCGGTGCGCGGCATGGCGGCCTACAGCTCCACGGCGGAATACCTGGGCCAGGAACACGCCGTGCTCACCAGCACGATCGTGCGCCGCAAGATGTCCCCCACGGACCGTGCCTCGTTCGTCGCCGCCATGACCAGCCGCCGGCTCGTCTTCGCCAACGCCGAACGTGACGCGGGCCCCGAACTGCGGGAGAACTACGACAAGCTGGTCGCCAGTGCCCCGTACAAGCGGCTGCTGACGGTGGAAGACCGGCTGTTCAGCTGGGACACCAACGGATCGCCGCCGGTGGACCCCGACGAGTGGAAGGCCGACGCCGAGACCCTCCTCAGCGCCATCAACCTCGACACGCACGCCGAGCTGGGCCGCACCTCGGTGGAGGCCGAGGATCAGAAGACCGGGGCGTACTGGCGGGTCTGGCTGGTCCTGATCCTGGGCCTGGCCGCGGTGGTCGCGTCGGTGGCGCTGTCGTACCGGTTCGGCCAGTCGCTGATCAGTGAGCTCAGACGGCTTCAGGCGTCCGCGGTCGAACTCGCCGAACAACGACTGCCCCGGCTGGTCGAGCGGCTGCGCCGCGGCGACGACGTCGACCCGGCCACGGAGGCCCCCGGCCTTGACCCGGCCCACACCGCCGAGGTCGATCGCGTGGTGAACGCGTTCTCCGCCGTACGCCGCACCGCGGTCGAGGCCGCGGTGGGCCAGGCGACGCTGCGCAAGGGCGTCGCCCAGGTCTTCCTCAACCTGGCCTGGCGCAACCAGGCGCTGCTGCATCGCCAGCTCGCGCTGCTCGACACCATGGAGCGCCGGGTCGACGATCCGGAGGTCCTGGAAGACCTCTTCAAGCTCGACCACCTGACCACCCGCATGCGGCGGCACGCGGAGAACCTCATCATCCTGTCCGACTCCGCCCCCGCCCGCCGCTGGCGCGACCCCGTGCCGCTGTTCGACGTCGTACGGGCGGCGGTGCTGGAGGTCGAGGACTACACCCGCGTCACCGTCGCGCCGATGCCGGACTCCCCGCTGCTGGTCGGCGCCGCGGTCACCGACGTGATCCACCTGATCGCCGAGCTGGTGGAGAACGCCGCCGTCTTCTCCCCGCCCGACACGACCGTGCACGTCCGCAGCATGACGGCGGCCAACGGCTTCGCGCTGGAGGTGGAGGACCGTGGCCTGGGGATGAACCAGGACACCCTCGACGAGCTCAACGCCCGCCTGGTCAACCCGCCGGAGTTCGACCTGGCCGACAGCGACCGGCTCGGCCTGTTCGTGGTGTCCAGGCTCGCGGCCCGGCACAACATCAAGATCATGCTGCGCCGCTCGCCGTACGACGGGACCACCGCGATCCTGCTGCTCCCCACGGCCCTGCTCGCCAACGCCGAGGCCCTGGCCGTCGCCGCGGCGCACCCGGTGGGCCACGGCGGTCGCGCGCCCAGGCCCATGCGCGCGATCGGCACCGCGCCCGCCGAGGCCCGGCCCCGCGTGGTGTCCCTGTCCCCGGAGCCGTTCTCTCCGGAGCCCTTCTCCCCCGTCGTCTCGGATGCCTTCTCCGTCTCGGATGCCTTCTCCGCCCGCGGGCCCGAGGCCGTGAACGGCCGAGAGGTCCCCGGGAACCCCGGCGGCCACGGGGTCTCGGCAGACCCGGACGGCCCGCCGGACGCGCCCGTCCCCGCTCCGGAGCCCGAGCGCGCGACCTGGTTCGAGGCCGGCCCCGTGCCGAGGCCGGCACCCGGCCCGGCTAGCGATGGGCTAGGGAACAATGGGCTAGGAAACGGGCTGGGGAACGGACCGGCGAACGGGCCGGGGAGTGAGGCCGTCGCCGAGCCGAGTACCGGACCGATTTCCAGGCGAGGGGGCGGCTCCCCCGGCCCATCCGTAGAGTGGAGCCGCACGGTGCCCGCCCAGGAGGCCGACGAGGACCTCGACGGGCTGCCCATGCGCGTACCTCAAGCCAACATGGCTCCTCAGCTGCGCGCCGCGCGGCGCACGGACCGCAGCGCGGTCTCGGTGCGCTCGCCGGAGGAGCTTGCACAGATCATGTCGTCCATGCAACGTGGCTGGCAGCAGGGTCGCGGCCAGACTGAGCAGGAACACGACGTGTGGAACCGAAAGGACGACCAACCCGATGCCTGACGCCAGAAGTGAACTGAGCTGGCTCCTCGACGACCTCACCCAGCGGGTCCCCGGCATCCGGCACGCCATCGTGCTGTCCGCCGACGGGCTGGCCATGGGCGGGTCCCGGGAGCTGACGCGGGAGGACTCCGAGCACCTGTCCGCCATCTCCGCCGGCAGCCACAGCCTCGCCATGGGCGCGGGACGGCACTTCGGCCTGGGCGGCGTACGACAGACCATCATCGAGTTGGAGGGTGGCTTCCTCTTCGTCACCGCGGCGGGCCAGGGCGCCCGGCTGGCCGTTCTCGCCTCGGGTGACGCCGAGCTGGGCATGGTCACCTACGAGATGGCGCTCATGGTCAAGCGCGTCGGGGAGCACCTCTCCTCTCAGCCGAGGGGAGCGGCACCGGCACCCGCCTGGAACGGCGCCAGACCGTGACCGGGGAGGATCCCGGGCCGCTGATCCGGCTCTTCGGGCTGACCGGAGGCAGGGCGCGACCGCGTGGCGAGACGTTCGACCTGGTGGCCATCGTCACCACGGTCGGCGGCTCCTACGAGATCGCGGACCTGATCCCGGAGCATCGCACCGTGCTGTCGGTGTGCCGCAGGCCCACACCGGTGGCGGATGTCGCGGCCCACCTCAAGCTGCCGCTCAACATCACGCGGGTGATCCTGGGCGACCTGCGACGCGAGGGTCTTGTCACCATCGAGCGCCCGCGCCCCGCGGCGCAGACGATCGACGAACGCATCTACAGGGAAGTGCTGCATGGGCTACGCAGCCTCTGAGCCGGGGGCGACCGCGGTCGCCTCGGCCTTGGCCATCAAGATCCTCATCGCGGGCGGCTTCGGCGTCGGCAAGACCACCATGGTCGGCACCATCAGCGAGATCCGGCCGCTGCACACCGAGGAGCTCCTGAGCGAGCGGGGCATCGGGGTGGACGACACCTCCGGCGTTGACTCCAAGGTCACCACCACTGTGGCGCTGGACTTCGGCCGCATCACCATCCGCGATGGCTTGTGGCTGTATCTGTTCGGCACCCCCGGGCAGGACCGGTTCTGGTTCATGTGGGATGAGCTGTCGGTCGGCGCGCTCGGGGCCGTCGTGCTCACCGACACCCGCCGCCTGCAGGACTGCTTCCCGGCGGTGGACTACTTCGAGCAGCGCGGCATCCCGTTCCTGGTCGCCGTGAACTGCTTCGACGGGGCCAAGCGCTACGACCCGGCCAAGGTACGGCGGGCGCTCGGCCTGGCCGAGACCATCCCGGTGGTGCTGTGCGACGTACGCGAGCGCGAGTCGGTCAAGGAAGTGCTCACGTCGCTGGTCACGTACGCGGTGGAAGGGGCCTGACCCCCATCGGAGGAAGCTCCATAGAATCAGCTGTTCGCTGTCTATAGTTACACCGTGTTCACGCTTCAAGCCCTGGTGGATCGCGCCTCACTCGAACTGCGGGTGCTGGTGCCGGGCCGGCCGGGCGCGCTGGACGAGCCGGTCGCCTGGGTGCACAACACCGAGCTGCCCGACCCTTCGCACTACGTACGCGAAGGCGAGCTCGTACTGACGAACGGCCTGTGGATCGACCAGGTGCCTCCGGAGCACTTCGTACGCAACGTCATGAAGGCCAAGGCCGGCGGCATCGTGTTCGGCCTGCGTGCCGAGACGCCCGCCACTCCCCCGGAGCTCGTCGACGCCTGCCGCGAAGGGGAGCTGCCGCTGCTGGAGATCTCCATCGCGGTGCCGTTCACGGCGGTTTCGCAGGCCGTGGCCGACATGCTGACCGACGAGCGCAAGCAGTCGCTGGTCGGCATGGTGCGCCGGGGAGACGCCCTGGCCACGGCGATCTCCCGGGGAGCCGGTGCCTCCGGCGTGCTCGACGTCCTGCGGCGCGACCATGACCTGCCGCTCGCGGTGGTCGACAGGATGGCGCGGTCGCTCGCGATGGCCGGCGCCGATCTCGACGCGGACCAGCTGCACGCCGTGGCCATGGGATTGGCCAAGAGACCTCCGGCTCTGGAGGTGGATCTGGGGGACGCGGGACGCGCGGCGCTGTTCCCGGTGGGTGCCGTCGGCGACATCGACGCGGCTCTCATCTGTCTGCGCCCCTTGCGCGAGCTCGCGGCGGACGAGCGGGCGGCGCTGGAGCAGACGGCTCGGTTTCTCAGCCTGGAGGTCGCGAAACAGCAGGCGGTCCAGGCGATCGAGATGCGCTTCGCCAGCGAGCTCCTGGAGATGATCCTGTCCGGCGGCCGGCGCTCCGCCGAGGTCCCTGGCCGGCTGCGCGCCTTCGGCGTGGATCCGGGCGGTCCGCTGGCCGTCTGCGCCGTGGCGTTCGCGCTCGGCGAGACCGCGACGATGCACGGGCTCGCCGAGGTGATCGGGGAGTTCTTCGCGGCCGAGGGGGTGCCGGTCGTCGTCGCCGACGGCACGCAGGACGTCGTCGCCGTACTGCCCTGGCGCCATCCCGAGCGTGAGCTGCCGCTGCTCGCCCAGCGCCTGGTACGCGACGTCGAACGGCGTTTCCCCGGCCGCCGCCCGGTCGCGGGCCTGGGCGGACTCGCCGCCCACTCGGCCGAGCTGCGACCCGGGCTGCTGCAGTCCAGGGAGACCTGCCGCGTGCTGCGGCGGACCCGCTCGGGGCCGTCCGTACGGGCCTTCGCCGACTTGGGTACGCACCGGCTGCTCCTCGGATCGCTCGACGTGGAGACCTTGCACCAGTTCTCCGGCGAGCTCCTCGGGCCGATGAAGGACCATGACGCGCGGCGCGGCGGTGAGCTCGAGCTGACGCTGCGGACCTACCTCGATCACGATGGGCAGTGGGCGGCGACAGCCGGGGCGTTGCACATCCATGTCAACACGCTCCGCAACCGGCTGGCCAAGATCACCGAGCTCACCGGCAGGGATGTGGGACGCACCGAGGATCGGGTGGATCTGTTCCTGGCGCTGACCATCGACGCGCTGGACTGAGCTCGACGCGCTGGACTGAGGTCGTCGCGATGGACTGACCTTAAAGCGTCTGCCGCCACCGGCGGGCGTTGCTCAGCGTCGCCATCGGCTGGAGCATCTGGTGGTCGAAGGCCGCCATGGGCAGCCCCTGGGCCAGGCGGCGCGGGAAGTCGGGGTTGGCGAGCGCGCCCCGGCCCAGGGTCAGCACGTCCGCGTGGCCGTCCTCCAGCAGCATGGCCGCCTGGTCGAGGTCGTGCATGCCGCCGTTGGCCAGCACGGGCAGTCCCGTCACCTTCCGGGCGAGGCCGGTGATCGTCATCCCTCCGTCCAGGGTCGCCGTCTCCACCCAGTCCCGTCCTTCGCTGGCGATGTGCAGGTAGGTCGCGCCCGCCTCGGCGAGCGCGGCGAAGATGGTCTCCGCATCCCTGGAGCCGCCTGCCCATCGGTGCGTGAAGTCGTTGACCTTGCCCTGCGACAGCCGGATCCCCACGCAGAAGTCCGGGCCGAGCTCCGCGCGGATGGCGGAGACGATGTCGGCCGCCAGCCGCACCCGACGGGCGACCGTGCCGCCGTAGCGATCGTCGCGCTCATTGGTGTAGTCGGTCAGGAACTGGTCCACCAGATAGCCGTTGGCGCCGTGCACCTCGACCCCGTCGAAACCCGCTCGCCGGGCGCGGACGGCCGAGGCCACGAAACCGGCCACCGCGCGGTCGATGTCCTCCTGGCTCATCGCGCGGGGTGTCGGCCATGAACCGTGCCCGCCGTACTCGGGCATCTTCTCCCCGCGTGGCGGGACGGCCGAGGGCGCCACCGTCTCGTCGCGGTAGCGGTTGCCCTGCGACAGCGCGCCCGCGTGCATGAGCTGGAGGATCATCGACGCTCCCGCGTCGTGCACCTGCCCGACGATCTCCCGCCAAGCGGCCTCGTGGGCGTCGGTGACGATGCCCGGCTGGTTGGTGTACCCCTGGCTGTGCCAGGTGTCGGTATAGGTTCCCTCGCTCACGACGAGGGAGAAGCCGCCCTGGGCGTACGCCCGGTAGTAGTCGGCCATCTCGGCTGTCGGCGTGCCATCGGCGGCGGCGGACACCCTGGTCATGGGCGAGACCGCCAGCCGGTTGGCGAGGCTGAGCTCGCCGACGCGTTCCGGCCGTAGGGCGGGGTGCTGGACATCGTTCATCGTTCGCTCTCTCCTTGTGTGATCAGGTCGATCGCCAGCGGCGTCGGCTGGTGCCCGTTGATCCCGACCAGGTCCTGCGGGCACGCCGAGAGCACGAACACGCAGTCCATCGCCGCCTCGAACGTGATCGCGTCACCCGGGCGGCTGACCGAGCTCAGCCAGCTCAGCCGGCCGTCGTCCGCCACGGGAATCCTCATGAACACGTTGACGGGCTGCGGGATGCCCGGGCAGGCCAGGCCGAGCCGGGACAGGCTCTCGCCCAGGTTGTCCGCGCAGGAGGCATGGAACCCGGGCACGCCCAGAGCGCGATAGCGCGCCGGGTCGCAGGCCGCGATGAGCATGTCATGCCGGCCGGGCGAGGTGTCCGCCACCAGGGTGAGGATGGGCCTGCGCCGGTCGGTGACGAACTGCTCGCCGACCAGCGGGAACAGGCGACTGATGGCGGCCCGTGTGTGCGACGCGCTGAGGTGCTCGCTGACGTCGTCCGCGGCGAACGCGAACACGTCACCGACCTGACCTCCGTCAAGATCGGTGACGCGCACGCGCTGACCGGTACTGACTTTTACCGCCCGCCCTTCGCCGGCGGGCACGATGACTCGCATGCCGACAGCCAAGCAGCCGGAATACACGCCTGATCATGGAGATTGCTACCGCATTCGACACCTATGATGGATGAATCTCCATGTTAGGAGCGTTCGTCCACAACCTGGAGGACCTTCCCCGTACGGGGATGCAGCGCCAGCTCCGAGGGCCGTACCCATTCGACCGTCAGCGGATGGACGCCCCCTTCCTCCACCGTCTGGGGGTACAGCGGCCTGGCCGCGTACACGGCGTCGATGAGCCGCTGCGTCAGCTCGGGCGGCGGCTCCTCGGTGCAGGCCAGCCGCAGCGTCAGCCCGTCCTTGCCGTTCCAGCGGCGCTGCACCATCTGCATCCCCGACATGGCCCGGTCCGGGTCCGCCGCGATGAGGACCGCGCGGACGGCCTCCGTCGACATCGACACCGTCTCCACCCTGGCGCCCTCGGCCGACCTGCCGAGCAGCCGGAATCCGCGGCAGTCCGCGTCGGTCCACTCCGCCAGGTCGCCGGCCGGATAGCGGATGATCGGCATCAGCGTCCTGAACAGATTGGTGACGATCACCCGGCCGGGTACGCCGGGCACGGTGATCGGCTCGCCGGTCGAGTCGTCGATCAGCTCCACCAGGGTACGGTTGGCGAAGGCCTCGTGCACGCGCACGTCGTCGCCCGGCACCGGGCCGCCGACCAGCCCGGCGTCCACCGAGGCGTATCCGAGCGAGGCGATCCTGGCCCCGGGAAACGCCTTGGCCAGCTGGGGACGCAGGTCGTCGAAGAGGAAGTCGCCGGCGAACAGCAGCAGCTCCACCGTGTCGGCCACCTGCCCACGGGCGGTCACCGCGTCGGCCACGGTGGCGAGCTTCATCGGCGGGCCCGCCAGCACGTCCACGCCGAAGTACGCGATCAGGTCGGCGACGGAATCGTCGGACGCGTGGCAGGCGATGGGCAGCCGGACGTTCTCCACCGGGGCGTTGTGCAGCGAGTGCTCGATGTAGAGGAAGCCTCCGTACATCTCGCCGGCCGAGAACAGGTTCGCCACCCGGTGCCCCGGCTTCAGCCCCGCCCGGACCATGCCCGCGCCGAACGCGGTCACCGAATCGGCGTGCTCCGAGCGGGTCCACGGGGAGAACTTCGGCGCGCCGGTGGTGCCGCCGGAGGTGTACACGCCGGCGTCGGTCAGCGGTCCGGTCAGCAGCCGGTTGTCCGGGTAGACGTTCGCGGCCCAGAAGGCCGTCTGGTCGATGATCGGCAGCTGGGTGAGGTCGGAGGCGCCGTCGGGCACGTCACGGTACGCCTGCGCGTAGAAGGGCGAGTGGCGCCGGGCGAAGTCGACCAGGTCACGCAGGGATTTGGCGGGCATGTGTCTCTCCTAGATCCTTGTGTGAGATCCGGCGGGTCAGATCCGGCTGTGGGCCAGGCTGGGGATTCGGGTCAGCACCCGGCGGCGGTAGAACCACCAGTTCGTCGCCAGGAACACGGCATAACCGGCGACGAACACATACAGCGCCAGGTCGATGGACCCGGTCTGGCCGATGGAGATGGCGAAACCGCGCGGGATGAGGAACCCGCCGAACGCGCCGATCGACGAAGCGATGCCGATGGCCGCCGCGGCCTCCCGTCTGGCGCGCAACCGCGCGTCCGGCTCGCCGTGCTCCGCCTGGGCGGTGAAGATTGCCGGAATCATCCGGTACGTGGACCCGTTGCCGATCCCCGATGCGGTGAACAGCAGCATGAACGCGCTCAGGAAGAGCGGGAACCCGTGCTGCCTGAGCCCGGCGAGCGCGCCGACGACCCCCACCGCCATGGCCATGAAGGACCACGCGGTGACCCTGGCCCCGCCGTACCTGTCGGCCATCCACCCGCCGACCGGCCGCGACAACGAGCCGACCAGGGGACCGAGGAAGGCGAAGTACGGCGACGCGGACTCGGCGAACGTCGCTTTGACGACCAGTGGGAACGCCGCCGAATAGCCGATGAAGGAGCCGAAGGTGCCGATGTAGAGGAAGGACATCACCCAGGTGTGCTTGCGCAGGAACGCCCTCCCCTGGGTGCCGAAGTCGGTCTTCGCCACGGCCAGGTTGTCCATGAAGAAGTACGCGCACAACGCGGCGGCCACGATCGGCACGACCCACACCAGGCCCGCGTACACCAGGCCCGCGGTCGCCACGAGCGGGATCAGCAACTGCACGACGGCCACCCCCAGGTTGCCGCCGGCGGCGTTCACGCCCAGCGCGAACCCCTTATGCCGCTCGGGATAGAAGTAGGAGACGTTGGCCATGGAGGAGGCGAAGTTCCCGCCGCCGAACCCGGCCGCCGCCGCGGCGATCAGGAACATCCAGTACGGGGTCGCCGTATTCGTGACCATCCAGGCGAGCAGCCCTACCGGTAGCAGGAGCAGCAGCGCGCTGGCCACGTTCCAGTTGCGGCCGCCGAAGGCCGAGACCGCGAAGGTGTACGGCAGCCGCAGCGTGGCCCCGACCAGGTTCGGCACCGCCACCAGCCAGAAGAGCTGGTCGACGGTGAAGGGGAACCCCGCTTTGGGAAGGAGGACGACGATCGCGCTCCACAGCAGCCATATCGCGAAGCCGAGATGCTCCACGAAGATGGAGAAGACCAGGTTCCTGGTGGCGACGCGGCGCCCGGTGGCCGCCCAGAACGTGGGGTCCTCCGGCTCCCAGTGATCGATCCAGCGCCCGGTCCGCCGGGTCGCCGGCTGCTGCCCGCTCATGAATGCTTCCCTTCGTCGGCTTGCCTGGCCTCATCGGGCCGACCGGAGACCGTCACGCTCTGGCCGCGGAACTCCGCGACGATCTCGCCGGCCGGGCGGCGTACGGTCACGTCGTAGACGCCGTTCCTGCCGTACCTGACGCGCTCCGTGGCCTCGGCGACCAGCTCGTCACCGGCCGCGGCCGGGCGCAGGAACGTCACCTGCGCGCTGTGCGCCAGCGTGACGCGGCCGTGGGAGTTGCAGGCGTACGCGAACGCGGCGTCGGCGAGCAGGAACAGGTAGCCGCCGTGGGCGATGCCGTGGCCGTTCACCATCTCGCCGGTGATCCGCATCCGCAGCCGCGCCCGGCCGGCGGCCACCTCCTCCAGCGCGATGCCGAGCGCGCGGCAGGCCGGGTCCTCGGTGGTCATACCGTTCATACCGTGGCCCTTCATACTGGGGCCCCGATCCACGTCCTGGCCTGCGCCTGGACGGCCGACCCGTCCGGATCGGCGAGCTTGCGCGCCAGGTACGCGGCCACCCACTCGCTGGTGGGGACCCGGAACGGCGGCTCGTCCTCGCTCAGCGCGCGCACCACCACCTCGGCCACCTCCCACTTGGACTGGCCGCCTCCCTCCCAGCCCGCGCCGCGCACCCAGTCGAGGTAGCCGTCGAACGTCCGCGCGTACGGCCCGGAGGCCGCCCGGATGGTCCCCCGGTTGATGTCCGGAAAAATCCCGAACTCGGTGTCTGGTACGAAGCCGGGCACGACCACGCTGACCCGCACCCCGTGCGCCGCCGCCACCGGAGCCAGGCTCTCCATGAACCCTTCGACGGCGCACTTCGCCGCCGCGTACGCCTCGTTGAACGGCTGGCCGACGACGCCGTGCACGCTGCCGATCGTCAGCAGGCGGCCACGGGCGGCGCGCAGCAGCGGCATCGCGACCCGGCTCACGGCGATGACGCCGAAGAAGTTCACCTCCAGGTTGGCCCGCAGCGCCTTCATGGTGGACATCTCCATCGTCGGGTCGAAGTTGGAGACGCCGGCGTTGTTGACCACCGCGTCCAGCCTCCCGTACTCCTCCCGCACGCCCTGGAGGCACGAGTCGATGGACGCGGCGTCGGTGACGTCCAGGCGGCGGATGTCCAGGGTGACCCCGGCCTGGTCGGCCACCTCGCGCAGCGCGCCGTCCTTGCCCGGGTCGCGCATCGTCGCCACCACGGTGAACCCGGCCCTGGCGGCGGTGATCGCGGTGGCCAGGCCGATGCCGGAGGACGTACCGGTGATCAGCACGGTCATGCCGGGCTCTCCTCAAGGTTCTTGGCGCGGTTCATCAGCGGCTGGATCCCCACCGCGGGCAGGAAGGAGAACGCGGCCAGCAGCGTGCCGGCGACCATGACCACCTTGGCCGCGTCGAGCACGCCCAGGCTGCCGGTCAGCAGCGTGACCGCCGTGCCGCCGACGAGCGCGGCCAGCGGGATCACTCCCCAGGTCACGGTGCGGAAGGCCGCGTGCATCACGCCCTGGTTCTCGGCCGTCATCCGCGACTGGCGGATCGGGGCGCTGCAGACGTTGATGCACGACATGAAGAAGCCGTAGCAGCCGAATGTCACGCCGATCACGGCCGCGGCGGGCAGCGCGGGCGCGGCGAGGATGCCCAGGCCGACCAGGCAGTGCAGCAGCAGTCCCCAGGCCATGGTCCGGCCGAGGCCCAGCCGGTCGCTGATCTTGGGCGCGACGAGCGCGCCGATCACCGCGCCGCCCGCTCCGGCCGACATCGCCGCCCCGAACACACCCACCGAGATGCCCAGGCCCTGGTAGGCCAGCACCGGCAGGACCGTGACGAAGATCGGGCCGCCCGAGTTCAGGGTGACGGCCGCCACGACCACCCGGCGCAGCACCGGATCGGCCCAGTTCAGCCGGAACCCCAGCACCAGCCGCGACCACACGGAACCCTGCTGGACCGCCTTGACCCCCCAGGGCCGCATGGCGCGGAAGCACGCCGCCGAGACCAGATAGCTGGCCGCGTCGACGAGCAGCGCCGCCACCCCGAGCACGTGGTACAGGCCCGCGGCGATCGACGGCCCGGCCACCTCGGACACCGTGCTGCTGCCCTCAAGGCGCGAGTACGCCCGTACCAGCTTGTCCTCCGGCACCGTGGTGGGCACGGCGACGAGGTAGCCGACGTTGAAGAAGATCGTCGCGCCGCTGATCAGCGCCACGCAGACGAACAGCAACGGCGTCGACAGCACGCCGAACCAGTAGGCCACGGGGATCGCCGTCACCGCCACCAGCCGTACGACGTCGCACATCAGCATGGTCAGGCGCTTGTCCCACCGGTCGACCAGCACCCCGGCGACCGGGCCCAGCACGGGGATGCCGAGGTACTGGGCCATGGCCACGACGCCCACCTCGAACGCGGAGGCGTGCAGCACGAAGATCATCAGGGTCGGGACCACGAACACCGTGACGCGGTCGCCGACGAGGCTCACCGTCTGACCGCCCCAGTACAGGTTGAACTGCCTGCCCAGGGACTCCGGTAACCTCACGGCTCCTCCCGTACGACGAAGCCGGCCGTCTTGCCGGTGCGCTCGTTGCTGATCAGCGCGTCGACGGCCGTGACCCGGAAGGCGTGCGGGTCGTGCTGGAAGGCCGTGCTGATCGTGAACGTCGCGGACATGAGCTCCGCGCGCAGCCGTTCGGGCAGGTCCGGCGGCGCGTCCGCGTCGGTCAGCAGCAGCACGTCCACCGTGGACACCCGGCCCCGCTGCTCGGTGATGAGGATCTGCGCCCGGGAGACGCCCGGCTCGCGCTCCGCCTGGGCGACGATGTCGTCCACGTGCAGCCCCAGCCCGCGTACCTGCACCACCGAGTCGCGGCGGCCCAGCACCCGCAGCGCCCTGCCTTCCCGGCCGCATTCGCAGGTGACGAAGCGGCCGGCGTCGCCGGTGCGGTAACGCAGCACCGGGTTGAGCATGTCCGGGTCGAGCGTGGTGAAGTCCAGCAGCTCGTCGGCGTCGGTGTGCACGAGCTGGGCGGGCAGCGGGTGGAAGACGTCGGCCGGGCACCGCGGAGTGTTGGTGCCGATCACCCAGGTCTCCGTGCTGCCGAACATGCCCCAGCGGCGCGCGTCCGGCGCCACCACGGCCATGTCCTCGTCGAGCTGGGGGTGCCACGCCTCCCCGAGCCAGAGCACCTTGCGCAGCGCGGGCAGGCGCACGCCGGTGGCCCGCGCGTGCGCGAACCACAGCCACAGCACGCTGGGGGTGCCGCCGAACGCGGTCACGCCCTGGGCGGCGAAGAACGACAGCCAGTCGCCGTACTCCTCCTTCGTCACCGAGCCCAGCGCGATGACCCGGCAGCCGGACAGGTCGGCGAAGGCCCCGGCCAGGAAGTGGGCGCCCCACATGCGGCCGGCGCCCCAGCCGTTGACGAAGACGTCGTCCGGATCCAGCGGCCGCCACTGCTCGTACACGCCGGCCATGTAGAACCCGGTGGGGGCGTAGCCGACCTTGGGCGCGCCGGTGCTGCCGCCGCTCTGGAACAGCCAGGTGGCGCCCCGCTCGGCCTTGGGCGCCAGGTGCGCCAGCGCCACGTTCAGGTCGTCCTTCACCAGCGGGGGAAGCGCGGCGACGTCCTCCAGCGTGAGCAGCTTGTCGCAGCCGGCGTAGCGCGGCGCGAGCGCGGGCACGGTCTTGAGCCGCTCCAGGGCTCGTCGCGGGACGCGCAGATGGGGCTCGGCCGCCTCGGGCGACAGTGAGAACGATTCGGTCATTTCTTCACCTGACTTTCGGTCAGCCAGCGGGTGTGGGCGTCGCGGTAGGCCGTCCAGCGGGCCCGGGTGACCTCGCGCTGGAGCGTGCGGTGCGGGTCGCCGTAGTCCGGGGCGATCACACCGTCGGGTTCGAGCTCGGAGAACCAGTACCGCTCGCCGTCGTACAGGAAGTCGACGCAGAAGAAGGGGATGGGCAGTTTCTCGTAGAAGTACGCCGTCGCCTCGGCCAGCTCGGGCGGGACCGGCGGGAACTCCATCGCGCCGCCCCGGCTGGCGTTGGCGACCGGGGAGCCGGGCTCGGGGATCCGCTTCATCACGGCGTACGGCTCGCCGTCGACGACGTAGACCCGGTAGTCGACCGTGCCGTCGCCCAGGTAGGGCTGGATCACGAGCGTGGTGTCGCCGCCCTGCGCGAGGCTGGCCAGGCCGCGGATCTCCTCGGCGTCGCGGGCCAGGTTCACCCCGCCGCCGCCGCACCAGCCGGACGGCTTGACGATGGCCGGGTAGGTCAGGTTCGCCAGCGCCACCTCGTACAGGTGCTTGCTGGTGTCCCGGCCGGTTCCGATGCGGAGGGTGGGTACGGGCGGGATGGGCGAATCGTGCAGGTAGAGGACCGTGGCCAGCTTGTCGTTGGCGATGGGCGACAGGCTCGGCGGGAACGACAGGTAGAAGCCGGCCTGTTCCAGCACGGCGTACAGCGCGTACTGGTTGAAGACGTCCATGGACTGGTAGGGCAGCGAGTACAACGCGGTGATGAAGAGCGTGTCCTCCGGGGTGACGAGTTCGTCCTCCACGTAGACGCGCGGTTTACCGGTCTCCAGGCCGTCGACCGTCACCGCGTCCGGGGAATGCCGGCACCAGCTCAGGCCGAGCTCGGCGGCCACGTCGGCGTAAAGGTCCCAGAAGAAGGGGTGCCACATCGCGGTGCCCCGGGTGGACTCGCGGTCGGGAAAGATCCAGCACATGCGGCGCAGCGTGCTCGGGGTCATGGTCGTCCCTCTCCGTCGGCCCACCAGCGGCGGCCCGGCTCGGGCAAGGTATCGATCGGGTCGTAGAAGGGGAACAGGCGGTCCTCGACCGGCTGGAGCCCGATTCCGTGGTTCTGGCTCCAGTACGAGATGCCGCGTTCCCGGTCGTACTCCACCACCTGGTGCACCCAGCGCTTGCCGACGTAGGGCACGTCGCACACGAGCCGCGGCGTCGCGTAGCCGGGGAGGTAGCCCATGATGGCTTCCTGCAGCCGCTGGGCCTGGTGGACCGGGATCCGCCAGTGTTCGGCGTTGGGGATCAGGTCGCAGAGGTAGAAGTAGTAGGGCAGGATTCCGGCCTCGCCCTGGAGCGCGAAACACAGGTCCAGCAGGTCGCCCGGGGTCGTGTTCACGCCCCGCAGGAGCACGCCCTGGTTGCGCACGTCCCGTACGCCCGCCTCGAACATGGCCCGGGCCGCCTCGGCGACCAGCGGTGTCACCGATCGCGCGTGGTTGGCGTGGGTGTGAATGGCCAGGTTCACGCCGCGGGCGCGGGCGATGGCGGCCACCCGGCCCATCCCCTCGACCACGCGGGGCTGGAGCCAGTGCTGGGGCAGGCCGATCAGCGCCTTGCTGGCCAGGCGGACGTCCCGGACGGACTCCAGTTCGAGCAGCCGCAGCAGGAACGCCTCCAGCCGCGGCCACGGCAGGTTGGCCACATCGCCGCCGGAGACCACAACGTCGCGCACGCCGGGCGTGCGCTTGAGGTAGTCCAGCATCAACTCCTGCCGGTCCACGGGCTTGAGCGCGAGCCGGGCCTTGACGACCTGCGGCGTCGAGGTGCCGACCAGATCCATCCGGGTGCAGTGCCCGCAGTACTGCGGGCAGGTGGACAGCAGCTCGGCCAGCACCTTCGTCGGGTAGCGGTGGGTCAGCCCCTCCACCACCCACATCTCGGCCTCGTGCAGCGAGTCGCGGCGGGCGCGCGGATGGCTGGGCCAGACCGGATGCCGGTCGGAGCGGACCGGCAGCAGGTAGCGGCGGACCGGATCCGCCAGGAAGGCCCGGGTGAACGCGGCCGGATCGCTCACGGGCTCCGGCGCCATCACATTGAGCAACTGCGGCGTGATCAGCATGGACATGGTCGCGAACCGGGCCACGTCGGCCGCCAGATCGGCGTAGAAGGACCCCTGGAGCAGGTCGCCCACCACCGCGCGCAACTGACCGGCGTTCTTCACGCAGTGGGCGCGCTGCCACTGGGCATCGCGCCACTGCGCGTCGGTGACGCCGCGCCAGCCCGGCAGCCGTCGCCAGTCCGGCTCGACGAGCGGACGGCGCACATAGGTGTACGGGCCGCGGGCGGCGTCGGCGTTCATCTGATGGCTCATCCGGTGAACAGCACCGCGTGGCGGGTACGGAGCTCGCGCTTGAGCACCTTGCCCGTGGGGCCGAGCGGGTAGTCCTCGTCGGTCCGCGCGATGATCACGGTGGCGAGCGTGGCCAGACCGGCGTCGGCGAGGGCCTTGTTCGCCTTGTCCATGACCTCGTCGGCGGTGGCGTCGGCGGCTCCGGCCTGCAGCCGCACCACGGCGATCGGGCGCTGCCCCTCCCCCGCCTTGCCGGGCACGCCGACGACCGAGCAGTCCTGGACGAGGTCGGCGCAGTCGGCGATGAGGATCTCCTCGATGGGCAGGCTGTAGACCGGCCCCGTCGCGGTGTCGATGACATCCACGGTGCGGTCGAGGTGGTAGAAGTTGCCCTCGCTGTCCCGGCGCGCCACGTCCCCGGTCAGCCAGTAGCCGTTGAGCTCGAAGCTGCTGGTCAGCCGCGGGTCGTTCCAGTAGCCCGGCGTACGTGAAGGGGTGATCACGGCCAGCAGGCCGACGGTGCCGTCGGGCACCTCCTCGCCGTTCTCGTCCAGCACCGCGGCCTTGATCACCGCGTCCTGCGCCTTGCCCACGCACCGGTCGTCGCGGGGAGTCTCCGGCGCGGTCACCTGGCCGAAGAGCGCCATCCCCATCTCCGAGGAGCCGAGCCCGTCGACGAACTGGGAGCCGGGCAGCGGCTCGCCGGCGTCGCCCTGCGGAAGCAGCCACGACTTGATCAGGCCGGCGGGCCGCTCACCGAGCTCGACCAGCCGCCTGATGTGCCCGTAGTGGGCGCTGTCTCCGGTGTTGAACCAGGAGTGGACCTTCGCCGCTCCCTTGACCGGGAGTTCGCCGGTGGCCAGCTCCACGAACGTCCGGGGGAAGGAGGCCACCATGGTCGGCTGGAACGCCTCCATCACCGGCTCCACGGCCGTGCGCCGCCAGTCCGCCATGACCACGGTCGGCAGGCCGAGCAGCACCGCCGTGAGGAAGTAGCTGAGCCCGCCGGCGTGGGTGTGCGGCATGAGCGACATCAGCTTGTCGTACGGCTCGGCGGGGAAGCGCAGCATCCGCGGCTGCTTGCCGTCCCAGAAGCTGCGATGCCCGAGCGTCGTCGACTTCGGCGTGCCGGTGGTGCCGGAGGAGTGGATCAACGCCACGATGTCGTCGGGAGCGTGCTGGTAGGGGTACTCCTCCGGTAAGCGACCGGAGTCGGCGTCGTAGGCCCGCACCTCGGCGGCCAGGGCGATGAACCTGGGCCTGGTCTGCGGGGCGTTGCGGTAGGCCATTTGCAGCCTGGTCGTGTCGTCGGCGACGATGCCGACGACGCCCACGTGGTCGAGGTAGCGGACCATGACGTCGGCCCGCATCGCGTCGTTGATCATCGTCGGGATGGCGCCGAGCGCCGTGAGCGCCAGGAAGTGGAGCAGCGGTTCGAGCCCTTCGGCCACCACGATGCCCACCGGCTCGCCGGGCTGTACGCCGTTGGCCCGGTACCACTTGGCGTACCGGTCGCGCAGCGCCGCGAGGTCGACCAGGCTGTGGCCGCGCAGCACGACCCCGCCACGGTGGTCGTTGTGGTGGCTGTAGACGAACGGCACCGCCCGGTTCGGGTTGGCCGCCAGGGCGTGGTCGAGGAAGTTGCCCGCGCCCAGGCCGGGCTCGGTCATGAATCCCTGCCGGACGGCCAGGGGGGCGATGGACGTGCTGTCAGTCATGGATGTCCCTCCATCGGTACGTCGCGCTTATCTCCGCGGCCACCCGGTGCCCCGATCGGATGGCGCCTTCCATCAGTCCGAAGAACTCCGTGCTCGTCTCGGTGCCGGCCCAGTGCACCCGCCGGTGGGGGGCCGTCAGCCGCGGGCCGAGCCGCGGCCAGTCGCCCGGCCCGAACAGCGCCGCGTAACAGCCCCGGCTGTAGCGCTCGTGGACCCAGTCGGTGACGTGGCAGCCGATCGGCTCAGGCAGCCCGGGGAACAGCCGCGCGGCCTGGGCGACCGCCTGCTCGCGCTGCTCGGCGGCGGGCAGCGCGGCGTACCTGTACGCCTCCCTGCCGGTCACGAACCCGGTCAGCACGCCCACCCCGCCGTCGGCGGGCGAGTCGTCCACAGTGGACAGCAAGGGGCCGCGCGCGTTGACCGACCAGCCGGACAGCCCCTGCTCCCGCCAGGCCGGCGTCGGGTACACCAGGTGGACCTTCACCGCGCAGCCGGGCGCCGTACGCTCGCCGGAGCGGGTCGCGGGCAGCCCTGGCCGGTGGTCGATCGCGTCGGCGAGCGTCGGCGGCACCGCGACGACCACGGCCTGGGCCCGCACCGATCCGGTCGCGGCGACGACGGTCACGCCGTCGTCGTCCTGATGGATCGCGCGCACCGGCTCACCGAGCCGCACCCGGTCGCCCAGTCCGGCGGCCAGCCGCCGGCACACCTGGTGCGCGCCGCCGTCGATCCGGTCCTCCTGCGCGCCGCCCGCGAAGGCGTTCAGGTAGCGGATCCCGCCGCCCGAGCGCAGGTAGAAGGCCATGTGCAGGACGGACACGTCCGCCGGGTCGGCGGCCATCATCTCGCCGAGGAACAGCGGGAAGAACAGGCGCGCGTCCGGATGACGCAGGTGCTCGCGCGCCCACTCGGCCGCGGTCAGCGCGTCCAGCCGGGTGGCGCCCGCCGACAGCCAGGGGGCGTCCGCGCGCACCCCGCGGTCCAGCTCGTCCAGCGCGTCGAACAGCTCGCCGAGCGCGACCGCCGACAGCGGCGGGAACCGGCCGGCCCGGGTCTGCCCCTCGCCGCCGAGCGCGAACCGGCTCGCGCCGGTCATGGTGGTCGGGGTGGTCTTCAGGTCCAGCTCGGCCAGCAGGGCGATCAGGGCGGTGTGCCGGTCTCCCAGGTACGCCGCGCCCGCGTCCACCCAGACGCCCGGGGCGACCTCGATGCCGTGCGTGCGGCCGCCGACCCGCTCGCGTGCCTCGAGGACGGTGACCTCGACGCCGCCTGCCGCGAGGTCGGTGGCGGCGGTGAGCCCGGCCAGGCCGGCTCCCACGACGACGACGCTCATGCCGGGCTCGCGCTCTGCTCGGCGCTCGCGATCTTCTTGGCCAGGGCACTCGGAGTCGACGCGTCGAGGAAGTCGTCGAAATCCAGTTCAACGCCGCTGGTACGGGCGATCGCGCTCAGTACACGGGTGGCGAGCAGCGAATCCCCGCCCATGACGAAAAAGTCTGAGTCCGCGCTGACTTCCGGGTTCTCCAGGACACGCTGAAATACCGCCGAGACGGCGTTGACATTCACGGAATGGTCTCCTCAAACGGTGGCGGACGCGTATCGCCGATGCGAAGCGGCCCGGTCGACTTTTCCGCTCGCCGTGTAGACGAGTTCGGGGACGACGGTGATCCGGCTGGGCACGAGATGACAGGGGACGCGGTCGCGCAGGTAGTCCCGGACATCGGCGGCCAGCGTCGTGTCGTCGTCGGCGGGTGGGCCGGGGACGATGGTCGTGTCGTCATCGGTGGATGGGCCGGGGACGATGGTCGTGTCGTCATCGGCGGGTCGGCCGGGGACGATGTAGGCCGCGAGCGTCGTGTGGTCGGCGACGGTGACGCCCGCCACCGCCACGGCACTCACCCGCGGATGCCCGGAGATCTGCGCCTCGACCTCGCCCGGATCGACCCGGATGCCGCGGATCTTGAGCTCGTGGTCGAGCCGGCCTTCGTGCGTGAGCGTGCCGTCGGCGGCCAGGCCGACCCGGTCGCCGGTACGGAAGTACCGCTCGGAGCCGAGCTTCACGAACCGCTCCGCCGTCGCCTCCGGCAGGCCCCGGTAGCCCAGCGCCAGTGACGGGCCGCCGACCAGCAGTTCGCCGTCCTCGCTGACGTGCTGCCCGACGTGCGGGAGGGGCCGCCCGATCGGCACCCGCCGCCCCGCTCCCCCGGCTGGCGGTCCGGTCGGCACCCGCTCCCCTGCGCTCCCGGCGGCCAGTTCGGTCGGCACCCGCTCCCCCGCTCCCCCTGCGGCCAGCGGGCCGTGCAGGTCTATGGCGTGGGTGATGAGCGTCGTCTCCGTACACCCGTAGGTGTTGACCAGGCGGATCCCGTCGGTGTCGAGCGCGCGCCAGTCGGCCAGCCGCGCCGCGCCCACGGCCTCCCCGCCGATGACGACCAGCCGGACGCAGGCGGGCAGCGTGACCCCCTCGTCCGCCAGGTGGCGCACCAGCTCGTGCCAGAACGCCGACGGGAGGTCCAGCACGGTGATCCGCTCGGCGGCGATCATGCGCAGCATGCGGTGGAACGATCCCGAGTGGGCGTGGTCGTGGAAGACCAGTGTCGCGCCCGTGGTGAGGGTGGGCAGGATCTCCTCGAAGCAGGTGTCCCAGTTCAGGGAGGCGAACTGCAGGACGCGGTCTTCGGGGGTGAGGCCGAACAGCTCCCGCAGCGCGCCGGTCACGACGGCGATGGCCCGCCTCGGGGTCACGACGGGCTTGGGCGCGCCGGTGGATCCGGACGTGAACAGGATGTAGGCCGGATCGTCCCCGGCGACGACGATTTCCGTCTCCGGGGTACGGGCAGCCTGGCCTGCTTCGGCGTGGGAGGGGAGATCGGGAAGATCCACCAGGCGCACGCCGGGCTCGCGGGGGTCGGCGGGGTCACTGGGGTCGCCGGGCTCGTTGGGGTTACTGGGATTACTGGTGGGCTTGGTGGACATGGTGGTAGTGGGGATCAGCGTCGTGCAGCCACTCGCCGACATCAGCGCCCGCCGCCTCGGCGACGGGAACCCCGGATCGATCGGTACGTACGTTCCGCCCGCCGCCAGGATGCCGAGCAGGGCGGCCACCGTCGCCGACGACCGGGACGCCAGCACCCCGACCACTCCGGGACGCGGGCCCAGCCGCCGGCCGGTCGCGTGCGTCCACGCGTGGAGTTGGGCGTAGGTAAGGGTCCGGCCGTTGTACGCGATCGCCGGGCGGTCGGGATGGCGGCCGGCCGCGCCGGCGAAGTCCTTGATCAGGTCGTGCGGATAAAACAAGGTTGCCTCTTTCCGAGCTGACCCCGGGGAGCACCGCGTATTTTCATCCCACGGTCATTCGACTTCGAATGCACCCCGGAGAACGCGTTCAGAGTGCCGCACGGCGCTGCAGGGGGGCTTGATTCCGGAAGGATTTCTACTGGACTGCGTCTCGTGTCTTTCGTATGGCGGCCTGTAACCACGACGTGCCAGACGGGGAGCGATATGCCAGACGGATTAGAACTGCAGGGCCTCGGCCAAGCGCTGAAGATCGGACTGTTGGGAGCGGTGCGAGCGTGGCACGGCCATCAGGAGGTCTTGCTCGGACCACCCCGGCAGCGGGCGGTGCTGGCCTTGCTGGCGCTGGAGGCGGGCCGGACCGTGTCGGTCGAACGATTAATCGAAGGGCTGTGGGGAGAGCGGGCCCCCACAGGCGCCCGGGGCATGGTGCAGGGGTACGTCTCGCGGCTGCGGCCCGCCCTGGCCAGAGCCAACGTCACGATCACGTACTACTCGCAGGGTTACCTGCTCAGGCTCGCCGCTGAGCAGGTGGACGTACACGAGTTCAGGAACGCCGTCGCCCGCGCGCGGACGATGGAGTCCGCCGAGGCACGGGCCACCGGGCTGAGACGCGCGCTGGCGCTGTGGCGGGGCGAGCCCCTGAGCGGCGTCTCCGGCGGAGGGCTGCTGGACCTGCTGCGCGACGCCCTCGTCGAGGAACGGCTCGCGGTCACCGAGGAATGCCTGAACGCCGAGACGCGGGCGGGCCGGCACGCCGGGCTGGTCCCCGAGCTGATCGCGCTCGTCGCGGAGAACCCCTTCCGGGAGGGGCTGGTCGGACTGCTCATGCTGGCGCTGTACCGGGCGGGCCGGCGGGTGGACGCGCTGGAGCGCTACGAACGCACCCGCCGCCGCCTCATCGAGGAGCTGGGCCTGGACCCCAGTCCCGAGCTGCGGCAGCTTCGCCAGCGGATCCTCCGGGGGAAGGTCTCCACCATCAGGTCGCCCGACCTTTCCGCTCTCAACGGGGTCGCTCTCAACGAGGTCGAGGCGTGGGAGGCGTCGGCGATGCCGGCGCAACTGCCGCCGGAGCCAGGGCAGTTCACCGGGCGGGCGGCCGAACTCCGCCTCCTGGACTCGGCCGCGACCGGCGGCGACACGGCGGCGATCTCCATGGTCACCGGCACCGGCGGGGTCGGGAAGACGGCGCTGGCCGTCCACTGGGGGCACCGGATGCGCTCGCTTTTCCCGGACGGCCAGCTCTACGTCAACCTGCGCGGCCACTCGCCGGAGCGTCCGCTGCGCCCGATCGAGGCGCTCGGGCAGTTCCTGCGCGGGCTCGGCGTGCCCGCCGAACGGGTGCCGCACGCGGAGGAGGAGGCCAGCGCCGCCTACCGCAGCCTGCTCGCCGACAGGAGGGTCCTGGTGATCCTGGACGACGCCGGCAGCGAGGAGCAGGTCCGTCCGCTCCTGCCCGGCGGCCGGCGCTGCGCCACCGTGATCACCAGCCGGGACCGGCTGACCGGCCTCGTCGCCCGGGACGGCGCGATCCCCGTTCCGCTCGGCATGCTGGCCCCGGACGAGGCGGGCACCCTGGTCGGCCGGCTCCTCGGCGACGAGCGCCTGGCGGCCGAGCGGGACGCCGCCCGTGAGCTGGCCAGGGCCTGCGGCTACCTGCCGCTGGCGCTGCGCGTCGCGGCGGCCGGCGTCCTCGGCCGGCCCGCCGGGGGCATCGCCGGCCAGGTACGCCGGCTCGCCGGGACCCGGCTGTCCTCGCTGACGGTCAACGGGGATCCGCACGCGGCGGTACGCGGGGCGTTCGACCTGTCATACCGCCGCCTGGACCCGCCGTCACGGCGGCTGTTCCGGCTGCTCGGCCTCGCACCCGGGCCGACGTTCACCACCGAGACCGCCGCCGCGCTCTCCGGTGCGCCCCTGGGCGAGACCGACCTCCTGTTGTGCCGGCTCGCCGCCGCGCACCTCATCGAGGAGGGTGAGCCGGGCCGCTACACCTTCCACGACCTGATGCGGGAGTACGCTCGCGAACGCGCCCGGGCCGAGGAGAGCGAGCTCGACCGTACCCGCGCCGAAGCCCTGACGCGCCTCGCGCGCCCCCGGCGGGAGCCGGAGGCGCGCGATTCACTCCAGGATCAGGGCTTCTTCCAGGGCTCGAAGTAGGCCACCGTCGCGAAGTCGATCTCCAGCGCGTCGGGCGGGTTCCCGCCTGTCGCGCTCGATCCGGTCACGAAGATCCGGACCCCGGCACCGTCGGCCGCGTCCACGGCGAGCGCGTGCGCGTTGTCCGAGGCGCCGGCCGCGCCGTCGTAGTGGCCCGTCCAGGTCTGCCCGCCGGTCGCGGCGTCGTAGGCGATCGTCACGTAGTCGCCGCCCCTGGCCTCGTCGTCCGTGCTCTGACCGGTGACGACGACCTTGCCGCCGTCCGGCGTCACGGCGACGTCCCAGGCGACGTCGTCGCCCTTCGCCTGACCGTCGTAGCGCTGAACCCAGGACCGCTTACCCGTGCCGGGGTCGTAGGCGATCGTGGTGTAGTCCGACCGCGTCCCCTCGCCCTCGGTGTTGCCGGTGACGTACAGCTTGCCGCCGCCGGGCGCCAGGATGATGTCGTGCGGGTTGTCGCTGCCATGCGCGGCGCCGTCGTAGCGGTCCGCCCAGATTTCCTTTCCTGAGGTGGTGTCGTAGGCGATCGTGGTCATGTCCGTCTGCGTGCCGGGGGCTTCGCTGGCTCCGGTGATGAAGACCGACTTACCGTCCTGGGCGACCGACATGCCGACGGGGATGTCGATGCTGTTCGACGGGCCGTTGTGCCGGGCCGTCCAGAGCTGCTCGCCGGTGCGGGCGTCGTAGGCGACCGTGCCCCAGTCGGACAGGCCGGTGCCGGGCTCGCCCTGGCTCTGGCCGGTGACGACGAGCTTGGACCCGTCCGGCGTCACCTTGATCGCCCTGGCGTCGTCGGTGGCCGCTCCCGGCCCGTCGTAGTACGCGAGCCACGTACGCTCGCCGCTGTCGGCGTTGTAGGCGACCGTGAAGAAGTCGTCCTTGCCGCCCTCGGCCAGCGTGGACATCCCGGTGACGTAGACGCTCTTCCCGTCGGGTCCGATCGTCAACGCGTTGGCGAAGTCCGACAGCCCCGCCGGACCGGTGTGCCGGGCGATCCAGCGCTCCTGGCCCGTGGCGGTGTCGTACGCGATCGTGACCGCGTCGTTGCCGGTCTCCTTCCCGGCGCTCGTGCCGGTGACGAAGAGCTTGCTCCCATCGGGGCTCACCTCGATCGCGTGCGGTTCGTCGTAGTTGCCCGCGGGGCCCGTGTAGCCCTTGCTCCACAGCTCGGCGCCGGTCGCCGCGTCGTAGGCGACGGTCTCGATCCGCGGGCTGAGCATGCCGGGCGAGGACCCGAAGCTCGCGCCGGTCACGTAGACCCGCTTGCCCTTGGGGTCCAGGGCGATGAACTCGGCGGAGTCCTGCCCGCCCGTGACTCCGTGGGTGGCCGCCCACGTCTCGGGCACCGGACGCAGGATGACGGGGACGCGTACGGTGTGGCGGCCGTCCTTCCAGATGAGCCGCCCGCCCTGGTAGCTGTTCATCGGGGCGGTAGTGCGGGTGAAGGAGACCGCGAACGACTTCGTCTGCCCCGCCCGCAGCGTGATCCGGCTCGGCGTGACCTTGGCCGTGATTCCGGTCAGCCCGGCGGTGGAGGCGGTGTACGTGGCGGTCGAGCGGCCGACGTTGGTGACCTTGCGGGTCACCGTTTGGGTGCCGGCCATCCGGCCGAGCGAGATCGAGGGCACGTTCAGCTCACGCGCCTGGAGCGAGTAGCCCTTCTTGGCCAGCGCGTCGCAGACCTGCTCCGAGACGCCCTTGGTCGTGGCGCACAGGAACGCGATCCAGTCCTTGATGCCGCTGTCGTAGACCAGGCCAGGGTCGGCGGCGCTGTTCGGGGTGACGTGGCCGGCGCCCTGGCTGAAGATCACCGACGGATCGGTGCCGGGCCCGTCGAGGATGTCGGAGCCGCTCGTCATCAGCGCCGACTTGATCGCCATCGGCGACCAGTCCGGGTGCAGGTCCTTCAGCAGCGCGGCGAGCCCGGCGACATGCGGGGCCGCCATGGAGGTGCCGCTGGAGATGTTGAACTCGGCCCCGTTGGCGCCCGGCGGCGCGAACGCCGCGAGGATGTCCTGCCCCGGAGCGATCACATCCGGCTTCAGCAGGTCGCCGCCCGCGGCGTACAGCGGACCGCGCGAGGAGAACTCCGCGACGTACGGAGCCGGCGTGTTGTTGTTGATCTTGGCCTGGTCGATCGTCGCCGTCGCGCCGTTGGCGGCGGCGTAGTCCTTGACGGCCTGCCTGTCCTTGACTGCGAGGTGCACCGTGGGCAGGGAGTGGAGGTCGGCGTTGAGCGAGTTCTCGTCGGTGTTGGTGAGGATCATGCCGACGCCGCCCGCCTCGGCGACGGCCACGCTCTTGTTGACGCGGGGTGTCTCGCCGCGGTCGCAGACGACGATCTTGCCTTTCACCTTGGCCGGGTCGAGCAGCGCCTTGCCGTCGTTGTCCCTGGCGGCGTAGCACTGCGCCAGCCGTGTCGGGTCGGCGCCGGGCAGCCCCGCCGCCGTGGCGTCGACGAGCGGCGCGGGCCCGACCTTGGTGGCGGCCAGCGAGGCGCCGCTGTAGGTGGTGCCGTTGCCGAGCGTCGCCGACCCCTGCGTGCCGCGGTTGTGCGTACCGGCCGCGACCGTGGTCACCCAGGGAGAGGGGTGCGCCACGGTGGCGGCGGCCGGGCCGCTGTTGCCGCCCGCGGCGGCGACGAAGACGCCCGCCTCCGCGGCGGACAGGAACGCCATCTCCGCCGGGTCGAGGAAGTCCGACTGCGTACCCGAGACCGAGTAGTTGATGACGTCGACGCCGTCCGCCACCGCCTGGTCGATGGCGGCGACCAGGTCGGAGTAGTAGCCGTTGGCCGTCGAGGCGTCCTGCGTCGACCAGAGCGCCTTGTACGCGGCGATCCGGGCCCGCGGCGCGATGCCGCTGATCTTGCCGAACGCCGCGGCCGCGCCGGTCGCCGACACGCCGTAGTTGCCGCCCGAGGTGGAGGAGGTGTGCGTGCCGTGCCCGTTGTAGTCACGCGGCGACAGGAACTCCCACGGGAGCTGCTCCTTGACTCCCGCGTCACCGCCCCACCCGGCGTCGAAGTGCTTGGCGGCGATCAGCTTCCCGTTGCACATCCCGCTGTTCCAGGAGTCGTCCGGGCTCCCGGTCGCGCACGTGCCGTGGAATCCGCGGACCGGGCCGTACGGCTTCCCGTCCGCGTCGCGGCCGTCGAAGCTCTTGCTGGCCGGCCAGATGCCGCTGTCGATCACGCCGATGACCAGGCCCTCGCCGGCGCCCTTGCCCCGGCGCTTCCCAGTGGGGCCGCCCAGCTGGTCCCAGAGCCCGCCGCGCGCGTCCAGCCCCAGGAAGGACGGCGTCGAGGACGTCTGCACCGACACCTTCTTGTCCTCGACCACGGTCACGACGTCGGACATCGCGCGTAGCTGGGACGCCTGGGACGCGGTCAGGCGGGCGGCGAAACCGCCGTAGGAGTAGGCGTACTCGTAGACCTTCTCGCCGCCGACCTTCTTGAGCGCGGCGTCGTGCCGGCCACGCAGGTGGTCGACGTACCTGGTCACCTCGGTGGAGCGGGGATCGATCTTCTCGCCCCGCTGCGGCTTGGTTTCGGACAGCCCGGCCACGTCGCCCTCGTACGTCACGACGGGGTCGGCGGCCATCTGCACGATGTAGGTCTTCTGCTGTTCCGGTTCGGCTTCCGCGGTCACCGGACCGGGCCAGGCCGCTCCGGTCAGCGTCAATCCGGCTAATGCCATGGCCGCCACCAGCCGGCGGCGCCTGCTGGTACTGCGTCCAGGAGATGTGGACAGATCCATCGTCGCCCCTCAGTGCATCGCCGCGGATCACGCGGACGATCGCCGAGGCTATTGAGAGCCGGCCGGATGGAGCATCCGTACCGTATACGGATTTTTGGCCGCCACTTACCGCGGGTTTAAGATCCGGTAGCCTGCTCATGCTGATACCTGCAGGTAGGGGGTTCACCACATGCCCTTGGGACCGGCCCGCATCGCCCCCTCGGGCTCCCTGTCCGACGTGCTCGTCGGCCGCCAGGCGGAGCTCGCGCTCCTGCGCACGGTCATCACCGCTCCGCCCTCCCTCGCCCTGATCGAAGGTGAGGCGGGCATCGGTAAGAGCCGGCTGGTGAGCGAGCTGCTGGCCACACCCGGCCTGGCCGGGACCCGCCGGCTCGTGGGCCAGTGCGAGCAGCTTCAGGAACCCCTTCCGCTGTCCCCCCTGCTCGACGCCTTCCGCCTGGCCGAGGCCGAGCTCGCCCGGTCCCGCCCGGTCAACCCCGTCACAGGGGCGCTCGCGCCGCTGCTCCCCGAGATCGCCGCACACCTGCCACCGCCCCTGCCGCCGCTGCCCGACCAGCGGGCGGAGCGGCACCGGGTGTTCCGGGCGGCCGTGGCCCTGCTCGACCATCTGAGCCCGCTGGTGCTGGTCCTGGAGGACGTGCACTGGGCCGACAGCGGCACCCACGACTTCCTCGCCTTCCTCGCCGCCCACCAGCCGAGGCACCTGTCGGTGATCCTCACGGTCCGAACGGAAGCAGGGCTGCTTCCGATCCGGGAGGCCTTCGCCCGCGCGCCGTCGGGGCCGGCGCGGTCGGTCAGCCTCACCCCGCTGAGCAGGCCCGAGGTGGCGGAGCTCGCGCGGAGCATCCTGAAGGCCGAGCTGCCCCCCGCCTTCGCCGCCCCTTTGTACGAGAAGACAGGCGGCATCCCGTTCGTGGTGGAGGAGGTGCTCCGTACGCTCCTGGAGCGCCTGCCCGCGAGCGAGATCCCCAGCCGGTCGGACGTCCTGGCCGAGCTCGCCGTTCCGACAGTGTTGCGCGACGTGGTGCTACGACGGCTGTCCTCGCTCGACGAGGCGGCGCAGGAGATCCTCGGCGCCGCCGCCGTCATCGGCATGACGCCCGATGACCGGGTACTCGCGGAGGTCACGGAGCGCGGCGCGGCGCAGATCGCCCGTGCCCTCGGTCAGGCGCAGGCGGTCGGACTCCTGCACGAGGAGGACGGCCGGTGCCGGTTCCGGCACGCCCTGGCACGGCAGATCGTGTACGAGTCCGTAGCGGTGTCCGGCCGGCGGTGGCTGCATCTCAGGACCGCGCGGGCCCTGGAGTCGGTGGCCGGTCCCCGACCGGTGGCCAGGCTCGCCCACCATTTCCGGCTCGCGGGCCGGACGACGGAGTTCGTCGGCAACGCCGAGGCCGCCGCTGACACCGCCCTGTCCCACGGCAACGACGCCACGGCGGCGCGGTTCCTGCTCCAGGCGCTGGAGATCGGCGAGCTTCCCCGTGAGCTACGCGTGCGGCTGGCCGTCAAGCTCGGCCGGGTGGCGGTCGACGGGCTGGCGCACGCCCAGGCCGTACCGATACTCGAACGCCTGCTGGCCACCGAGCCGCTCCCCGCTCCGCTACGTGGCGAGCTGCGCTTCGCCCTCGGCCGCCTGCTGCGTCAGCAGGGTGAGGCGCGGGCGGGCTACCTGCAGATCGAGGGCGCGATCGACGACCTCGCGGAGCGGCCCGCTCTCCTCGGCCGCGCGCTCGCCGTGCTCGCCGCGCCGGAGACCGTGGTGAACCGGCACGTCAGCGAGCACACCGCGCGCTGCGAGCAGGCCGAGGAGGCCTCGCGTCGCAGCGGCGACCGGGACGTCGACATCGCGGTACGCATCGCGCGGGCGTCGCTTCTTCTGGAACAGGGCGACCCGGGAAGCTGGCGGCTGATCGATGACCTGCTGCGCGACGACGGTCTGCGGTCGGCGCCCAAAGAGCACGCCCGCGCCTGCCTCAACTGGGCGCAGGGCGCCCTGCACATCGGCCGGCTCGAACGCGCGCAGGGCCTGTTGGCCGAGGGCCGTCAGGCCGCCGACCAGGCCGAATACCTCCGGGTGGCGGACGTCGTCGAGCTGGTGACGGCCGCCGTCGACCGGGCCGCCGGGCGGTGGGAAGGGCTGGAACACCGCCTGCGGCCGCTGGAGGGCGCGGCGGCCACGTTCGCCGCCGGGTCCCTGGACTCGCGGCTGATGCGGGGCGCGCTGCTCGCGGCGACAGGCCCAGCGGAGGAGGCCGTGGCGGGCCTGGGCGAGGTGATCGCGATCGCCGAGCGGGTCGGCGCCGTCTGGCCGCTCATCGCCGCCCGCATGACGCTGTCCCGGCTCCTGCTGACCCTCGACGACGCCGTGGGCGCCGTCGAGCAGGCCACCGCCGGGCTCGACCAGGTGCGGGCCAAGGGGAACTGGGTGTGGGGCGCCGAGACCGTACTGTGCCTCGTGGACGCCCTGGACACCCTCGGGAAGGCCGGCGAGGCCGCCGCGCTGGTCGACGAGCTGAGCGCGGCGATCGACGGCGCCGAAGCGCCGATCGCGCAGGCCGCCGCGCTGAGCGCCCGGGCCGTCATCGCCCGCTCCCGGGCGGATCAGCTGACGGCCGAGCGGCTGATCGACGCGGCGCGCACCACGCTGCGGGACGCCGGGCTCCGCTACGAGGAGGCCCTGGCCGGCGAGCGCCTGGGCAGGTGGCGCTGCGAACGGGGCGCGGCCAACGGTGGCGACCTGCTCGAAAGCGCGCTGCGACGGTACGCGGCGATGGGCGCGGACCGGGACATCGCCCGGATCTGCCGGATCATGCGGCAGAACGGGGTGCCCATCCCTTATCCGTGGCGCGGCGGGCGTCCCTCTCATGGGCAGACGCTGTCGTCACGGGAGCGGGAGGTGGCGCTGCTGGCGGCGGCGGGGAAGACCAACCAGGAGATCGCGACCGAGCTGTTCCTGTCCAGGCGGACCGTGGAGAGCCACGTCTCCAGCTCGCTGCGCAAGCTCGGCCTGCTGTCGCGCAAAGAGCTCCGAGGCCTCACGGCGTTCCCGGCCGACCCGTCGGACGCGCCTGTCTGAGCCGAGCCCGGCGGCTCTTCCAGGTCCGTCGGACGCGCCTATCTGACGAGGCCGCGCGGGTGGCGGACCCGCAGATGACCGTAGGCGAGCTCGCCGGCGATCTGGACATGCAACCGTCCCGGACGCGGACGACCGGACGCCTTGCAGATCACCCGCCCCCACTCGGTCCGCGCCTGGTCGACGTTCGCCGTCGCGCCGGCCGGCAGGATGATCACCGCGGAGCCGTACGCGAGCCGGAGCTCGATCCCGATCTCGGGATGGTCGATGACGGCCCCCGACAGGTCGAGGTGCACACCGCCGTACTCGGACTCGACCCGCAGCACGCGCGGGACCTGCCAGTCGCCCGACCGTCTGACGCGCCCGCCGGTGGACCTCAGCAGGACCACCTCCTCCTCGGGAGGGTCGGGCAGGTCGGCGACCGCCCGTGCCAGATCGCCCTGGGTCACGGCGGTGAGAGCCCGTTCGACCCGCTCCTCCATCTCGGCGAAACCGAGGCGGCCGTCGGCGTACGCCTGCTGGACGCGCTGAACGATCCGGTCGCGCTCGACGTCGTCGTGCCGTCCCGCGGGGAGGTTCATTGGGAGACCGCCCTCTTGTACAGGCGCGTGGCCAGCGGGACGAACACCGCCAGGATCAGCACACACCAGCCCACCGACACCGCCACCGCGTGCTGGAGCGGCCACGCGTCGGGCACCGGCCTGAGGGCGGTGGTGTTGCCGAACAGTTCGCGCGCCGCCTGGACGAACGTGGAGACCGGGTTCCATTCGGCGACGGGCTTGAGCGGGCCGGGCAGCCGGGAGCTGTCGACGAAGACGTTGGACAGGAAGACCAGCGGGAACGACACGAGGGTGGCGATGTTGTTGAACACCTCCGGCGTACGCAGGGCCAGCGCGATCGTCGCCGTCACCCACGAGAAGGCGTAGGCGAAGAACAGCAACAGCAGGAACCCCGCGAGAGCCTCGAGCGGCGAGGAGTGGACGCGCCAGCCGACCAGGAGTCCCACCAGCGCCATCGTGACGATGCTCGTGATGTTCATGAGCATGTCGCAGAGCGTCTGCCCGACCAGCACCGCCGACGGCGCCATCGGCAGCGTGCGGAACCGGTCGAAGATGCCCTTCTGCAGGTCCTGGGTGAGCGTGTAGCCGGTGATCTGCGCGCTGGTGACGATCGTCTGGACGAAGATCCCCGGGAGCAGATACTCCGGGTACGAGATGCCGGGCAGGTCGATCATGCTGCCGAACACGTACACGAACAGCAGCACGAACACGACCGGCAAGATGATCACGCCGCCGAGCAGGTCGGGGGCCCGCCTGATCTTGAGCGCGTTGCGCTTGCTGATCGTCATGCCGTCGGCCATCGCCATCTGAAGGGGGCTCATCGGACCGTCTCCCGGGTGTCGTCGGTGGCGGCCTGGTGGCCGGTGAGGCTGAGGAAGACCTCGTCCAGGGTCGGTCGCCGCAGCCCGGCGTCGCGTACGGTGACGCGCTCGGCGGCCAGGTGACCCAGGGCGGTGGTGAGCGAGGCGGCGCCGCCCGCCACGGGGATGGTGATGCTCAGGGAGGTGGGGTCGGTCCGGACGTCGGCCACGGCCAGCGGCGCCAGGACTCGGCGCACGGTCTCCAGGTCGGCGGCGTCACGCACCGTCAGCTCGATCCGGTCGCCGCCGACCTGGTCCTTCAGCTGGTCGGCGGTGCCGAGCGCGATCACCCGCCCGTGGTCGACCACCGCGATCCGATCGGCGAGCCGGTCGGCCTCCTCCAGGTATTGGGTGGTGAGCAGTACGGTCGTGCCGCCCGCGACCAGCTCGGAGATGACCTCCCACAGGCCCACTCTGGCGCGGGGGTCCAGGCCGGTCGTGGGCTCGTCCAGGAACAGCACCGGCGGATCGGCCACCAGCGCGCCGGCCAGGTCGAGCCGGCGCCGCATGCCGCCGGAGTAGCCCTGCACCGGGCGGTCACCGGCGTCGGTCAGGTCGAAGCGCTCCAGCAGCTCGCGGGCGCGTTGCTTGCTGCGCTTGGTGCCCAGGTGGTAGAGGCGGCCGACCATCTCCAGGTTCTCGGCGCCGGTGAGGTGCTCGTCGACCGCCGCGTACTGGCCGGACGCCCCGATGTGCGAGCGCAGGCGCTGGGCGTCGGCGACGACGTCGAGACCGGCGACGGTGGCGTGTCCGGCGTCCGGCCGCAGCAGGGTGGTCAGGATCCGCACGGTCGTCGTCTTGCCGGCGCCGTTGGGGCCGAGTAATCCGAAGACCGTGCCTTCGGGGACCGACAGGTCGATGCCGTCCAGGGCGGTGACGGTGCCGTATTTCTTGACCAGACCCTCGGCCACGATCGCGGGGGGCATGAGATCTCCTTTGGTGTTTTGTGTCATGAACTTTTTGTGTCATGAACTTTTTGTGTCATGAACGACGGATCACGATGTCGCCGTAGGCGGTGTGGGCGCGCACCTCGACGGTCTTGTCGGACTGTGCCGGGCCGTCGCAGGCGTCCAGGTCGACGTCGACCGTGCCGTACTGGGAGCTCACATCCAGCCAGGCGGCGCTGCCCTCCCGGATGCCGAGTTCGAGCCGGCCGCCGGCGGTCTCCAGGACGACCGCGCCGGACACCACCTCGCCGATCCGGACATTGCCGTAGGCGGTCTTGGCGGCGACGCCGGCCAGGGCGTGGTCGACGATGATGTCGCCGTAGGCGGTGTTCAGCCGCAACTCGCCGGTCACCGCGCCGAGGACGAGGTCGCCGTTGGAGGTCTTGACCACGGCCGTGCCGTCGATCTCGCCGACCCGGATGGTGCCGTTGGCGCTGGAGATGTCGGCGTGCCCGACCGACCGGGTCACCGAGATGTCGCCGGAGCCGGTCTTCAGCTGCAGCCGGCCCGCCCGTTCCAGCCGGATGTCGCCGTAGGAGGCGGTGAACTTCACGTCGCCGAGGCGGCCTTTGCAGCGGAAGTCCGCCGTCCCGTTCGCGTCGACGCGCGAGCCGGCCGGCAGGTCGATCGTCACGTCGACCGAACCGTCCCATCCGAGCAGCGAACGGGCCCAGTTCTTGGGCGACTCGACCAGCATGTCGATCGAGCCGCTCCACCCGGACAGCGACGCGGCCCGGGGCTTGCCCACTTTCACCAGGAGTCGGCCGCCGGCGTACTCGATCTGGGCCTGCTCGGCGGCCTGCCGGTCGGCGTCGTTGGACTCGTCCCTCGGGCGTACGTCGACGACGGTGTCGGTGCGATCGCTCGCGTTGATCCGGACGTTGGCGGTCGCCAGATCGATGATGGCCACGATGGGCTCGGGGGTGTCGAAGGTTGGCATGGCGTTTCCCTCATGGATTCGGCGGTGCTCCGCTTAGCGGAACGCGTGGTCGTGGGCCCGGCTAGCGCACCCAGCCGGTGTGGCTCCGAACGGTCTGGGCCCCCCGGTGCCGGCCCCCGTCGCGTTCGAGCGCGGCGGAGACCGCGCGGACCAGCCAGGTGTTGACCGAGAGCCCGTCTCCGGCGGCCGCTTCCTCGATGCGCGGCTTGAGGTGGTCGGGGACGCGGAGCGAGATCCGCGAGGTCCCGCCCTCGTCGGCTCTGGCGCCTGAGTCCGCTCTGGCACCTGGGTCGATCACCCTGGCCGACGCGGTCTCGCCCGCGTCCCCGAACGACTGGCCGACGGGCGGTGACGTCACGATGAAGCCGGGCTCGCGGCCACGCAGGCGGACCTCGACCGAGCCCGGCGCGAGGTCACGGGTGATCTCGTCCGCGGCGGCGGAGAGCGCCTCCAGTAGGGCGAGCCGGGTGGCCGGCTCAAGCGCCGCGGCGAGACGCTCGGCGATCGCGCGGGCGTCGTCGTCGCCCGCTTGGGCGGTGGCCGCGAGTTCGCGACGGAGGTGATCTATGTACGGCGCGAGGTCCATGACGCAACTATGACGTCATAATGGCGTCATGACAAGTGCCTTGCGTCGACTGCTGTGATGTCATGGAGGCGTCAAAACGCCGAGCGCCGACCGGACGGGCTCTTCAGCCGTCCGCTCGGCGCTCGGTGACCAGCGGCTTTGGGGGTGTCAGGTCGCCTTCATCGTTTGAAGGGGATGTTGAGCCAGGGGCTGTTCGGGTCGGTCGTCAGGATTCGGTGGGCGTTGAGCATCTCCCCGTACCAGTCGCCGAACTCCTCCTCGTCGAAGTGGAGACAGCGGCCCAGGATGTAGGCGGCGGAGAACTCTTCCCAGGAGCGGTAGTTGATCCGGCTGACCGCGCCCGCGCGCAGGACCGCCGTTTCCGCCTCCACCAGGTCGCAGTAGCGGGCGCCGAGCCCCCACCGGGCCATCTTCGACGCCCGCCCGTAGTCCCACGCCTCCACGGTGCGTACGAACCCGCCCTCGGGAAGCAGCCCGTCCGCGCGGAATCTCGCCTCGTAGCGGATGATTCGTCCGATGAGCCGCTGCGCTCCGGCGACCTCGGCCTCCGTCTCGGGGTCAGGGGTGGTCGCGTTCTCCGCGGCGCGATGCCGTATGACCCGTGACGTCACCTGACGCCAGTGATCCACTTCGACCGCGCCGCCGAAGTCACGGGCGAGCGTGCTGCGTATCCCCAGCACGAATCCCCAGACGGAGCTGCTCATCCGGCCCTTGAGCAGCTCCTCCTGGGCCTGCTGCCACCCTTCCCGGCTGGTGATCTCCCACCACTCCTCCAGGCGTCTCCGCTCACGGACGTAGCCAGTGCCGTGCCAGCCCATCGCGTTCCAGAGCGAGGCGTTGTTCACGCAGAGCAGCGCGCCGCAGGCCAGGCCGTGAGCGACGTTGCCGTGCAGCGGACCCCCGACCCACAGCGTGCGCAGTTGGTTGCGGCGCGTGCTGGAGGTCCGGTCGGCATGCCAGCGCCACGTCTGGCGATGGGCGGCCGTCGCGGGGAAGAACGCCTCGCACGGGGTGCCGGGGTTGATGGCCAGCCACTCGTCGTCCTGGGGCCAGTCCTGGACCAGCTTTCCCAGATCGACTTCGAAGAAGACCGGGTCTGGCGCGGGCGCCGGAAGCATCCCCTCGGTGACGAACGCGAGGCTCAAAGGGCTTCCGGGCTGAGGGCCCCAGTACGCGGCGTTGTAGTGAAGCCAGCCCGGCTTGGCGTCGGCCTGAGCGCGCGACATCGCGTGATAGAGGTCCGTGCCCGCGAGAACGTCGAAGTACGCCGCCCAGTCGCCGCGTGTCTTGGCCGCGTACAGGTCACGTTCGACGTCGGTGGGCGCCTGCCATACGGCCTCGGGGGCGGCGAAATCCATGGCATCACATTGTGAAGCATGGCGTCAGGAGGCCTTGACCCGCCTCCTCCGCGGCATGGCCGAAATAACCCGCAGTATCACCGCACAATCGCCCCGTAATGCTGCCATACCCGAATGAGCATGACTTGAGGAAGATGGCGGCTTCCATACGTACCTCCTGACGGCAGATTCCGGTTTCGGGAGGTACGTATGCACCGCAGAGTCGCCCTGCTCTCCGCCGTCGCGCTCACCGTGGCAGGCGCCCTGGTCCCAGCGGGCGCCGCCCAGGCCAGGAGCGGGACCGGCCTCGACCCCAGGCCCGTCAGGTGGTCCGCCACGGACTCCTCGTCGGAACGCAGGAACGTCCTGCAGTACTGGACGCAGCAGCGCACACTGGCGGCGCGGCCACTGGATACGCCCACGCCACGACGTGGCAATCGGTCGAGCGGACCGACCCAGGGAACCCCGTGGGCGACCCGCGGCGCCTCGGCCACCATCACCCAGCGCACCCCCTGGACCAGCGGCGGCGCGACGCGCGTCCAGACCGCCTCGGCCTCCACCGCCCAGCAGGGAGCCCGGGTGCCCAACAGCCCCGGCCTCCGGTGGACGGACGGCGGCGCCGTCGTGCGCACCACCGGACGCGTCTTCTTCACCACCGCCGAAGGCGGCAACGCCTCCTGCTCCGGTACGGCGGTGACCAGCGCCAACGAGAGCGTCGTGATGACCGCCGGGCACTGCGTGAAGATCGACGGTGCGGCCCACCGCAACTGGGTGTTCATCCCGGGCTTCGACAACGGGCGACGTCCGTTCGGCACCTGGGTGGCCACCAGGATGCTGACCACGCAGCAGTGGAACGCCAACGAGGACATCAACTTCGACATCGCGGCGGTCGTGGTCGCGCCGCTGCAGGGACGGACATTGACCGACGTCGTGGGCGGGCAGGGGGTGGCGTTCAACCAGCCGAGGCAGCGGCAGATGTTCTCCTTCGGCTACCCGGCGGCGCCGCCGTTCGACGGCTCCAGGCTCATCTACTGCAGTGGGCGCGCGTTCAACGACACCGTCATGACCCGGGACCAGGGGCTGCGCTGCAACATGACCGGCGGGGCGAGCGGCGGTCCGTGGTTCCAGGGGTTCAACGAGTCCACCGGGCTCGGCTGGCTGAACTCCGTCAACAGCTTCAAGTACGATTTCGCCCCGGACTTCATGTTCGGCCCCTTCTTCGGGAACGAGGCGATGGCCGTCTACCAGGCCGCGCAGAACACCAACGCCACCTGAGGCCCCGAAACCGGACCCCCGGCCCCGCCCGTACATAACATCTCCAGACGGCGGGGTCGGGCTGCCCAGACGAGCGACCTTTTCCACCGCGCCCAGACGGGCGACCCTGTCCACCGCGTCCAGACAAGCGGGCTCTTCAATCGCGCGCCCGGCGGCGGGCCCAGACGAGCGATCCCCTCTTGGTCACCCGCAACGGGGTGGCCACGCGGAGCGAAGCGTCGCGCGCCGCCGGCTCCGCCAGGCCGCGGCCCCGCAGGTAGAGGGCGACGGCCGCCCGGGCGGGCAGCGCCTCACCGCGCGATGCGACCATCCCGCCACGGTGCCCGCCGACCCGCGCACCCCGCCACCCGTTTTACCGGCGGGCCCCGCCACGCCCGCTACCGGCGCCACCCGACGCGCCTGCCTACAGTGCCGATCACAGACGAGGAGGCCCTGTGGTGGCGAGGGCGAGCGTGGAAAGGGGCCGCGGCGGGCAGGCCGCAGCCCCTTCCAGAGCGACCGATCGACCGACCGCTCGCTCACTCCCTCGCTACAAGTCAGTGGCAATGATCTTCTCGATGTTCCGTTCCGCGAGCGCCGTGATGGTGACGAACGGGTTGACGCTGGTGTTGCCGGGGATCAGCGAGCCGTCGATGACGTACAGGCCCGGATACCCGGCCAGACGTCCGTAGTTGTCGGTGGCCTTGTTCAGGACCGCGCCCCCGAGCGGGTGGTACGTGAGGTGGTCGCCCCAGACCTTGTAGACGCCGAAGAGGTCGGTCCGGTAGATCGTCCCCTCCTTGTCGTTGATCTTGTCGAAGATCGACTTTGCCATGTCGATGGCCGGCTGCTTCCAGGCGGTCTGCCAGTTCAGATCGACCTGACCGGTCGTGGCGTTCCAGGAGAAGCGGGCGCGGTTGGGGTTCTTGGTGATCGACAGGTAGAACGAGGCGAAGGTCTCGATCCCGGTGGGCAGCGGCGCGACCTCGGCGAACGCGCCACCGGCCGCCCAGTTGTCGATGCCGGCGCAGGGGATGGTCGACTGGGAGGCGCCGGTCGGGTCCCACAGGTGGTTGGCGCGGCCGCACATGACGTTGCCGTTGTCGCCCCAGCCGTTGCCGACCTCGCTGTCGAGGTTGGGCAGCGCGCCGGTGGCCTTCAGCTTGACCAGCAGCTTGCTGGTGCCGACGCTGCCGGCGGCGAAGAACACCCGGTCCGCGGTCACGGTCTTGGTGGCCGTGGTGTCACCGGTGGTGTTGATCTGCTGGATGACGACCGTGTAGCCGCCACCGGACGCCGGGGCGACCGAGGTGACCTTGTGCAGCGGCGAGATGGTGACCCGGCCGGTGGCCTTGGCCTGGGCGAGGTAGGTCTTCTGGAGGGACTTCTTGCCGTAGTTGTTGCCGTAGAGGATCTCGCCGGCCAGGGCGGACTTGGTGGCGGTTCCGGCTGCTTCCTGCTCCATGTAGTTCCAGTCGTACACGTCGGGTACGAAGACGAACGGGAAGCCGGACCGCTGGGCGTGCTTACGGCCGACGCGGGCGAACTGGTACCAGTCGGTGGAGTCGAACCAGGCGGAACGGATGGTGCCCACCCCGAGACCGGCGTTGGCCCGCGGGTAGTAGGTGTTGTACATCTCGTCGGCGTTGACCGACGGGAGGATGGCGGCGAAGTTCTCCCGTTTGGGGGTGACCGCCATGCCGCCGTTGACCAGCGAGCCGCCGCCGACGCCGCGACCCTGGTAGACGGTGATGCCGCTGAAGTCCTCGGCGTCCAGGACCCCGGTGTAGCGGGAGATGTCCCGGTCGATCGGGAAGCCGAGGAAGTAGTTGAGTGGCGCCTTGGTCCTGGTACGTAACCAGTAGGAGCGGTTGTCCGGGGCGAGCGTGCTGCAGAAGATCTTGCCGTCGGAGCCGGGGGTGTCCCAGGCCATACCCATCTCGATCATGTGTACGTCGACACCCGCCTGGGCGAGACGCAGTGCCGCCACGGAGCCGCCATATCCGGTGCCGATCACCAGAGCCTGGACATGGGCCCCGTTGCCGATCGGACCGGCCGCCGCCGGAGCCGCGGCCTGGGCCGCGGTGGGGTGGGCCGCGAGGGCCAGAGCGCCCACGCTTCCGGCGATGAATCCACGACGCGAGACACCTCTGGAACCGGCCTCGCCCGGGGTGTTGTCACTCATCCGATGTTCCTTACTCTCGGTGGGATGAGAACAGGTTCTTACTGCAGCTCGCGCCTGGAGAAAGCCTGGAGAAGATCTAGCGTGCCCGCCGCGTGGCGGGTGAACGGCCGCTGGGCAACCGGCACACGGTGTCGAGGCCCAGTACGTGGTTGAGCCGCCCGAAGGCCAGCCAGGAGCCGATGCTCATGCTCAGCTCGACGATCTCGAGCTGGCTGTAGTGCGCGGTCATCCGGGTCCAGAACTCGTCGTCGAGGCCGTGGTGGTCCAGGGCGTACCGCTCGGCGTATTCGGCGGCGAGCCGGGTGCGGTCGTCGAAGGCGTCGGTGGTGCGCCACTGGGTCACCGCGTCGGCGAACTCCTCCTCGACCTTCTGCCCGTCTCGCTCGGTACGCCAGTCCAGGCAGAAGGCGCATCCGTTGATCTGCGCGATCCGCAGCCGTGCCGCCTCGAACTCGCGAAGCCCGAGGGTCGTGTGGGCGTACACCGACAGGGAGAAGTGCGAGGCGGCGGTCCCGATGCCGGGCACCATCTCACCCCAGACGTACTCGATCGCGTCCTTTCCCTCGGGGATGTCGAGGTTCATGGCTGTTTCCTCCCGAGTTTGCCGATCGCGGGGCGCAGTGGGACGTCGAGCGCGTCGTAGAGCCCGGGTTCGGCCGCCACGAGCCAGTCGATGGCGCTCACCAGGCGGCCGACCGCGGTGGCGTTCCCGCCCGCGGCCCGGTTGCCGCCCTCGTCGGTGGCCTCAATCGTGACCTCGATGCGCGGACGGCCCTCGATGATCACCCGGTGCGCCGCGTGGCCGTCGGGCGGCGTCGGCCAGTCCGGCGCGCAGGACGGGTGGATGCGGGTGACGTGCTCGATGACGATGCGGGGCTCGCCCTCGACGATGCCCTGCACCTCGAAGCGCACCGCGCCCTGGGTGCCGGCGTCGAACTCGCCCATCGTCTCCGTACGTACCGTGGCGTCGAGCGGGCGCCGGTCGCGGCTTTCGCGGATCTCGTCGAGTTCGACGCCGAGGGCTCTGGCCATCAGCCGTACCTGGCCGCCCCACACCATGGTCGGGACGGTCGGCGCGATCATCGGCGGCTCGTAATCCATCGGCTGGCCCATGCCGACCAGGTACCGGACCGAGTCGGGCTGGTCGTAGGTGGAGTAGTCGAAGATCTCCTGGCAGCGGATCACGTCCACGGTGCCGCCGAGTCCGCTGATCAACAGGGGCAGCACGTCGTTGCCCCAGCCCGGGTCGATGCCGGAGACGAACAGCGAGCCACCGCCGTCCGCGATGGCCGCCAGCACCGGCTCCCGCAGCTCCGGCGGGGCGTTGCGCTGGTCATAGAGCGCGTACAACGAAGGGGTGACGACCACGGCGCCGGCCCGGATCGCCCTGATGATGTCGGCGAGCGCCTCGTCGGGGCGGATGTCGCCGGACGCCGCGTAGACGACGGCGCGGGGACCGGCGGCCAGCACCGCTTCGACGTCGTCGGTCGCCGCGACCCCCAGATCATGGTCGAGCCGGGCGAGCGCGCCCGCGTCGCGGCCGACCTTGCCGGGATCGTGGACGAGTACGGCCGTGAGCCTCAGTGCCGGATGAGCCTCGACGGCACGGATGGCCGCACGGCCGACATTGCCGGTGCCCCAGACGATCGTGGACAGCATGAGCGGAGCGTAGCAAGCGCTTGGTTAGGTGCATAGAGCCATCGCGACACCGACCGCGCCCGGCGCCGCCCGGACCCCCTACGTGGAAATGAAGCCTTCATCGGCCCGAATTCGCATTGTCCGGACCAGTGAGAGATCCGCCGATAACACATTGCATTCTCCGGCGCAAACGCCGGAGCGCTTCAGCGACCGTCCTGAAGAGATATCCCGCTGAACGATTGAAAGAGCAAATACCCAGGTGAGACGCTCCATCGCGATAAGCTCGAAGGAGGATGTTAATTTGCTGCCACGTTTCCCAGGACGACGTGTGACGAGGTGAATCGTCATCGCCATAACCTGCCGCTACTCTCGTGCCGCTCACACCACCTATGGCCCCCAACCGCCCGCGATCCTGTACGTGAACACCGACGACGGCGAGGTCGTCGCCGTCAAGCCCGAATCGCCGGTCTGACCTGCGACTTCTCCATCCGGGTGAACCATGCTGCCGATGCTCCCGTATCTGATGAAAAGCGGGCTTTCCCGCCCACGTCATCAATCCGGGAGGAGTTCCCGTATGGCGAATGCCTCGGGGAGCAAGCCATTCAGGCCATGGCTGGGAGTCGTTTCCCTAGTCGGAGGTGTCGCCCTCGTTCTGGCGGGTGGCCCATTATCCGGGCAGTCGCGGAACATGGTGAACCTGTCCGCCAGCGCGGACACGATCACCTGCCCGAACGTCGCCGACAAACTGCCGGACATTCCCGCCCAGGCCCAAGCCGAAGTCGACCGCAACCTCAAACTCCTGCAAACACAGATCAACGAAGCCAACAACCGACTCATCACCTCAGCGGGGGAAGGCGGCCCCAACTTCGTACAGAACGCCATCCTCGGCCCCCTGGCCGACAAACGAACAGCCACCATCAACCGCATCGCCACAGCCATCGGACGAGTCGCCGACCGCCCCACCGGGCTGGACGGCCTGGCCACCTGCAAACTCGGCAACGGCGGCGGCGCGACCGCCCCCGCAACCCAGGACCCTGACGCCTCAGAGCCCCCCACCTCACCGCCATCGGACAACGCGACCACACCGCCGTCCGACAATGCGACCACACCCCCCGCCACCGGCGGGAACAAGATCACCTGCCCGGACGTAGCAGGCAAACTTCCCGACATTCCCGCCCAAGCCCAAGCCGAAGTCGACCGCAACCTCAAACTCCTGCAAACACAGATCAACGAAGCCAACAACCGACTCGCCACCTCAGCAGGGGAAGGCGGCCCCAACTTCGTACAGAACGCCATCCTCGGCCCCCTGGCCGACAAACGAACAGCCACCATCAACCGCATCGCCACAGCCATCGGACGAGTCGCCGACCGCCCCACCGGGCTGGACGGCCTGGCCAAGTGCACGCTCGGCAGCGGCGGCGCCGCGTCCTCGAAGCCGAGCGCGAGCGCGAGCGCGAAGGCGGCGTCCGGGCCGACGGCCGACGACTTCGTCGACATCCAGTCGGTCGACCCCGTGCAGCAGCAGCAGAGGACCGCTTCCAGCGGCTCCTTCGTCTCCAGGTGCGGCACACCCCAGGAGGGTCACGCCAACAGCGACAACATCATCACCGCTCCAGGCGTGGCCAAGGGGGGCCAGCAGCTGAACGACTACGTGGGCAATGTGTCCACTGACGCCTTCTCCACGAACGAGAGCCTGGCCGCCTCGGACACCACCTGCCGCATCCGCGCCGACAGGTCGACGTACTTCTGGCCGACCCTGCGGGTAGGCGGGGCGGACGGCAACGCCGTGCGGCCGTCTCTGGTGCAGTTGCAGTTCCGTGGCAACGCCATGTCGAAGGTCACGGCCGCGCCTCAGTTCCTCAGGCTGATCACCGGCGACGCGCAGGCGGTGAGCGGCGGCAAGCCCAGTGACACGGCCAGTGACGCGCCCAGCGACGCACCCACTGACCTGCCCACCGATGTGCCCACCGACCTGCCCACTGACGTGCCTACCGACCTGCCCAGCGACACGGCCAGTGACGTGCCGAGCGACCCGCCCACTGACACGGCCGGTGCCAAGGCCAGTGACACCGCCAGTGCCGCACCCAGTGACGCGCCTGGTGACGCGGCCAATGCCCGGCCCACGTGGAGCTGCACCGGCTTCGCCAACAGGCTGACCGACAAGTATCCGATCTGCCCGTCCGGCAGCAACCTCATGCGCGTCTTCGACATGCCCAGCTGCTGGGACGGCCAGAACCTCGACAGCGCGGACCACCGTACCCACGTCGTCTTCCCCGACGAGAACGGAGCCTGCCCGGCCGACACCCAGGCGGTGCCGCAGCTGCGCGTCACGCTCGTCTACGACGACGTGCCCAACACCCAGCCCGACGGTACGAACGTCCCCTTCATGGTGGACAGCGCTCCCAGCGAAGGGAACAGTCCGAACACCGACCACGCGGGTGCCATCGAGGTGATGTCGAAGCAGCTCATGAACAACGTCGTGCGATGCATCAACAGCGGCAGGAGGTGCTGACAACCGGAAGGAACCGCTGACAGCCGGAAGGAGGAACGCGCGAAAGGGCCACCCGAGAACCCCCTCGGGTGGCCCTTTCGCGATCAGCGGCCGCTACTGACCGCGTGGTACTGCAGGTCCTGCACCACGGGGGCGGCCACCACGGTCCAGGGGGAGGTGACGGTGGCCGTCGTCGTCCCGGAGCGGACCACGGAGACCTTGTTGGTGCCGTTGGCCAGCGGATAGAGCTGGGCCTGCAGGCCCGCCTTGCCCTGGTAGGTCTTGGCCGTGCCGCCGATGGTGGCGTTCACGGTCGCGGCACCGGTGAGGAACGACAGGATCTCGACGCTGTCCCTGGGCGTGCTGGTGCCCGAGCGGGGCGCCATCAGCTTCGTCTGGCCACCCGTGGGCTTGGCGGCGGCGAGCTGGGTGCGGTGTGTCAGGTAGACCGTGTCCCGGACGATCGCCGGGGCCGTACCGGTCTTCAGCCAGGTCAGGTAGTACGACGAGATGTCCAGATAGGACGAGTCGTTGTGCGGGGACGGGGTGAACTGGGTGCCTTCGGAGAAGTCGTTCCAGGTGGTGAGCTGAACCCAGTCCGCGCCGTTGCTGATCGAGCCCTCCCACGTGGTGCGGAGGTTCTGGGTGTTCAGGGCTTCGTCGTAGATGCTCTGGTTCGGGCGCTCGTCCTGGACCGAGACCGGCTGCATCCAGATCTTGCCGAGGTCGTGCGCCTTCTCGATGTTGCTCGCGATGCCCGACTGCCCGGCCGGGCTGCGGTTGCCCCAATTGGAGAAGCCGTAGCTGATGGGGGCGAAGGCCGCGGCGTTGGCGGAGAAGTTCAGGAACGTCGGTACGAGGGCGACCTTGACGCCGTACTTGGTGTTCATGATGTCGATGAGGTCCGCCCACCAGGCCGCGCTCTTGGCCTCGGCCTTGAACGGCGACACGACGACGCGGCCGTCCGCCAGGCGGTAGATCGACTTAGACGCGGCCAGCTCGGCGAGGGAGGCGGCGAGCGTCGCGGCGTCGGCCGACAACGACGTCATGTCGGGCATCGGGACGATCGTGAAGCCGGTGTCGACCGCCTCGGCCGCCTTCACGAGCAGCTTGAGCCGGGTCCAGTTGGCGCTGGACAGCGAGAGCATGTCGACGGTGAAGCCGTCGATGCCCGCCGCGGCGGCCGTCTTGACCTCGCTCTCCATGTCCTGGAGCTGATAGTCGCCGGAGCGCACGGCGCGCGGCCGCGGGCGGTCGCGCAGCAGCCCGCCGTAGGCCGCGTGCTTACCGCTCTCGCCGGCCGGGTTGAGGTAGTTCTTGGTGTAGTAGTCGACGCTGCTCTCCTTGTTGTCCAAGGAGACGGGGTACGGCGTGAAGTAGTGCGCGAACACCTTCTTGGCGGAGGCCCGCAGCCTGGCCTTCGCCGGCAGATCGAACGGCAGGGGTCCGGTGGCCGCGAACGTGCCGGTCACGGCCCCGGCGGTGGCGGGGGTCACCGCCCCAGCGGCGGTGGCACTCGACATGGCCAGGAGCAGGACCCCGATCGATAAGGCGACGACTCTTCCCAACCTGACCTGCGAAATCATGCTCGTTACCCTCGACTGTCTCTCGGCTGTTCCACGAAGGATGAACTACTTGGACCAAGCGGTCGGAGGTCATCCTGGCAGGCGGGAGCACAAAGAAAGCACAAGGAGCGGGCGACGTGGGGCAGGACCGGTGCCGCCTACGTGTCCCTCGACGCGAGACTGGTCAGCATGACCAACCATAAATACATTTAAGAGCGACACATGGCTGCTTTTGATCAACAAATCGCGCTGATCGTTTACCTGCGATGTGCGCAAAGCGGGCACAGCGCGATGAAGCGCACATCCTTCGCGTTCAACGGAGCGCGGTGTCCGTCAAAAGGTTGCCGGTGTTCTGCGCGAAGTTTCCGTCTAGACTAAGCGAGCGGCTGCATAATTTAGGGCTTCCCCTCATGCCGGGAGGCGAGCGTGACAACGCCCGTAACACTCAACGAGGCCCTGGCGGCGAGCACTGCCCCGATACGGCTGCTCTTGGTCACGCCGTCGCCTATCAACGACCCTGGGCGGCTTCACCCGGAAACCGAGCTTGCGCACGTCACTGCCGCGATGGAGGAAGCGGGGGCGGAAGTGGACATCCTCCGCCTAACGCCGCCGACCATCAGCAACCTTAGGCGCGCGCTTGCCACTGATAAGTTCGACATTGTTCACGTGGCCGCTCATAGTGGTGGCGGAATCGAGTTCGAAGACCGTGACGGCACGGCGATCTTGGTGGAAGAAGACGAGTTCGCCGACGCGTTTCCCAACCGTCAGCAGTGTCTGCTCGTCCTGAACGGATGCTCGACCGAGAGCCTCGCCGACCGGCTGGCGCTTGCCAATCGCAACCTGACCACCATCTCCGTGGCCGGCAGCATCAGCAGGCGTGATGCCCTGCGCGCCATCGAGGAAATCTACGGACTCCTTTTCACCAGGACCCCGCTGAGCCAGGTGGTCAACAGCGCCTCGCAAGCCGTGCTTCGCCGCATTCCCCTGAGAAATACGGCGGATCCCATCCGAGTCCGCGGGCCACGAGAAAGCACGCCCGCCTTCGACGCCATGCCGACCAGCGGACGCCCCAACTATTTCGCCTGCAATCCGCCGGCGAATGTGCCGACGCAGCACCGCGCGGTCGTCGATCGAGCCGACGAACTGCTCGCCCTCTATCACCGGCTCTTCGACGAAGACAGAGGGAGTCCTTACATTGGCCTTGTCGGCATCACCGGAAACGGAAAGACGACCATAGTGCAGACAATGGCCAATCGCTACGGTTGGCAATTTCGTGGCGGCATCGGTTACTTCTCGCTACGGGGCAGCTTCGCGGCATCCGATCTCGCCGAGGTATTGGGCTGGCCGAAAGGGGAAGGCACCATGCGGCCCGAAGAAGTCGCCATGCGACTCTCGCGCGGCCGTTTCCTCCTCATCTTCGATGACATCGATGAAGCGCCCGAATCCGTCCTCGCGGAGGTCATAGCGCTGCTGAGCTCATGGGACACCAGCCTCGGCGGACGTGCCGTGCTCATTTCCTACTCCTATCGCGCCGAACTGCAGAGCATCATCGGTGCGAATTGGATCACCGTGACAGGCTTGCCCCAGGACGCGTCCCGCGAACTCATGGTCGCCTGTCTGGGCGGAACCGAGAGGGCGAGGAGGCTGGTGGGCGCGGATGAGCACGTAGCCGAAGCCTCTCGGCTGTGTTTCGGGCATCCGAAGACCATCGAGTACACAGCGTCTCTCCTGCAGCTCGGACAACGCTGGACGGAGATGCGGGGCGATCTCCTGAGGCTGAGCGGCGGCGGGCCACTCGCGGTCAACAGCGAGATGCTCGGCAGGGTGATCACTCTTCTGGAAGAGCGCACTCCCGCCGTGCGCGACCTCCTCGACGCCTGGGCCGTCTTCGAGGACGGAGCCGAAGAGTCAGCATGGCGCCATGTGGCGATGGGCGGCCGTGAACTCACCCCCACCACGAGATCCCGGCTCGACGCGGCGCTCAACGAGCTTCATGGCGCCGCGTTGATCGACCGCCACGACCAGCCGGGAGGCGGCACACGCTGCGTCATGCATTCGCTCCTTGTCGCCCATCTGCGACGCCGGCACGCGGGGCTGTCCCAAGAGAAGATGAGCGACCTCGTAAGATCGCAACTCGCCCAACAGCTGGAATTGGCGAACGAGGGCAACTATCCCGCCGACGAGTCGGGCAACATCCGCAGAGCGCTGCGCGTCGCCGAAGATCTGGGGCTCTGGCGAGACATCCTGAGCTACTGCGAAACGGTGGTGGGCCACCGGGACCTCCCGCTGATCCGCAGAGGGCCGTGGCCCTTGGCGCTCGACCTGCTTGACGCCGCCGTCCGGTCCGCGTCCCGATCCGGTGATCAGATACGTCAGGCGGCTTTCCTCATCGTCCGTGGCTTGGTGGAATATCGGCTTGCCGCCTTCACGAACGCGGAAGACGCCTACGGACAGGCCGCGTACTTGGCGATGGAGGCGGACGCCCGCGGTCTATGGCTGCAGGCACTTCGCGGGGTAGGCCAAGTGCATTACCGGATGGGCGATTTCGATCAGGCGGAGACCGTCTATCGGGATGCGCGCCGGCTGGCCGACGACGAAGAGGCGATCTCTGACATCGATCATCAAATCGCCAAGATCCTTTATCGCAAGGACCGGCTGGATGAGGCACAGGAGCTGCTGACCCGCGTATACGAGAGCCGACGCCGCGCCGGTCGTGACGGAGCCCTGGCCAAAACCATCCATGAGCGGGCGCGAATAGAACACGCCGCGCGCCGGACCGACTCCGCCCGGACGCTGTACGAGGAGGCGCTGCTCCTGGAGCAGTTGGTCGGAGATCCGGTGATGGAGCAGGCGACTCTGTTTCAGATGGCCAAACTCGCTCTTGAGACCGGTCAGACCGCGGACGCGGAAAGGCTGTTCTCGGAGAGCCGGCAGATCTCCGAGACGCTCGGGGATCAGGTGTGGCTGGTACACGCTCAGTTCGGCCAAGCGCTCCTCGACTGGGCCAACAGCGCTCGCGAAAGCGCCCGAGACAAAGCGCAGAGCGCTCTGACGGAGAGCCGTGTCCTGCGGATCGGACTACCACGGAGATCCAGAATTGGCTGGAAACCCATGAAGAAACGGAAAACAATGCCTGATATGACAGCGGCGGTCGCCGCCAAGTGGCAGAAGGCGGAGCGTTACGCCCGGGAGCAGGACAGGTTCTGCCTCGACTCGCTACAAGTCACCATGCGATCCGAACACGATGAGCGGCATATCAGCTTCGAGGCCGGCTCCTGGTCGTGCACGTGCGACTTCTTCGCAGTGCACGCCACTTGCAGCCATGTCATGGCCCTGAACTTGATATTGCGGAAACAGGCCGGTCTACAACTGCCCGACAATCTGGAGTAGCGGCATGCCAAGAGCGATCGTCAGACTCGCTGAGCGCCCGCTGGCGACGAAATTCGGCAGCTGGCGGGAGATTCTCTACTACGACGGGGTCGCGGAGAGCGTCGCCCTGGTCCACGGCGAGGTGAGCGGACAGGAGGAAGTGCCGTGCCGGGTCCACTCGGCCTGCATTTCCGCCCACGTGTTCAACAGCATCGAATGCGACTGCCGCGAGCAGATGGCCACCTCGCAGGCGACGATCCAGGAACACGGGAGGGGGGTCGTGATCTGGCTCGATCAGGAGGGACGAGCCAACGGGCATTTCGCGCTGATGCTGGCCACTCAGCTGTCCGCCGAGGAGGGCATCCCGCAAACCGAGGCGTACCGGAGGTTGGGCTACGGCGACGACCAGCGGCACTACGAGCAGGCGACCGCCATTCTGTACGACCTGCGGGTGACGTCCATTCGCCTGCTGACCAATAGTCCGGCCAAAGCCGGTGCCATTGCTGGAGACGGGATAAAAGTAGCGAACCTGCTGCCGGTGGCGGTTGATCTGGCACGCCATCCACAGCTCCGTGATTACTACCGGGACAAGATCAATCACGGCCACATCCTCGACATGCCCACGGGAACAGAGCGGTGAACGACCCGCCTCGGGTGCTCGTCATGGGCGACCTGTGTCTGGATACCGTCGTGGAGACCTGGCTGCCGAAAACCTGGTCCCGCGTCGCCGCCTCTGGCGAACTGTTGGCCCGCGGCCCCATAGCCGACCAGGTAGGTGGCACGGCTTACCAATTCGCCAGACGGGCCGTACAGTTCGGGCTCTCACCTACAGTCGTCGGCTCAGTAGGCGAGGACGCCGCCGGCGAGATCATCGGCGATGTGCTGGCCGCGGCGCCGTTCGAGTGCCGGGTTCAGCGCAGTACGACGGCTCCCACGGCTCGTACCCTCGTGGCCTACGACGCGTCCGGTGCGCGCCACATGTTCACGTCCTCGGTGAGTGCCAATGACGCCTTGTCGAGCGACTTCGTGCGTGCCGGCGAATTCGGGCCATGGGATCTCATCTGGATCTCGGGGCTTTGTCTTCGTTCCCGCTCCGTACCACGGTTCGCGGCGGTCATCGGGGCTGTCGCCGAGGCCAGGCGGAGTGGCGCCCTCGTGGTGCTCGACGTGGTGCCGCACGACTTCTATCGGCTCTTCGACGCGCTGACCGAGGTCGCGGAGATTCTGGGCGGCCTGGACGGAGTGGTCACCGAAGCCAACACCGCGCGACGCATGCTGGGACTGGGGCGTCAGGACGAGAAGCAGTCAGTGACGATGCTGTCCGACACGGCCGATGCGCTGCTGAAAGTGACGTCCTTGGCCATCGTTCGCCTCCGCGACGGTTCGAAATATCACCAACTGGCGGCCTCACGCTCCAAGCTGCACGCTTCTTACTCATATCCCGTCCCCGATGGGGCGGCGCTCCTGGGCTACGGCGACTTGCTGGCGGCGGAGGCGCTGCGTGACTACCTCGAACACCGCTCGGCAGGGGGTCACGAATGACCCGGCTTCATGCGGTGCTCATCGGCGTGAACAAGTATGCCGATATAACGATCCCCGACCTGTCATACGCACGAGCGGATGCGCTCGCCTTTGCCGAATTGTTCGGGCAGGCGTTATACGCATCAAGTGTGCAGGTGCATTCACTCGTTGACGATCAGGCGACTCGGTCGGGCATCATCGACCTCATCGGGGTGCGACTGGCACGGATCGTCGACCGCCGTGACGCGGTGCTGATCTTCTTCGCCGGGCACGGCTCCCCCGAAATTCATCCCGGGCTCGATAAAGTGTCACGCTTCTTGGTCTGCCATGACACCCAGCGGCATGCGCTGCTTTCGAGCGCCATCGAGGTGCATACAGATCTGGCCCGGTTGGCCAGCCGGCTCAATGCGCGCCTCGTGGTCTTCATCCTCGATGCCTGTTTTTCCGGCTACTCCGATGGGCGTGGGATAACCGGGCCCCTGCTGGCGGAGCAGCGCCGAACGCACCGACCGCGGATCCGGCTGGAAAACCTGCCGCTCGGTTCAGGAACGATCTTCCTGTCGGCCTGTGCCGACGACGAAGTCGCGCGGGAAGACGGCACTCTCGGACATGGCGTTTTCTCCTACTACCTGCTCGAACAGCTACGTAGTCCGGGGACGTCTAACGTCATCGGTCTGGCCAGTCTGTACGACCTGGTTTTCCATCAAGTGCGTGACTACAGCAATGGCCGCCAGAACCCGGTCCTCTGGGGCGACCTCAAGGGCGCCGGCTTGCCGCGGCTACTCATTCCGGGGAGCGATCATGGGTAGGGCACTGCTCTTTACTGGCGTCAAAAAGGTCGGCAAGACGACGGCCCTGAGAAACGTCGTCACCAGACTGGCCCCCAAGAGCGTCGTGGGTTTTTACGCCACCGAGCGGCGAATAGACGGCAAGCGCGTGGGCTTCGAGATCGAGATGCTGGACGGCCGGTCAGGGCGGCTCGCGTCCATTGATTCGGACAGTGATATGCGCGTGGGGCGACTGCTCAGCCATGGACGGCTCAAGTATGGCGTGGACCTCGAATTCCTGGACGGTGTCGCCGTGCCCGCCCTGCGTGCCGCCCTGTCGAACAATCCGGGGGGAATCGTGCTGGTGGACGAGATCGGGCCCATGCAGCTGTACTCGGCGGCGTTTCGGCAGGTCGTACTCGATATGCTCGAAAGCCCGTGCCTCATCCTAGGCACGGTGATGTCCCCCGCCGAGCCGTGGGTCGATGTCCTGAAGGAACATGAAGCTGTGGAGACATTCCACCTCACGCCGCAGAACAGAGACACCGTGACAGAGATGATGTGCCTCTATCTGGAGAAGCGGGTCCTGACGATGAGCGCTTCGTACGGCATGCCCCCTCCACCGTCGGCGGCCTGACCGAGCGTCGAGCTGCTCTGACCTGCATATTTTCCCGGAATCGTGGCAGGGAACAGATATGACGGCTGGACCAGGCGGCTACCCCGAGGACTCGCGGTACCTGCCGATCGGAGAGCACGGGTTGATCGGCGACCTGCGCACGGTAGCGCTCGTGGGCACCAACGGCACGATCGACTGGTACTGCTGCCCGAGCTTCGACGCCCCGAGCGTGTTCGCCTCGATCCTGGACGCCGACAAGGGCGGGTCGTTCGAGCTGTACGCCGACACTCTGGCGAAGACCAAGCAGTTCTACTTCCCCGACACCAATGTCCTGATCACCCGCTTCTTCGCCGTCGACGGGGTGGGCGAGATCCAGGACTTCATGCCGATCGAGGATGACTCCGACGAGGTGGACCGGCACCGGGTGATCCGCCGGGTGGCCTGCGTCCGTGGAGCCCTCCCGTTCCGCGCCCGGGTGGCTCCCCGGTTCGACTACGCCAGGCAACCCCACACGGTCCACCAGCACGGGTCCCGGACGACGTTCGAGTCGGAGTCCCTGTCCCTCGCGCTGTCCGCCAGCGTGCCCATCGAAACCGACGGACGGGACGCCTGGGCGAGCTTCGAGCTCAAGGAGGGTGAGCACGCCGTATTCGCCCTCGACCGGATCGGCGACGGGATCACCCCGCGACCCTGCCCGATCGCGGAGGCGGAGGAGCAGTTCGCCGTCACGGTGCGGTATTGGCGGAAGTGGCTGTCCGCCTCCCGCTATCGGGGCAGGTGGCGTGAGGTCGTCCACCGTTCGGCCCTCACGCTGAAGCTGCTCACCTACGCGCCGACCGGCGGGATCGTCGCCGCGCCCACCACCAGCCTGCCCGAGCAGGTCAAGGGCGGACGTAACTGGGACTACCGCTACGTATGGGTACGTGACGCCGCGTTCTGCGTGTACGCGCTTCTCAGGCTCGGCTTCACCGAGGAGGCCGAAGCCTTCATGGGCTTCCTGTCCACGCACGTCCCGCTCACCGGTGCCGGCAGTACCGGCCCGCTGCAGATCATGTACGGCATCGACGGACGCAGTGAGCTGCCCGAATCCGAGCTGAACCACCTGGAGGGCTACCGGGGGTCCGCGCCGGTACGCGTGGGCAACGCCGCCGTCAACCAACTCCAGCTGGACATCTATGGAGCACTCCTCGACTCCATCTACCTCTACAACAAATGGGGCAACCCCATCTCCAGCGACCGCTGGGAGCAGGTCTGCACGCTAATAGACTGGCTCTGCGAGAACTGGGACCAACCCGACGAAGGCATCTGGGAGACCCGCGGCGGGCGAAAGGACTTCGTCTACTCACGGCTGATGTGCTGGGTGGCCATCGAACGCGCCATGCGCATGGCCGCCCATCGAGGGCTCCCCGCCGACATACCGCGCTGGCGGCGGGCCCGCGACACGATCTACCACCAGATCATGAAACACGGCTGGTCGACCTCGCTGCAGGCGTTCGTCCAGCACTTCGACGACGACGTCCTGGACGCGTCCATCCTGATGATGCCGCTGGCCAAGTTCGTCTCCCCCACCGACCCCAAGTGGCTGTCCACCCTCGACGCCCTCGGCAGCGGGCTGGTCTCCGACTCGCTGGTCTACCGCTACGACCCCGAAGCCAGCCCGGACGGTCTGGAAGGACCGGAGGGCACGTTCTCGATCTGCTCGTTCTGGTACGTCGAAGCCCTGGCCCGCGCCGGCCGCGTCGACGAAGCCCGCCTGGCCTTCGAGAAGATGCTCACCTACGCCAACCACCTGGGGCTGTACGCGGAAGAGATCGGACACACCGGCGAGCAACTGGGCAACTTCCCGCAGGCGATCACCCACCTGGCCCTCATCAGCGCCGCCTTCAACCTCGACCACGCCCTCGGCTAGTTCCTTGGGGTGGCGTCCACCCGAGGTGTCCCTCCGCAGGAAGCCCTGATGGTTGGGGACCGGCCAGAACGCGTGGTTAACCGTCGATGAACTCTGATGATCATTGACGGAGAGCGTCGAGGCCGCCTCCTAGGATCTTGGCTGCGCCACCAGAGGCGCTGACCGCACCATGCTGCTTGGAGACCCCCGGATGAACGACGAGTCCTCGGACTTCCTTGACCAGTTCGCCGCCCTGCGGGAGACCGGCGTGGCGGCGAACGGCCTCGTCAAGGCGGAGGTCGACGGCACCAGCGACCTGGTCGGGCTCGTGATCGACCCGAGGGCGATGCGGCTGTCCTCGTACGAGCTGGCCGCCGCGATCAGGGTGGCGTTCAGCCAGGGGCGAGCCGCCGCCCAGGAGCGCGCGGCGGCGGCCATCCCCGACGCGCTGAAGCAGGAGACGCCCGAGCTGAACGCTCTGCTTCAGGACATCAAGGCCGACGCCCACGGCAACATGAACGAGATCCTCTCCGTCGCCAACGAGCTGACCATGAGGCTGGACCGGCTGATGCGGCCGGCCTGATGAGCGCACGCGTATGACCGGATCCCTGGCGGAGCGGGTGACACGAGTTACTAGCGGAGCGATGGTGACACGAGTGGAAGACAGGAACGACGAGCTGCGGGTCGTCTTCGGCAGCCGGCTCGTCTCGGCGAGCCGGTTCGCGGACACCGCCGACCAGTTGGAGCAGTCCATGTGGGGCTCGATCCACGGCGCCGGGCGAGCGGCGGCCACCGACGGCCCCGACCGGCCCGGCGCCCAGTTCGACTCCGAGTTCGCGGGGCTGATCGACCTGGTACGCGGCGCGTTCGGCGGCACCGCCGAGCGCCTGCGTGGCATCGCGTCCAAGCACGCCCTGTCCGAGGCGAACCTCACCCAGGCCGAGCAGGCCAGCGCGGCGGCCGCGGGCCGGACGCCTACCCCGATCGAGGCGCTGTGACCTGGGAACTGCCGCCCGCCCTGCGTGCGGTGCACGGCTTCGTCGCGGCCGACGCTCCCTGGCCGAAATCCGATGACATGTCGCGTCTCCAGGGGGCCGGCTCCTGGCTGGATCTCGCCTCCGCCGCCAAGGACGGCAAGGCTCAGGCGGATCCCGCCGCCGCGCACGTACGGGCGGCCGGCAACTACAGCGGCGACATCAACGTCTTCGAGAACGAGTACAGCCTCGAGTCGAGGCGGATGGACGACGGTTCCGTGGCCACCGCGCTGGTCGGCGCCGGGACCACCGCCCTCGTGGTGTTCAAGACCGCGTGGAAATACCTGCTCGTCATCACTCTCCTGGTGCTCCTGATCTCGCTCATCCGCGGGTTCCAGCTCGGTCCGGTGCTGGGGGCGCTGTTCGGCAGGCGGCGGATCATGGAGACACGCAAGGCCCTCGCCCTGGCTCTCGGCCAGGTGGAGCGCAACATCGCGAGGGGCGCGGTCACGTCTCTCCAGTTGGCGAGGCACATGCTGGCTCGTCTCATGATCATCCCAGGTGCGCAGACGGCCCTGGCCGGAGTCAACACGCTGACGCTCAAGCCGTGGGACAACAACTCGCAGGCGCAGGAGGACACCGAGCGGGTCCTGAACGAGACCCCCGCCGGCCGGGAGGCGCTGGCCTACGCCAGGGAGCACGGCATCACCACGCTGTACCAGACCGGCCAGAACATCCAGTGGTCCGACTACAACCGGCAGCTCAACGTCATCCGCATCGGCGGAGCCGAAACGGCCAGCTCCGAGGCGCTCGCCGGGGAGTTCGTGCGCCAGGTTCACATGGCCAAGGACCGGTGGGGTAACAGCCCGGTCGGCACGGACTTCGCCGAGTACAGCGCCGCCCGGGACAAGGAGGAGCAGGCGGCCAACCGGGAGGCGTACCAGATGGGGAGTCAGCTGGGCCACGAGCAGGCGGCCCGTGAGACCTACCTCGACGGCGGATACGGCTCCAGTTACCAGCGCCACCTGCGCGAACACGACGATGGGTGGAAGCAGGCGATCATGGGGGGACCGTTCAAGCTCTTCAACGACGGGCCCCTCGACTTCACCTGAGAGTCCCGGTCAGCTCACGACGGTGCGGCTGCGGCCGGTGAGATGCTCCAGGCGCCGCAGCCGCTCGTCTACGTGGACGGCCCCGGCCGCCCCCCTCTTCGTCAGCGGGCGTGCAGGCGGAAGGGCAGGCGGACGGTGATGAACTCGTCGTTGTCCGGCTGGCCGGCCGTCCGTCCGGACGAGAACGGGAAGTTGTTGTCGTTGAGGATGCCGAGCGTACGGTCGTCGAGGATCACGACGTCCTCGATGGTCTGGAACGGGAAGCGGAAGGTCTCGCCGAACCCGCCCAGGCCCTTGGGGTTGGCCAGGTCCAGCAGGTCGGCGGCGAGCGTCTTGTCCAGCGCGCCGTCGTGGTCGCGGTCGCGGGTGTCGGCCAGGTAGACGCGCTTGAGCTTGGCCGCGTCGCCCTGCTCGTTGTCCCGCTCGATGATGAGGAAGCGGTGCTCGTCCACCGCGATGGCGTCGCCGATCGCGTTGGTCGGGCTGTCCAGCTTGTACGTCCAGCGCTTGCCGGTGTACGCCCGCTTCCGGACGTCGAACTCGTTCAGCCGCAGCGTGCCCGCCGGATCTCCACTGACCGTGCCTTCCAGCAGCGGGTAGAGCCACCGGCCGTCGGCGGAACGGGCCATGCCCTCGAAGCCCTTGCTGCCGGCCAGGTTCGGCGTCGCGCCGTTGAGGGTCGGGTTCTCCGGCGCCTTGACGCCGGGCAGCTCGATCGGCGCCTCCAGCAGCGTGCCGGTGGCCGAGAAGTGCAGCAGGAACGGGCCGAATTCATCGCCGATCCAGTACGTGCCGTCCGCCGCCCGGACGATCGACTCCACGTCGAAGTCGGCGCCGGTGAGCACCCGGTCCGCCCTGGTCAGCGGCCACGAGACCCGGCCGCGCGGGTCTGACAGGTTGAACCCGCCCAGCACCCGTACGGTGCCCGCCTTGAAGTCCGGGCTGATCCGGTGCACGCGCAGCAGGAAGTCGGCGCTGTTGTTCTTGCCGCCGTACCCGTTGTCGGACAGCACGTCGAAGCTGCCGTCGCCGCGCCGGACGATGCCGCTGAACCCCTGGACCGGCTGGCCGGCGAAGGGCGGGGTGACGCCGTTGATCGGGGTGGTGCCGATCTGGGAGCCGGAGGGCTCGCTGCCGGGCACGAAGGTCTGCGCCGGGAGCGCGGCGAAGCCGGTCAGCGTGGCGCGGCCCGTGTTGTCCCGCGCGCCGTCCTGTGCGGCGGCGTAGGACGCGGGACCGGTCGTGGGGGCGAGGCTCACGGCCAGCAGGGCCGCGCCCACCGCGAGGGAGATGCGTTTCATGACCGGCACGCTAGGAGCGTCACATGACGTGGTTCCAAACGCAGTGCGTACGAATCATTCACTTTCGGGCGATCAAGATGATCGATCCGGGTGCCGGTTCTTCCTTGAGCGTTCACCATAAGGACGGAGTGCGGGGTGCCGCCCGTTCCCGCGACGCAATTGGGTCGGCTCCTGCAGACGTCAACGTTGGAGGCGATGTCCCATGTCCGCACCTGTCTCTCGCCGTTCCTTCCTCGGCCGCAGCGCCGCCGGTGGCCTCGGCATAGTGTTCGCCGGCAGCATCGAGGCGATCGCCGGGCCCGCCGCGTTCGCGGCCACGCGGCCCCCGCTCGGCTACGGCCCGCTGGTCGCCGATCCGGCCGGGGTGCTGGCCCTGCCCGCCGGGTTCTCGTACCGGATCGTCGCGGAGGCGGGGGTGACGCTGCTGGAGAGCGGCGAGCCGACGCCGAGCGACGCGGACGGGACGGCGAGCTTCACCCGCGGCAAGGGCGCCGGGCTCGAAAGCGACGGAGCGGACAGCGAAGGAGCGGACGCAGAGCTCGGGCGTGGCAAGGGCGGCGCCACGCTGGTCAACAACCACGAGATCGGCGGCAGCGAGCCGTACCGGGTGCCCGCGTTGCCCGGCCTCACCTACGATCCGGGCGCGGGCGGTGGCACCACCAACATCGACGTGGACGCGCACGGCGTACGGATCCGCGAATACGTCAGCCTGGCCGGCACGCACAACAACTGCGCGGGCGGCAAGACTCCCTGGAACACCTGGCTGACCTGCGAGGAGACCGAGCAGCGGGCCGGGGGCGCCTTCCAGAAGGACCACGGGTACGTCTTCGAGGTCGACCCGTTCGACCGGAAGGCCAACCAGGACCCGGTGCCGCTGAAGTTCCTCGGCCGTTACTCGCACGAGGCCGTCGCTGTCGACCCCAAGACGTCGGCGATCTACCTGACCGAGGACGCTTCCGGACCGAACGGGCTCTACTACCGCTGGACGCCGCCGAAGGGGTTCCACGGCGGCAAGGGCGCGCTGCGGGAGCTGGCCCTCTCCGACGGCGGCGCGACCGCGGGCAAACTGGAGGCGTTGAGCTGCTATCGCGACGGCACGCACGTCGCCGACCTGTCGGAGGCCACCTCCCCCGGCACCCGCTACCAGGTCCGATGGGTGGAGGTGCCCGAACGCGACGCGCTCGTCCAGTCCGTACGCACCCAGCTCCCCAACGACCAGGTCACCCGCAGCCGCAAGCTGGAGGGCGCCTGGTGGGCGGACGGCGGCGCCTACTTCGTCGCGAGCTACGCGCGCCACACCGACGGCAGCGTCAACGAGCACGACGGCCAGGTGTGGTTCTATGACCCGCGCCACCAGACGGTCACGCTGAAGACCATCTTCGGCGTCAACCCCGACCCCACCCAGGACACGAACTATGACGGGCCGGACAACATCACCGTCTCGCCGTACGGAGGAGTGATCCTCGCCGAGGACGGAGAGGGCATCCAGCACCTGGTGGGCGTCACCGCGCAGGGCAAGGCGTACCCGATGGCGCGCAACGAACTCAACGACAGCGAGTTCACCGGCCCCAACTTCAGCGCCGACGGCCGGATCCTGTTCGCCAACATCCAGAGCCCCGGCCACGTCCTGGCGATCACCGGCCCGTGGCGCCGTCCTTCCAACGCCGACTGACCAGCTCGGTGTGGCGCGGAGACCGGACTTCGTTATCCGGTCTCCGCTGGGAATTCACGGCCGGTTCACCACGTGCGCCTAACGTCCGGGTTACGGCGAGACGATGGGGACAACGACATGGAGCACGGGACGTTCCTGGTCGTCGTGGTGATCATCACGGCGCTGGCCTTCGACTTCACCAACGGTTTCCACGACACGGCCAACGCGATGGCCACCTCCATCGCGACCGGCGCGCTACGCCCCAAGGTGGCGGTGGCGATCTCGGGCGTACTGAACGTCCTGGGCGCCTTCCTGTCGGTGGAAGTGGCCAAGACGATCTCTGGCGGGATCGTGGACGACAAGCTGGTGACGCCGCCGATGGTGTTCGCCGGGCTGATCGGCGCGATCCTGTGGAACCTGCTCACCTGGCTGTTCGGGCTGCCGTCCAGCTCCTCGCACGCGCTGTTCGGGGGCCTGATCGGCGCGGTCTGGGTCGGCGCCGGGATGCGCGGCGTCCACTTCGACACGGTGCTGCAGAAGATCCTCATCCCGGCGCTGGCCTCGCCGCTGATCGCCGGGTTCGTGGCCATGACCGCCACCTACCTGGCGTACACGATCACCGCCCGCGCCCGGCACGAGTCGGTGACCAGCACCTTCCGCTTCGGTCAGATCGTCTCCGCGTCGCTGGTGTCGCTGGCTCATGGCACCAACGACGCGCAGAAGACCATGGGCGTCATCACGCTGACGCTGATCTCGACCGGCGCGCTCGCCTCCGGCTCCGGCCCACCCGTCTGGGTGATCGCCGCCGCCGGGCTGACCATCGGCCTGGGCACTTACCTGGGTGGCTGGCGCATCATCCGTACCATGGGCAAGGGCCTCACCGAGATCGAGTCGCCGCAGGGCTTCGCCGCCGAGGCGAGCGCGACCACGGTCATCCTGGCCTCCTCCCACCTGGGCTTCGCGCTGTCCACCACGCAGGTGGTCTCCGGCGCCATCCTCGGCACCGGGCTGGGCCGGCGCCTGGCCCAGGTGCGCTGGGGCCTGGCCGGCCGGATGGCGCTGGCCTGGCTGCTCACCCTGCCCGCGGCGGCCGCGGTGGGCGGGGTGGCCGCCGCCGTGGCCACCACCGGCACGCTCGGCGTCACCATCGCCGCCGTGGTCGCGATCGCCGTCTCAGCCGGCCTGTACGCGGCCAGCCGCCGCGAGCCCGTACACGCGGGCAACGTCAACGAACTGCCCACCCAGCCAGAGCGAGTCGCCGCCTGAAACCAACTCCCCGCCCAACCACAGCGGGTGCCGCCTGAAACGAACTGCCCGCCCAATCACAGCGGGTCGCACACCTGAAACGACCCGCCCGCCCAACCACGGCGGGTCGCCGCCTGAGGGGATCGTGATGGACATCAAATGGGCCGCTCTCGGCCAGGTCTTCGTCGTCAGCCTCGCCGTCAGCGTCGTCGTCGTGGTCGTCTTCTCGCTCGGTGTGCTGGCGATATCGGCCCGCCAGGTAGCCGAGGAGCGGCAGGCCACGGGCACCGGCCCGCTGGCCGCCGCCGTCCTGTGCTTCGCCGCCTGCGCGGCGGTGGTCGGCTACGGCATCTACCTGATCGTCCCGCAGTTCCACTGACCTCCACCTCCGTACGGCGACCGCGCGGCGCCTTCCCTGCACCCGAGGACCCGTATGCCCGAGGACCCCTACGCCCGAGGGCGGGACCAGCGGACGAGGATGGACACCGCGATCAGCGTCGTCATCAGCGCGTCGCCGACGTGCAGGACGTAAAGCCCCACCGGATACTGCTCGTGGATGACGGAGCCCGCGATCGCCAGCGCCTGGAACCCACCCCACACCAGGAGGCCGAGCCGCAGCGCACCCGTCCAGGTCACGATCCGGAGCCGGCTCATGAGCGTGGCCAGCACAAGCATCTCGATGACGTTCCTGCCGAACTGAGCGGCTACCTCCCACGCCTGAGGAGAGGTGGACGCGATCCCACCGCTCAACCTCATCCACACGCCGCCGAACACCGCGTAGTAGACGGCGCTGGCGAACAGCGTCGCCAGTGCCGCGCCGACGACCGCCCAGTAGCTGGTCCTGATGGTCGTCGTCTCTCGCCGACCCGCCTGCTGGATCATCTGCTGCTCCGCCCGCTGACCCATCTGCTCGCCCGCCTGCTGGATCGTCTGCTGGTCCATCTGCTGGTTCATCTGCTGGTTCATCGCGATCTCCTGGTCCGCTCGACTTGCCTTTGGTGGGGACGTCGACGCCGATCGGCCGGTCTCGACATCGCCGGCGAACGGGATGCGAACTGATCGCTCGGACCGGGCGAGCGTACGGCGACGGGTGGCGAACGCGCGCTTATAGGCTGTGCCGTGTGTGGCAGGCCAGTGCTTTCGAAGAACAACTCGCGGCAGCACAGGCGCAAGGAGACCTTGCCCTCTGCCTTGGTCTGCTGCGGGCGGCGGATTTCGCGATGCCGATCAGCGAGGCAGCCGCCGCCGGCGACGAGCCCATGGCCTGGGCCACTCAGGCCGACGACGAGCGTACGTGGCTGATCGTCTACACCTCGGCGGGGGCCCTCAGGGCGGCCACCGGCGTCGAGAACCACCGGGTCGTGTCGATGGTGGAACTCGCCGCGGGCTGGCCGGACCTCCGGTGGGGGCTGGCGGTCAATGCCGGGCTGGAGCTCGCGTTCTTCCTGGAGCCGGGTACGGTGGCCAGGCTCGCCGTACCCACACTGGCCCAGGACCACGCGGTCGAACCAGGTGTCCCGATCGTGCAGAAGTTGCTGGGGCCCGCGGAGATCCAGGCATTGCTCGACAACGGCGAGCCGCAGGTGTCCGGATACTGCCACCACGCCCTCGATGTCGCCCACATCGCGACACCGTCCGTGCTCGCTGAAGCGCTGTCGCGGGAGGACGCGCTCACCGACCAGGGTGCCCTGAACATCCTGCGCTGGCCCGCAATCGGCGTCGATCTCTACCCGACGCCCTACGGCGGGGAGGACGAGGAGGGGATGCGGGCCGTCGCCGGCTGGGTGATCGAGGAGCCGCCCTTCGTCGGCATGGGACTGGTGCCGAGCGTAGATCAGACGATCAGGGAGTACAAGGTGACGGGAGTCCCGCTGCCGTACGGGGCGGAGATCGTGGAGTTGGGGATCGACGGGGTCACGCGTGGCCGCGCCGTCTTCGACGGGGACCTCGGACAGTGGCTCCTGCGGGCGGCGCAATGACCCGGTCCCTCTACCGCTGGGCGGCGCGATGACGCGGTCCTTCTACCGCGCCCGCTGGGGCGGGGTCGACTACGAGGCCGCTCCGGAGCTGCGCGCCGACGGGGTGTGGCTGCGTCTACGCGACACCGCCGCGCAGGCCGGGTTCGAGGAGATCGCTTCCGGCGTCTGGGTCAGAGCGGTGCCCGCCGCGGAGTGCGAACGGGTGGACCTCGTCACGACGGTCTGCGCGTGGAAGGGCGCGTCTTTCCTGGTCATCGCGGAGAAGGACGGCGAAGTCCTGCTGGAGTACTCCGGCGCGTCGGTGCCCGTGGCGATCGAGCTCGGGCTGGAGCGGGTCGAGCGGGGCGTGTACCGCCGCTGGATCGCCGGTGACGAGGTGACCGCGCTCCGCGAGCACACCGTTGACCTCGGGAAACTCTAGTTTTTTGCGAATTCACTATGAACAACGGTGAATAACGCCTATATGATCCGTTACTCCTAGAGCGGGTGTTACCTCTCTGTAATAAGGAGATAACGGCACGTGCAATCGACTGGAGAAGCGGGCGCGTCTGGCATGCAGGCTTACGCCGATGAACTACGCCAGGCGTTTATTCGGTTACAGGACGACGGGCTTCGCCTTTTCGCGGAGGCGAAAGCCGTACAAGTGACGGAGAAATCCCAGGACGGCCTGGTCGCGGTAACGGTCGACGCGCGCGGTGAACTGGTCCGGCTGGATCTTGACCCCCGGATTTACCGCCGCCCCGATGCCCGTACTTTGGCCGATGTCATCACCGACACCACCCACCACGCGGCGGAGAAGATGCGGCAGCGCGTCGTGGAGATCTTCGAGCCGGTTATCCCCGCCGAGCAGATGCGGGCGCACCTCGACGGCGACGTGGAGACCGTGCTCGCGCAGCTCGCCGACCAGATGGCGGGGAGGGAGAATGCCGGCGCCTAGCCCCCGGACCCTGTACCTGGGCCCGTCCATCGAGAGCGGCATCGCCCAATGGAACACCATGGCCCTCGACCTGGAGCAGGCGTGGCCGGAGGTGTCCGCGGAGCTGAAGGCGCTCAACGCGGCCGCTCCCTGGGGGAACGGCGCGGAAGGCCGGATGTTCGCGCAGGCCTACCTCAAGGACGACGGCCCCAGCAGGCTGGTCGAATCCGGGACCGCGCTGGTCGGCGAGATCGTGGACGTCGGGCCGCTGCTACGCGAGACCATCGCCAATTCCCGTTCCACGGACACCGCGATCGCGGAGGATCTCGCCTCCGGGGGTCGAATCAGAAGGGAAGTGTGACGGTCCAGCGTGGCGGGTCGCGGTGACGTCAATTCACAGACGCCGGATGGGCTGCCATCGGACAGGTTCGGGGGGATCTCGGCCAGCGATGTGCGTCCGGTGTGGGAGACGGAGAAGCTGCCGGACTGGGTGGTCTACTGGCTGATTCCGATGCTCATGTCGGGGCAGGCGTGGCCCGAGGCCAGCGAAAGCGGTCTGTGGCGGCTGCGGGAAGCGCACCGGCGGGCCGTGGACACCTATGTGGCCACGTTCGAGCCGACCGGCACGGCGGTTCAGACCATCGCCGCGGGATGGGAGTCTCCCGCCAAACCCGTCACGTTCACCCGCGTGGAGCGGATGTACGACGAGCAGACCGGCGCGCTGGCCAAGATGGCCGCCCACCATCAGTACGCCCAGCAGGCGGACGCCTTCGCGCTGGAGACCCAGTACTCGAAGATCTCGATCAACGTGGCCTTCTGGGTGGCCGTCATCGCGATCGCCGTCGCGTTGCTCGTCTCGTTCTTCTCGGCCGGTGCGACGGCGCCACTGGTGGGTCCCGCCGCGGCGAGCCTGCGGCTGGCCATCAGGAACATCCTCACCCGTCTGGGGATCGCGGCGGCCCGCCCGGCCGGGGTCACTGCGGCGGGCAGGCTGACCACGCTGGCGGGCGGCACACTGGGCCGCCGGTTCATGTCGGCCGCGCTGACGCACGAACTGATCGAGGAGATCGGTGAAGAGGTCTTCATCGACGCCTTCACCCAGTACAAGCAGATCCAGATGGGCACCCGGCTGAGCTGGGACTGGGACAAGACCATGGCCGCGGCGGTGGGCGCCGGGGTGGGCGCCGTCGCCGGCACCAAGCTCGGCGCTCCGGTGTCCCGGCTCACCAGCGCCGTCCCGGGGATCAGCCACCTGAACCGGACGGCGGGCGACCTGCCCGGATGGGGCAACGCCTTCCGGCGATTCCCCGGCCGGGCGTTGAACACCGGCCTGAACAACGTGGTGGCCTCGCCCGCGGGCAGTTTCGTGGCCAACGGGCTGGTGTACGGGCAGTGGCAGCCGCCGACCGCCGACTCCCTGGTCGGTGGGTTCATGGGCGGCGCGGGCCGGACGAACACGATCAGCCCGTTCAATCCCAGCGTGGCCGGGGCGGTGCTGCACCCGATGAGCGCCCTGAACTCCGCCATCGACACCGCGGCAGCCAGCGATCTGGCGCGGGCCACCGACCTGGCGCAGGCCAACACGGACCCCCGGCCCAACACGGGCCCTGACACAGGTGCCCGGCCCAGCACGGACGCCCGGTCCGACACGGATGCGCGGCTCGGCACGGATGGGCGGCTCGCTGGTGGTCCGCAGGCTCCGCCGAACGGGACGGGGTCCTACGGCGGGCCGGTCTCCCCCACGGTCCCCCCGCAAGGTACGCCGGGCGGTCCGGGACGGGCGACGGCCGAGCCACCGGTGAACGGCTCCCGGCCGGTGACCTCCCCGAGCGCTCCCGACATGCCCCAGACCAGGCACCCCGCACCCCCGCCTGGGGATCCGCGACCGGCTGGGGATCCGATGCCGGGTGGGGCACAGTCCGGCTCCAGCGCATCGGCCCCCGAGCCGACCCGACCCGCCGAGCCCGCGCCAGCCGAGACGGCACGACCCACCGACCCCGCGACTCTGGCCGACTCGACAACAGGGCCCGATTCGGCGGCACAGGCCGACTCGGCGACGCGGCCCGACCTGGCGGCACGGCCGGATCCGCAGGCCGCCGACCCGAGCCGATCGAGCCCGCAGGCGGCGAGCGGCCAGGAACCCTCGGCCAGCGGTCAAGGAGTCGCGGACGCGCCCGGCCATCCCTCCAGCGAGACGACGACAACGGCGCTCGCCACCGAGGGAGATCACCGGCCCGCGAGCATCGACGACCTCATCAACCGAAACTCCGCACCCCGTACAGCCGTGGACCACGCGACCCGGACCCCGACCCTCAATATGGACCCACCCCCCAGGTCCGGCCAGACCCTCGCCAACGTCCACAACCCACGGAACGTTCCGCTGGCCGCCCAGTGGGAGCCCCTGCGCGGATCGGCCACCCCTGAGCCGATCACCGTCCCCCACACCGAGGGCGCGGCCCGGGTGGAGGCCCGCAGGCTGCTCGTCCCGTGGCGGGGCGGGTTGCACCCCGTCACGGAGTTCACCGTCCGGGTCCAGTATCGCGCCGACCCCCGGCTCACCCCCGAGGAGATCGCCGACGCGCACGCCCGCCTGCTCGAAGGGATCGACCTCTACTACAACCACCAGCACCAACTGGCCGACGGATCGCTCCTCCACGTACGGATGGAGTTCGTGGCCGCGCCCGACGAGGCCCCGGACGGCACGGTCGTCCTGCTGCACCCCGGGACCGGCACCCGCGCCGCCGACTTCGCCGACCGCCGGAGCTGGCACGGCGAGGGTGAGGTGATCAGCACCCCGCTGGACCAGCTACGGTCCTACCGCGACCGGCCCCCGATCCACTATCTGAGCTGGTACGCGGGGATGGAGCCGGTCGTGTTCGCGCACGAGACGCTGCATCTGCTCGGCATGCTCGACGAATACGTCTACCAGCCCGCCGAGGACCGGCGCGACCTGGCCGCGCGCGACGTGCACGCCGACTCCAACCTGCTGGGTCAGGCCCAGCTGTTCTGGTCGGCCGGCCGGCCCGTGCTCGACCGGGACGGCCGTACGGTGGCCGAAACGGCGGGGCTCCGCGACCGGCATCTGGAGCATCTCTTCGCGCTCCTGCCGGAGAGCGACCAGCGGCCCAAGGTGCCGCTCACCCGGCCCGCCCCCGCAGCCCGGGCCGAGGAGTGGTCGCGGCCGGAGTTCGAGCCCGCCGGCCGTCTGCCGGGGAACGTCCTGAGGCTGGTCGAGGAGTTCCCGTCCGACGGGCGCCCGCTCGTGGAGCACCTCCGGCTGCTCGAACGCATGGACGGCCTGTTCGCCGACGGGCGCCCGCTGACGAACGAGCACCTGGCGTACACGGACGCTCTGGTCCGGATGACGCAGGACATCTACGGCACCGGGCCGGAGTACTCCTTCGCCATCGCCGAGCTCGCCGCCGTGAAGCACCTGGCCGAGCTGCTGCTCGACGACTCCGTGCCGCGGATCGACCTGCTGCGGACGGCGGTCAACGCGTTGCTGGGCCGGGACGCGACCACTGCGGTGACCACCCAGCAGATCCACCTGCTGGTGCGCCTCGCGGCGACGGTGTCACCCCACCCCGGAGAGCCGGGAGCGGACACGCTGCGCCGGGCCATCCAGAGCTTCCGGCGCTCGATGCCGGGCGTCATCCAGCTCCGCCGCGCGGGAATCAGCCTGCCCACGACGCCGCCACAGACGGACCCCACCGCAAAAGCGCAGGCGGATCCCACCTCAAAACCGCAGGCGGCCCCCAGCACGGATCGCAGCGCGGATTCCAGCACGGATTCCGCCCCCAATCCCACCGACGGGCTCCGCTCCAGCCTCAGCCCCACGGGTGACCGGAACGCCGACAGCGATCCCCGTCAGTTCCTGAGGTTCTGGCGCGACCTGATGAACCAGGTACGCGCCGAAGCCCACCGGCGCGGCACGGCGCCCCTCGACGAGCTGCAGCAGTTCGCACTTCAGCGCGCCATCGGCCGTATCTTCGCCGCCAACCCCGACGACTGGATGCTCAAGGGCGGCCAGGCGATGCTCTCCAGGAACCCGGGCGGCCGGGCGAGCACCGACATCGACCTCGTCAGGATGTCGGGGAATCCGGATCCGGACGCGATGGCCGACGAGTACGAGGCCGCGCTCGCCCGCGATCACGGTGACCAGCTGCGGTTCGTCCGGGAGTCCAAGACCTACATCCTGCACGGCAAGGCGGTCAGGATGGCGCACACGGTCTACTGCGGCGACATGGAGATCATGCGACTCAGCGTGGACCTCGCCCCGCCGCGTACCCGTGCGGTGTGGAAGGAACCGGAGATCATCCCCTTCCCCCGGCAGATCCTCGCGACGGGGCACCCCGACGAGAGCCCGCGCCTGCGGGTGATCTCGTACCACGACACGCTGGCGCACAAGGTGTCGGGCATCTACACCCACGGCATCAGGACGCTGGAGACGCGCTGCCACGACTGCATCGCCCGTGGCAAGGGGCTGTTCAGCTGCAAGGCGGGCGACTTGCCGTACCGGTGTCAGGACCTGGTCGACATCCTGATGATCATTCTGAACTCGTCGTGGGACGGCCCGGCCACGCACGCGATGCTGCACGCGGAGTTCGCCTGGCGGCTGGAGCAGGGCGAGAACCTGAAGGTGCCGTCGGCCTTCGAGATTCCCAGCCCGGACTGGTTCCGGAAGTTCGACCAGTACGCCAGGACGACCCCCGGCCTGCCGTACGCCGGGCTCACCGAGGCCATTCCGGTCGCGCAGGCGTTCCTCGATCCGCTGCTGCGGGAGGAGGCGCCGCCGCCGAGCCGCTGGGATCCCAACCTCCGCCGCTGGGTGGAGACGGACGACGTCACGGCCCCGGACGCCTCCGGTGACACGGTCGCGCCGGACGGCACCGCGGACATAAGGCATCTGCAGGTGCCCAGCACCGCACCGGCGTCGGCGGTGCACGCCGACCAGGACATGATCGCGATGTGGGATCGGCTGTCCGCGGGCGACCTCGACGCGGAACTCTCCCAGCTCAAGCAGCGCACGGACCTCTCCCCCGCCGAGAAGGTCGACTTCATCCGCAGCCGGATGATGTACGACAGCGGGTACGTCGAGCTGACCCGCGTCCCCGGCCCGGACAACCAGCACTTCAAACACCTGCGCTTCTACGCCCACCAGCGTGGCGAGCTGTACAGCCACGCGGCGGCCCTGATGGCCGATCCGGACACGACGGTCGAGATCGCCTACGAGCCGGACCGCGGCTTCAAGACCTTCCAGTGGGACGCCCATCAGTCCCACCTGGCCTACCTCGGCACCCTGCCGAGCGGCATCACCCTGGACGAGGCCAACGCCGCCGTGCTGCACCAGCTGATCAAGGGGCGCGCCGTCAACGACCCGGCGGCGCTGGTCGACGCCCTCATCGAGCTGCACGCCAAGCCGCTCCGGGACGCCTTAGCCCTGCGGCAGAGGCTGATCGACGACTACGGCATAGAACCGCACCGGGTCCGGCTCGCGTTCGCCAACACGAGCCAGAAGAGCCACTACAGCGAGTCGCAGTGGATGCGGGCCCAGCTCTTCGCCCTGCGGGCGATCCAGGCCGGCCCGGTTCAGGCGCGGCAGCGCATGGTGGACGCGATGCTCGGGCCGGACGAGGCGACGGCCGCACGGCGCACGGCACGGGCCCAGGCGGTGATCGACCGACTCCACCAGGCGAACGGCCAGGCCGACAGGCAGGCGAACGGCCAGGTCGGCGAATACGCCCTGCTCTGGGTCCGTGACACCCGAGGCCAGCCGGTGGGCGGCCGGCATGGCCCGCACCTGGACACCCGGCCCGAGGTCCTGCGCCAGACGATCGAGGCGCTCCACGCGCGCCATCCCGGTCGGCACGTCGTCCTTCTCGGCGACGACATCTTCGCCGGCCGTCCCGAGCTGGAGGAGGCCTGGCGCCAGGAAGGGGTGCTGGACGGGGTCGACACCCGGACGCTGGTGGAGTTCTGGGCGGCCGAGCGCAACGGCGGGCAGGCGCTGAGCTACGCCGAGCAGGGCCTGTTCTTCCATCGCCTGACGACCCAGAGCGACGTGGTGCAGATCGGGATGGAGAGCGGGGCGCTGGAGATCCCGGCCATGCTCGGCGTGCCCACCGTCTACTTCGAGGCCAGGGAGCACGACGGGAACAAGGGCAACCGCTGGCAGCTCTACTGGCAGGACTGGGCGTACGGCGACTCCGAGCCGGTCCTCGACGAGCAGGGCAATCCGCGCTTCGATCCGAGCGGGCGGCCGATCACGAGGTTCGTCACGACGGAGACCGGCCGGGCCCCGCTTCCGGCGATGCGGCGGCTGCTGTTCGGCCCCGACCTGCCCGACCCGGCCAACCGCCGGGGCCAGCCCGTCGCCGTCTACTACCCGGCCCGCGTCGCCGTCACGGTGGACCGGATCAACCGGCTCATCCGCGGCGGTGAGCTGGATCAGTGGCCGGACCGGCTGGGCCGCAGCGCCACGCTCGACGGCGACCACTGGACGTACTGGAGCGAGGAGGACTGGAGGCGAAGCGCGTACTACGCCGAGCAGCTGCGCCGATGGGTGCGCGTGGACGCCAGGACGCCCGAGGGGGCCGGGCGTAAGTGGCATGGCATCCGGCTCGCCCTGCTGGGTGTGCTGGAGCCGCAGTTCACCGTCGATCAGGAGTACGAGGGCGTGTCCCTGGCGCATCCGTACGCCGTGCTGCACCTTGAGCGCTCGCGTATCGACGTGGACGCCATCCGGATCTCCCGGGCGTACGGCCTGGATCCCGGCGAGCGCGCCACCGCCGTCGCGAACGCGATCAAGTCCCTGCTCGACTCGCCGGGCTTCGCCCGCCAGGCCCTCGACGACCTGCGGCTCTTCCAGCTCGACCGGTCGGAGGTCCGTGACCTGGGCGAGGCGGTCGGCCGTGTGACAGCGGCGCCGGTGCGACCGTACGCCGACCGGCTCGACGTCCCCTTCGGCGAGGGGCAGCCGACGCCCCGCCAGGTGCTCGACCGGTTCGACGCCACCAGGGCGGGGCTGTCGGCGGTGAGCGCGCGGGAGGCCGCCGCCTACATCGCGCGACACGCCGCCGCGCGGCCGTGGCTGGCCGCCGCGGCCGGTCTGGACCCCGCCGTCCAGCGCGTGCTCGTCGCCATCGACCAAGGTCAGGGCCATCATCTCGCCCGGCACGGGGCGTTCGCCGCCGACGGCCGGCTCCACGGCCGTGTCGCCCGCCTCGAAGATCCGGCGCAGCTCGACGAGGAGCTGCGGGGACGCGCCACGGACGCGTTCCGGCCGGGCGACCTGGAGCACCGCTGCCCGGACACGGCGACGGCCATCCACGATCCGGTCGCCTTCGCCGTGGCCTTCGCCCGCGCCCTTGAGCACCCGGTCATGCGCGGTGCTCTCGCAACCCCGTTCGACCCCGATCAGCGGCCCGGCAGGGTGTCCTTGCCGATCGACGAGCTGCTCGGCCCCGACGGCCATCTGTACTGCACGGGGTTCCGGATCGTGCCGGTCGACGGCAGTCCGGAGGCCGCCGTCGCGAACCGGTTGATCTGGGTCAGGGCGCTGCGCGCCGGGGAGCGGCCGGGCGTGCTGGAGCCGCAGGCCAGGCCCATGGAGAGCTTCGACGGCGGCACCGTCGAGTTCTTCTTCCAGGTCAACCGGCAGCGGGACGGGTACGAGATCTCCACGATGTTCGCGGATCCGCCGCCGCCGGAGAGGTGAGTGAGCGCCAAGAGCGGCCGGTCCGCCAGGAGATGAATGAGCGTCAGGAGCGGCCGATGATTTCGGCGGCTATGTCCCAGCTCAGCGCCTCATCCCCGCCCTCTGGGATCAGCCGTGCCACCGCGGGCTGCAGGTCCGCCACCCGGTCCGGGTGCGCCAGGGCGGCGTAGCCACGCTGGTTACGGGCGGGCAGCTCGGCCGGGTCGAGGTCGGGCAGGAAGTACGCCACGAACTCCCGGCCGTCCTCCGGGAACCCCTGCCGCCCGGCCAGCGGCGCCAGATCCGCGTGGATCCGGCGCAGGTCGACGAGGTCCTTCTGCACGGCGTCCATGAGGACGCGGCGCAGCTCGCCGTGCTCGGCCCAGCCGGCGGCGAGATCCACGATCGTCCGGGCGGGGGTCGTCACCGGAATCCCCTCGACCACGCTCACCTCATCCGGCTTCAGGGCCGCGACATGCATCTTCGTCGCCCGGGGACCCTCGAACTCCTCCGGCACGGTGAACGTCACCAATGGGCTCGGCTCGGCGCCCAGCCCGTGCAGGCCGCAGGCCGACTCGTGCGACAGGACGGCGTCCTCATGCAGGGACTGCGACCGCTCCCAGCGGAAACTCTCCGGCATGATCGCCAGCCAGGCGGCCATCGGATAGGCGTATCGCGGCCCTGCGGACGACCATGCGAGCTGGTAGACCGCCCAATCCAGCTCGACCAGCAACGCGGACTCGGCGAAATGGAGCAGCGCCGGCTTGTCGATCTCCAGCCGGCCGGCCTGCGCCTCCGTGATCAGCCCGCTCTGGCGCGCGGCGACGGCCGAAAGCGTGGCGAACTGCTCTTCCCACATCATTCCTCCACCAAAGATCCGCGTGACAAGGACAACCTAGCCGCCCTGGCCTCCGCGACTGGCGCTCACGGGCATATACGCAGGTCAGGAGTTTGAAGCGGGTGGAGCTGGCCATGCTGAGCGTAGGGCCGAAGGGGGGACTCATGGCGGTGACGACGCTGACGCAGGAGACGGTGACGAGCCTGTCGGAGCAGGTGGCGGCCCCCTCCTACGACCGGTCGCGGCTCACGCCCGGCATCGTGCACTTCGGGGTCGGCGGATTCCACCGCGCGCATCAGGCGATGTACCTCGACCGGCTGATGAACGAGGGCAAGGCGTTCGACTGGGCGATCTGCGGGGTCGGGGTCCTGCCCGGCGACGCCCGGATGCGCGAGGCGTTGACCGCGCAGGACGGCCTCTACACGCTCGTGCTGAAGCACCCCGACGGAACGCGCGAAGCCCGCGTCATCGGGTCGATCATCGAGTATCTCTTCGCCCCCGACGATCCGGAGGCGGTCATCGAGAAGCTGGCCGACCCGGCCGTACGCGTCGTGTCCCTCACCGTCACCGAAGGCGGCTACAACATCCACCCCGTCACCGGTGAGTTCGACCCGGAGTCCCCGGCGATCCGCGCGGACCTGGCACCCGGCGCGCGCCCGGCCACGGTGTTCGGCCTGGTCACCGAGGGGCTGCGGCGGCGGCGCGAGCGGGGTGTGACGCCGTTCACGGTCATGTCGTGCGACAACATCCAGGGAAACGGCGACGTGGCTCGCCGTACCTTCACGGCCTTCGCCCGGCTCGCCGATCCCGAGCTCTCCACCTGGATGGAGCGCGCGGTCGCCTTCCCCAACTCCATGGTCGACCGCATCACCCCGGCCACCACCGACGAGGATCGCGAGGACGTGGCCCGGCGGTTCGGAGTCCGGGACGAGTGGCCGGTCATCTGCGAGCCGTTCACGCAGTGGGTGCTGGAGGAGCGCTTTCCCGGTGGCCGGCCGCCGTTCGAGGAGGTGGGGGTACAGGTGGTCGAGGATGTCGAGCCATACGAGCTGATGAAGCTGCGCCTGCTCAACGCCGGGCATCAGGCGCTGGCCTACTTCGGTTTCCTCAGCGGCCACCACTACGTCCACGAAGCCGCGGCGGACCCGGCGATCGCGACGTTCCTGCTCGACTACATGGACATCGAGGCCACTCCCACGCTGCGGCCGGTGCCGGGCGTCGATCTGGACGTCTACAAGCGGACCTTGATCGAGCGTTTCTCCAACCCTGAAGTACGGGACACGCTCGCGCGCCTGTGCGCCGAGTCGTCGGATCGGATCCCGAAGTGGCTGCTTCCCGTCGTACGCGAGCAACTGGCCATGGGCGGTCCGGTGACCCGCGCGGCCGCCGTGGTAGCCAGCTGGGCGCGTTATGCCGAGGGCGTCGACGAATCGGGGGCGCCCATCGCGATCGTCGACCGGCTGAAGGACCAGTTGACGGCCATCGCGCGGACGCAGCGCCAGGACCCTACGGCGTTCATCGCGAATCGGGAGCTCTTCGGTGATCTCGTCGATGACGAGCGGTTCGTCCGGCCGTATCTGCGCGCGCTGGAGTCGCTGCGCGCCAAAGGCGCCCGCGCCACGGTTCGGGAGCTCGCGGAGCACCGCACCTGACAATTTTACTTAACTCACGAAAGCCAAAATATCCCCTTATTTCTACGAAAATCTCACATATGAGTTTTCAAACAATGTCGATAAGGGATAAACCTAGTCTCATCGCCCTTTTCTTATGCGGTATCGGGGGGTGAAGAGGCGGTGAACTATCCACCTCAACCGAGCAGGCGCGACATTCTCCGTGGAGCCATGGCCGCCGGCGCAGCGGTGACTCTCGGCGGCGGGCTGAGCGCTTGTGGATCTCGCGGGGACGTGGCGCGAGCCAGCACGACCGACCAGTGGCGCCAGTTCCAGGGCGCCACCCTGAACTTCATCTCGGAGAACACCGCTCCTACCGCCGCCATCGCCGCCAACACCAAGCCGTTCACCGACCTGACCGGCATCAACATCAGCATCGTCACGCTGGAGCTGACCGCCCTGGTCCAGCGGGTCGCCCTGGACCTGGCCTCGGGCCGGGCCCAATACCAGGTGATCTACGCCGACCCCTACCAGGTGCTCGCTCCGTACCAGCGAGGGCTGGTGGACCTGCGGACGCTGGAGGCGAACCCGAATCTGCCCCATCTGCCCGGCGGCATCGGCGACTTCATTCCCGTCCAGATGGACGCCGCCGGCCGGTTCGTCGAGCCCGCGCCGTACTACGCCCTGCCCTATGACGCGCCGACGATGATCTGGCAGTACCGGCAGGACCTGTTCGCCAAGTACCACGACCGCATGGCCCACGACCTCGGGTTCGACCCCACGCCGAGCGGAGACCGGACCTGGGAGGAGTACTTCCGGATCGCCCAGTGGTTCAACAAGAACGCCACCTCGGACGTCAAGTACGGCACCGGGCACCAGGCCAGGCAGCACGACTCCCTCATGAACGACTTCAGCAACGTGCTGTGGTCCTACGGCGGCACCTACTTCGACCACGGCAGGGAAGTGGGCCGTCTGGGCTCACGGGATCCGGGACCGTGCCGGCTCGACTCTGAGGCCGCCATCGCGGGCGCGGAGTTCTACAACCGGCTGCTGTCCATCGCCGACCCGGCCTCGAAGACGTGGGACTGGGACGGCGTCGGCGCCGCCTTCCGCGCGGGCCGGCTGGCGATGTGCCCGAACTGGCATGAGTTCGCGGCCAGCAACGAGCTGGTGCTGCCCGGCAAGGTCGGCTACTCGGTGCTGCCCAAGGGCCCGGTCGCCACGGCCAACATGTACGGCGGCACGGGGATCGGGATCAGCGCGAACACGATGCCCAACGAGCGCGGCGCCGCCTGGCTGTTCCTCGTGTGGGCCACCTCCCCCGAGACCCAGCTCGCCAACCTCAAGAGCAAGGCCGGTGGCGGCACCCCGACCCGGACCTCCGTCTACGAGATGCCGGAAGTGCGCGCGGCCGAGAAGCGGCCGTCGCCGATGCCCAACATGCTCGCGGCCGCCGCGGTACGGCAGGCCTGGACGCCCGACCGGATCGGCCTGCGACCCAAGATCCCCATGTGGAACGAGTGCAACACCGCGATCTTCACCCAGCTGTCCACGATGCTCAGCGGGGCGGAGTCACCGGCGAACGCGATGCGTTCGATCAAATCCCGGGTGGACCGGATCGTGGCGCGAGGGTGGGTGGCCTAGATGGCGCACGCGGCGGAGACCTCAGCGTCGGTACGTGGCTCGGCCCAGCCGAAGAGCGCCGGCCGCAAGGAGCCGCGGGTCGGCTTCGAAGGCTGGATGATGGCCCCCGGCCTGCTGCTGCTGGCCGCGCTGTCGATCGTGCCCTTCATCGCCCTGATCGCGATGAGCTTCTCCCGCGTCCGGCTGCTGGGCGGGGTGAAGCTCGACCTGGTGGGCCTCAACAACTGGGCGCGCTTCTTCACCGACGCGGACATGTGGCTGTCCTGGCTGCGGACGATCATCTTCTTCGTGCTCACCGTGGGGCTGGAGATGGTCCTGGGGATCGGCATCGCCCTGTGCCTGTTCCGCGTGCTGCGCGGCCGTAACATCCTGCTCGGTCTGCTGTTGCTGCCGATGTTCGCCGCGCCGTCGATCGTCGGCCTGCTGGGGCGCTACCTCACCGACTCCACCTTCGGGCTGTACGCGTGGGTGCTGCGCGGGCTCGGGTACACCGGTGACATCCTCGGCGCCCCGGTCAGCGCCTTCGCCGCCGTCGTGCTCATGGACGTGTGGGAGTGGACCCCGCTGATCGCCCTGATCACCCTGGCCGGGCTGTCCAGCGTGCCGCAGTCGGTGCGGGAGGCCGCCGCCGTCGACGGCGCCCGGGGCTGGATGACGCTGCGCTACATCCTCTTCCCGGCGATCTCCAATGTGCTGCTCGTCGCGCTGCTGATCCGCTCCATGGACGCCATCCGCTTCTTCGACATCATCTGGGTCACCACCAACGGCGGCCCCGCCGACGCGACCAAGATCGTGCCGGTCCGGCTGTACGAGACCGCGTTCCGCTTCTTCGACCTGGGCTACGCCGCCGCCATCGGCCTGGCGATGCTGGCCTTCTCGATCTTCATCGCGCGTACCTTCGTCCGGCTGCTGGACGTGAGGGGGTTGACCCGATGAGCACCTCGATGACACCGCCGGCGGCGCCCATGCCTCCGGAGACCCTTCCCGGCGAGGCCACCCGGCCACCGGTCACCGCCGCCCCGCGCGGCGAGGCCCAGTCGCCGCTGGAGGAGAGCAGCCGGCGTACGCGGTGGCTGGTGACGCTGCTCATCGTGCTGGCGCTGCTCTGGACGCTGGTCCCCCTGATCTGGATGCTGATGTCGTCGTTCAAGAACGCCGAGGCCGTGACGGCGGCCACGCCGCAGTTCTTCTTCTCGCCGACCTTGGACAACTACCGCAACCTGTTCACCGGCGCCAACAACCTCGGGCCGTACATCGTGCACAGCGTGCTGGCCGCCGGGATCTCCGCGCTGCTCGCGGTCGGCCTGGGCGCGCTGGCCGGGTACGGCCTGGCGCGCACCCACATGCGCGGGAAGAAACACCTGGCCTTCTGGATCATCTCCACGCGTATGGCGCCCATCGCGGCGGTCGTGGTGCCGCTGTTCCTCATCTTCCGCGGGCTCGGCCTGATCGACTCGATTCCCGGGCTGATCCTGGCCTACCTGACCTTCAACCTGCCCTTCGCCATCTGGCTGATGAGCGCGTTCTTCGCCGAGGTGCCCTCGTCGCTGGAGGAGTCGGCGCTGGTCGCGGGCTGCTCCCGCTGGCAGGCATTCTGGATGGTCATCCTGCCGCTGACCAAGTCGGGGCTGGTCACCACGTTCATCCTGTGCCTGGTCTTCGCCTGGAACGACTACGCCTTCGCCGTGGTCTTCTCCGGGCCGAACTCCCAGACGCTGCCCATCGCCGCCTCCCAGCTGGTCACGCAGACGGGCATCGACTGGGGGCAGCTCACCGCGATCGGCACGATCGTGGTCGTGCCGATGATGCTCGCCGGGCTCGCCGTGCGCCGCTGGCTGGTCACCGGACTCACCCTCGGCGCCATTACCGGGGAGTAGGAGAGGCTATGCGCGCGGCCGTACTGCATGGCATCGGCAAGATCCTGCTGGAGGAGCGTCCCCGGCCCGAGCCCGGTCCCCGGGAGGTGCTGGTACGGGTCGCGTCGGTCGGTACATGCGGCTCGGACGTGCACTACTACGAACACGGCCGCATCGGCGACTTCGTCGTGGAGTCGCCGCTGGTGCTGGGCCACGAGGCGTCCGGCACCGTGGTCGTCAGCGGGCCGGGCGTCGGCCGTGAGCTTGTGGGGCAGCGGGTCTCGGTGGAGCCGGGTACGCCCGACTTCACCTGCCGGCAATGCCGGGCCGGGCGCTACAACCTCTGCCCGCGGATGCGGTTCTTCGGCACCCCGCCGATCGACGGCGCCTTCTGTGAGTACGTCGTCGTGCGCGAGGAGTTCGCCTACCCCGTCCCCGGCAGCCTGTCCGATGACGCCGCCGCCCTGATCGAGCCGCTGTCGGTGGGCGTGTGGGCCTGCCGCAAGGCCCGGGTCGAACCGGGCGCCCGTGTGCTGGTCACCGGCGCCGGCCCGGTCGGGCTGCTGTGCATGCAGACGGCCCTGGCCTTCGGCGCCACCGACGTCCTGGTCACCGACGTGAACCCCGTACGGCTCAGGGTGGCCCGCGACCTGGGCGCGAGCGAGACCCTCGACGTGCGCGAGAACCCGCTGTCCGACGCCGGGTTCGAGCCCGACGTGCTGCTCGAATGCTCGGGTCAGCCGAGCGCGATAGGGCAGGCCATTCGCGCCGTCGAACGGGCCGGGCGGGTCGTCCTCGTCGGCATGGGCGGGGACGAGATCCCGCTGCCGCTGGCCCACGTACAGACCCGCGAGCTGGAAGTGACAGGCACGTTCCGCTACGCCGGCACCTGGCCGGCGGCCATCGCCCTGGCCGCCGCGGGCCGGGTCCAGCTGGACGCGCTGGTGACCGGCCATTACGGACTGGCCGAGGTCGAGCAGGCGCTCACGGCCGGTGCCCGTGACCCCGAGCTGGTCAAAGCCGTCGTCCGGCCGCAGGAGTGAGTTTTAGGGGAGATCATGTCCAGAGTTCTTTACGATGAGGCGACCAGGGTCTATCCCGGAACCGAGCGGCCCGCGGTCGACGCGCTCGACCTCGACATCCATGACGGTGAGTTCCTGGTCCTCGTCGGTCCGTCGGGGTGCGGGAAGTCCACCTCACTGCGCATGCTCGCCGGGCTGGAACGGGTCGACGGGGGGCGCATCTCCATCGGTGACCGTGACGTCACCCACCTGGCGCCGCGTGACCGGGACATCGCGATGGTGTTCCAGAACTACGCGCTCTATCCGCACATGTCGGTGGCCGACAACATGGGCTTCGCGCTGCGGGTGATGAAGGCGCCCAAGGAGGAGATCGACCGCCGGGTCAAGGAGGCCGCGGGCCTGCTGGACCTGACCGAGTTCCTCGACCGCAAGCCCAAGGCGCTCTCCGGCGGGCAGCGGCAACGCGTGGCCATGGGCCGGGCGATCGTCCGCGAGCCGAAGGTGTTCCTCATGGACGAGCCTCTGTCCAACCTGGACGCCAAGCTCCGTGTGCAGACCCGTACCCAGATCGCCGCCCTGCAGCGCAGGCTCGGCGTGACGACCGTCTACGTCACCCACGACCAGGTCGAGGCCATGACGATGGGCGACCGGGTCGCCGTACTCAAGGACGGCGTGCTCCAGCAGGTCGACACGCCGTTGCGGCTCTACCAGCACCCGGCCAACGTCTTCGTGGCCGGCTTCATCGGCTCGCCGTCGATGAACCTCGCCGAGTACCCGGTCGAGGGCGACGAGGCGATCCTGGACGACACGCGGGTACGGCTGAGCCGCGAGACGATCCAGGCGCTCAAGGAGGAGGGCGGCGACCGCGTCATCCTGGGCTTCCGGCCGGAGGGCGTCGAGGTGGTGGGCGAGGGCACGCCGGGCAGCTTCCCGGTCACCGTCACCGTCGTGGAGGAACTCGGCTCGGACGCCTTCCTCTACGGCCAGTACGCCGACACGACCGACCCGGTCCGCCTCGGACAGACCGTCATCGCCCGCGTCGACCCCAACATGCCCCCGGCCAAGGGCGAACGGGTCCGGCTGCGCATCCTGCCGGGCAAGGAACGCCTCTTCTCGGCGGCCACCGGCCGGCGACTGCCCGCCTGACGGTGACCCGCTCAGCGAGGGCCGGCCGATCAAGATCCATTCACTTGCTCAACCAACCGTTGAGCCCGGCTTCTGGTCGAGGGAGCCCGGCACCGGGGCGGACGGGTCGGATCCGAGATCAACGATCCGATTGCGCCCGTCAACGTGGACGACGGACGGGACGTACGACTTGACCTCGCTCTCGTCCACCTGCCGGTAGCTCATGATGATGACGAGGTCATCCGGGGACACGAGGTGGGCGGCCGCGCCGTTGATGCCGATCACCCCCGAGCCCGCCGGCCCTTCGATGACGTAGGTCGTCAGCCGGGAGCCGTTGGTGATGTCGACGACGTGGACCTGCTCGCCCTCGACGAGGTCGGCCGCGTCCATGAGGACTCTGTCGATCGTGATCGAGCCGACGTAGTGCAGGTCGGCCTGGGTCACGGTGGCCCTGTGGATCTTTCCGCCGAGCAGGGTGCGCTGCATGTCCATGCCCTCCGAAGAGTCGGTAAAAGTTAGGTAATGCTATCCTAAGTACACCCATCGACTCCCGCCTGTGCAACCCCCCGGCCAGCGGTCACCGAGACGCCGGAGAGCACAGAGACAAGGAACTCAGATGACTCCTCCCGGCACCATCCGTCCCTGGCGAGCCGCGGCGATCGCCGTGGCGTGCGTCCTCATGGTGGGTTCGCTGATCTCGTGTTCGAGCTCCGCGCAGGCCCCGAAGCCCACGGCGGCGGCCGATCCGGCCTTCCCCGTGTCCATCGACCACAAGTTCGGGTCCACCACGATCAAGTCGCGGCCCACCCGGGTGGTCACCGTCGGGTGGAACGACCAGGACTACGCCCTCGCCCTCGGCGTCGTGCCGGTGAGCACGCGGGAGTGGTTCGAGGAATACCTCGGCTATCCGTGGGTCAAGACGGCGCTGGGCGGCAAGCCGTTGCCCACGTTCTCGGCGGAGATCAACTTTGAGGCCATCATCAAGCAGCGGCCCGACCTGATCATCGCGATCTACGAGACGATCAACAAGCAGACGTACGACAAGCTCTCGCAGATCGCCCCCACGGTGATTCAGTCCAGCGCGTACCCGGACGAGCAGACGCCGTGGGACGTCCAGACGCTCACCACGGGTAAGGCACTGGGCAAGTCCGCGCAGGCGCAGGCGCTCGTCGACAAGGTCAACGGCAAGATCGCCGCGGCGAAGCAGGCGCATCCCGAGTTCGCCGGGAAGGTTCTGGTGGTGGACTACGGTCCCGAGAACGGGCAGCACTACCTGATCCCGGGCCGCGACCCGCGCCGCGCGCTGTTCGACGCGCTCGGCTTCGCCGCCCAGAGCCAGAGCGGCGACATCAGCGAGGAGCGGCTGGACCTGCTCGACAAGGACGTGCTGTTCGTCAACGGCTCGACCAAGGCGAAGATGACCTCCTCGCCGGTCTTCTCCCGGCTGAACGTGGTCAAGACCGACCGGACCATTTATACGGACTTCTCCACTCCGCTCGGGGGCGCGTTGTCGTACAGCGGGCCGGACGCGCTGCTCTACGCGCTCGACGTGCTCGTGCCCCAGCTGGCGAACGCGGCCGACATGAAGCCGTCGACCGCGATCACCGACCTGTCCAACGTCACCTGACCGGTCCTCACCCGGCTCCCACCTCGGCTCCCACCCGGCCCTCGCACGGCCTCACCGGGTGAGGTGGCGGGCGATCAGCGGGCCCAGGGTCTCCAGAGTGCGGGTGTCCAGCAGTTCGGAATGCCCGCACTCGACGGCGAACGTCCGTAGCTCTCCCCCGACGTACCCGCTCCACTGCTCGGAGGCCGTCCCCACGAACCCCTGCTCCGGTACGGTCGCGTCGACGAAGACCACGTCTCCGGGGAAGACGCCGTACTCGGCCCGCTCCATCAGGCGGTCGCTGGCCAGGTAATTCTCCACCACCCGAGCGATGTGGGCGTCCTCCAGCGCGGCCACGCCGCCGCCCAGATCCCGGACGAACCCGACCGCGTCGGCGATCGACAGCGTGGCCCGCCGCCCTTCCGGCACCTGGCAGCCCATCTCGCTCAGCAGGTCGGCGATCGCCACCGGCCGGCCCCATGCGCCTTCGGGCCTCTCGGCGAAGTCCTTATGCGTGTCGAGCATGCCGAGGAACATGACCTCGCGCCCGCCGGCCGCCAGGCGTACCGCCACCTGGTGGGCGACCGCACCGCCGAACGACCAGCCGAGCAGGCTGACGGGCCCCTCGGGCGCGGTCCGGTCGATCAGCCCGGCGTACTCCTCGACCAGCTCGGGCATCGTCGCCGGCAGGTCGGTAGTACGGCCCAGGAGGGGCGACTGCAGCCCATAGAGGGGTACGTCCTCGGGCAGGTAGCGCTTGAGCCCGGCGAACTGCCAGCTCAGGCCGCTGGCGGGCGGCAGGCAGAACAGCGGTGGCCGGGTGCCGCCTGCCCGCAGGAGCAGCAGCGGAGCCATCGCGTCGCCGGCGGTCGCGGGGTCGCCGGCATGTGCGGCGTCACCGACAGGCCCAGCCTCGCCGATGGACACGGCCTCGCCGACGGTCCCGGCAGGGGCCGCGTCGGCGATGCGCTGGGCGAGGGTGGCGGCCGTGGGTGTCGTGAACAGCTCCGCTACCGGGAGGTCGGCGCCGAGTTCCCGGCGCAGGGCCGCGGCCAGCCGTACCAGCAGCAGGGAGTGGCCGCCGAGGACGAAGAAGTCGTCGTCCACGCCGACCGAGTCGAGTCCAAGTACCTCCGCGATGACGGCGCAGACGGCCGCCTCGGTACGCGAGCGCGGCGCGGCGGGGGTGGTCAGCCGGGCGAAGTCGACGTCCGGCAGGGCCGCGCGGTCCACCTTGCCGTTCGGGGTGAGCGGCAGCTCGTCGACTACCGTCACGACCGAGGGGACCATGTACGACGGCAGGCGCTGGGCGAGGTACTCCCGCAGCGGTGGCGCCGATGAGCCGTCGCTGGTGGTGACATACGCGAGGATGCGGGTTTCGCCCTGCGCGTCCTGGCGGACGGCCACCGCGGCCTGCCGGACCGCGGGATGCCCGGCCACGACCGACTCGATCTCGCCCGGCTCGATGCGGAAGCCGCGCACCTTGACCTGCTGGTCCGAGCGGCCCAGGAACTCCAGCGAGCCATCACCGGTCCAGCGGGCGAGGTCGCCGGTGCGGTAGAGGCGGGCGCCGTGCGTGTACGGATCGGCGACGAACCGGGACGCGGTGAGACCGTGGCGGCCCAGGTAACCCCTGGTGACCTGAGCCCCGCCGAGATACAGCTCACCGACGGCACCGGGAGGCACCGGGCACAGGGCCGCGTCCAGGAGGTGGACCGTGGTGCCCGGCAGGGGACGGCCGATCGTGGGGTGGTCGCACCAGCCGGTATCCACGGCGGCGAATGTCGCCCAGACGGTCGCCTCCGTGGGTCCGTACAGATTCGTCACGCTCCGGGCTCTGGCCGCCAGCTCCCGGGCCAGCGAGGGCGGGAGCGCCTCGCCGCCGACCAGCGCCCGCACGCCGCCGAGGTCGGCGCCAGGTGACTGTGTCAACGCCGACCACAGGGACGGGGTCGCCTGCATGACCGTGACCTGTTCGGCCTCGGCCAGCGCGGCGAGCAGTTGCGGGTCGCGTACCTGCTCCTCCGTGGCCATCACCACGCATCCGCCGGCGCGTAGGGGCGCCATCAGCTCGAGTACGGAGATGTCGAAGGACAGGGTGGTCACGGCGAGCAGGCGATCGGAGTCGCCGATCGGCGCGGCGGCGGTCACGGCGGCCAGGAACGTCTCCAGATCGCGATGGGTGACCACCACGCCCTTCGGCCTGCCGGTGGATCCCGAGGTGTAGATGACGTACGCGGCGGCGTCCAGATCGGGTGAGACGGGGTGGAAGGGTTCCACGTCCGCCTGTCCCCGGCCGAGGTCGATAAGCGACGTGCCGTCAGGCAGGACGGGGAACAGCTCACGCGAGTGCTCGTCGATGACCACGACTGCGGGCCGGGCGTCATCGATCATGAAGCGCAGGCGGTCGGCCGGGAACGCGGGATCGAGCGGCAGGTACGCGGCCCCCGCCTTGGCGACTCCCAGCACCGCCACCAGCAGATCGGCCGAGCGCGGCAGGGCGAGCCCGACCAGGCTCTCCGGACCGGCGCCGAGGTCGGCGAGCCTGGCGGCGAACGCGTTCGAGGCCGCGTCGAGCTCGGCGTAGCTCATCGTCCGACCGCCCGACACGCAGGCATCCGCGTCGGGCACCGCCTTCGCGCGTGCGGAGAACCGCGCGTACCAGGACAGGTCACCCCGTTCCACCGGCCCGCCTGACCGCCACCTGGCGAGGTCGTCGAGGTCGCCCGCGGCGAGTACCGGGATCGTGCCGACCGGCTGTTCCGGCCGGACGGTGAGCTCGCCGAGCAGCACGATGAGGCGGTCGAGCAGGCGCCGCGCGGTGCCATCGTGGAAGCGTGCGGCGTCGTACTCCAGAGTGAGTTCGACCGGCTGTCGCGGGCCGGCGTCGACGAAGGTGAAGTTCAGGTCGACTTTCGGATCGGAGAGATATGAGGGCGTGTCGCCCGTGGGCAGGCCCAGAGCGGCCTCGTGGCCGGTCGGCCGGTGCAGGAAGCCGATCATTACCTGGAACAACGGGTTGCGGCCCTGTTCGCGTACCGGATTGACCACCTCGACGACCTGCTGGAAGGGCACGTTGGCGTGCTCGAACGCGGCCAGGTCGGTCTCGCGCACCCGGCGCAACAGCTCGGTGAAGGACGGCGAGCCGGAAAGGTCGGCGCGAAGTACTACGGTGTTGACGAAGAAGCCGACCAGGTCGTTCAGCACCGCGTCGGCGCGCCCCGAGGTCGGGCTGCCGATCGGGACGTCGGCACCCGCGCCGAGGCGGTGCAGCAAGGTAGCCAGTGCGGCGTGCAGCACCATGAACAGACTCGCCGACTCGGCACTGCCCAGCTCCCGCAACGGGTCGATCAACCCCGGCGAGAGCGGCGCGGACACTTGACCGGCCCGGCGGGCGGCGCGTGCCTGCCGGGGCCGGTCGGCGGGGAGGGGGATCTCGTCCGGTAGGCCGCGCAGGCGCTCCTGCCAGTAGGTCCGCTCGGCGGCGTGCCTGCTGGCCGGATTTCCGGGGTCGCCGAGCAGTTCGCGCTGCCACAGGGCATAGTCCGCGTACTGCACCGGCAGCGGCTCCCACTGCGGGGCATGACCGGCCCGCCGTGCGGCGTAGGCGGTGTCGAGGTCGCGCAGCAGCGGCCGGTCGGACCATTCGTCCATGGCGATGTGGTGCAGGATCAGGGCCAGCACGCTGTCCCCGGTGTCCTGCTCTTGGATCAGGGCGACCCGCAACGGCGGGTCCGCGGCCAGGTCGAAGGGTCGGGCCACCGCCGCCGACACCACGCTCCCGGTCTCGGCGGCCGGGCAGTCCACGACCGCGACTTCGATCGGGGACGGGTCGAGTACGTCCTGGAACGGCTGGTCGTCCATGACCGTGACCAGCATTCGCAGCACCTCGTGCCGCGCCACGACGTCTCCGAGCGCGGCCCGGAGGGCGTCGTGGTCGACGGATCCGCGGAGACGGACGAGCAGCGGGTAGTTGTACGCCGTCGAGGTGGGGTCCAGTTGCTGGAGCAGCCAGAGCCGTTCCTGGGCGGCCGACAGCGGTGGGCGCTCCTGCCGCGGGCGGGAGGTGAGCTCGGGGGGTTCGGTCCCGGCTCGGTCGGCGAGACGGGCGGCCAGGCGCGCGGGTGTTCGCGTGTCGAACAAGTCGCGCAACGACAGCTCGACGCCCAAAGCCGCACGCACCAGCCCGAACAGCTGGATGGCGAGCAGGGAGTGCCCGCCCCGGTCGAAGAAGTCGTCCTCAGCGCCGAACCCGCCGAGATCGCCGAGGACCTCGCCGAACAGTTCGCACAGCCGCCGTTCCAGCTCACCCGCCGGCGCCCTCGAACTCGACGGCAGCGACCGCGGTGCGGGCAGCGCGGCGGTGTCCAGCTTGCCGTTGATCGTCAGCGGCAGCGCCTCCACGACCGCGAAGGCCGACGGCACCATGTACCCGGGCAGCGCCGACTTCAGCTCGCGATGGACGGCCACAAGCAGCGAGTCCTCGTCACCGGGCTCCTCGGGAACGACATAGGCCACCAACCGTTTGCCACCCGACGGATCGGGAACCGCGAGCACCGCGCTCTGGTGCACGCCCGGCCGTGCCGTCACGGCAGCCTCGACCTCCGCCGGTTCCACCCGATAACCGCGGATCTTGACCTGATCGTCAGTACGGCCCAGGAAGTCGAGGTTCCCGTCGGCACGGGCACGCACCAGGTCGCCCGTCCGGTACATCCGCCCACCGGGCACGAACGGATCCGCCACGAACCGCGAGGCGGTCAACGCGTACCGGTCGAGGTATCCACGTGCCAGCCCCGCCCCGCTGATGTACAGCTCGCCGGGCACGCCCACGGGCACCGGGCGTAGAGCGGCGTCCAGCACGTAGCCTCGGGTGTTCCAGATGGGCCGGCCGACCGTGGTGCCCGCGCTGTCCTCGGTGCCCGCGCCGAGGGTGTTGATCGTGTACTCGGTCGGACCGTACAGGTTGTAGCCCGCCACCCCCTCGGCCTCGCTCAGCGCGTTCCACAACGTCTGCGGCACCGCTTCGCCACCGAGCAGCACCAGAGCCGGACGGTACGAACCGGGCGGCCCCCCATACCGTGCGCCGTCAAGCAGACCCTGGTCGAGCAGGTGCTGGGCGTAGGTCGGGGTCACGTTGACGACGTCGACGCGGTGTCGATCGCAGTACGCGACGAGCGCGCGAGCGTCGCGGCGCAGCTCCTCGTCGCAGATGTGCACGTGATGGCCCTCGACCAGCCACAGCAGCTCCTCCCACGACATGTCGAAGGAGAACGAGACCGTGTGCGCGATCGTGAGGATCCGGTTCCCGGCGGCCGCGATCGTGGGGGCGAAGATGGCCTCGCGGTGGTTGAGCTGCATGTTCGTCAGCCCGCGGTACGGCGTGATCACGCCCTTCGGCCGCCCGGTGGAGCCGGAGGTGTAGATGACGTACGCCGGGTGGTCGAGCCGTCCCGGACTGCCGGGCGCGAAGTCGCCCAGCTCGTGGTCCTCGATCGGGTCCGCCGATCCGGTACGCCCGCCGGCGCCGTCCAGGCACAGCACCGGCACGGGATGGGAGGCGAGCCGGGGCGCCACCGCTTCGGTGGTGACCAGCAGGACCGGCCCGGCGTCGGCCAGCATCGCCAGCAGGCGTTCGTCGGGATGGTCCAGTTCGAGGGGAAGGTAGGCGGCCCCGGTGCGGAGAACGGCGAACAACGCGGCCACCATGTCGATGGACCGGGGCACGGCCAGCGCGATGATCCGCTCGGGGCCCGCTCCCCGGTCGAGCAGCAGGCGCGCGAGCTGGTTCACCCGCGCGTCGAGCTCGGCATAGGTCAGTGTCCGCGCGCCTGAGGTGAGCGCGACGGCGTCCGGTGTTCGCCGAGCCTGGGCTTCCATCAGCTCCGCAATGGTCGCAGCACCGATGGGATGGGTGACGGCGTCCCATTCGGTCTCCAGCGCCGCGCGCTCGTACGGGAGGATGACGGGCACGTCGGCCACGGTCGTGGCGGGGTGCTCGGAGAGGTGGAGCAGTACCTGCTCCAGCCGGGACAGCAGCGCTCGCGCCTGCTCCGGCGCGACCACATCGGCGCGGTACTCCAGCCGCACCGCCAGCCGCGCCCCCGGCGTGGCCACCCAGGTGAGCGGGTAGTGCGTGGCGTCCACGCTCCGCACGCCGACGATGCCGTGCTCGTGCTCCAGGTCGGTGAAGGTGTCGTCGTCGAGGAAGTTCTGCAGGACGTACAGGCTGTCGAAGAGCTGGTCATGGCCGGCCGCGCGCTGGATATCGCCCAGGCCGAGGTACTCGTGCGGCATCATCTCCACGCGGTCGGCCTGCACCCGCCGCATGACCTCCAGCGCGGGCTCGCCCGGAGCCAGCCGGACATGGACCGGAACGGTGTTGAGGAAGACCCCGATCACCGAGTCGATGCCGTCCAGCTCGGTCGGCCGTCCGGCGACGGTCGTCCCGAACACGGCCTCCTGACGGCCGGAGGCATGACTCAGCACCATCGCCAGCGCCGTACTGAGCAGCGCATTGAGCGTCACCCCGCCACGGCGCGCCCGGTCGGTGACGCGCCCGGTCTGCTCCCGGGTCAACCGGAATGACAGGCTGGTGGCCAGCACCGGCGCGGTCCCTACGGCCGCCGGGAACAGGATGGTCGGCTCCTCGACCCCGGCGAGCGCCCGCGCCCACGCCCGCGCGGACGCGTCCGTGTCCTGCCGCCCCACCCAGGCAAGGTAGTCGATGAACGTCGCCGTCTGCTCGGTTGGCGGCAGGGCGGGGTGATCGGTGGACGTCGCCGTCTGTTCGGCGGTCTCTGGGGTCGGGCGGTCGTCGCGGGCGAGGGCGTACTGGCCGAACAGCTCGCGCAGCACCAGCTCCCGCGACCATCCGTCCCACAGCAGCAGGTGGTACGTGAGCAGCAGCCGGTCGCGCCCGCCGGGCAGCCGGACCACGGTCAGGCGACACAGCGGCGGCCGGGCCAGGTCGAACGGCCGCCGACGATCCTCCTCCATCAGCACCCGGAGCCGGTCATCGTCGACCGCCCCCAAGCCGTCGTCGGCCGCACCCGAGTCGCCGTAGACCACTTCCGAGTCGCCGGCGGCCACGTCCGACAGGTCAACCACGTCGACCGAGCTGTCCAGCGCGGTCCCGACGAGGGCGACGGGCCGGGTCGTGCCCTCGGCGGTGAAGCCGAGCCGCATGGCCGCGTGCCGGTCGAGCACGGCGGCGTAAGCGCGGCGGAGGGCCGCGACGTCGAGCCGCCCGGCGAAGTCGAACGCGTTCTGCGCAACGTAAACGTCGGCGTCACCCGCGTAGCCCGCCTGGAAGTACAGGCCCTCTTGAAGCGGCGACAGGGGCCAGATGTCCTGTACGTGGATCGGGGCCGCGGCGACCACCCGGTCGATCTCATCGGGGGTGAGGGTGGGGTGGGTGACCGGGGTGGGCCGGGCGGACCGGTCCGTCCCACCCGGCCCGGAGGACGCGGAACCGGAGGACGCGGCGGCCAGCTCGCGGGCGGCCGTCACCCAGCCGTCGGCGAGCGTGTCCACGTCGGCCGCGGCGAGCCCGCCGTCCGCGTAGGTGAACACCGCGTGCAGCTCCGGCCCCGCCGCCGTGTCGTGGCAGGCGACGTTGATCTCCAGCAGGTACGGGGTGCCCAGGTCGGGGTCCGGGTGTACTCGCAGCGCCGTCGCCTCTGGTGCGGAATCCCAGTCGCCGGATCCCCCGGCAGGGAATCGGCCGAGGTAGTTGAAGAGCAACTGGGGTGTTCCCAGCCGGGCGAGCGCGGGCGCGGTGCGGGCGTTGCAGTAACGCAACTGCCCGTACCCCAAGCCCCGGTCCGGGGCGGCTCGCAGTGCCTGATCCACGTCGCCGAGTACGTCTCGGGGGCCACCGGTAACGGCGGGCAGGCGTACGGGGGCGATGGCGGTGAACCACCCCACAGTCCTGGACAGGTCGTCTCCGTCCGCGATCTGCTCGCGCCCGTGCCGCTCCAGGTCGATCACCAGCGGCGCCCCGGACTCACCGCCACGCGCCGCACGCCAGCGCGAAACGGCGAGGTGCAGCGCGGCAACGAGCACAGCGGTCACATCGGCGACGGGGACGGCCGACGCGGTGGTCAGCAGCGGTGCGGCCACCTCGGGGGGCAGATGCACGACGTGGTCCCGGGTTTGGCCTGCTGTCAGGCTAATGGCCGAGGTTGACGGGTCGAGTTCGCCGCCCGGTGCCAGGGTCGTCGTCCAGTGCTCGAACTCGGCGAGCCGGGCCGCCTGGATGGCGTTCTCAGTGATGGACCGTGCGAAGGCGCGCAGGGACGTGCCAACCGGTTCGAGCCGGACGCGGCGCCCGGTGCTCACAGCCTCCCAGCCCTGCCGCAGGTCGTCGGTCAGGATCCGCCACGAGACCCCGTCGACCACCAGGTGGTGCGCGACGAGCAGCAGCCTGCCCTGATGCTCGGGCCCCCGATCGAACCACACCGCCCGCAGTACGTGACCGCCGTCGGGGTCCAGCCGATCGGCGGCGGCGTCGGACTCGGCGGCGACCAGGGCGCGTAGGGCGTCCTCGTCGAGACCCACCGCGTCGACCGAGGTCACGGCGGGATCGGAGGCACCACTGGGACCGGGGATGTCGGCGGCCGGGCGGACCTCCAGGGACCAGAGCAGCGGAGACGGCCGGTGCAGCCGCAGCCGGAGCGCGTCGTGACGCCTGACGAGCGCGTGGATCAGCGCGACGACCTGCTCGTGGGTCGCGCCCGGTGGGGTGAACAGCAGCTCGGATTGGTTCAGCCGGGAGATCCGCCCGCCCAACTCGGCCAGCCGATGCACGATCGGCATCAGCATGACCTCGCCTACCCCGTTGGGTACGACCTCGTCCGGCGCCCGCCCAGATCCGGACGCGAGCTCGTCCGGCGCCCGGCCGGGGCCGGCGTCCGCGCCACCGTGGCCGACCGCCCCAGCAAGCGCGGCCGGAGTGCGGTGGACGAACACGTCCCGGGGGGACAGCCGCAATGACCGGCGCCGAGCCAGGTTGACCAGCTGGATGGCGATGATGCTGTCACCCCCCAGCACGAAGAAGTCGTCGTCGGGGCCCACACCGTCCAGCCGCAGAACCTCCGCGTACAGCGCCCGCAACATAGCCACAGGCGGCCCCCCGGTGTCGCCAACGACGGCGGCCCGAGCGGGCGAAGGGGCGGGCAGGGCAGTGCGGTCGAGCTTGCCGTTCACCGTGAGTGGCAGCGCGTCGAGCGGGACGAACGCCGAGGGGATCATGTAGCCGGGCAGCCTCTCGGCCAGGTGGGCGTGGGCCTCGGCGGCACCGAGACGCGCCCCGTTCCGCACGACCAGGTACGCCACCAGCCGCCGCCGTCCCGGCTCGTCTTCCCGCACGGTGACGGCCGCGTTCACGACGCCGTCCAGCGTGAGCAGCGCGGACTCGATCTCGCCGGGTTCGATGCGGTATCCCCGTATCTTGACCTGCTGGTCGGAGCGGCCCACGTAGACCAGGTCGCCGTCGGGAGTCCACCGCGCGAGGTCGCCGCTGCGGTAGAGGCGGGCGCCGCCGGTGTGTGCCACGAACCGCTCGGCGGTCAGGCCGGGGCGATCGAGGTAGCCGCGGGCGAGCTGATCGCCCGCGACGTAGATCTCGCCGGTGACGCCCGGCGGGACCGGCTGGAGACGGCCGTCGAGCAGGTGTACGCCGAGACCGGGCAGCGGCCCGCCGACGACGCTGTCGCCGCTCGCGTCTTCAGCGTCGGCCGAGGTCAGCGCACGGAACGACACGTGTACACAGGTCTCGGTGATCCCGTACATGTTCACCAGGCGCGGCGCACCGTCCGCGTGACCCTGATACCAGGGCGCCAAACGCGCGAGGTCCAGCGCCTCGCCGCCGAACACCACGTACCGCAGCGCGAGCTCGCCCGGCCGCTCCCGTTCGGCCTCCATCAGCGGGTAGAACGCGGACGGCGTCTGGTTCAGTACGGTCACGCGTTCGCGTCCCAGCAGTGCCAGGAAGCGGCGCGGGTCGCGGGCCACGTCGCGGTCGACGACGACCAGGCGACCGCCGTGCAGCAGCGCGCCCCACAGCTCCCACACCGAGAAGTCGAACGCGTACGAGTGAAACATGGTCCACACATCAGAGGGACCGAAATCGAACAGCTCCCCGGCCGCCGCGAACAGCGACAGCACGTTGCGATGGGTCACCGCCACACCCTTGGGCAGGCCCGTCGAACCCGAGGTGTAGATGACGTACGCCGCATTGTCCGCCGCCGGCGGGACACGGGGCGGCGGGGCGGCGGGGTGGCCCGCGAGGACGTGCGGGTCGTCCAGCAGCATGACCGGCACCGTGACGGGGGGCAGCGAGTCCAGCGTCGCGCTGTCAGTGATCAGGCATACGGGGGCCGAGTCGGCGAGGATGTGGCTCAGCCGTCCGGCCGGGGCACTGATGTCCAGCGGCACGTAGCAGCCGCCCGCCTTCACGACCGCGAGCAGGGCGACAACGAGGTCCGCCGAGCGGGGCAGCGCGACGGCGACCCGCGACTCCGCCCGTACGCCGCCGACGGCCAGCGCGCGGGCCAGCCGGTTGGCGGCCGCGTCCAGTTCGGCGTGCGTGAGCGTTGTGCCGCCCGAGGTGACGGCGATGGACCCCGGCCGGACCGGTGCGGCGGCGTACGCGTCGGCGAGCGTCAAACCGTCCGCCACCAGCACGTCCAGCCGCGAGACCGGCGTGCTCGGCGCGGTGGCCAACTGGTCGAGGACACGTCCCACCTGGTCGAGCAGCCGACGGGCCGCCCGTTCCCCAACCAGCTCGACGTCGTACTTGATCTCCAGCGTCAGCCGCTCCCCAGGAAAGGCCACCAGCGAGACCGGGTAATGCGGCGCATCAGTGCCGGTGAACCCCAGCACGCTCAGCCCATCCCGCACCCCGGCCCGCACAGCGGGGAAGTTCTCCACCACCACCATCGTGTCGAAGAACTCCCGGACCCCCGCCACGGCGGCGAGATCCCCGAGCCCCACCTGCTGAACGTCCAGCAGGTCCGTCTGCTGCTCCTGCAGCCGGGCGAGCACCTCCCGCAGCGTGTCACCGGGACCCCAGGACATCGGCACCGGGACGGTGTTGATCAGAAGGCCGACGATCGACTCGACGCCGGGCAGCTCTCCGCCCCGCCCCGACACCGTGGAGCCGAAAACCACCCGCTCCCGCCCGAGCAGCCTGCCGAGCAGCAGACCCCAGGCCCCGTGCACGAACGTACTGAGAGTCACCCCCTGCTCGCGGGCGGCCTCGACGAGGGCGTCCGTGCGTTCGGCGGACAGCGCGACATGGACGCTGTCGTGCCGGGACACCTTCTGTCCCTCTGCCGCGCCGACCAGGCGGGTGGCGGAGCCGATGCCGGACAGCGCGCGGGCCCACACTTCGCGGGCCCGTACCCGGTCCAGGGCGGCCACCGCCTCGACATGGTCGCGGAACGTCACCGCCGGGGCGGGCAGCTCGTACCCGCTTCCGAACCGGCCGCGCTCGTAGGACTCCAGCAGGTCGCCGAACACCAGCGGGTACGACCAGCCGTCGGCGAGGATGTGGTGCATGGTCTCCACGAGCCGATGTTCGGTGGGACCGAGCGAGACCAGCGTGTAACGCAGCAGGGGCGCGGCCGACAGGTCGAAGGGCTCGGCCAGCTCGGCGGCCGTGACCTCGGCCAGCCGCTCGCTCGCCGCCGCCGCGTCGAGACCGGTCAGGTCCACCTCGCGCCACGGCACGTCCACGGCGCCGGCGATCACCTGGACCACCCGGCCGTCGGCCACATCCCGGAAGCAGGCGCGCAGGGCGTCGTGGCGGTGGACCACCGCTTCCACGGCGCGGCGCAACGCCGTCCGGTCGACCGGGCCGGACAGCTCGGCCACCTGCTGCACGATGTACGTGTCGGTCTGGTCCTCGGCGAAGGACGCGTGGAAGTACATGCCCTCCTGCAACGGCAGCAGCGGGAGGATGTCCTGCACGCCGTCCGGCGCGAGCCGGTCCACGTCACCCTGGGTCAGCTCGACCAGCGGGAAGTCGGAGGGAGTACGCCCGGCGAGCTCGGCGCACCGGGTCAGGGCGGTCAGCGCGGCCATCCACAGCTCCGCCAGCTCGCCCACCTCACCGGCCGTCATGACGCCGGACGGCCAGGACAGCGTGGCCGAGAACACGGTGCCCGCCCGCCCGTCCCGGGCCAGCGCGTTGATCTCCAGCCCCATCGCGGGATTGTTCGGGTGGACGCCTTCGCGCAGCGCGCCGGCCGCCGCCCAGTCCTCGCCCTCGTCGGCGGCGAACCGTCCCAGGTAGTTGAACAGCATCTGCGGCGGTTCGCCCCGAAGGTCCGCCTCGCCGTCCAGATAGCGCAGGATCCCGTAGCCCAGGCCCTGCCGGGGTACGGCGCGGAGCTGCTCCTTGACCCGCTTCGCCGCCGCCGCCAGAGCGGGCCCCGCCTCGGTGACCTCCGCCCAGCTCAACGGTCCGGGGTCGAGGCGTACGGGGTAGATGGCGGTGAACCAGCCGACCGTACGGGACAGGTCCACACCGTCGAGGGCGTCGCGGCCGTGGCTCTCCAGGCTGAGGACCACGGCCGAGCCGGCCGTGTCGCCGCGCCAATGGGCGAGCGCGGCGGCGAAACCGGTCAGCAGGACGTCGTTGACGCCGCCGTGCATCGCGGCGGGCACGGCCGACAGCAGGGCGGCGCTCACCTCGCCGGGCAGCGAGACCGTCAGCGACTCCACGGTCGCGGCCGTGTCGGTCGCGGGGTCGAGCGGGCGCGTACCCAGCAAAGGGTCCTGGGTGGCGAGGACGGCCCGCCAGTGATCGAGCTCGTCGCGGAACGTACCCCGCGCGGTCGCCTCTTCGACCAGCTTCGACCAGGTACGGAAGGAGGTCGGCACCTCGTCGGGCACGGGCTCGCGGCCCGCCCGTACCTCCGTCCAGGCCCGCGCGAGGTCGTCGGCGAGCACCCGCCAGGAGACGCCGTCGATCACCAGGTGGTGGATGACCAGCAGCAGGCGACCCGGCTCCGACTCCGGCTCGGAGGCGAACCAGACTGCCCGCAACATGATGCCGCGATCCGGGTCGAGCAGGTCGGCGGCCTGCCGGGTGGCCTCCTCCACGTCCCCGAGGACGGACTGGGTGAGCGCGTCCGCCGCACTGAATGCCTCCGGTGGCGGCACCGACAGCACCCATTCGGCGTCGCCGTGGCGGTCGAGCCGGGCCCGCAGCAGGTCGTGGCGTTCGCCGACGGCCTGAAGCACGCGTTCCAGCTGCGTGCGGGTCATGTCCGACGGGGTGCGGAAGACCATCGACTGGTAGAAGTGCTCCAGCGGCGTCTCCGCTCGCATGGTCTCGACGAGCATCGGGGTGAGCGCGACCGTACCTTCGCCGTTGTCCCGTGGCCCGACGCTCGGAGCGGCCTGGGGCGCGACCGCGGCGAGCGCCCGTACGGTGCGGCGGCGGAAGACGTCGCGCGGAGTGAGGTGCAGGCCCGCCTTGCGCGCGCGGCCGGTCACGGCGATCGAGGAGATGCTGTCGCCGCCGAGGGCGAAGAAGTCGTCGTCGATGCCGACCTCCGGCAGGCCGAGCACCTCGGCGTAGATGCCGCACAGGGTTCGCTCGCGGTCGTCGCGTGGCCGGTCGCCGCCGCTGACAGGTGCCACGGGCTCGGGCAGCGCGGCGACGTCGAGCTTGCCGTTGACGGTCAGCGGCAGCTCGCCGACGACGCCGTACAGCGCGGGGACCATGTAGCCGGGCAACCGCTCGGCCAGCGCGGCTCGCAAGTCCGCGACTAAGGCGGCCCCCTCGGACCCGTTCGTCGGCACCACGTACGCGACCAGCTTCTTCAGGCCGGTCACCGCCGAGTCGGTACGGGCGATGACCGCGGCCTGCCGGACCTGGGGCAGCGCGGCCAGCGCCGACTCCACCTCGCCGAGCTCGACCCGGTAGCCGCGGATCTTCACCTGGTCGTCGACCCGGCCGAGGAAGTCGAGGTTGCCGTCCGGGCGCTGCCGTACGAGGTCCCCGGTCCGGTACATGCGCCCGCCCGGCACGAACGGATCCGCCACGAACCGCGACGCGGTCAGGCCCGGCGCGTGCAGGTAGCCGTGCGCGAGCCCGGCGCCCGTCACGTAGAGCTCGCCGAGCACGCCGGGGTGGACCGGGCGCAGCCAGGCGTCCAGCACGTACGCGCGGGTGTTCCAGATGGGCCGGCCCACGGTCGGGGTGGCGCTGTCGCGCGTGCCCGCGCCCAGGGTGTTGATCGTGTACTCGGTCGGGCCGTACAGGTTGTAGCCCTCGGCGCCGTCCGGCTCGCTCAGCCTGTCCCAGACGGCCTCGCTGACCGCCTCGCCGCCCAGCAGCACCAGGCGGGGCGGGTGCCCGTCCCGGTCGAGCAGCCCCTCCTCGAACAGGTGGTGGGCATACGTGGGGGTCACGTTGATCACGTCGATGCGGTTCGCGCGGCAGTAGGCGGTCAGCGCGGCGGCGTCCCGGCGCAGCTCCTCGTCGCAGATGTGCACCTCGTGGCCCTCGACGAGCCACAGCAGCTCCTCCCACGACATGTCGAAGGAGAACGACACCGTGTGCGCGATGCGCAGCCGCTCCCGTCCGGCGCTCCGCGCGCGGGCGACGGCCGGGTCGAAGATCTCGGCCCGGTGATTGAGCTGCATGTTGGTCAGGCCCCGGTACGGAGTGACCACGCCCTTGGGGCGGCCTGTGGAGCCGGAGGTGTAGATGACGTACGCCGGATGCTCCAGCCTGCCCGGAACCGTACCGGCGAACGCCCCCAGCTCGGCGTCGCTCAGTGGCTGCGAGGACGGCACGTCGAGGCTGCTCAGCGAGAGTGCGGGCGGTGTGGCCGGCTCGCCATCGAGCACCAGGCACTCTCCGCCCAGCCGCCGCTGCCGCTCGGCCAGCGGTGTGCCCGCGTCGGCGCACACCAGCAGCCCCGGCCGCGCGTCGTCGAGCATCTCGGCGAGCCGGTTCACCGGGTGATCGAGGTCCAGCGGGAGATAGGCGGCGCCCGTACGCAGGACGGCGAACAGCGCGACCACCATCTCGACGCCGCGCGGCAGCCCCAGCGCCACGATCCGACCTGGTCCCGCGCCCTTGGCCAGCAGCAGCCGGGCGCAGCGGTTGATCCGGCCGTCCAGCTGGGCGTAAGTCAGTGACAGCTCCCCGAACACCAGGGCGACCTCGTCCGGGCAACTCCCGGCCCGCTCGGCGAGCAGGTCGGCGATGGTCGCCTCGCCGATCGGGTGCTCCGTGGCCGCCCACTGCCCGGCCAGCTCGGCGCGCTCCTCGTCGAGCAGCGGATCGAGCGCGCCCGCCTGGACCGACAGGCCGTCGGCGAGCGACTCCAGCAGCCGCCTGAAGCGCCGGACCAGCCGCCGCGCATCCGCCTCCGTCACCGCGTCGGGCCGGTATTCGAGCTTGATCCGCAGGTTGGCGCCGGGGGTCAGCACCCAGGTGTAGGGGTAGTGGGTGGTGTCGACGTACTCCACTCCGACGATGCCCTGCTCGCGTTCCAGGTCGGTGAAGGTGGTGTCGGACAGGAAGTTCTGCAGGACGTACAGGGTGTCGAAGAGCTGTTCCTGACCGGCGGCGCGCTGAATGTCGCCGAGCCCCAGGTATTCGTGCGGCGCCAGCCGGATGCGGTCCTCCTGGGCCTGGCGCGCCAGCTCGATCACCGTCATGTCGGGCGAGGCCGTCACCCGGGCCGGGACAGTGTTGAGGAACAGGCCGATCACGTTCTCGATCCCGGGCAGCCCTGCTGGTCGGCCCGCGACCGTCGTGCCGAACACGACGTCGGTGCGCCCGGTCTCGTACCCGAGGAGGAGGCCGAGCGCGGCGGTCAGCAGCGAGTTGAGCGTTACGCCGCCGCGCCGGGCCTGCTCCCCCAGCCGGGTCGTCACCTCGGCCGGGAGCGCGGCCAGGACGCGTTCGGACGGAATCGGCTCCCGGCCGACCGCCTCCGGGACCAGGATGGTCGGCCCGGAGACGTCGGCGAGCACGGCGGCCCAGGCGGCGGTGGAGGCGTCGCGGTCACGGGCGGCGATCCAGGCGAGGTGGTCGGTGAACGCCGCCTGGGTGGGCGGCAACGCGCCGCGCTCGCCTCGGGACTCGTACAGCGCGAACAGCTCACGCAGCACCAGCTCGCGCGACCAGCCGTCCCAGAGCAGGAAGTGGGCGGTCAGCAGCAACCGGTCCCGGCCGCCGGGGAGGCGGATGACGGTCAGCCGGACCATGGGCGGCCGACTGAGGTCGAACGGCTCCTCCCGGTCGGACCGCATCAGCTCCGCAATGGCGTCCGCCCGGTCCGTCTCCGCTCCGGTGGACAGGTCCACGACCGTGGCCTCGGCCGGGACCTCGGCGCCGATGTACTGCACGACACCGGGCACACCGTCGCCGGTGAACCCGGCCCGCAGCGTGGGATGGCGCCGCAGCAGCGCCGCGAACGCCGTGGTCATGGCCTCGACGTCGAGCCGGTGGTCGAAGTCGAACACGTTCTGCGCGATGTAGGTGCCGGCGCCCTCGGAGTAGGCCGCCTGGTAGTAGACGCCCTCCTGGAGGGGCGAGACCGCCCAGATGTCGGCCACCGGAACCGGGCTGTTCGCCACAACATGGTCGATCTCGGCCCGCGTCAGCGACACGGTCGTCAGCTCGGCCGGGTCCAGTTGAGCCCAGACCGGTTGGGCCGCCGGTTCGCTGCCCGCCAGGTGCGCCTCAATGGCGGAGGGGGTGCGCAGGCGGAAGACGTCCTCCGTGGTCAGCTCGATCCCGTCATTGGCGAGCAGGCTGACGACGCGGATGGCGAGGATGCTGTCTCCCCCGGCGGCGAAGAAGTCGTCGTGGACACCGATGCCGTCGAGGCCGAGCACCGTACCGAAGTGCCGGCGGACCAGCGCCTCCCTGGCGGTGCGCGGCAGTCCGCCTCTGGCAATGGGCTCGGGGTCTGGCAGTGCCCGGCGGTCCCGCTTGCCGTTGGGCAGGGTCGGCAGGCGGTCCAGGACGGTCACGGTCGCGGGGACCAGGTAGCCCGGCAGCTCGGCGCGCAGGGTCGCGCGAAGGGCGTTGGGGTCGAGCTCCTCGCCCGGGGCGGGCACCACGTACGCGTGCAGGGAACGCGTGCTTTTGCCGGTGGTGCGTACGGCGACCACGGCGTCGGCCACGCCTGGGCGGCGCATCAGGGCGGCCTCGAGTTCACCCGGTTCGATCCGATATCCGGTGATCTTCACCTGGTCGTCGGCCCGGCCCAGGAACTCGACCCGGCCGTCAGCCGTCCACCTGCCGAGGTCGCCGGTGCGGTAGAGCCGGGCGCCGTCGGTGTACGGGTCGGCCACGAAGCGGGTGGCCGTCACGCCGCCCTGGCTCAGGTACCCGAGAGCGAGCTGAACCCCGCCGACATAAATCTCCCCGACGGCACCGGCCGGAACGAGGTCGAGAGCGGCATCCAGCAGGTAGACCCGCGCCCCGGGCACGGGCCTGCCCAGCGTCACCGGCCCCGCCGGTTCGACCTCGCCCTGGAGTACGTCACCCGCCACCTCGGAAGAACCGTAGGAGTTGACGATCCGGGCACCGGGGGACGCCTGCCGGAGCGCGTTCACGCAGGCCAGATCGAGGGGTTCCCCGCTGCAGATCCAGCGTCTGAGCGCATTGAGCCGCACCGGTTCCGTGTCCGCCAGCGCACCGGCCAGGCTGGGCACGGCGAGCAGCTGGGTCGCCCCGGACCGCTCGACGAGCCGCGCCAGCGCGGCGCCGTCGGTGGCCTCGGTGGCGTCGGCGATGACCGTCGTGGCCCCGGCGACCAGGCCGCCGAGCAACTCCGTGGTGCCGTCGATGAAGCTCAGCGAGCTCTTCGCCACCCGGACGCCGGACTCCCACTCCTGAGCGGCCCAGGCCAGCCGGTTGGCGAGCGCCTCCTGCGTCCCGACGACCGCCTTCGGCCGACCCGTCGAGCCGGAGGTGTACACAACCGAAACGGCATCCCTCGGGCCCGCCCCGGTCTCGTCACGGGTCTCGTTGCCGGACCCGTCATCAGTCCCGTCACCAAGTTTGTCGCCAGTCCCGTCAGCAGTGACGTCTGTGTCGGCGATGGCGTCGGCGGCGGCTCGTACGGTGAGCGTCGGCAGGTCGTGCGGTGGCAGCGACCTGGCGCTCGCCTCATCGGTGAGTACGCACACCGGACGCGCGTCCCCGAGCATGAACTCGATCCGGGCCGCCGGATAGCCGGGATCGACCGGAAGGTAGGCGGCCCCGGCGCGCATGACGGCAAGTAGAGCCACGGCCATGTCCGCCGAACGGCTCGTCGCCACCGCGACCACGTCGCCGCGCCGCACCCCCGCCCGGGTCAGCGTCCGGCCGACTCTCCGGGCGCGATCGTCCAGCTCAGCGTAGGTGAGCACGCGCTCCCCACAGACGACGGCCGTACGCTCCGGGTACTCGGCCACCTGCCGCGCGAACAGCCCCACCACCGTGCTGCCCACCCGAGCCGGGGCACCGGAGCCGACGGCCGTCAGCCGCTCGCGCTCCTCCTCGCTCACCAGCGCCAGCCGCTCGCAGGCCCGCTCGGAGTCGTCGGCGAGGGCGGTCAGCACCATCTCGTACTGGCGGGCCAGCCGGACCGCGGCATCCGCCCCGACCACCCGCCGGTCGTGGGTCAGCGTGACGGCGATCCGCGCACCCGGCTTGGCCATCAGGGTCACCGGGTAGTGCGGCGCCTCGACGGTGTGCACCGCCGCGATCTGTACCTCGCCCGCCGGGGTGGGCTCGGCCGGGTAGTTCTCGATGACCACCAGCGTGTCGAACAGCTCCGGCACGCCCAGCCGCCGCTGCAGCCGGGCCAGCGAGACGTGTTCGTGCTCCACCACCTCACGCCGGTCGCGAGCGAAGCGCCGTACCACGGTGGCGAGGGAGTCCCCGGGCACCCACCGTACCCGCGCCGGAACGGTGTTGATCAGCAGCCCGACCATGGAGTCGATGCCCGCGACGTCGGCCGCCCCGCGGCCGGACACGGTCGAGCCGAACGTCACGTCGGACCGACCGGCCAACCGCCCGACGAGGATCCCCCAAGCGGCGGCGATGACGGCGCCGACCGTCAGCCCGTGCTCCCGCGCCCAGTCACGCACCCGGTCGCCGACATCCGCGGGCAACTCCCACTCGACCCGCCCGAACCCCTCGCCACCCTCGTCGGCGAGCCCGGTTTCTTGGGGGGCGCCCAGCGTGTCGGCGAGCCTGGTCGGCTCCGGCACGTCAGCCAGGACGTCCGCCCATGCCTCGGTCGCCACGTCAGGGTCCTGCGCGGCCAGCATCCGCAGGAATTCCCGGTACCGCGCGGGCGCGGGCAACGCCTCGGACCGTCCCCCGGCCTCGTAGAGCGCCAGCAGCTCGCGCAGGAGCAGCGGCACCGACCAGCCATCGGCCAGGATGTGGTGCACGGTGTGGATCAGCACGTGCCGTCGCTCGCCGAGCCTGAGCAGCGCGTACCTCATGGACGGAGGCCGACCTAGATCGAACGGCGCGGACCGCTCCGCCGCGGCGATGGCGGCCACCCGCGCTGCGACGTCCTCGGCGCCGGTGAGATCCTCCACCCGCCACGGCACCCGCGGACGGCCCGCGATCACGGACACGACCCGCCCATCCCCGACAGTACGGAAGGCCGCGCCCAGGTTGGGATACCGGTCGATCAGCCGGTCCGCCGCCCGCCGCAACCGGTCGCCGTCGAGCGGGCCGGTCAGCTCGATGGTCTGCTGGACGACGTACGGGTCGGCGTCGCGGGAGAAGGTGGCGTGGAAGTAGAGGCCGAGCTGCAGCGGCGACAGGGGAAGCACTTCCCGCAGTTCCGGTGCCGCGGCCTCGATGGCGGCCACGTCGCCGGGCTCCAGGGCGAGGAGGGGGAAGTCCGAGGGGGTGTGCCCGGCGACCGTCTCGCTCGTGGCGATGCCGGTGAGCACTTCGGTCCACAGATCGGCCAGCGCTCGCACCCGTCCGGCGTCGAGCACACCGCCGGGCCAGCTGAACCGCGTCTCCAGCACCGGCCCGTCGGCCGTGTCCACGGCGACCGAGTTGATCTCCAGTACGCGCGGCAGCGGCATTCGCGGGTCACGCCGCTCGACCACGACCTCGGTGTCACCGACGGCCGCCCACGCCTCGGTGGACCCGGCCGCGAACCGCCCGAGGTAATGGAACAGCACCTGCGGCGCCACCGCCAGGTCGGGACGAGGCTGGTCGCCGAGATAACGCAGAGCGCCGTAACTCAGCCCGCGCCCAGGGACCGCGCGGAGCTGCTCCTTGACCGCCTTCACCGCGTCGCCGTACGCGGCGTGGGCCGAGCCCGGATCGAGTACGGCAGGGAAGAGCGTGGTGAACCAGCCGAAGGTACGGGAGAGATCGACGTCCCCCACGGCGTCTTCCTCACGCCCGTGCCCCTCCAGCTCCAGCAGCACCACGGAACCGGCGTCCGGACGGTGTCCGGCCCGCCACCGGCCCAGGGCGATCGCCGCCGCCGCGACCAGCACGTCGTGCACGCCGCCGTGAACGGCCGCGGGCACCGGGCCGAGCAGGCGAGCGGCCACGGGCGAAGGGACCGTGACCGTCAGCGACTCCTCGGCGGCCACCACGTCACGGCTCGGGTCCAGGGGCCGCTCCCCCAGCATCGGGTCCGGCGTGGCCGCGGCCCGCAGCCAGTACGCCTCGTCGGCGGCGAACTCACCCGCGCGGGTACGTTCGCGCAGCAGGGTCGCCCACTGCCTGAATGAGGTGGGTACGCCGGGCAGCGACACCGCCTGCCCGTCGCGTACCGCCGCCCATGCGTGACCGAGGTCCTCCAGGAGCACGCGGAGCGACACCCCGTCCACGATCACGTGATGGATCACCACCACGAGCCGGCCCTGCGCGTGCGGCCCGGCATCCAGCCACACCAGATCGACCATCCGGCCGCCGACCGGATCCAACCGCCGCGCCGCCGCCGTGATCTCACGATCCACCACGAGGTCGAGCCGCGCCGCCGGTGCGATCTCGCCGTCCGGGACGGCCGCCGCCTGCGCCGGGCCGGTCACGTCCACGCGGGTGATCAGCTGTGCCGCCCGGGGTGAGCCCACCGGCTGGACCGACAGGGTCCAGGGGGAGGCGCCGTCTGTCCGTGCCCGTAGCAGGTCGTGGGTGGCGAGTATGGCGTCGACGACGCGTTCGAGCTGTTCGGCCGTCATGCCGGCGGGCGTGCGGACCGTCATCGACTGGATGAACCCGTCCATCGATGGGCCGGTGGCCTGGAGCCACTCGGTGATCGGGGTCGCGGGCACCTCCCCGACGGCACCGGTGGTGGGCCCTGAGGTCGGGGCGACCTCGGTCACCGTGACCGCCAACGCGGCGGGGGTGGGATGGGCGAACAGGTCGCACGCCCGCACCACGAGTCCCGCGCGCCGCGCCTGCCGGACGACGCCGATCGCGACGATGCTGTCACCGCCCAGCGCGAAGAAGTCCTCATCGGCCCCCACCTCGTCGAGGCCTAGGACCCGCGCGAAGATCTCGCAGAGAGCGCGTTCCCGCGACTGGCCCGCGCCCACACCGCGGCCCGACTCCGGCTGGGCGCGGCGACCATCCTCCGGCTCCGGCAGTGCTCGGCGGTCCACCTTGCCGTTGGCGGTGACCGGGAAGTGGTCCAGGACGACGAAGGCGCTCGGCACCATGTACTCGGGCAACCGGTCGGCGCACCAGCGCCGTAGTTCCGCCGCCGGAAGGTCGTCGTGGGAGGTCACGTACCCGATGAGGTGCCGTACGCCCGCCGCGTTCGTACCCACGGTGACGGCCGCCTGCCGGACCCCCGGGTAGGTGGCCAGCACGGCCTCCACTTCCTCCGGCTCCAGCCGCATGCCGCGGATCTTCACCTGGTTGTCCGCCCGCCCCACGAACTCCAGGGAGCCGTCGGCGTTCCAGCGCGCGAGGTCGCCGGTGCGGTACATCCGGGAACCCCCGTCGCCGAACGGGTTGGCCACGAACCGGGAGCCGGTCAGCGCGGGGGCGTTGATGTACCCGCGCCCGAGCAGGAACCCCGCCGCGTACAACTCTCCGACCGCACCCACGGGCAGCGGCTCCAGCCGGTCGTCGAGCACGTAGAGCTGCGTGTGCGGGTTGGGGCGGCCGATCGAGGTCGCGATGCGCTCGGCGGTGTCCCGGTAGATGACGTGCGAGACGCCGATGGTCGCCTCGGCCGGACCGTAGCCGTGGTAGAGGGTGGTGGACAGCCGGCTCCGGAACCGATCGAACAGCTCCGGGGTGAGCACCTCACCGCCGCACCAGACGTGCTTGAGCCCGGACAGCAGCGAGGTCCCGTCGGCCATCTCCAGCAGGGTGTCGAGCATCGACGACACCAGATAGACGAACGTCACCCGCTCCCGCGCGATCAGGTCCAGCAGGTATTGCGGGTCGCGTTCGCCACCGGGCTCGGCGACGACCACGTAACCACCGGAGACGAGCGGCAACAGGATCTCGTTGACCGAGATGTCGAACGACAGCGGCGCCTTGAACAGCGACGCGTTCCCCGGCCCGAACCCGAGGATCTCCTCGACCTGCCACAGCAGCCGGGTGCTGATCGCCTCGTGCCGGATCATCGCGCCCTTGGGCATGCCCGTGGAGCCGGAGGTGAACATCACGTACGCGAGCCGTGCCCCGCTGATGGGCGGCAGCGGCGGCGGCTCGACGGGTTCGCCGCCGTAGCGCCAGGTGCCGAGGTCCACCTCTATGACGGAGTCACCGGTCTCCATGCCGGGGGCGGCGATGACCAGGCCCGCCCCGGCCTCGGCGCGTACCTTGGCTCGGCGTTCCGCGGGCCAGGACGGCTCGACCGGTACGAAGGCGCCGCCCGCGACCATGACCGCCAGCACGGCGACGACCAGCTCCGCGGAGCGGGGCGTGGACACCGCGACGACGTCCTCCGCCCCCAGCCCGCGACCGCGCAGGTGGTGCGCGAGCTGGAAGACGTGCGCACTCAGCTCGGCGTACGTGAGGCGGGCGCCGGGCGCCACCACCGCGAGGGCGTGGGGAGTGCGGTGTACCTGTGCGGTGAACAGGTCGGCGACCGTGGTGATCGTCTCTGGAGTGGTCGCGTTGTTCCACCTGCGCAGTGCCGCAAGTCGCTCGCCTATGCCGTCCGGACGCCCTGGGTTCACGATATTCGCCACGCGATTTAGGTTAGCCTAGCCTTACTTGATGGGGAAGTGGGTGTACGCGTCTCCCAAGCCCGCCACAGTTCGGCGTACCGGCCGCCGGCGGCGACCAGTTCGTGGTGCGGGCCCTCCTCGACGACCTTGCCGTGTTCGAGGACGACCACCCGGTCGGCCGACGCCGCCTGGGTGAGACGGTGGGCGACGATCAGGGTGGTCCGTCCCCGGGTCGCCGCGGCGGCGGACGCCTCGATGTCGCGGGCGCCCAGGCTGCCCGCTTCCGCCGTGGCCTCGTCCAGGACGGCGATCGCGGGGTCCGCGAGTACCAGCCGCGCGAGAGCGAGTTGCTGGGCCTGGGCCGCGGTCAGCTCGTGACCGCCTTCACCGACCACCGTGTCGAGGCCGTCCGGAAGGCTCCGCGCCCAGTCCAGCGCGCCGACGGTGTCCAGTGCCGCGGCGGCCTCGTCCGGCGAGACCCCCGGCCGGGCCAGGCGCAGGTCCTCGATCAGCGGCCCGGCGAAGACGTGGGTCTCCTGGGTGACGATCGCCACCCGCTCCCGCAGGTCCGCCGGGGCCGGCTCCGCCAGCGACACGCCGCCGACGCGCGCCTCGCCGTGCCCGGCCCGCAGGATCCCGGCCGCGATGGCCGCGAGGGTGGACTTGCCCGCCCCCGTCGACCCCACCAGCGCCACCCGCGCACCCGCCGCGACCCGCATGCTCACGTCGTGGAGCACGTCGACCCGGCCGTCGTAGCTGAAGCGCACGCCGGACAACTCAAGGGAGCCGTCCGCGGGCACACTTGGTGCCGCGGGCCGCTCAAGCAAGCCGTCTGCGGGCATGCTTGCCACACCGGACGCTTCCGGCTGGCCGTCCGCAGGTACGCGCGGCGCCCGGTCCGGGCCATGGCCGGTGACCGGTCGGGGCGCCGGAGTGAATTCCACCACCCCAACCAGCCGGGCCAGGCTCGCGCCCGCCGCCTGTACCTCGTCGAAGGTGAACAGCAGCATCGCGATCGGGTTGAACAGCCGATGGAAGAGGACGGCCGCGGCGGCACTCTCGCCGACCGTCACCGACCCCCCGCGCACCAGCAGGAACCCCGCCACCAGGATCGCGGCCAACCCGAAGAACTCCGCCCGGTTGACCCGGCCGACGAAGCGCGTGAACAGCGTGAAGACCGAGACCGAGATGTCGCGGGCCCGCCCGGAGGCGATCCCGATGTCGTGCAGCCGCGCCTGCTCCAGACGGTAGGCGTGCACCGTGCGTACACCCTGCATGTTCTCGACGAGCAGCTGCGACGAGTCCGCCACCGCCTGCCGCTCCCGGGCGTATTGGGGCGCCGCGCGCGGCAGATACCACCGCAGCGCCACCGCGTACAACGGCACCGCGACCGCGCCGGCCAGCCCGAGCCGCCAGTCGATCCCGGCCATCGCGGCGACGCTCAGGACGCCGAGCAGGAAAGCCGAGATCATCGTGGGAATCACGTCGGAGGCCGCCTTGCCGATCGCGGCCGCGTCGCTGCCCACCCGCGAGAGCAGATCGCCCTTCCCGGTCCGTTCGAGCGTCGTGGCGGGCAGGGTCAGCGCCCGGGCCACGGTCGCCTCCCGCAGCACCGCGAGGATCTGCCCGCACAACCGGCCGATCAGGTACGTGGCCAGGCCGGTGGCCAGCCCGCCGACCACGGCCGCGACGGTGATCACGATCGTGATGGGCACGATCGCGGAGGTTGGGGCGTGCTCCCGCACCCGGTCCACGAGAGCGCCCAGCGCGTACGCCGGCACCACAGAGGCGACCGCCCCCAGCAAGCCCACCAGCAGCGCGAAAGTGAGGCTCGGCCACCGGGCGCGCAGTTCCCGCCACAGCCACGCCCACGTGAGGCGCGCGCCGGCGACCGGGAGCAGCTCGCGATCTCGCCCGGTGTCCGTCCCGTCGCCGCCTGATCCGGTCATGTCGGCCTCGCCTGGTCGTGGTTTCCGCCTGATGCGGTCATCGCAGTACCGGCCTCGTCGGCTCGGGTCATCTCAATACCGCCCGGTTGTAGTCGCTGTCGGTCGCGGCCAGCTCGGCGTGGCTCCCCTCGGCGACTACCCGGCCGCCGTCGATGACGACGACCCGGTCCGTCGCGGCCAGCATCGCGGGGCTGCTCGTGACCACAACGGTGGTGAACGGGCCCGCCTCGCCGCGCGGGTGCCACGGAGCCTGTACGCCCTGCTCGGGAGCCTGCCCTGGGTCCTGCGCGTGCCGCAGCGCTCGTACGCCCTGGGCGATCGCGTGTTCGGTGACGGCGTCCACGGCCGTCGTCGGGTCGTGCAGGACGAGGATCGGCGGCCGGGCCAGCAGCGCCCGGGCAAGCGCGACCCGCTGCCGCTGCCCGCCCGACAGACTGGCACCCCGCTCGGTGACCAGGTGCTCCAGACCGTCGGGATGAGCGGACAGCACCTGGTCGGCAGCCGAGGCAGCCAGGACCTCGGCCAACAGAGCCGGACCGGCCGAGCCCGCCGCCAGTGCGCCGACGTCGAGGTTGTCACGGATTGTGCCCGTGAACAGGTCCGTCTGATGGGGTTCCACCAGCATCGTCCGGCGGGCGTGCGCCAGCCGTATCCGGGCCAGCTCTCGACCGCCGACCAGGACCCGGCCGTCGTACTCCTCCGGCGCCACCCGCCCCGAGAGGACCTTGACCAGCGCCTCTCCGTCAGCGGAGCGGTGTGCCGCGACGCCCACGAACTCGCCGGGCCGCACGAGGAGGTCCACCCCGTCGAGGGTGCCGTATCTGAGAGCGCGCACCTCCAGACCGGGCGCACTGTTGCCGGACGCCCCGTTGTCGAGCGGCTCGGTGCCGTCGGGTACCAGTGGGTCCGCGTTCAGGATGACGGCCACGCGCTCGGCCGACGCTCGCGCCTCCGCCACCCAGCTCGGGACGATGGCGAGCAGCCCGATCGGCTCCATCAGGAACTGAGCCAGCCCGATCACGGTGATCAGCTCCCCGGCGCTGATCCGCCCGGTCAGCGCGAACCACCCGGCCAGGATCGCGATGCCGCAGGCCAGCAGCGCGCCGCAGGTCGTCGAGGCGGCCACGTACACACCCTGGGTGCGGGCCGCCCGGACGACGGCTCGCAGGGAACGCCCGCTGACCTCCCGGTAGCGTTGGGCGGCCGCCTCCTCGGCGCCGAGGCCGCGCAGCGGACGCAACCCGCTGACCAGGTCGGTCGCCAGTGACGTGGCCTCCGCCGCGCGTTCCTGCTGCTCGGTCACCCGCTTGGTGATCAGCGGCGTGCCCGCCTGCAGCGCGAGGAGCACCACGGGCGTCCCCACGAGGACGGCCAGCCCGAGCCGCCAGTCGATCACGAGCAACGCGACGGCGCTCACCACGGTCGCCGTCACCGCGCCGGCGACACGCGGCACGTAGTCCAGCAGGTACGAGGTGTTGTCGGTGTCGGTGGTCGAGACGGTGAGCAGGTCGCCGACGCGGCGGTCGGTACGGATGCCGCGCGGATGCATGATCTTCTCCGCCACCTCGACCCGGAGGGTGTGGGCCTCCACCGCGATGGCGAGCATGAGCTGCCGGGCGCCGAACCGGTACGCCGTCGTCAGCATGACGAACAGCACCGCCAGGGCCGCCACCCAGAGCACGAGGGCGCCACCGTCGCCCGGGCCGATGGCCCGGTCGACGATGACACCGATGAAAATCGGTACGAGTGACTCGCACACCTGGTGGAGGCTGATGAGAGCGGTTCCCAGGCCCAGCCGCCGCCGGTTGCGGGTCACCGTACGCAGGAGAACGCGCCACCCCGTCCGGGGCCGCGCCGTGGCTGACGCGTTCAGCTGTCGTTCACCTGGGCCGACGCGCGGGCCATGCTCTCACGCAGGCTCTTGGGACGCAGGTCCGTCCAGTTCGTGTCGACGTAGTCGAGGCACTCCTGCCGCTTGCTCTGGCCGCCTTCGCCGAAGACGATCCGCCAGCCGCCGGGCACCTCCTTGAAGGTCGGCCACAGGGAGTGCTGCTCCTCGTCGTTCACCAGGACGTAGAAGGTGCCGTTCTCGTCGTCGAAGGGGTTGTCGGACACTGTGCCTCCTCGGCATCGGGGGTGGGTGGATGGATGGGAGCGCGACCAGTCAGGAGCACCGGGTCGCCCCGCGCCACGGCGGCGATGACTCTCCTCATCGGCTGCGCGCCTGCCTGGCCAGCAGCCAGGCGAAGTAGACGCCGCCCAGCGACACCGTGACGATGCCGACGGGGAGTTGGGTGGGGGCGAAGGCCCGCTGCGCGAGCCAGTCGCTCGTGGCCAGCAGCAGCGCGCCCGTGACCGCCGACGGCACCAGCGCGATGCCGGCCGTACGCGTCAGCAGGCGGGCCAGCTGCGGGACGGCGAGCGCGACGAACGAGATCGGTCCGGCGGCGGCCGTCGCCACCGCCGTCAGCGCGACCCCGATGACGAGGTACGCCAGGCGCGACCGCTCCGTCCCCACGCCGAGCGCCGCGGCGGCGTCGTCCCCCATGGCCAGCAGGGACAGGCGTGGCCCGAGTGCCACCAGGAGCGCGGTCGGCAGCGCGACCGAGACGGCCACGGGCAGGACCTGGTCCCAGGTCAGGGTGTTCAGGCTGCCCTGTCCCCAGATCGCGGCGGCGACGGCGGTCTGGAGGTTCACCTTGATGACGAACCACTGGTTGGCCGCGCCGAGGATCGCGCTGACCGCGATCCCCACGATGATCAGCCGGAATCCCTGGACGCCCTTCCGGTAGGCCAGCAGGTAGACCACGGCGGCGGCGAGCAGGCCGCCCGCCAGCGCGCCCGCGGCCGTCTGGTAGTAGTCGCGGCCGACGAACATCATCGTGACCAGCACTCCGGTGTAGGCGCCGGTGTTGAAGCCGATCACATCGGGGCTGCCCAGGGGATTGCGCATCAACGACTGGAACACGGCACCGCTCAGCCCCAGGGCCATCCCGATGAGCAGGGACAGCAGCACTCGCGGCAGCCGCCATTCCATGATCACCAGCCGGGCGGGACCCGGCTCGCCACCCAGCAGGACGCGGACCACCTCCCCCACGGGCACCTCGAACTCACCGGTGCCGAGAGCCAGCACGCCCACCGCGAGGGCCGCCAGACCCAGCACGCCGCAGATGACCGCCGTCCGCACCCCGAACCGCAGCGACACCGACGCCCCACGCACGACCGCGACCCGCCGACCGAAGTCCAGACCAGATCCCGAGTCCAGGACGGACCCCGGCGGGCCCAATGGGTGGGATCCGGCCGCACCGGATCCCACCGGACCCGATCCCGCCGGACCGGAACCCGCCGGGCCGGTCACTGGCCGCTCACCGTTCTGCGGCGGATCAGCCAGATCAGCACCGGCGCGCCCACGAACGCGGTCACGATCCCCACCTGCAGCTCCGCCGGCCGGATGACCACCCGGCCGACGACGTCGGCGGCGAGCATGAGGACCGGCGCACACACCATCGTGTACGCGAAGATCCACCGCTGGTCCGGCCCGACGATCCAGCGAACGGCGTGCGGCACCATCAGGCCCACGAACCCGATCGGGCCCACGGCCGCGGTGGCCGCGCCGGCCAGCAGGGTCACCGCGACCATGGACAGCGCCCGCGCCCGCGCGATGTTCGTACCCAAGGACCGGGCGAGATCGTCCCCGAGCGCGATGGCGTTGAGGGACCGCGCGACGGCCAGTGCCAAGACCAGCCCCGCCGCGACGAACGGCGCCACAGCTCCCGCGATCGACAGCGGCCTGCCCGCCAGCGTGCCGACGTCCCAGAACCGCAGGTAGTCGAACGCCCGCGGCTTCAGCAGCCGGATCCCGGCCGAGACACCCTCCATGACCGCGCCCAGCGCCACACCGGCGAGCGTCAACTGGATCGGCGTCGCGCCTCTGCTGCCCGCCGAACCCAGCGCGTACACCAGGACCATCGCGACGGCGCTCCCGAGGAAGGCGAACCACACGTACGACCAGATCCCGGTGAGCCCCAGCACCCCGATCGCGAAGACCACGAACAGGCCCGCGCCCGCGTTGACGCCGAGGATCTGGGTGTCGGCCAGCGGGTTGCGGGTCACGGCCTGGAGGAGCGCGCCCGCGATGCCCAGCGCCGCGCCGACGAGCAGGCCCAGCGCGGTCCGGGGGACGCGCAGCTCGCGTACGAGCACCTGGTCGTCGGTGTTGGTGAAGTGGGCGAAGGCGTTCCAGACCGTGCCCGGGGCGATGTTCTTGGTGCCGATGACGATGCTCAGGACGCAGGCGACCGCCAGCAGCACCAGGCACACCGCCAGCCACGCGCTCCGGCCCGCGTTGGTCGCGGCGACGCCGCCGGCCGGCTGCCGCTCCGTCTGCTTCGGCTGCTCGGGCTGCTTCGGCAAAGGTTGTGGGCGCAGGGATACCACTAGCTCGTGGCTCGCGCGCGGTTGGCGAGCAGCGAGTCGCGGATCTCCCCGGCGCGGACGGCCGTGGTGGACAGCAGGGTGGAGGTGATGCCGTGCGTGTGCTCGCTGGCCCCCTGTACGTAGATGCCGGCCGACACATGCCAGGGCACCTCGACGCGGTAGTCGCGGCCGATCCGGACCTCGTCCTCCTCGTCGCGCAGGCAGAGCTTGGCCGTCTCGCCGAGCACGGCGCCGATGTCCTGGGGGCGGTAGCCGGTGGCGTGCACGAGGATGTCCGTGGCCAGCACCTCCCGCTCGCCAGTCGGCAGGAACTCCACCGTGACGTCCAGGCGGTCGCCGTTGACGCTGACGTCCCTGATGCGGGAGACCTTGAGGATGCGCAGGCGTTCGTTGCCCTGGACCTTCTCGCGGTACATGGTCGCGTACAGGGACTCGATGAGGTCCATGTCGACCACCGAGTAGTTGGTGCCCCGGTGATAGTCGTGGAGCGCCTGCTTGACCGGGGGCGGAGCCTGGAAGAAGGTGTCGACGGCTTCGGGGTCGAAGATCCGGTTCGCGAAGGGGCTGTCGTCGGCCGGGGTGTAGCCGTACTTCGCGAACACCGCGCACACCTCGGCGCCGGTGAAGGTCCGGTGGAGATAGTCGGCCGTCTCCGCCGCGCTCTGCCCAGCTCCGAGCACCAGGATCCGGCGTACTGGGACACCGGCCTCGGTGAGGGCGGTCACGCGCGGGATCAGCTCGCTGTTGTGCCACACCCGGTCGGACAGGGCGGCGTCCGGCGGCAGGTGGGGTTCCAGGCCGGTGGCGACGCAGATGTTGCGGGTCCGGCGGACGATGACGCGCTCCGGGTCGCCGGGGTCGCGGCTGGTCACGTCGAACAGGGGGACCTCGCCGTCCTCCGTGACGACCGGCTCGATGGACAGGACCTCGGCGGAGTACTCGACCATTTCCCGCATCCGGGCCGCGGCCCACTCGAAGTAGCCGTGGAAGTCGATCCGTAACGGGAACAGCGTCTTGTGGTTGAGGAAGTCCACCAGCCTGCCGCGCTCCTTGAGGTAGCACAGGAAGCTGAAGTCGCTCGCCGGATCCCGCATGGTGACCAGGTCCTTCAGGAACGACACCTGCATGGTGGCGTCGTCGAGCAGCATGCCCCGATGCCAGCCGAAGACGGCCTGCTTCTCCAGGAACCCGGCGCGCAGCCGGTCCGCTTCCGGGACCCGCGCGTTGTGCTCGTCGACGGCTATGGCCAGCGCCAGGTTGGATGGCCCGAATCCGACTCCCAGGATGTCGTAGATCGTGTCCGGACCACTCGGCAGGGTCTCCACCGCGGCATCGCCTCCCTTATCGGGGCAATAGTAGATAAGGTAAGGCTAACCTTTCAAGAAACATGGCAGAGAGGATCGATCATGCGAGTGGTCATGTTCGGGTACCAGACATGGGGCCATCGGACATTACGCGCCCTGCTCGACTCCGGCCACGACGTGGTCCTCGCCGTCACCCACCCCAAGAGCGAGCACGCCTACGAGAAGATCTGGGACGACTCGGTCGCGGAGCTCGCGGAGCGGCACGACGTGCCGGTGCTGCTGCGCAACCGGCCCGACGACGCCGGCCTCCTCCAGGCGCTCCGGGACGCCGCACCGGACATCATCGTCGCCAACAACTGGCGGACCTGGCTGCCGCCGGAGATCTTCGACCTGCCGCCGCACGGCACGCTCAACATCCATGATTCGCTGCTTCCGGCGTACGCGGGCTTCTCTCCGCTGATCTGGGCCCTGATCAACGGCGAGCGGGAGGTCGGCGTCACCGCGCACCGCATGAACGCCGAACTGGACGCGGGCGACATCCTGCTGCAACGGGCCGTACCCGTGAAGGACGACGACACCACGACCGACCTCTTCCACCGGACGGTGGACCTGATCGAGCCGCTCGTGCGGGAGTCGCTGGACCTGATCGCCTCCGGCCGGGCACGCTGGGTCCCCCAGGACCGCACCCAGGCCAGCTTCTTCCACAAGCGGTCGGTCGAGGACGGCCGGATCGACTGGTCCTGGCCGGCGGAGGACCTGGAGCGGCTGGTCCGCGCCCAGTCCGACCCGTACCCGAACGCGTTCACCCACCATCGCGGCGAGCGGATCCAGATCGTCTCGGCCGCGGTGTCGCAGGCCCGCTACGGAGGCACCCCCGGACGGATCTTCATCCGGGAGGGGGATGGCGTGGTCATCGTCGCCGGCGCGGACGCGCGGACGGGGCAGCGGCGCGGGCTGGTGGTCAAACGGCTGCGGACACCGGACGGCGCCGAGCACGCGGCCACCGACTACTTCCGCACCATGGGCGGCTACCTCGGATAACGCAACAGGCGCGGCCACCTCGGACAGCGCCACGACATGCCTGAGCGCCGGAGGGTGTCCGGTTTTTGCGGGGCCCGCTCCTAGAATGGGGTGATCATCTGACTGGCGGTCGCCAGGTTCTTCCCGGCTGATGGTGTCCGGATCGCACTACACCCACCGCCAGTTGGAGGAGCCCTATGCCTACCGTCTTGCGTGGGGGTGTCTACCGTGCCCTCACTGTGGTCGCGGCACTCACCCTCGCCCCTGTCGCCGCCCACGCCGACGCCGCCCCCGGCCCTGCCGAGGGGAGCCTGATCGGCTCCGGTGCCCTCGCGGCGGTCAAGGAGCACCTGCGGGCGTTGCAGGCCATCGCCAACATCCACCACGGCACCCGCGCGGCGGGCACCCGCGGCCACGACGCGTCGCGCGACTACGTGGCCGCCAAGCTCAGGGCCGCCGGTTACCAGGTGACCGTTCAGCCGTTCGACTTCCCCTTCTACCAGGAGCGATCCACCGCGCTGATGGAGCGGGTCGCCCCGGCGCACAAGGTCTACGCCCCGACCCCGCCCGACGGCTCCAGCCTCGGCGAGTTCGCCACGATGAGCTACTCCGGGCGCGGCGACGTCATCGCGGCCCTGCAGAACGTCGACCTGGTCCTGCCGCCCGGCCCGACGCCGAGCACCTCCACCTCCGGCTGCGAGGCCGCCGACTTCGCCGGGTTCACGCCGGGCAAGATCGCGCTGTTGCAGCGCGGCACCTGCACCTTCCTGGTCAAGGCACAGAACGCCCAGGCGGCGGGCGCCGTGGCCGCGATCATCTTCAATGAGGGCCAGCCGGGCCGTACCGCGACTCCGCAGGGCAACCTCGGCGAACCGGTCTCCATCCCGGTCGTCGGCACTTCCTTCGCGGTCGGCCAGGAGCTCGCCACGGGGGCGACGGTCCACCTCAAGACCGACACGATCAGCGAGGTACGCACCACCTCCAACGTGATCGCCGACTCCCCCTGGGGCGACCCGAACAAGGTGGTCATGTCCGGGGCGCATCTGGACTCCGTCCTGGAGGGGCCGGGCATCAACGACAACGGCTCGGGCAGCGCCGCGCTCCTGGCCGTCGCCGAGGCGCTCGGCAAGATCCCCACCCGGAACAAGCTCCGCTTCGCCTGGTGGAGCGCGGAGGAGCTGGGCCTGCTGGGCTCGAAGTTCTACGTGGAGCACCTGACCCCCGCCCGGCGGAGCAGGATCAAGCTCTACCTCAACTACGACATGATCGCCTCGCCGAACTACGCCCTCAAGATCTACGACGGTGACGACTCCGACGCCACGGGCGAGCCCGCCGGTCCGCCCGGCTCGGCCGAGATCGAGAAGCTGTTCGAGAGCTACTACGACCTGCTGCACCAGGGCCACAACGGCACCGACTTCGACGGCCGCTCCGACTACGGCCCGTTCATCGCGGCCGGCATCGCCTCCGGCGGCCTGTTCACCGGAGGCGAGGGCATCAAGACGGCCCAGGAGGCGGCCCTGTTCGGTGGAACGGCCGGCCAGCCGTACGACGCGTGCTATCACAAGGCCTGCGACACCACGACGAACATCAACGACCGGGCCCTGGCGCTGAACACCGGCGCCATCGCCGCCGCCGCCCTGGTCTACGCCTTCAAGCCCGTCCTGCCCGGCCCGGCCGCCACTGCGGAAACCGCGGCGATCACCGCGATCGACAACACCGGCGCCGAGCTTCGCGGAAGAATAAGGCGATAAATCCGCTCCTGCGGCCATCGAACCGCCGCAGGTACGCGGACGTACCCGTCCATAGGGGGACGCTTACCCAACGGAGGGACGCCCCCTGACAAAGGAGGACGCTGGTGCTGTCATCCGGGCGTCGGGCGCTGTTATACGCCGGTGTAGCCGTCGCGGTCGGCGTCCTGGCGCTGGTGGGCGCGTTATGGGTCGGCGGAGGCGGGACGCCGCCGCCGATCAAGGGACTGCCGACACCCGATCCGCTGACCGTCTGGGGAGTGCCGCTGGCGCGGCTGGCGCTGGAGGTATGCTCCGTCGGCACGGTGGGGACCCTGGTCGCCGGGGTGGTCCTGGTCCGGCGCGACGCGCCCGAGGCGAGCGCCTGCGTACGCGCCGCGGGCGGCTGGGCACTGGGCTGGGCGCTCTGCGCGCTACTGACCTACCTGCTGACGCTCGCGAACATCCTCAGCCTCCCGGCGAGCCAGGTGTTCGGCGACTTCACCCTGCTGAACTTCGGCACCGCCCTCCCCCAGACGCAGGCCATGCTCGTGGTGACGTGCACGGCCACGGTCGTGGTGCTCGGCTCCTCGCGGGTACGGGACGGCCGGCGGCCCCGGTGGGCGGTCGCCCTGCTCGTGGCCGCCGCGTTCGGCCTGCTGCCGCCCGCCTACGTCGGTCACGCCGCCTCGGCCGGAGATCACGACGTCGCGGTCTCGGCGCTGATGACGCACCTGCTCGCCGCGGCCGTGTGGGTCGGCGGCCTGGTCGCCGTGCTGATCCACTTCCGCCGCTCGGACCGGCTGGCCGGGGTCGTCGCCAGATTCAGCACGCTGGCCCTGTGCTGCTTCGTCGCGGTGACCGTGTCCGGTGTGGCCGGCGCCTGGGTCCGGCTGGACTCGGTACCGCAGTTGTGGACGACGAGGTACGGCACGCTCGTCCTGGCCAAGGTGACGGCGCTGGTGGCCTTGGGCGTCATCGGGTGGATGCATCGCCGCCGTACCGTCGCCGGGATCGCCGAACGCTCCAAGCGTGGCACCTTCGTCCGGCTGGCCACCGGCGAGATCGTGGTGATGGCGGCGGCCATGGGCCTGGCCGTCGGCCTGTCACGCTCCGCGCCGCCGACCACCGGCAGCCACGACGACCTGCTGGGCTACAACCTGGCGCCCTATTCGATCGGCCACCTGATCACCGAGTTCCGGCCGAACCCGCTGGTCCTGCTCGCCCTGGCGCTTCCGGTCATCGGCTATCTGGCCGGGCTGCGCAGGCTCGCCCGCGCGGGCGTGCCGTGGCCGGTGAGCCGGACGATCGCCTGGTTCGCCGGGGTGGCGGTGCTGGCATTGGTGCTCGCCGGCGGCGTGAGCGCCTACGCGCGGGCGATGCCGTCGGCGCACGCGCTGCACTACACGGTGCTCAACGTCGTCGGCCCGCTGCTGCTGGCCTTCGGGGCGCCGCTGACGCTGACCGCGCGGGCCATCACACCCGGCTCACAGTACGGCGACATCGCCTCCGCCATCCTGTACAGCCCCCTGGCCAGGCGGCTCACTCATCCGGTGACCCTCCTGGCCATCTATGTCCTGCCGCTCCTCGTCCTCTACGGCACCGAGTGGCTGGCCTGGTCGGTCATCAACCAGGCGGTCCACCTGCTCACCCAGGGCCTGTTCTTCGGCACCGGGCTGCTGTGTTGCTGGGTGCTGGCCGGGGTCGACCCGCTGCCCCAGACGATCGCGCGGCGCGATCGCACGCGGCTGCTCGCGGCCGTCGCCGCGACGCAGGTGGTGGTCGGCCTGCTCCTGCTGTACGGGCCGGTGCTGGCCCAGGACTGGTTCGCGCAGGTGACCCCGCGCGGCGCGCCGGGCGTGGCGGCCGGGCAATGGCTGGCCGGCCTGATCTACCTGGCGCTGCCCGTGGCCGCCCTCGCCCTCCTGGCCGTACGGATGACCCGGTCACAGAAGAGCGCGGGGAGGACAGGCTCAGTCCCACGGCTGCCGGTACGACGGCTGGTAAGCGTGCAGCCGCAGCCTCAGGGTCAGCGTGACGGTGGTGCCGGCCGGTAGCTCCACCGTGAGGTGCGGGCCGCCGACCGTGAGCTCGGTGGCGGACGGCACCGGCTGGTGGTGGATGTACTCGGTGTCGTGGCCGGTCCAGCCAGGCTCGGCCCCGGTCGCGACGGCGGTGGCGATCTCGTGCTCGCCGAACGTCCCCGCCTGGACGATGAGCACCCGGTCGTCGGTGGCCGAGAGGTTGACCAGCGTGACCACGGTGGCCTCCGGCTCGATCGCGCTGACCAGCGCGGCGACCTGCTCCGGCACGCCGGCGCGGCGGCGTACGGCGTCGAAGTAGCGGACCCTGGCCTGCTGCAGGCCGCCGTTGTAGATGACCTGCGGGCCGCCCCACATCGTCTGGGCCAGTGCCTCGGTGACCACCGGGTTGACGTTCTGCCACAGGTGGATGGCCTCCTCCGGCAGGTCCCGGTCGGCGTTGGCGAGCAGCAGCGCTATGCGGCGCCGGGCCTGGGCGTGCGCGGCGGCGAGGATTCGCTGGGGGTAGTCCGGGTTGTCGCCGCACAGGTAGGCGTACCACGGCTCCTCGTGCCCGGCCTCCTCCTTGTCGCGGAACGGCCGTACCGTCGCCCAGTCATAACCGGCCGCGGCGCGCAGCGCGTCCAGACGGGCCCGGTCCTCGGCCGCGCCGGTGTGGTGCCAGAGCGCGAACGGGACCGAGGTCTGGATCGGGTTGTAGTCGAACCAGCCTTTGTCGCTGTGCCGGTAGGGCACGAGCAGCGTGGCGGTGTCCACGTCCGAGCCGAGATGAGCGCGCCAGCGGCCCTGATTGGCCGAGTCGCTCTGGCTGAACGGCAGCTTGACGCCCAGGCCGATGATCGCGTCCAGCAGCGACCGGACCAGGTCGAGGTAGCCGTCGTCGCGCGTGGCCAGCGCGGCGCTGAGCGCGCCGACGGCCGTCGCCTGGCCAACGCTGTACATGCCGTGCGGCCAGGTCCAACCGTAGTGACCGCCGTACCAGCGCCCGTCCAGCTGGCTGCCGACCGCACCGTCCAGGCCGACGTTGTCCGGGACGATCCCGCCGTTCTCCTGGGCCCGCCGCTGCCAAGCGCCGACGTACTCGCGCAGCCAGGCGGCGTATCGCTCGTCGCCGGAGACCAGAAAGGCGTTGCAGACCAGGCCGGCCACGCTCAGGTTGCCGACCGCGTCGCCCCGGCCCATACGCTCGCGCATCTCCGCGCCCAGTCGCGGGTCGTCGGCGAGCGGCGGCACCGGCGCGTCGGCCGGAACCAGCCAGTCCAGCGGGTAGCCGTACTGCGCGGCCTCGGCCTCGGTCCAGGGATAGGCGGGCGTGTCGGACACCCCGTCGCGGGCTCCCCCGCTGCCGTTGTGCGGGGCCTTGATGATGCGGTGGACCGGGTCGTAATTGCCCGGGTTCGGCCGGTCCGGGAGATAGAGGTCGGCGAACCTGGTCGCCCGCTCCGCCCAGGCCGCCGGGTCGGCGGCGGTGAGGAAGTAGGTGAAGAGCAGGCTCTCGCCCTGGTGGAACCAGTCGTAGCCGATCTCGAACTCCTCGGCGAACATGCCGAGCTCGGTCATCTGGGCCACCACCCCCTCCCAGTGGTGGGCGCACGCGGGGAGCAGGTCGTCCGCGCCGCCCAGCAGGTAGAGCTGGGGCCAGTTGAAGAACGGTTCGAAGAAGTCGTCCGCGCCGTCGCGGCTGGACAGCCGGCCGGAGTAGCGCAGCGAGCCGTCCGGCCGGGTGTAGCGGGCGGAGAACAGCCGCCACCCGCTGTCCAGCAGGTCGAACAGCGCGCGCTGGGACAGCGCCCAGGCCGGTGGCTCGATGACGGGGACGCTCGCCGTGACAACGGGCGGGCGCCGGGCGGAGCTGTCGGTCATATGGTGCGTACTCCTCACCTCGTAAAATCTCATCCCTTGGTCGCGCCGGCGGTCAGCCCGGCGACCAGGAAGCGCTGAGAGAACAGGAACACCAGCAACACCGGCGCGATGGAGATGAGGGTGGCCAGCACCAGTTCGGGCGGCTGCACCTCGGCGTTGGCACCGACGACGGGGTTGAAGGTGGGGGTCGCGGCCAGCATCTGGGTCAGGCCGACCTGCATGGGGTAGTTGTCGCTGTTCGGCAGCATCACGTACGGCAGGAAGAAGTTGTTCCAGTTGTTGACGAAGCTGAAGAAGGCGACCAGCGCGACCACCGGCTTGGCCAGCGGGAGCGCCACCCGGAAGAAGGTCGCGGTCTCGCCGCAACCGTCCAGCCGGGCCGCGTCCAGCAGGTCGCCGGGGACGCTGGTGGAGAAGTAGATGTAGGTCAGGTACACGCCGAAGGGGAAGAACGACATCGGCAGCACGACCGAGGCCGTCTTGTTGATCAGCCCGAGGTAGCTGAGCTCCAGGAAGATCGGCAGCACCAGGGCGGTGGCCGGCATCAGCATCACGACCAGGGTGACGATGAGCAGCAGGCGGCGTCCGCCGAATCGCATGAGCGCCATCGCGTAGCCGGCCGGGATGCCGACCAGCAGGGTCAGCGCCACCGAGAGCGCCGAGTAGACGACGGAGTTCGTCATCCACGTCAGCACCGCCCCGTCCTGGAAGGACATGAGGTGCTGCCAGTTCGTGACGAGCGAGCCGATCGAGCCCGGTGACAGCGGATTGGCGTGGATCAGGTCGGCCGGGCTCTTGGTCGAGGCGAGCAGCAGCCATACCATCGGCAGGACGAAGAACAGCGCGAAGGCCAGCAGCAGCGCGGCGATCAGCCCTCGGCCGACCATCCGGATGACGCCGGGCCGTTGATCAGTCCGCATCGAAGAGACCTCCCCGCGCGACGAACAGCCCGGCGCAGCACAACGCCACGATGAGCAGGTCGATCGCGATCGCCGCCGAGCCGTTGAAGTCGTTCTGGTCGAAGGCGTACAGATAGGCGAGCTGGTTGAGCGAGTAGTCGGTCCCGACCACCCCGAAACCGGCCTGCGAGACGAGCTGCGGCTCGACGAAGAGCTGCGTGCCCGCGGCGAGCGACAGGATCAGCATGTAGACGATCCACTTGCGCAGCATCGGCAGTTGCACCCGCAGCGCCGTCTTCACCGGCCCGGCGCCGTCCACCCGCGCCGCCTCGATCACCGTGTACGGGATGCTGTTCAACGCGCCGTACATGACCGTGATCCAGCCGCCCGCGCCGGTCCAGAAGGCGATGATCGTGAAGATCCACGGCAGGTGGCCCGGCGCGATCACCTGCACGAACGTGTCACCCCACAGCGAGCGGACGAGGCCGTCGACCGGGCTCACGGAGGGGTCCAGCATGAACAGCCACAGCAGCACGCTCGACGCCCCGGCCAGCGCGCCCGGCACGTAGTAGACGAACCGCAGCGCCGCCCGCGACCAGCGCGAGGCGAGCCGGTGCACCACCAGCGCGAGCAGCAGGACGAGCACGGTCAAAGTGACCAGCCACAGCACAAGGTAGGTGGCCACATGGCCGACCGCGGCCACGAACCGATAGTCCTGGGCGGTACGGAGGAAGTTGGAGATGCCGGCGAAGCGCCCCTCGCCGTCGGTGAACGCCAGATTGAGTGCGTACACCGTAGGCGCGATGCCGAACGCGACCAGGAGCACCACGTACCCGGAGACGAAGACGTGCCCGGCGGCAGGCCGCCAGGAACGACTCCGCACGTGCGTAACGCTCACTTGGTGACCTGGTATCCGGACACCTGAGCCTGCTGCTCGATCGCCGTCTGCCAGTCCGGCAGCAGCGACTCGATGGTCTTGCCGGCGGTCTGGCCGGGGATGACGGTCTTGGCCCAGACCGCCTCCTGGCTGAACTCCGGCGAACCCCAGCCCGGCCAGACCTGTCCGGCCGCGGCGGCGATCGGGGCGGCGATGTCGCCGGCGTAGTAGCCGCTGTCCTGCTGCTTCTTGATCCACTTCGTCGCGGCGGCCGAGAAGGCGGGGTAGCCCGGTGAGAGGGCGACCTGGTACTCGTCGGCGGTGGCGACCCAGCTGATGAAGTCCTTGGCCGCCTTCAGGCGCGCGGTGTGCCGCGACAGCCACCAGGTGCCGCCGCCGACGTTGCCGGTCACCGGCTCGGTCTGGTCCGCCCAGTGCAGCGCGTCACCGACCGCGAGCTCGCCCTTCGGGGTCTTGATCGTCCCCTGGAACACCGCCCCGCCGTACCAGGCCGGGCCGGGCAGCATGAGCACCTTGTCGCCCTGGTTCTTGACGAAGTCGGGGCCGAACAGCGGCAGCATGGACATCGTCTTGTTCGCCACGAGCTTGTCCAGCATCCGCGCGGTCCGTACGCACTTGGCGTCCGTCGCCTTGACGGTGATCGCCTTGGCGCCGGTGACCTGGTTGGCCGGGCACTCGCCGCCCCACATGTAGATCTCCGGCGCCCACGCGTCACCGGCCGTGCCGATGATGTATCCCGGGTGCTCGGCGGCCACCTTCTCGCCCAGCGCGGTGTATTCCTCCCACGTCTTGGGCAACGGGTAGCCGAACTTGTCGAGCAGCTTCTTGTTGTACCAGAGCACCACCTGGGCCAGGTCGTTGCGCAGGCAGTAGACCGTGCCGTCGACGGCGCACACGTCGAGCGCGCCCTTGGCGAAGCCGCTCAGCGTGGCGTCGTCGAGCAGGCCCTTGTTGAGCGGGGCGACGAAGGCGTCATCACCCTGCGAGGCCCAGGAGGCGGTGTTGTTGTCGGTGGTGAACACGACGTCCGGCCAGCCCTCGCCGGCCCGGTTGAACAGCTGCACCTTGGTCTTGAGGGTGTTGGAGCCGTTGGCGTTGCCGTCGTAGGTGACGATGTCCAGCGGCACGCCGGGGTGCGCCGTCTGGTAGGCCTTCGCGGCGTCGAGCCGGGTGGAGTCCACCCAGACCACGAGCTTGCCGTCCTTCTGCTCGGCCGTGGCGAACCCGTACGGGGAAGCGGCGCCGGTCGGCTTCGACGAAGCCGTGGGGTTGGGGGGACCGCAGGCCGCCACGGCGAGAAGAACCGCCGCGGCGGCGGTGGCCGCAGGCACCGCACGGCGGTACGCGGCATGACTGCGTCGTCTCATTGGGCCTCCGTTAACGGCATGTTTCGAGATATGACATCATACGAATGACGTCGACACAATGGCCTATACTCAAGGCGCTGTCGTGATCAAGGGAGGGCACGTTGACTCAGCACGCGGAGGGTCCGTGGACGGACGACGCGGTGCGGCCCCAACCACCCGCGAAGCGGCCCCGCCGCGAGCGGGCCCCCAAACTGGGCACCACGGTGGTCGAGCAGCTGGTCGACGACATCATCCGCGGCACGCTGCGCCCGGGTGCGACGCTGCCGCCCGAGGCCGACCTGTGCGAGGAGTTCGGCGTCAGCCGCACGGTGATCCGCGAGTCGGTCAAGGTGATCCAGGAGAAGGGCCTGGTCCGGATCGAGCACGGTCGCGGCACCCAGGTCACCGAGCCGAGGCAGTGGAACCTCCTCGACGACGTCGTGCTCACCTCAGTGATCGCGCACGACGAGACCGCGGCCTTCCTCGACGAGCTGGTCACCGTACGCACCGCGCTCGAAGCCGAGATGGCCGCCGCCGCGGCGCTGGCCCGCACCTCCGACGACGATCAGCGCATCGCCGAGGCGCTGGGCGTCATGCGGTCGAACCTCGCCTCTCCCCCCGATTTCGGCGCCGCCGACGTCCGCTTCCACGACGTGATCATGGCGGCCTCCCGCAACCGGCTCGGCCGGGCCATCGTCAACAGCATCCATGACAAGGCCCGCACCAGCATGCGCTACCACGGCCAGTACAACGAGGAGGTCATGCGCCAGACGCTGGACGAGCACCAGGCGATCAGCGACGCGATCTCGGCCGGCGATCCCGAGGCGGCGGCCGCGGCGATGCGCACGCACATCCTCGACTCCTGGAACCGGCGGCGCCCCACTCCGGCCCAGTGACCACGCTGGCCGGTGATCACGCTGGGTCCGATGATCGCCTGACATGACGAAGGCCCCGACGACGATTCGTCGGGGCCCCGTTGTTTCTGTTTCCGGCTACCCGCGGCGCATCGCGCGTCGAGGCCGGGACGTTCCGGTTATCCGCAGTGCTCGGACGGGCTGTCGTAGGTGGACGCGCCGGCCTTGCCGCCCCATCTGACGCACTTGTCGGCCGCGTTGGCGCGGACCGGACCCGCGTAGTAGGCGAAGTTACCGGTGTCGGTGATGCGCGTCTGGCCCTCCACCTCCAGGTAGGCAGTGGTCGCCGAGGCCGTGCCGAGCTGGGTCTTCTTGATCGTGGCCACGCAGTTGTAGCCGGTGGTCGAGTTGTACGTCAGGTAGACGGTGCCCGCCGTGCCCAGCGCCGCCGAGTCGATCACCTTGAACCCGGTGCCGCAGACCGATTCGGCGGTGTGCGGGTTGGTGGGGCCGGTGCCGCCATTGACGTAGTTCATGTACGTGGTCCAGTTCCAGTTCGGACCCGGGTCGGTGTGGTCGGCGCCGGGCACCTCGCTGTGGCCGAGGATGTGCGCCCGGTCCTTGGGGATGCCGTAGCGGTCGGCGATGTTGCGGGTCAGCGCCGCCGAGGAGCGGTACATCGCGTCGGTGAACCAGGAGGCGTTGTCGACGAATCCCTCGTGCTCGATGCCCACCGAGCGCCTGTTGTAGTCACCGGCGTGGAAAGCCCGGTCCTTCTCCCTGACCATCTGGGTGATGGCGCCGTCCGACGAACGGATGACGTAGTGCGCCGACGTGGGGTTCGGCCGCGGCCCTGTCTGGAACCAGTCGATCGTCCCGGAGTAGGAGCCCTGGGTGACGTGGATGACGATGCGGTCGATCGCGTCGCTGGTCGGGCGGTTGGAGACGGCGTAGTTGGAGCTGTGCGCCGCCGCCCACGTCGCCCCCGGGTAGTCGACCGCCGCCGCGAGCGTGTTGGTCTTGCCCAGCTCCTGCGCCTTGGCGTAGGAGCCACGCTCAGGCTCGACGACCTGCGGCGCCGCCGTGACGGCCTCGCCCTCCGGAGTGGTGGCGCGGATCCCCTGGGCCATCAGGTCGTAGACGGTGTCGGCGTACAGCCGGGCGGCCTCCGGCGAGGAGGCGCCGCCGTACTTGGCCACCGCCTGGTACCACTTGGCGGCGTCCTTGCGGGCCTTGGCGTCCAGCCCCAGCTCGTCGGCGTAGGCGCGCAGTACGGCGGCGCCGCCCGTGATGTTGGCCGCGGCGTCCGCCTTCAGGGCCGAGACGGGCTGCTTGGTCAGCGTGGCCGCACGCTCAAGGGTGTGCGTGACGGGGTTGCTGACCAGGTGCATCACCCCGTAGCCGCCGGACGCGCTGGGCTGACCGCGGTGGCCGTCCAGGTGGGTTTCTGAGTAGGCGAGGGACACCAGCAGGTCGCGTGGCACCTCGTACGTGGCGGCCGCGCGGGCGAAGGCGTCGGTCATGGGATCGGCGGACGCGGCTCCGGCCGGTTGGCCGGTGAGCAGCGAGAGGGGGATGAGCGCACCGGCAAGCAGCGCGGCCGAACGACGGAGTCGGGCCTGCACAGGTTTCTCCTCAAGAACAGTTCCGGGGGGCATCGCAAGGAGTGGAGGCCGCACGCGGCACCCGCTGTTGATCAGCCTGCAAGCGCGGCGTACAGAATTCGTACAGGTGCCGATGCGCCCTCGAATCTCAGCTGCCGGGCTGGTGACTGCTCCAGTACTCGTCGGCGGCGCCCTGGATGTCCTCAAGGACCTTCTGGTAGCTGTCCGGCTTGACGAGGAAGGCGCCGAAGCCGTCCAGCGCGGCCGTGAGCACGGGCGGCGGCGTGGCCTCGAAGTAGCGGTTGACCAGGCGATACTGTCCGCTGCCCGCCGCCTTGCTGACCTCCGCGATCGCCTGGTCGGTGATGGTGACCTTGGGGTTGGCCGAGACGTCTCCCCTGGCGGTGGCCCACTTCTCCTGCGCGGCCGGCGTCACCCACCACTTGAGGTACTTCGTGCTGGCCTCAGGGTCGGGCGCCTTGGCCAGCGAGCAGAGCGGGCCGCTCTCGAAGATCATCGAGGTCTTGGGCAGCGCGGGGTTGACGTTCGGGATCGTGAAGTAGCCGTAGTCGGTGCCGGCCTTCAGATCGCGCTGCGTCATGCTCGTGTTGAACCACGTACCGAACGACACCATCGCGGTCTTGCCGGTCTTGAGTACGTCACCCGGGTCCGTCTTGTCACCGGCGTTGTTGAAGTATCCGGCGTCGATCATCGACTTCCACCGCTTCATGACCTCGACCACGCCGGGATCGGTGTACTTCGCCTGGCCGGTGGAGAGGCGGTCGTACAGGTCGGGGTCGGTGCCGGCGAGCAGCTGCTCGAACCAGACGAAGGAGAACAGCACCGAGGTGTGGTAGAACGCGGGCACCCCGTTCTTCTTCAGCGTGTCGGCGATCTTGATCAGCTCGTCCCACGTGGTGGGGGGCTTGAGGCCGTACCTGTCGAAGACCTTCTTGTTGTAGAACATCCCCCAGTAGGCGGCGTTCAGCGGCACGCAGTACTGCTTCCCACCCACCGTGTAGTACTTCGCCAGGTCCGCCGACAGGTCGCCGTTCTTGATGGCCTCCTGCCAGAGCGCGGTCGTCTCGGCCAGCTGCTTCTGGGCGACGACCTCGGCCAGCCCGCCGCCGGTCGTCCAGGTGAACAGGTCGGGCTTGACGTTGGTGCGGAAGGACGCCTTGATGAACGCCTGGTACGTCGGCTCGTCGGTGTAGCCGACCGGCTTCATCGACAGCCCGATCTGCTGCTTGGACAGGGCGCCCATCTGGTCGAAGTATTTGCTCCAGGCGCCCTTGTCGTTGTACAGCTTCAGCTCGGTCTTGCCCGCCCCCTTCGCCGTGTCACCGCTGGAGGAGCAGCCCGTGAGGGCGAGCGGGGTGACGACGGCGCAGATGGCGGCCATGCACAGTAAACGCGACCGGATCATGCCCGGCCTCCTGTTCGATCTTGGGGGGTGTCTCGTACGTGGGCGTCGAGTGGGGGCATGATCGCGTCCGCCGGGGGTGGATCGGGCGGCCGCACCATGCGTCCTTCGCCCAAGTGAAGTCATCTAATCACTTGATGTGTGGGGTGTCCAGGGCCGCCGGGACCACCGCCCGCCGGGTGGCCTCCCGATAGTCGCGGGGCGCCAGGCCGTATTTCTGGTGAAAAAGCCTGCCGAAGTACGACTGGCCGGAGAAACCGCAGCGCTGGGCGATCCGGCCGATGCCCTCGGTCGTCGTGGTGAGCAGCAGCGCGGCGTGCTCCAGGCGGCGCCCGGCGACGAACGCGATCGGCGTGCACCCGTAGTGCGTACGCATGGAACGGGCCAGATGCCCCGGGCTGACCGCGGCCATCGCGAGCAGCCGGGGCAGCCCGTCGCGCAGGTTCTCCTCGCGGCTCATCGCCACGCAGGCCGCCACCAGCCAGCCCGGCCGCCGGTCCACGGCGGTGCCATCGGCCCGTTCCAGGAGCGGGACGACCGCCGTCCACAGCCCGACCAGGTCGAGCACGCGCGGCACGCCCGAATAGGCGGCCAGCACGCGGGCGAACTCCGCCGCGACCGGCCCGTCCAGGTCGGTGCGCGCCGCCAGGGGAAGGTCGCGCCGCTCCCATTCCGCCGTGCCGGCCAGCCCGGCGAGGTCGGCGAAGGCGCGCCAGCGCCAACTGGGGAAGGCGATGTTGATGAAGCGCATCCCGTCGGCCGCCGTACCCGCGAACTCGTGCCGGTCGTGCGGCCGGACCAGCACCACGTCGCCCGCGCGCAGCGGCATCTCCGCCTCACCGACCCGCTGCGCGCCGGCCCCCGCGGTCACGAAGACGAACTCATGGAAATCAGCATGACTGTGCGGCTCGGGCCGGTCGCGACGGCCGCCGCTCACCGGCACCAGCGCCGCGTGGTAGGGCAGGCCGTACGCGAAATCCACCCAGCGCAGCACAGTCGGCATGTCAGGAAATTAATAGTTATGGGGCGGCGAGTGCTAGTAAGTCGGGGCGCGGAGGCCGAAGAATCCGGATCGATGTCCATCGCTCCCGCGCACAGGAGAACATCGTGACCCAGGAAGCCGACCGCACCCTTCAGGACCCCGCCCGCCTTCAGGACCACGCCCCCTCTCAGAACCATGATCGTCTTCAGGACTACGACCGCGACGGCTACACGATCTTCCGGAACGTCATCGACCCCGATCTGATCGCCGAGGCCGGCGACCACGTCGCCTGGCTCCAGGCCAAGCACCCCGAATTGCTCGGCGAGGACCTGGGCACCGAACTGGTGGCCGACGACCCGTTCTGGGTACGGCTGATCTCCGACGATCGACTGCTGGACATCGCCGAGCTCTTCGTCGGCCCGGACCTCGCGCTGTTCGCCTCGCACTACATCAGCAAGCCGCCCTTCTCCGGCAAGGCGGTCCTCTGGCACCAGGACGGCGCCTACTGGCCGCTGGAGCCGATGCGGGTGATCACGCTCTGGCTGGCCGTCGACGAGTCCACGCCGGAGAACGGCTGCATGCGGGTGATCCCCGGCTCGCACAAGGAGGCCCTGCACGAGCTGCGGCAGCGCGACGACGTCGCCAACGTGCTCGGCTCGGAGAGCGCCGTGACGGTGGACGAGTCCCAGGCCGTGGACCTGGTGCTGTCACCCGGCGACGTGGAGGTGCACCACCCGAACATCCTGCACGCCTCCAGCGCCAACACCTCCCCCAAGCGCCGCTGCGGCCTGACCATCCGCTACATCCCGACCTCGACCCGGATCACCAGCGAGGAACAGCCGTTCGTCTCGGCGCTGCTGCTGCGCGGCCAACCGGGCGCGAATGTCTACCAGCCATTCCCGAAGTACGTGGAAGGCGAGCACATGCCCTTCACCGGAGCCACCGAGCCACACTGACCCGACCTCTCCTCCCCCGCCCGCTCGTCCCCCGCCCGCCCCCCCGACTTCGCCAACCTCGTCTGCCCACCTCCCCCTGACTTGGTCAACATCCAGGTGATCTATGTTGATGGAGGGATGTTGTCCGTGCTCAGGCCGGACCCCATCGGGAGGAGAGAGCAATATGCAGGCGACGGCGCCGATCGTGGTGGTCACCCGGCCGACATTGCCGGGCACGGGTCTCGAACGGCTCGGCCGCGTCGCCCAGCTACGCCAGTGGTCCGAGGTCACGCCGCCGCCGCCCGAGCGGCTGCGCGACCTCCTCGCCGGCGCGGACGCGCTGCTGTGCCAGAACTCCGACCATGTCGACGCCGCGGTGCTCGAGGCGGGCGAGCGGCTGCGCGTACTGGCCCTGCCGAGCGCGGGCTACGACGGCACCGACGTCGTCACCGCGCAGGCCCGCGGCGTCGTGGTCACGAACACCCCGGGTGTCCTGCACGAGACCACCGCCGACACCGCCTTCGCCCTCATCTTGATGGCGCGGCGGCGGCTGCTCACCGCGGCCGACAGCCTCAGGAGCGGCGGGTGGACCGGGAGCCGGCTGGACGCCTACCTCGGACTCGACGTGGCGGGGGCGACCCTGGGTCTCATCGGCTACGGCGAGATCGGGCAGGCCGTCGCCCGGCGGGCGATCGGGTTCGGCATGACCGTCCAGCACACCTTGTCCCGCAAACCCGATGACGAGCTCTCCCAGGCGGTGTCCCTGCCCAAGCTCCTGAGCACCAGCGATGTGGTGTCTCTGCACGTACCGCTCACCGATCAGACCCGCCGCCTCATCGGCGCGGACGAGCTCGCGATGATGAAACCCACCGCCACCCTCGTCAACACCGCCCGCGGCGGCGTCGTCGATGAGGCCGCGCTCCTCGCCGCCCTGCAGGCCGGGCGGCTCCATTCGGCCGGGCTGGACGTGTTCGACCGCGAGCCGCGCAACGGCGTCGGCGACCCGCTGATCCAGCACGAACGCGTGGCGGCGCTCCCGCACATCGGCTCGGCCACCGAGGCGACCCGGGCCCGGATGGTGGATCTCGCCGTGGACAACATCATCGCGGTCCTGAACGGCGAACCGCCCCTGACGCCTGTCCCCTGACGTCCATGCTCTGACGCGTCTCTGACGCCCTGCACGCCCATCCTCTGACGCGTCTCTCACGCCCTGCACGCCCGTCCGCTGGCGCGTCCTCTGACGCCGTGCGCGACCGACCTCGGCGCTCACAGACGCCGACCGGCTGCGGCGATGCGGGATGACCTCAACGAACTGGTCATCCCGCACATCGCCCCGAAACAGTCAGCCGGACAGGATCGTCAGCCGGCCACACGCAGACGCGAGCCGACCGGGACGGGCTCGGGCGCCGGTTCGAGCCCGCAGTGGTGACCGCAGTGGTGGCGGTCGCGGTGGTGATGATCACGGTGGTGATCGGGTGTGCTCGTCCTGGAGGTGGATGTCGCCGTCGGAGTGGACGTCGCGGTCGCCGTCGGAGTCGACGTCACCTTCGGAGTAGCAACCGCCTGAGGCGTCGCAACCGTCTTGGGCGTCGAAACCACCTTCGGCGGCGTAACCGTCTGAGGAGTCGAGACCACCTTCGGCGGCGTAACCGTCTGAGGAGTCGAGACCACCTTCGGCGGCGCATCCACCTGGGGCGTCGAAACCACCTTCGGCGTCGGAGCCGGCTTCACCGGCTGAGCCGGGGTCGGCCGCTCTATCGGAGTCGGCACCGGTCGGACCGGTGGAGTCTCCGCGCACGGCGGAAGGGCGGGCGGCGTGACCTGATGCGCCAGAGGGCAGTCGTCCTTGACGGCCGTCTCGGTCCCGGGCCTCCCCCGATCCTCGTTGACCTCCTCATCGACCTCCTCATCCACCGGTACGGTCACGTCGGGCATGGCGCCGGTCGTCACCGTGTTGCCCACCTCCCAGAAGACGTTGCAGTCCTGTGCGCCGCCGACGAGTTCGACGTCGCTGTCCGGGCCGGTGAAGAACGCGGTGCCGATCTGGAAGATGAAGACGGCGTCGGGATCGCCCTGAGCGTCGAGGGTGACCGTGCCGGTCAGCTCGATCGAGGAGGCGGCCGTGTAGACGCCCGGTTCGAGGGTCATGCCCTCGAGATCGCCCGAGATGCTGGTGGCCGGGCTATCGCAGACGTCCTCGTTTTGGTGGCATGACCGCGGCTGGGCCGCTTTCGCGCCGGATGGCCATGTGGTCAGCAGAGCCCCGGCGACGACGAGCACGAAGGCCCCCGCCAGCAGAGAGACCCATCGTGACCGGTGGGAAGCGCGACCAGAGATTACTTCCATGTAGCGAATCTTTTCTATAGGGGAGCGCGCTGGATACAGCCGGCTTCCACCCGCGCAGCGAGGTGAAACGGCAAGCAACTCGGCATGATATTCGGGGAGATCAACGACGACGGACAACCGACCGGTAAAGGCGCGACAAAGCCTCTGCCAGTTATCAACCAAGGCCCGAGATCACCCGATAGAACGACTTATCACAATTCTCGGCCCAAGACGCTCAAGGCCTCTCCGTAAACTGCCCTTGCTCACTCCGGACATAGTGGAGGCCTTCTTGCGTGACCGCATGGCAATGGACAGGCACGGCAATGCGCGGCCGATCGCATGGAGCACGGCATTGGCCGCCATGACCATGGCCGCGGCCTGCGGAACGACCCCCCCGCCACCGGCCGCCGCGCCGCTCGCCGCCCCGATCCAGCAGGTCGCGCCGCTGCCGGTGTCAGCCGCGCAACGGGCTCGGCTGACGCGCTCCACGACGTACACGAGATTGCGCGGCACGCCGAAAGACACCGCTCCTTTCGAGCCGGGAAATGGGCACGTGACCCATCCAACGCAACCACAGGTGGTTTATGCCAGCCCCGGCGGCGCACCGGTGGGGATATTGCCGACCACTTCAGTTGGCGGTCCGGTATGGGTGCCCATAGTGGAAGAGCAACCGGGATGGGTACGCGTTATGCTGCCGAGCCGCCCGAATCTGTCGACGGGCTGGATATATACCGCTGGCGGCGGGTTGCGGAATGCCTACAGCCCTTATTACGTACGCATCGATTTGGCCGCTCATCAACTCACGGTGTTCAAGTCCGATCGCAGTCTGGGCACGTGGAAAGTCGCCACCGGCGCCCCGTCGACCCCCACGCCAACGGGACGGACGTTCCTGCTCGCCTCACTGACTCCGGAGGATGCGACGTACAGCCCGCGCATGCTCGCCCTGGGCTCGCACTCGGCCGTCCTCCAGACCTTCGACGGCGGACCCGGCACGATCGGGCTGCACGGCTGGCCGGACGAGAGCGTGTTCGGGCAAGAGGTCAGTCACGGTTGCGTCCGGGTCCCGGCCCCCGCCCTGCGCGTCCTGGCACGTGTCCCGTTGGGCAGCGCCGTCGTCATCAACCCGTGAACGCCCGGCCCTCAACCGAGGTCGTCCTGCTTGTTCCGGACCACGGCGAGCGGGCATGGGGAGTGGTGCAGCATGGCCTGGCTGACCGAGCCCATGACCATGCCGGCGAACGCGCCGTGCCCGTGCGAGCCGACCACGAGCAGGTCGGCGCCCTCAGCGGCCTGACGCAGCACCTCCACGGGGTGACCGTGCACGGCCTCCTCGATCACCTCGACGTCGGGATGATCCTGACGGTGTCCGGCCAGCGCCTCTCGCAGGATCAGCCGCCCGTCCCGCTCATCCTCCTCGCTCGTGGGCTGGAACCCGCTCCAGGCGTGTACGGCCCGCAGGGTCACACCCCGCAGCTCCGCCTCGGAGAAGGCGAAGTCCAGCACCCGGCGGCGAGTCCGCGGCGAGCCGTTCACCCCCGCCACCAGCTCGCCGCGCGGAAGGGACGGCAACTGCCGCACGACGACCACGTCGCACGGGGCGTGCCCGGCCACCCCGTACGCCACGGACCCCACCAGCAGCCCGCGCACTCCCCCGAGCCCGTGGCTGCCGATGACGAGCAGCTCGGCCTCCTTCGCGGCCTCGATCAGGGCGGCTCGGGGATCGCCGGGCAGCAGCATCGTCCTGATGCCGATCTTCGGGTGCTCGCCACGCGCCCGGTCCTCGGCTGCGGCCAACGCCATCTCGCCCCCGTCGCGCATCCACTGGGCCACGGCGGCATAGCGACCGGGCGCCGTCTCGCAGGCCCATCCCGGCATGGCGTGCACCACGGTCAGTGGCACCTCGCGCAGCGCGGCCTCCCTGGCGCCCCATCCAACGGCCTCGAGCCCCGCCCGCGAGCCGTCCACCCCGACAATGATCATGATCTGCCCCCGTTCGACATCCCCTTCTCCGACACCCCTACCCGGCGATCCGAAATTTCCGCAGGTCAAGCCGGTGGAGCTCATGGGACCACCGCCCATTACGGCGTGATCGAACCGAGACACCCGCTGGGCCGTATCTGCACATGTGAGCGGTGATCGCGCGTGAGCGCCGATCGGAACGAGCCCGCCGGACGTGTCGTGCGCGCGGCGGTGTTCGCGGTCGTCTGCGTGTACGCCGCGCTGGGCATGCACGTGCTGGCCGGTGGCACGGGCGCCGGCCTGGGGATCGTCGCCGCCGCCACCGCCGTGACCGGCGCGGGGGCGTACGTCCTCGCCCGTCGGCGACGGAGTATGGGAACGCTGCTCGTCACCTCCTTCGCCGCGCAGTACGGCATGCACCACCTCTTCGGCCCCGGCCCCGGCCCCGGCCTTCCGCTGACGGGACACCACCTCGGCGGGCTGTCCGCGGGGATCGGGATGCTGCTGGCGCACGTGCTGGTCGCCAGCGTGTCCGCCTGGTGGCTGGAGCGCGGGGAGACGGCGCTGGCCACGCTGCTGTTCCTGCTGGCCTGCTCGCTGCGCGACCTGTGGCGCCCGCTGACCGACCTGCTCGTGCCGACCTCGACGCCGCGCCGCGTGGCGCCGGTCGTGGCGGTCACGCCGGGGATGCCCGCCGCCCAGGTGCTGGCCTGGGAGCTGTGCCGCCGGGGGCCGCCTCAGTAGGCGACGCCTGCTGAAGCTGACCATTTACCGGCGCCGTGTGCCGCCGGGACCGACCGCGTGCATCGCCGTCGTCGTACCCGGAAACCGCAGGTCCGGTCCGTCATGACCGCCTCCGCTGTTCGCGGCTCGATCGCGCGGTCATGACCGCCCCCGCTGTTCGCGCGCCCCGAGACGGGCGCGTCTCCGGAATGGAGAACCCCATGACCTCTGTAGAGGTACGGCCGCCGACCGTCCAGCCCACCCCGGCCCTGTCATCCCAGCGCTATCGCATCATCTGGCGCTGGCATTTCTACGCCGGGCTGTTCGTCGCCCCCGTTCTGCTCATCCTCGCCATAACCGGGTCGATCTACCTGTTCAAGGAGCCGTTCGAGGAGTGGCACTACGCCGACGTCCGCACGCTCGCCGCGCCGGTAACTACCGCGAAGCCCCTGTCGGAGCAGATCGCCGCCGCCCGCCAGGCACGGCCCGGCGCGGCCGTCATGTCGGTCATCCCGCCCACCGCCCCGGACCGGACCACCCGGGTCATTCTGCAGGGCGCCGACACCGGCCCCTTCGCTCAGGGCGTCTCGGTCTACGTCGATCCGGCCACGGCCCGCGTGGTGGGGCAGATCGACGACGGCACCACCTTCATGCGCGTCATACGCACCATCCACGGTGAGCTGATGGCGGGCACCATCGGCGACCGGGTCGTGGAGATCGCCGCGTGCTGGGCGCTGATCCTCATCGCCACCGGCACGTACCTGTGGTGGAGCGGGCGACGTACCCACAAGCGGGCCAAGCGGTCGGGGCGCGGCCGGCTGCGCCGCCTGCACACCCTCACCGGAGTCGGCGCCGGAGCGGCGGTCGTCTTCCTCGTCCTGACCGGCCTGCCCTGGTCAGGCGTGTGGGGTGACGGCCTGCAGCGCATCCAGGACAGCACCGGTTCGACCACTCCCAGCGCGGACTCCTTCCCCAACACCTCGACGCTGTCCGGAGACCTGTCCACCAACCCCGACGCCAAGGTGCCCTGGTCCGCCGAACGACTCCCCGTACCGCAGTCCGAAGGTCACGCCGCGCACGAAACGGCGGGCGGCGTGCTGCAACCGGGTGCCCTGCCCATCGAGCGGGCCCTGGCCGCCGCCCGGCCGGTCCTGCGCGACTGCGCGCCCGCCGAATGCGACATCAAGGTCCTCCTCCCCAAGGACGCGAAGGGCGTCTACACCGTCGTGACCGACAACCGCCGTGACCCGGCCGCCGCGCAGACGCTCCACGTCGACCAGTACAGCGGCCGGGTGCTCGTCTCCTACGGCTGGGCCGAGTACGGCATCATGGCCAAAGCCGTCGAACAGGGCATCGCCCTGCACGAGGGCCGCCGCTACGGCACCGTCAACCTGCTCGTCATGCTCGCCGCCTGCCTGTCCCTGATCACGCTCGTGGTCACCGGCGCGTGGATGTGGTGGAAGCGCCGCCCGCGCGGGCGAGCGGGAGCGCCCGCCCGCGCCACCAACAGGCGCAGCGCGTACGGAGTGATCGCCGTCATGGCGGTGCTCGGCCTGCTGTTCCCGCTGGCGGGGGTCACCATGGCGGCCGTGCTGCTGCTCGACTGGCTGGTGCTCCGGCGGATACCGGCGGTGGCGCGGGTGATCGGCTGACGCCCGTCACGGCTCGCGATAGTCAGCGGCGACCCCGATCAGCGAGATGAGCCCGGAGGCGAACTCCATCGCCTCCGCGTGCCCCTCGCTGAACGGCGGCTGGAACCCCACTCCCTCCCACATCCGGGTCGTGGGGTTCCACAGGTCGCTGCCGACCTCGAAGTCCCAGCCGAAGACGCCGTGGTCGTACCAGAGCTCGTCCGCGGAGTTGCCCGCCGCCGAATACAGCACGTCGGTCACCGGCCCGGTCTGCTGGGGCCAGGTGACCGTGCCTCGTTCGGCGGCGATGGCCTGCTCGATGGTGCGGGCCGAACGCAGGAAGTACGCCTCCTGCCGGGGTGTGGGCCGGGGCAGGGTGACGCGGCCGTCGAGTTTGTAGGCGCCCGGCGGCCACATGAAGTAGCCGCCGTAGCTGTGGACGTTCATCGCGAACTTGATGTTGCGATACCGCTGCGCCAGCCACATGACGTTGCGGCTCTCGGGCTCGGAATGTTCGGCGGGCCCGGCGTACGTACCGCTCTGGCAGCCGGCCGAGGCGCCGAAGTACCCGTCCGACAGGGAGCCCACTGCGTAGTTGCGGTTGACGTCCACTCCCCAGGTGTTGCGGAGCGCCGGGTCGGACTGCTGGGCGGGGCAGTGGTTGGTCATGTTCTTACGCTGGGAGTTGAAGTCGTAGAAGCTGTAGTTCGCGCCGTCGGGGTTGACCGTGGGCACAATGAAGATGTCGGTGCGCTTCAGCAGCTCCCGTGTCGCCGCGTCGCGCGCGTAGTTGCGCAGCAGCCGCTCCGCCGCCTCGATGGTGACCAGCGGGCCCACCCATTCCCTGGCGTGTTCCTGCGCGTAGGCGAGCACTCCGGTGCGCGAGCCATCCCGGTGTACGCCGACGCGCAGGGCCAGCACCCGCCACGGCGCGCGGGGGACGTCGGCCGGTGCCTTGAGGAAGTCGCTCAGCTGGGTGAGCGGGGCGGGCGCCATGACGCCCTGTCCCGCGTCGGTGCGGTAGGTCGTGGCCTTGACGGCGATGCCCGGCGTCGCGTTGATCGCCGCGACCACCTGGGCCGCGGTGCTGGTGGGCGTGCCGGAGCCGTCGGTGGCCAGGCTGACGGTGATCTGCTTGCCGTTCACCGTCACCTGCAACTGCCGGTCGGGCGCGCCGGGGGTGACGAGCTCGATGGCCAGGTCGTTGCCGCCCTCGGAGCCGTAGGCGTTCGAGGTGACCACGACGGCGGCGCCGGGCGGGGTGCCGATCAGGGCTTGGGCGTTGCGCCGGTAGCCGTTGGTCGGGTTCGGCAGCGTGATGATGTCGGTGAGCTTGGGGAAGCGCCGGTGCAGCGCCTTGACCCGCTCGTTGAGCTGGGTCGGTGGCATGTACTGGCTGACGAAGTCCTTCTCGTAGCCGGGACCCTGGCGGTCGGGCCGCTCCCCGTCGGGCCACTCCTGTACCCGCGCGTCCGCCTTGCCACCGGCCGTCGACGTGACGGTGACCCACTGCGGCCGGTTCTCCGCCGGCACGGGGGTGCTGAGCTGGTGGCCCAGGTAGGCGCCCGCGTCGACGTACGGCACCATCGGCACCTGACCGCCCGAACCGCCCTTGCCCGTCCAGCTCACGTTGAGCGTGGCTGCCGCCCCCGCGCTGCTGGACGCCTCGACCGACAGGAAGTAGCCGTCGCGGCTCCTGAACCACACCGCCCGCTCGATGACCAGCTGATCCGGCACGGCGGCGCCCTTCGGCGTTGCCTGGGGACGAGACGGCGTGCCGGGCGCCAGGGTCGCGCCGAGCGCGGCGAGCGCCGTCAGCTGGCTCGGCGTGACGACCGCGTCGACCTGGACGCTGCCGTCCGCCTGTGGGCGTACCCGCTCAGTGAGGTCCGCCCCCGAGGCGGTCAGCCGCTCCATCGTGGCCTGGTCCGGCACGGAGAGTGTGACCAGCGAGGCCGGCTCCGGGTCGGACGGCCCGGCGACCGCCGGGACGGACTGTCCCGAGGTCAGGAACGTCGTGAGAAGAACGATCGCCAGAACGACTGCGGACGCCCGTAAGCCACGCATCGGCTCCTCCTGGATCACCGGTATGGAGATCAGTGAAAGCCGACATGACAAAACTGGCAAGACCCACTCGAAAGCCGTAATACGCCAGGCGACCTACCGCAGGAGTTGTACGCGGCCCCGGCCCGCAGGGTGAAGGTTGACCACTTTCTCCACCCGGCGGTTGACGCAGAAATCGGCACCGCTTTGTACAGTGATGCCCGGTTTCTCACTTGGAGGAGGAAGCGATGCGAAGTTCCCCATGGTGGTTATCGCGCGCATTGACCGGGCTGCTGCTGATCGCCGGAGCGGTCGTGGTCCCGGCCGGCGCGGCGCGGGCGCAGACCTGCTCGACGACCCTGCCCCACCCCGACGACTACGGCATCACCTGCGTGAGCGTGGACCGGCACCTCCAGGACAACGGATCCGAGCTGCGGGACATCACCATGACCTCCACGGCGATCTTCCAGGCGTCCGGCGGCACGCCGGCGATCGACCCGCTGGCCCGTCCGATCACCGTACGGATCTACCTGCCCAAGGACTACGACCCGGCCAGGAGCACCCGCTACCGCTCGCTCTACCTGCTCAACGGCGGCGGGGACAACTACGACGAGTGGACGACGAAGACCGATCTGGTCTCCCTGGTGGAGCAGGCGGGGGCCTATGACGGCATCGTGGTGATGCCGACCGGGGGGATGACCGGCTGGTACAGCGACTGGGTCGGCCGCACTGACGGATATTTCGCGCCCAAGTGGGAGACGTACCACATCTCCCAGCTCATCCCCTGGATCGACGCCAACTTCAACACCATCGCCGACCGATCGGGGCGCGGGCTGGCCGGGCTGTCGATGGGCGGTTTCGGCACGCTCAAGTACGCCGCCGCGCACCCCGACGTGTTCTCCGTCATCGGCGCCTTCTCCCCGGGCATCGACCTGCGGGGCATGCCCGCCCAGCGGACGATCTCCGACTCCATGTGGGCGTCCGGCGCGGCGATCATGCCACTGACGGACTGGGGGGCGTTCCGGGTCAACAAATACGAGAACGGCGTCCTGGTGCTCGACCAGGACAAGCAGCGGCGCTACCGGCTGGAGAGCCTGTTCGGGCCGTACACGAGCACCGTCTTCAACGGCAAGACGATCGACGACTGGCCGTCCGTCAACCCGGCCGAACTGGTGACACAGGGCAAGTACGCGCCCTACAGCGGCCGGTTCGGCCTGTACGCGGGCGGCTGCAAGGAGTTGCCGGGCGCTCCCGGCAATCCCCAGTACGCCGACGGCCACCATCCAGCGCCGAAGACGTGCGCCTACGACAGCAAGGCCCATGATGACGCCCTGTCGGGCGACGAGACCATCCTCGGCTCGTACGTGAGCGACTTCGACAAGACGCTGACCAGTCTGGGAGTGAACCACCGCTACTGCTACGGCACCGGCGGCCACGACTGGAACTCCTGGCCTGACGACCTGGCCGACTTCCTCCAGTACGCCTACGGCACGGCCCCGGCCTACTGCCCCAACGCGTGACCGAGCGGCCTCGCACGGTGCGCCGGTGCCTGAGCGGCGCTCAGTTGCCCGTTGCCTCGGCGAGGCCACCGTGCGTGCCCCCGTCGAGGAGATGTGCCCCGGCGTCGTGCAAGGTGATGCCGAAGCGCGCGCTGCCGGCGGGCATCCGGTCGTTGTCCGCTTTGTCGGCGCTGATCGCTTTGAAGCGGGTCTCGCGGGTCGGGCCATCGCCGACGAGGTGGCCGCGCAGGTGACCGGCACGGTTGTACACGGCCCAGCGGCCCGCGGCCACCTGCGGCATCGAAGCCGGGTTGTCCTTGAGCCACTGCGCGTTGGCCGCGTGCTCGGCCCGCTCGTCGGCCTCGGTGGCCGGGGCGGACTCCATCGTGGTCAGGTCTTCGGATGTGCGAGGACTACTCATCTTGCGTCCCGCTCTCAGGATGTGGCTGACGTCCCCCGATACATCGGAGGAACACTCGGTGCCTGGCCCCATGCTACCGGCGTACAGCACCTGTCACCGACCTGGGACTTCAGGGGCTCCCGTACCCCGCCCCCGATCCGGCAGTTCGGCGACGCGGTCACCTTCTCCAGCGACACGGGCGGAACCACCGTCCGGTTACCGGGCTGACGCCTCGCCGGGTGTCACGGCGTCGGGTCAGCGTCCTCGGCTGAGGGGGCGGGAGGGAAGGGCATGAGGCCGGGGTCGGCGGCACGGGCGACCACCTCACGCGCGAGTTCGGTCAGGTGGCGGTTGTGGTCGCGAGCGTGCCGGCGCAGCACGACGAAGGACTGCTCCATCGGCAGCGTGTAACGCTCGCTGAGCATGCCCTTGGCCTGTTCGATTACCGCCCGGCTGTTGAGCGCGTGCTGCAACTGCTCGGACAGAACCTGGCCTTCCCGGATGGTGCGCTCCTGTAGCAGCCCGATGGTGGCTATGTCGGCCAGGGCCTGGGCGAGCGCGACGGTGGGGGCCGGCATTTCGCCGGGCTCCTGGCGAAACAGGTTCATCGCGCCGATCACCTGGTTGCGCAGCCGCATGGGCAGCGCGTCGACCGCGCGAAACCCGTTGACGCCGGCCTGCTCGGCGAAGCGGGGCCAGCACCGCATGGGCTCCGCCGTGGCCAGGTCGGCGCAGTGCACGGACTGACCGGTGGCGAAACAGTCCAGACAGGGACCCTGGTCGGTCTGGAGCTGGAACAGCTCCAGCAGCCGGCTCTGCTCACTGGAGGCGCCCACCAACCGCAACTTCTCGCCGGGGGCGGCGAACAGCAGCCCGGCGGCGTCGACGCCGAGGAGTCGCACGCACTGCTCGGCCAGGCCATGCATGAACTCGATGACGTCGAACCCGGTTACCAGCGTGTCGGCCAGGGTGATGAACGCCTGGGCGACCTCCAACGTCGGGCCGTGGGACGGGGGGAGGTCCACACCCAGCAGCCTACGCCCCTGCCGACCCGGCGATCCGGTTGGAACCACTGGCTACCCGATCGGCGGACCGGCCGCCTGGTCGGCGATGTGCCCACCCTCGTTCTCCCAGCCGTCCAAGGCTTTCCGGCCCGCCCGCCGGGCACCGCGAGTGGCGGGCAGGCGGGCGATGGTGAGGAGGTCGACCGGCCACAATCCGGTCGTGTCCTGAGCGCCGAGCTTGAGCGCGGCCGCAGCGGGCCCGCTCGCGGTGCCCGGTGGGATGACCAGCAGCACGATCGGCTCGGCACCCGCGAGGATCAACGTGACCACCTGAGGGTCGGTGTTGCGGAACCAGCCGACCTTGATCTGGCGCCCGGGTGCCGGGATACGGCGCGGGATGTGGTCCCACGTCTCCTTGCGCACGCCGACCCGCAACGTGGTCTGGTCGAGCCGCTGATCGACGGCGGCGATGAGCCCTGGCAGCTCCGCGGCCGCGTCGCGGGAGTGGGGCCACCACGCCCCGTCCACCACGGATCGCCGGCTGAGCACGGGATTCAGGCTGAGCCGCACTTCGGAGTCGATGGCGGAAACGGCGGAAGCGACAGCGCGCAGCGGCTTGAGATGAGTAAGAATTGACGCCTTCATGGTCGCCTGACCTGTCCGGCCCAACATGAGGAGGCCGACAATCGCGGATCGCCGTGGGCGACGCCGACCTGAGTGTCAACGCACGAAATGTCCTCGGTACCTGAATTCTACCTCACGGGCAAAGAGCGTCCGAACGACAGAAGGTTGATCCGATCAGGAGGGTTAGAGTAGAGCCTGCTGATGTTAATCGTTTAACATCAGCACACATGAGACCCACAGCGCGACAGGTGGCCGAGCTGGCGCAGGTGTCGGTGGCGACCGTGTCCTATGTGCTCAGCGGCCGGGACCGGCCCGTCGCCGCCGAGACGAGACAGCGGGTGCTCGACGCGGCCAGGCAGCTCGGCTACACGCCCGACCAGGCCGCCAGGAGCCTGCGCAAGCGCCGGACCCAGCGGGTCTGCCTGGTTCAGGGCTCGCTCGGCGGGGTGCCCACCGACGAGCGGCTGGCCAGGGACCTCCACGAGATGGCCGACGTACACGGCTACTCCGTGATCACGCTCGCCGTCTACTCCGAGGCTCGCGCGCGGGCCGCCGCCGACGTGCTGCGGAGCGGGATCGCCGACGGCGCGCTGGTCAATCTGGCCGGCGAGCACCTCACCCACGACCTGCTGGCCGAGATCGTCGCCGGCGGACTGCCGATGGTCGTGGTCCGCAACGAGAGCGTGCCGGACGGCTGCGACGTCGTACGGACACCGGAGACCGAGGTCAGCGCCGAGGCGGTCGAACACCTGCTCGCCGAGGGCCGCACACGCGTCGCCTTCATGGCGCACCGCCACGAGCTCTACCGCGACCACCCGACCGGCAGGCTGCTGGGCTACACGACGGCCCTCGACCGGCATGGTGTGGACCGGCGGATCATCGTCTCCGGCGCGGACGACCGCGTGGCGGCCTACCACTCAGCCACCGAGCTCCTGCGCTCCTCCGACCGGCCGGACGCGATCTTCGCGGCGTCCGACCGGGCGGCGATCAGCGTGCTCTCCGCCGCCAGGGACGCCGGGCTGAGCGTGCCGGGCGACGTCGCGGTGATCGGGGTCGGCAACATCGACGAGGGTCTCATCAGCAACCCTCAGCTGAGCACCGTCGGCCCGCTCAAACACGACTACACCGACGTCGTACGCCTGCTCTTCGACCGCCTCCAGGCCGATGGACCCCTGCCTGCCCGCGAGGTGGTCCGCCCCTGGACATTCCTGCGGCGCGGCTCCTCCTGACGGGCTTCCCCACAGCCCCTTCCCCACAGCCTCTCCAACGGCCCTTCGACAGGAGTCCTTTCTTGCGCCCGAACGTGATCGTCGTCTTCACCGACCAGCAGCGGTGGGACACCGTGGGTCCCTTCACCCCGAACCTCGACCGGATGGCCCGGCATGGCACGCAGGCCACGGTCGCGCTGACTCCGCAACCGGTGTGCGCGCCCGCCCGCGCGGCCCTGCAGACGGGCCGCTATCCGACCACGACAGGGGTCTACCGCAACGGCCGCGCCCTGCCCGCCGAGGAGCGCACGCTGGCGCACCACTTCGGCGCGGCCGGATACGCCACCGGCTACATCGGCAAGTGGCACCTGGCCGCCACCGAGCCGGTGCCCGAGGAACTGCGCGGCGGCTACGGGTCGTGGCTGGCGGCCAACGCGCTGGAGCACACCTCCGACGCCTACCGCACGATCGTGTACGACGAGGCCAACGACCCCGTCTTCCTGCCCGGTTACCGCTCCGACGCCCTGGTAGACGCGGCCGTCCGGTTCGTCGCCGACCACCACGACGAGCCGTTCTTCCTCTTCCTGTCCTTCCTGGAGCCGCACCACCAGAACGAGGTGGACAACTACCCGGCCCCCGACGGCTACGAGGAGCGCTACCAGGGCCGCTGGACGCCGCCGGACCTGACCGCGCTGGGCGGCACGGCCGCCCGGCACCTGGGCGGCTACCTGGGCCAGGTCAAGCGCCTGGACGAGGGGCTGGGCCGGCTGCTCGACGCGCTGCGGAGCATGAACCTGCTCGAGGACACGATCGTCGCCTACACCTCCGACCACGGCAACCACTTCAAGACCCGCAACGGCGAGTACAAGCGGTCCTGCCACGACGCGTCACTGCGGGTGCCGCTGGCCGTGCGCGGGCCGGGGTTCGACGGGGGCGGCGCGATCTCCCGGCCGGTCAGCGTCATCGACCTGCCGCCCACGCTGCTGGACGCGGCCGGGCTGCCCGTACCGGAGAACATGCAGGGCCGCTCGTTCCTGCCGCTGCTCAGTGACGCCCGCGCCCCCTGGCCGGACGAGGTCTTCTTCCAGGTGAGCGAGTCCGAGGTGGGGCGCGGCATCCGTACCTCTCGGTGGAAGTACTACGCCGTCGCCGAGGACGCCGACCCGGTGGCCAGCCCCGCCTCCGCCCACTACCGCGAGCAGGCCCTGTACGACCTGGACAGCGACCCGCACGAGCTGGTCAACCTGGCGGGGCACCGGTCCCATCTGGAGGTGGCGGCCGGGCTGCGTGCGCGGCTGCTGCGGCGGATCGTGGCGGCGGGCGAGGCCGAGCCGGTCATCGAGCCGGCCGTCGAGGTCGACGCCCGGGACCAGGCGCTGACCGACCCGGCCGTCCGGCTGCGCGGCCCGGAACCGGTCAGGTTCGGCCACCAGCCGGCGATCTCATAGCGCCAGGGTCGGCGCTCTTATAGCGCCAGAGTCGGTGCTCTTACAGCGCCACGGTGCGGAACCCGGCGTTGGCCATCGAGGAATCGGGGGTGTTCGACGACCGCGCCGCGTTCCGATAGCGGTTGCAGTAGGAGTCGTGGCACAGGAAGGAGCCGCCGCGCAGCACCCGCGTCGTGCCACGGCGCGGGCCGCGCGGATCGGCTGACGGGGAGTAGGCGTAGTAGTCGGGGGCGTACCAGTCCGAACACCACTCCCAGACGTTGCCGACCGTCTGCCAGAGCCCGTACGCGTTGGGCGCGAACGTACGGACCGGAGCCGTGGTCAGGTAGCCGTCGGCCAGCGTGTTCCGGGTGGGGAAGACGCCCTGCCAGATGTTCACCCGCCACTCGTCCTCGGGCAGGTCGTCGCCCCACGGGTAGCGGGCGCCGTCGAGGCCGCCACGGGAGGCGTACTCCCATTCGGCCTCGGTCGGCAGGCGCCGGCCGGCCCACGAGCAGTAGGCGAGCGCGTCGTTCCAGCTCACGTGGACCACGGGGTGGTCGGCCTCCGCCGACGACAGGGCTCCGCCGGGGTGCCGCCAGTCGGCGCCGTGGACGCCGACCCACCAGGGGGTGCCCGGGACGGGGTTCATTACCTCTTCCGGGCGGGCGTGCAGGGCCAGGTGGAAGACGGCGGAGAAGCCGTACTCCTCGGCCTCCGTCCGGTAGCCGGTCGCCTCGGCGAAGGCGGCGAAGTCGGCCGTCGTCACGCAGGTGGCGTCGATCGAGAACGGCGTCAGGACCACCGGGTGGACGGGCGTCTCGCCGTCGCCCCGGTTGCCGTCGCCGGTGGCGTCGCCCATCCGGAACTCGCCGCCGGGCAGGTCCACCTGCTCGATCGTGTGCGTGCCCTGTGCCGCGAACCGGGCCGGCTCCAGGGGTGACGCGAGCGTCGCGGGTGTGCAGCAGCTACCCGACATGTCAGACCCCACCGGGGATCGGCTGGCTGGGGTGCGGCTCGTCGCCCAGTGCCGCCTGCGCCTGCCACATGCGGGCCTTCATCTCCTCGCGGACCGCGAGATAGTCCGGCTCGAAGTAGACGTTGCGCAGCTCCGCGGGGTCGGCCTCCAGGTCGTAGAGCTCCCATTCCCCGCTGTAGGTGAACGCGCCCGTGCCGGGCAGTCCCATGCCGTCGTTGTAGAAGTAGATGATCTTGTAGCGGGAGGTCCGGTACCCGTAGTGCGCCGGCGCCTTGTGGAAGACGTCGTCGTGCTCCCAGTAGCGGTAGTACATCCCCTCGGCGGGAGCCGGGCCGGGCTCGCCGGTCAGGTCCGCCAGGAAGCTGCGCCCCTGCATACGGGGATGGTGCGTCACCCCGGCCACGTCCAACACGGTCTGCGCGAAATCCACGTTCGTCACGATACCGGGGTGTACCTGACCAGCCGGAACGCGCCTCGGATAGCTCAGGACGAGCGGCATCCGCAGCGACTCCTCGTACATGAAGCGCTTGTCGAACCAGCCGTGATCGCCCAGGAAGAAACCCTGGTCGGAGCAGTACATCAGGAGAGTGTCCGCGAAGTCGCCACGGGCCCGGAGCCAGTCGACCACCCGGCCCACGTTGTCGTCGACCGAGGCGACGACGGCCAGGTAGTCCTCCATGTAGCGCTGGTACTTCCACAGCGCCAGCTCCTCGTAGGACAGCCCCTCGGGCGGATCCTGCTTGAGGTCCTCGGCGTTCAGGTGTTCGGCGATCCGCATCGCCGCCCGCCGCGCCGAGGACGAGCGCGTCGCGTGGTCGTCGGTGAACGTCGCCGGCACCGGGATGGGCTCGGCGTACATCCCGGCGTGCTTCTCGTCGGGCTCCCACGGGCGGTGCGGCGCCTTGTGGGAGATCAGCAGGCACCACGGGTCGTCGCCGTCGAGCCCGTCGGCCCACGACAGCGCCAGGTCGGTGATGAGATCGGTGGCGTAACCGGGGACGGTCCGCAGTCCCTCCGCCGAGAGGAACCGCGGATCGAAGTACTCCCCCTGCTCGATCAGCACGTCCCAGTAGTCGAACCCCTCCGGATCATGACCGGGGCCGTCCCCCATGTGCCATTTGCCGACGATGGCCGTCCGGTACCCGGCGTCCCGCAGCAGGCTCACGAATGTCGGCTGGGCGGCGTCGATGGGCGTGACGAGCGTCGAGACGCCGTTGACGTGCGAGTACGTGCCGGTCAGGATGCTGGCCCGGCTCGGCGAGCAGAGCGCGTTGGTCGCGAAGCAGTTGTCGAACCGGGCCCCGGACGCCGCGATCTCGTCGATCCGCGGCGTCCGGTTGACCACCGACCCGTACGCCCCGACGGCGTGCGAGGCGTGGTCGTCGGTGAGGATCATGACGATGTTGGGCCGTCTCACCGGTAGGTCGCCTCGTCCAGCCCGCTCATCGTCGGGTCGTAGGAGACGTCGCCGACGTCGTACATCGACGTCATCCAGTGGTAGAAGTTGTCACCCCGATCCCGCAGCACCTGGCACAGCCGCCGCATCAGCCGGCCGCGCACCGCCTCCATCTCGGGATGCGCGTAGACGTTGAGCAGCTCGTCCGGGTCGGTGAACAGGTCGTACAGCTCGTTCGTCGAGTCCGGGTTGACGACCAGTTTGTAGCGGTCGGTCCGGATCATCCGCTGCGGGTACGGGAAGTGGTGCCCGTGGAACTCGCAGACGATGTCCTGCTCCCACGCCACCTCGTCGGCGGAGGCGAGCGGCACGAGGCTGCGCGAGTCGACGGCGGGAGTGGGGTCGATCCCGGCCAGTTCGAGGATGGTCGCCGTGCAGTCCAGCAGGCTGACGAACTCCAACCGGACGACTCCGGGCTCCTGCCCCGGGACGCGGAGCAGGCCGGGCGTGCGGTAGATGTCCTCGTACATCGCCGGGCCCTTGTCGTGCAGCCGGTGCGCGCCGGTGAACTCGCCGTGGTCGCAGGTGAAGAACACGGCCGTGTCGTCGACCAGCCCGAGGCGCCGCATGGCGTCCATGACCCGGCCGATCTGGGCGTCGATGAGCGCGACGTACCCCCAGTAGACGGCGATGAGCTTGCGCGTCACCTCCAGCGGCATGGTGTCGAACGTCCAGTGCGCGCTGTAGTTGGCCTGCACCGCGGGCTTGCCGACGAAGGTCTCGGCGATCGACTTGGGCAGCTCGACCAGCTCGGGGTCGAACATGTCGAAGTACTCGTCCGGCACGATGTACGGCAGGTGCGGCCCGAAGAAGTTGAGCTGCAGGAAGAACGGCCGCTCGTCGGCCGCGTACCGCTCCAGCATCTCGATCGTCCGCGTCGCCAGGTAGTGCTCGAACGTCGCCTCGACCGGCTGGCGCAGCCGCGCGGCGAGCAGGTTGCCCGGCCCGCCGTTGGGCAGCGTCCCCCGGATGTGGTCGTGGATCTCGTACGGCGGAAGTCCGTTGGCCGCCAGGTAGTCCAGATAGTCGGGGTGGTCCACGGGGTTGTGCCACCCCGGCAGGTCCGGCCCGTCGAAGCCGAAGTCGGCCGCCCGCCGGTGGTGCCCGACGTGCCACTTGCCGATGAGCCCGCAGTTGTACCCGGCCTCGCGCAGCGCCTCGGAGAAGGAGAACTGCCCGTCGGGCAGGTCCTCCATGTAGCCGACGTTGCGCTCGTGGTTGGCCAGCAGCTTGTGCCGGAACGGCGCCTGCCCGGTGAGCAGGCTCGCCCGCGCGGGCGTGCAGATCGCGGTGGGGGTGTACCAGCGGTCGAACCGGGTTCCGGTCCTGGCCAGCTCGTCGAGGACGGGGGTGGCGGCCAGGCGGTTGCCGTACGCGCCGAGGGTGTCGACCCGGTGCTGGCGGATCTGGCTGCGGTTATCCACAGCTCACCCGCCGTGGTGTCGCGACGTGAATCGTGCGTCACAGGCTGACAGCGAAATTCGGCGCCATAGCCATCCCAAGGTTTGGGCTGATCCCGGTGAACCCCGGCTGTCTTGTATCCCGTGTCAGTGATCAAGGAAAGAAGTCTTGTCATCCACAGAGCACGCCACCCCCGCACCGGGCCGATGTGGGGACTACAAGATCACTATCCGCAACTCCGTCCATAGGTGAGGGACTTATGAACAGACTTGTCTCGGCAATGCTGCGATATGCCAGGGGTTCGACCTTCGCGACCACCGGTGTGGCCGCCCCGGCACAGATCGGCTTTCCTGGCTCTTCCCGGCTGGCGGCCGGTTTCGCGCTCATTCCCGTCGTGACCATGCTCCTTACCGCGCAAGCCAGGGCGTGCACCCCGGACGAGCCGGTGGGGCTCGGCAGCGCCGCGAACTTCGCGGTTCTGGGTGCCAGCACCGTCACCAATACCGGCGACACCGTCATCACCGGCGACCTCGGGCTGAGCCCGGGTACGTCGGTCACCGGTTTCCCGCCCGGCACCGTGGTCGGCGGTGCCATCCACGTGGCCGACACCGCCGCCGCCCACGCCCAGGTCGACCTGACCGCCGCCTACAACGACGCCGCCTCTCGTACTCCCGCCACCACCATCGGGACAGAGCTCGGCGGGACCACCGTGAAACCAGGGGTCTACAACTCCGCCGCGGGCACCTTCGGGATCACCGGAAACCTGACCCTCGACGCGCAGGGAGACCCGGACGCGGTCTTCATCTTCCAGGCGGCCTCCACCCTTATCACCGCCTCCTCCAGCGCGGTGATCCTCACCGGCGGCGCCAAGGCCGCCAACGTCATCTGGCAGGTCGGCAGCTCGGCCACGCTGGGTACCGGCTCCAGCCTGGCCGGGAACGTCCTCGCGCTGACCTCGATCACCGTGACCACCGGCGTGAACGTGAACGGTCGCGTCCTGGCCCGCAACGGCGCCGTCACCCTGGACACCAACGCCATCAACCGGTCCACCGGCGCCCTGTCCATCAACGTGCCCGGCAGGGCGGACCTGGGTTCCGCGGCAGCCGGCGCCATCACCCACTCGGCCGCTTAGTGCTTCCGTCACAGCTTGATGGGGCGGGCGGCGAGCCGTACGCCCAGGTGGGCGTGAGTGCCGAGTAGCCACGCAGCGCTACCGTACACCGATACGGTGGAGCCGCCGAAGATCTGAGCCACCATGGCCACCGGGGACCACATCCCCGTGAGCAGCGGCAGCCAGCGGAACGCGCCGGGCAGGAGCACGAGCAGTCCCGCCGGAATCACCCGGGTCCCCCTCTCCGGCGGCGCAGGTGGACATGACCATCCAGACAAAGGCGAAGAGCCCCACGACGAACAGCATCCCGGTGACGGTGTCGAGCGTCTGGACGCCCTCCTGGATCTTGTCTCCCACGATGGGGCTACCGGCCGCCCAGGCCGCGGCCCCGACGGCAAGGAGCAGCCCGGCGAGCCGGCTTCACAACGCGCGAACTGACCGCAGCTGATCGGGGAGAATGTCCGATGCCCGTCGTCAACTCCCGTCGTCAACGGCACTGGGACGTGCCAGAGCGTTCACGTCGCAAACCTCGATCCGCAACGCTGTTGTTGTGGCCGCTTCCATCCGCTTCCATCCACTAATATCCCCACGGCGCCCGTGCCGCCGCCGAGTTCGGAGTTCCGGCAGTGCTTTTCGACGTCACCCGCAGCGAACTCGCCGACATCTTCGGCGAGGACCGGCTCGCGGCCCTGCCCGCCACCGCCTTCCCGCCCTCCGCCGCAGGCACCGAGGGCGCCCGCCTCCTGCAGACCGTCGGCGTCCCCACCGGGACGCTCTGGCTGCATGAGGCCGACGAGGACTCCGGTCGGCTGCCCCTCGTCCGGGACGTCGTCGACGCCGAGGACGTCTCGGGGGACGCGGGCGAATGGCCCGTCATCGGCTGGCTGCTCAACGCCCGCCTTGCCCTCGACCCCGGCTCCGGAAAGGTGCACGCCTTCGACGCCGACGAGGAGACCGTGCGGAAACTCCACACGGACGTCTCCTCCCTCGTCCAGGTCACCCTCCGGTTCCAGCGCCTGCTCGAGGAGTTCACCTTCAGCGGCGACGACGGAGACGAGGAAGCCGACTTCGAGCGCCTGGAACGCGAGGTCGAGCGTATCCGTCAGGAGACGAGCAGCATTGACCCGCTCCCCTTCCAGGACGACGAGACCGTCTGGTCGGTAGTCGGCGAGGAGATCGCCGCGGGCCAGCGCTTCAAGGGCACCAGCCCGGGAGCCCGCTCGCTCTACGGGTGATCGCCGGCCGATGTCGCCCACAAACCGCGGTCTGCGCGGCGCGGCGCGTTCGTGAGCGGCACGGCGAACCGCCTGCAGGACGTCTCGATCGCTTACGACGTTGCCGCCCCCACCTATGCGCAGCTGTTCCGAGACTCGCTGCGAGACAGTCCCCTGGACCGCGCGATCTTGGGTGCCTTCGCCGAGGTCGTCAGTGCGGGTGGGGACGGTCAGGTCGCGGACCTGGGATGTGGGCCTGGCCATATCACCGCACATCTGGACGAACTGGGGCGGCGTACATGCTGGTGCGGCTGATACCCATGGCGTCGGTCAGGTCGGTGAGGCTGGCGCCCTCGTAGCCCTGCTCCCAGAAGACGCGCATGGCCTGGTCGAGCGCCTTCTCGACAATGAACAGGCCACCACCTCAGCCGCTTACGAAGGTCCCGTTCGGCGCGGACTCGATCATTCCGGAGTCCGTCCCCGCCGGAGGCGGATCTTGGTTCGAGGCGTCAACGCCACGGGGTGCATCGCGAAGTGCCCGGGGTTCAGCCGGTGACCCGGGCCAGGAACTGGCCCTTGGCGTGCTCGTCGGTCTCCCGGGTGCCGTAGCCGGTGGCCCACAGGCCGCCGCCCGGCACAGCGCCGAGCTGCTTGATCCGGTAGTCGTCGAGCAGCGGCGGTTTCGGCGCCTGCTGCCAGGCGGTGCCGTTCCAGCGCAGCAGCACACCGACGCTGCGCGCGGTGTCGTCGTCCTGCCCGCTGCCTCCGGCCCACACCTCGGTGCCGTTCCAGGCCAGCGAGGTGATGGAGGATCCGTACCAGCCGGTGATCGCCGGGGTCGGCGTCACCGTCCACGCGCTACCGTTCCAACGCATGGCGAACGCCTCGCGCTTCTTGACCGAAATGCCGTTGGCCTCGTAGGTGGTCCGCTGACCGGCCGCCCACACCTCGCCGGACCGCGCGGCCACCGCGTCCAGGGCGGTCTCGACCAGCGCTTCCTTCGGCGGATCCGGCAGCCGGGACCAGGTGCGGCCGTCCCAGTGCAGCACCAGGGTGTGCGCATCGGTGCTCGGCCCGTAGCGGTTGGTGGTGCCGACCGCCCAGACGTCGTCCGGCGCCAGAACATGCACCGCGCTCAGGTCGGTGTTGCCCGCGAGCGGCGGGAGGCTCATCTTCTGCCAGGCGGTGCCGTCCCAGCGGATCACACCCGCCGTGGAAACCTCACTGCTCGGCTGGTACGACCTGCCGACCGCGAAGGCGGTGCCGCCCACCGCGGCGACATCATCAAGGTAGAAAGGGTTGTTCTGGTCGGTCGGGTACGGAGTGAGGGTCCAGGCCGTACCGTTCCAGTGGTAGGCGATGGTTGAACCGGTGGCCCACACGTCGTTCGCCGCGGCGGCCGACACCGAGGTCAGCGCGCCCCGGCAGTTGATATCCGGTCGGTCGTTCACCCAGTTCTGACCGTTCCAGCGGAACAGGTCGGGGCAGACCACACCCGCCGGCGGGTTCGGCCAGCCCTCCATCCGCACCTGCCCGACAGCCCAAGCTTGGGTACCGCTCAGTGCGGCGACATCGTTGAGTTCCTTGAGTTGCTTCTCAGATTCGACGTATCCATAGGGAAAGGACAGCTGGTCCCAGACCGGCGCAAGTGTCGCGCCCGCCGGGGCCGCGGTCGCCAGGCTCGCGGTCGTCAGGCTCGCGGTGAGCGCGACCGCGCCGAGAATTCTGCTGGATGTCAGGGATAATATTTTTCGCTTGGTCACGAACGCTTTCGTACCATCGCCGGTCAGCGGCGCCCATGGCCTAGGGAATGCGTAGGGGGCCCTGGAGAAACCATAGGGGCCCTAGGGGGTGCTCCACTGGCGCGCCCATTATCGATAGGCATTGGCCAATGACGTTTTCTCACTGAATTTTAGCTGATCTGCCTGTGTGAGAAATGGACGAGAACGAGCGTGGCGCGGACCAGATCGCTGACTCTGCTGAGGGCTGAGCGTTCCTGACGTATTGGCGGGGTCAGCAGTGGCGGTCCGCCAACGGTTCCTACCACGAGCGGAACTTCATGTCCGTCCACAGGTCGCCGGGGCACTTCGCGCCTGATACCTACTCCCTTTGGTGTAGCTCGTACAGCGAACGGGGCAAGGTCAAGTGACGATCAACGGACGACGCGCTCCCGCTGCGGTCCTGCCTAGCGTTTCTCGTCGAGATAGCCGGATGAGAACTGGAGGAATCGCCATGAGCAAGAAAGTGATCACTGCGATCGCCGGGCTGAGCTTGACGGCCGGTTTGCTGGGATTGGCCGGCGTGCCGGCTGGTGCCCAGACCGGCACGGCCGGCCAGGCCACTGCTGCGATGGCCGCGCCGAAGCCGCCGAAGGGCGCCAGGGCGGTGCTTCAGGTCAGCCCCAATCCCACCACCAAGCGAAGCCAGGAGGTGACGATCACCGGCAACTGCGGCGGCGGCAAAGAGCTTAAGGCCGTGCTCGCCGGGATCAACAGAGAGCACCCGCTGCTGCAGAACATCCGCATCATTGACGACAACCCGCAGGGATTCGTGGTGAAGGCGACCCTCGCCCCCACAATCGGTAACGGCGTCGGTCCCGTTTTCGTCGACTGTGGCGACGAGGCAGGCGTGACCCTCCTGGTCACCCACGTCTGATCCGAACCTTCCCACCTGGGCTGGTAAACAGATCAAGAGCTTCCGCGGTCCGTGAGTCCGCCGGTCCGCGCGACTTCGGAAGCCGAACATGCCGACGGCGTCACCTAGGCGGTCACCTGGGCGACGCCGTCCCGGTTCGCCCCGGCCCGGCGTTACACCCCCTCGCCCCTCGAGAAAGGGCCTTCGCATGGCCGAACCGCCCCCACTACGCGAACCCGCTCCTGTCCGGCACTTCGCCCGGATCACCGACATTGCGCTCGCTACCCTCACCCTGGTCTTCTTCATCGCCGTAGCCCTCGCCACCGGGGTGCACACCCCCCGGCAGGGCACGCTCCCCCTCGCTCTGCTTCTCGGAGCGCTCCTGCTGGTCAGACACCGCTGGCCGATGACCGTGCTGCTGCTGTCAATCGGCGGGATCTTCGCCTATCACCTCACCGGACATTGGTCTCCCGCCGGTTGGATCTGGCCGGCCGCGGTCGCCTACTTCACCGCCGCAACCACGCCACGCGTGCGCTGGGTGGCTGCCATCGGCCTGGCCCAGCTGGTCTACTCTGCGGTCGACTTCCGCTGGGCGCTGGACACGAACCCGACCCGCTACGTCTTACACGTCGCGGGGGAAGGCCTGCTCCTGGCGATCCTCATCGCTGCGGGCCTCGCCTACGCTGCCGCGCTGCGCTGGCGCGAGCGGCTGCGCGAAACCGACAGCCGTGCTCGTGCCGCCGAGGAACGGCTGCGCGTCTCGCACGAGGTACACGACATCATCGCGCACACGCTGGCCGTCGTCGGCGTTCAGCTCAATGTCGCCGCCGACACTCTCCAGGAGGACCCAACCGCGGCCGCCGTCGCGCTACGCCTGGCGAAGGACGTCAGGAACCGGGCGATGACCGACCTCCGCTCCCTCGTCGCGGTCCTGCGCGACAGCCCCGCTGACACCGCGCCCCAGGCGGATCTGGCTTCCCTGGACACTCTCATCGCCGACGCCCGCGCCACCGGGCTCGAGGTGACCCTCGACGAGCACGGCGACCGCGCGGCCATCCCTGCCATTCCCGCCGTCGCCCTTTACCGCGTCGTCCAGGAGTCCCTCGCCAACACGCTCAAGCACGCGGGAGCGAGCAAGGCCGAGGTGACGATCGGCTACCAGCCCCGCTCGATCACCGTCGAGATCACCGACGACGGCCGCGGCGCCTCAGGAGCCGCCGAGGCCACCGAAGGCCATGGCCTGGCCGGTATGCGCGAGCGAGTGAGCGCACTCGGAGGCGCGCTCACCGCAGGACCGATCGCCGGCGGCGGCTTCGCCGTGCGGGCCGACATCCCTGTGGCAGGCTCGACGGCATGACGATCAAGGTGCTCCTCGCCGACGACCAGGCACTCGTACGGGCCGGCTTCCGCAGCCTGCTGGCCCGCTCCCGGGACATCACGGTCGTCGGCGAAGCCCAGGACGGCGACGAAGCCGTACGGCTGGCCTCGAGCACCCACCCCGACGTGATCCTCATGGACATCCGCATGCCCGGCACCGATGGGATCACCGCCACGCGCCGCATCATCACCGGCTCGACCGCTCTGAGCTGTCGCGTCATCATCCTCACCACGTTCGACACCGACGAACACGTCTTCGCCGCCCTGCGCGCCGGCGCCAGCGGCTTCCTCACCAAAGAGGTCGAACCCGCCGAACTGCGCCGGGCGGTCGCCGCCGTCGCCGACGGAGACGCGCTCCTGTCTCCGGGCGTGACCCGCCGCGTCATCGAGCAGTTCGCCCACCGGCAGGACCTCACGCCCAGCGCGGGGCAGCGATTGGCCGCCCTTACCGTCCGGGAACTGGAGACGGTCAAGCTCGTGGCGCTCGGCCTTTCCAACAACGAGATCGCCGAGCGGCTCGTCATCAGTCCGCTCACTGCCAAGACCCACATCACCAGGGCCATCGCCAAGCTGAACGTGCGCGACAGGGTCCAACTGGTCATCCTGGCCTACGAGAGCGGCTTGATACGGCCCGGCGCCTGACATCGGGTTTGCCGCGACTGATCGAAGAGGGCCATCACCCAGGATGAAAACAGTCATACCCTCCCCGGAAGGTTTGTTGGTCAGTCAGCTGGTGGTAGGCCGATCCCGAGGACTGGCAGGCAGTCGCCGACGGCGACGAGTTCGATGTCGTCGCGCCGCCGCTTGATCCACTGCTCCCGGGTCAGCCGCCACCGCTTGATCTCTGCCGGCTCGCCGCGCCGGGTGTCCCAGTCGACGCCGTTCGGCACGTAACCCAGTGCCTGCGAAACGCGGTTCGAGGCGTGGTTGTCGACGAAGGCATCGCTGCCCGCCTCACGGGCCCCGAGCCCGTCGAAAGCCAGCTGCAGCACCGCCTGCCGCATCTCCTTGCCCAGGCCGCCGCCCCGAACGTCCGGGCTGAGCCAGGAGAATGTGGTGACCGTGCCGAACGCGGCGAAGTCGCGGCCGATCAGATCCTGCATGCCCACCGGTTCGCCGTCGACGACTACGACGAAGTACAGACGCCACAAGCTCTCGCTGACCTGGCCCCGGCCCCGCCACACCGCCCGCAGCCAGCCCCACTCGCGCTCCGGGCTGTCCGCATAGAGGGACATCGGATCGTCGAAGGGCCACGGGGGCTTGACGGCCACGCCCTTGCGCACCGTCGGGACCAGGCGTTCCAGGAGCTCATCTGTCGCCCCGAGCAAGGACAGCCGAGGTGTGTGCACCTGCACGTTCAGCGGGGGATACGCGGACAGAGGCGAGCCAGTCGTCGGCATGGGCGCAACCGTACGGGCCGACCGGCACGGCGCGCATCACATATTCGGCCTGGCCCCTGAGCACGTCGTTCGCCTCGCGCACTGTCACAGGCCATCGACAGTCGAGACGCCCACTCCGGCCCACACCCGCCTGGTCTACCAGCGGCAGACTCAGGGCCAGGTCTTGGCCTCGGACTCGAACACCGCGCGGTCGCTCTCCACAGGCAGCACGCACATGAGATGACCGCCGGGGACGCGCAGGGTACGGCACTCCTGCCACCGCGCCACCTCACTCGCGCCCAGGGAGAGCAGGCGCCGGGTCTCCGCCTCGACGTCGTCAGTCTCGATGTCCACGTGGAAGCGGGGCGCGTCGTCGACCGACTGCACGGCCACGAGCGGGCCGGGCTCGGGCAAGGCGCCGTGCAGCGAGATGAACTGCTCCTCGGAAGGCAACGGGCGAGCCGTGGCCCCCAGCGCCGCAGCCCAGAACGCGGCCGCCGCCCCAGCCTCCGGCGCGGGGGTGTCGATCAGGAGGGCGTAGACACGACTGCGATGCATGGTGATCATGCTAAGACCGACCGGCAAATGGATCACTTCAGGCGTCGGGTGGTGGGCGGTGGTCCCAGCGATAGCGGGTCGTCGAGCGTCGGATGAGCATGCGGAGCGTGACGAAGGCGGCGGCGAGGTATAGGTAGAAGTCCACGACGCTGCTGCTCTTCTCGGTGCAGCGCCGCAGCTTGCCGTAGCCGTTCATCCACGAGTGGCACCGCTCAACCACCCACCGTTTGCCGGCCTGGATCGGTGCGGGCACGCCCTTGCGGGCTATCTCGCCGGTGAAGCCGAACTCGTCGAGCAAGGCACGCGTCCTGGCGCTGTCGTAGCCCCGGTCGAGATTGACGTTCACTTGCTCGGGGAGTGCTCCTACCTGGGCTTTCGTTGCTTCGAGGGTGGGGCCGAGCAGTGGTGAGTCGTGCCGGTTGGCGCCTGCGGAGACAATTCCCAAAGGGACCCCGGCCGCGTCGGAGGCTAACGATCGCTTCAGTCCCTGTTTGTCTCGGTCGACCGGGGAGCGTCCAGCTTTCTCGCCGCCCGATGGAGCTTTCGTGATGCATCCGTCCACGGAGATCTCAGCCAGTTGGAGGCCGATCATCCGATCGTACGCTTGCAGCGCCAGGGCGTGGACCTGCTCTGATATGCCCATCTGCGACCAGAGCTTGACGCGGCGTCGAATGGTTCGGTCCGAGCAGTCCGGACTGGCGATCCGCTCGTATCCAGTGCCGTGGACCAGGGCCTGCACGATGTGCTCGAAGACGATTCGGTCCGGGACCCGGCGACGGTGGCAGCCCAGCAGGTGGGTCGGCGCATAGTCATCGCGCGCGGGTAGCAGGGCGGCGAACTGGTCCCACAGGGGGGCGAGCAGGCAAGATGGCACAGCAGGCACGGGCCCTCCAGTGATCACTGAGCGTAGAGAACTCCATGATCATTCGAGCCCGTGCCTGTCTCGTACCCGGCACCACCATTCGCCCGTCGGTCGCAGCCCCGTCTTTGACCTCCATCAGCGTCGTACGGCACGGAGGAAGGTTGTGACGGCGTCGCACCAGCCGGTTACTTGAGATCGAGGACGGCTTTGCCGTGGAGGCGACGGTCGAGCAGAACCTTGACTGCCTCGGAGTGGCGAGTCCAGGGGCCGCGCCAGCTGATGCCCGGATCGAGGCTGCCTGCGGCGATCTCTCCAGCCAGCCAGGTCAGATCCGCAGAGAAGTCGGTGGTGGGGTCGCCGAAGAGGAAGAAGGTGCGGATCGACCGGCCGTGCCGTCCTCCGTCGCCCAGCAGGGCATCCGGTGACAGCACCGCATCGGCCTCGGAGGATCGGCCTACGCTGATGAGGCTGCCGCCGGCCGACAGGGAGGCGAAGGCGTCGACGAGGTACTGTCCGCCGACGTTGTCAAGAACGGCCGAGACGGGCTGCCGCACGGCGGCCGGCTCGGGGTGGACCTCGTGGGCGCCCAGGGCTCGCAGCCCGTCCGCCTGAGCGGTGCTCCGGCTGATGGCAACGACGTGCGCGCCGGCGCGGGCGGCCAACTGGACGGCGTAGCGGCCGACGCCGCCTGAAGCACCGGTGACCATCACGCGGCGACCGAGCAGCGATCCCATCTGACGTAGCACGTGCAGGGCGCTCAGCCCGGCCACGGGAACGGTGCTCAACGCGCCGGGATCGGCGTCCTTTGGCGCGGTGCCGAGCAGGGCGGCGGGTACGGCGCGCAACTCGGCCCAGCCGGCCTCCCCTCCAAGGGTGACAACCCTCTCTCCCTCGGCCGGGCCCGAACCGTCGGCGGCCGCCTGAACGACCACGCCGGCCGCGTCCCATCCGAGCACGGTGCCGTCCGGCATCTCCGGACGGGTGGCCACATGGACCTCACCGAAGTTCAGCGAGACCGCCTCGACCCGCACGAGCACCTCGTGGGCGGCGGGTCGCGGGGCAGGGACGTCCGTCAGTGACAAGTGTCCAGGTGAGGTGTGATCCACGACGAGTGCACGCACAGGAAGGTTCCCTTTCATAAAGTGCCATAGTGTGGCGTTTGCTCTAGTAGAGCATATGCGTGATCTCGGCGTACTTGGTACAGTGATTGTGATGACGACCGTTAAACAACCCGCCAGCCTGCGCGAACGCAAAAAGCTGCATACTCGCCAGGCACTGATCGACACCGCCATCACGCTCTTCAGCGAACGCGGATTCGACAACGCTCCGCTGGACGCGCTGCTGGAGCAGGTGGAGGTGTCCCGGCGGACCTTCTTCCGCAACTTCCGCTCCAAGGAGGACGTTGCACTCACCGCCGTCAAGCAGCTCTGGGACACCTACCTGGAAGTCCTGGACGGCATCCAGAAGTCCGGGCCTCTGGCCGATGTCTTCCTCGCCGCCATGCTGACCACTCTGGAGCGCATGGACGAGGACTGGTACCGGCGCTTCCCGCTCACGCTCCGGCTCATCGCCGACTCACCCGCACTCGACGGGTACACGCTGCGGCACTGCGCCGAAGTCCAAGCCGAGATCGCGTGCCGACTTGACGAACAAAACCGTCTCGAACTGCGGCTCCTCATCGAGTTCTTCGTGGCCACCTGGCGCTGCGCTCTGGACGAATGGCTGCCCGACTGCACACCGGGCGAACTGCCCGCGCTCTTGCGCCGGGCCTGCTCAACCATGAACTCCGCCCTCAGCCTGGAGGCATGAGCTCGTTCTGTGCCACCCGGCCTCGAACAGGGCCCGGACGTGCTCACCCATAGGGAGAAGCGCAGCAGCGCCGTGGACTTCTACCTATACCTCGCCGCCGCCTTCGTCACGCTCCGCATGCTCATCCGACGCTCGACGACCCGCTATCGCTGGGACCACCGCCCCACCACCCGACGCCTGAAGTGATCCATTTGCCGGTCGGTCTAAGAGCCTGCTGACAAAGGGATTTGGTGCCGGGGCTCGAGCCAGGAGACGGTCGGGTTTGGTCATGTTCGGGCCGTTGACCTGAGAATGGGAGCGGGCTCCCGGTAGCTGAGGTGTTGTCTAAGATCGCGTCCATGACGAGGACCACGCCGCCGCGCCCGCTCGATGTTGAGGTGTTGTTCCCGGAACTGGCCGCTTACCGCGGTACGACTACCCGGCTGCACCCTCGTCCGGGCAGCCCGGACGTGTCGTCCAGTTCCGTGGGCGGCCCCCTTCTTTGGCCGGCGGACGAGCCATGGCCGGTGTGTACGAAGCCACACAAGCGCGGGACCGGGCGGCGCCCCGCGGACATCCATCGGGAGCGACAAGTCCTCGCGGCTGCCTGGGCCCGCGACCCGGATGCGGGTCCCACGACGGAGGAACGGGCACTCCTGGAGGAGTTGGCGCGGAAGCATCGCGTCGAGGGGGTGGCCGACACCGATCCGCTGCCGATGATCGGTGTCGCCCAGCTGTACCGGCGGGACGTTCCCGATCTGCTGACGGGACCGGACGGGTGCGACCTCCTCCAGGTGTTCTGGTGCCCGTTCGACGGGCACGGACCGACCGGCTGCGGCATGTCGCTGGACCTCCGTTGGCGCCGATCCTCCGAGGTGGCCGAGGTCCTGGCCGCGCCGCCCCGACCAGCGGTCGTGGGATTTGACGGATATGTTCCGGAGCCCTGCGTGCTGCACCCGGAACAAGTGGCCACCTACCCGTTCGCCGGACTGCTGCCCAAGGACCTGCACGCCCGGATTGACGCCTGGGAGGAAGCCCTCGAGGAGGAGGCCGAAGAGACAGGGGAAGACGACGCACCCGAGGCGCCCACCTACCAGCAGGACCTGTCCATTCCGCCCGGCTGGCGCGTCGGAGGGTTCGCGTCGTGGCACCTGACCGACCCGTCTCCCATGCACTGCCGGGCCTGCACGGCACCGATGGACCTACTGTTGACCATCGACAGCAGCGAGTGGGACGGCGGCAGCGGCAGCTGGAAGCCGATCGAGGAACAGGATCTGCCCGCGCACCGGTTCGCCACGCCGACCGAGGTCACCGTGGGGCGCTGGGGTCAGCTGAACGTCTTCGCCTGCCCTGTTCCCTCGCATCCGCACTCCTGGAGCATCCAGTAGGCCGTCAGGCCTGTGATCCCTCGCGTGTGCCCGATGCAGGGTGGCTGCGGGAATGGGCTTAGCGTACGTTTCCGTTCCGCCACACCCTGACCCCCGAGATGTGGCCAAGATGATCAGATGAGATCGGGTTCGCTGGAGGTAATGATGCCGCGGGTGGACACCTGACTCACCTGCCGTGACCAGGTCGCGGGGATACCGTCCGATCTGAGGCGAACCGGCTCGGGCGGCCGCGGCCGGCGGAGTGCGGCTCCGGGGGGTCCTGCCGACTACTGCATGATGGTAACTGTCAGGTGACACGCCATCTGGCCGCGTGCCAGCCAAAGTGGCCAGATAGTTGGCCAGCGTCAGGCGAAGTGGCCAAATGTGACTGAGCACGCTAGCTGGCCACTCTCGGCATCCCAGTTGGCCGCAGAAGTCAGGCGTCGAAGCGACGGCGTGCGGCCTCTATGTGACCGAAGTACCGGTGGGTCCAGCCGCACATCCCATCGACCGTCGCTCGCAGAGCCTGGCCCGGCTCAGTGAGGGTATATTCGACCCGCGGCGGGACGGTGGGGTACACGGTGCGCTCGACCAGGCCGTTGCGCTCCAGCATGCGCAGGTTCTGGGTGAGCATCTTGTGGCTGATGCCCTCGACCTCGCTCCGCAGCTCACTGAAGCGCAGGGTGCGATCACCGAGGCCCTCGACGATCAGGAACGCCCACTTGTTGGCCACGTCCGAGAAGATCTCCCGCGCCAAGGAGCCCGCACGCGCCAGGTCTGCGTCCTCGGGCGAGCCTGTGAACTGCTTGGTCACCATAAGGTTCTCCAGTCACGGAAAAGTGCGTTCTTCCACGTCAGCAGCCAGTCTCTTATAGTTCTTGAGTAACCACAAGAGAGCAAGAGTGTCGTGGTCGGCGCGGACGCGAGCCCACAGGCGCTCAGAACGAGGAGACAGGCACCATGGCCATCACCTTTGTCAACCCCAGCGGATTGCCCAAGATCGATGTCTACCGGCAGGTGTCGATCGCGTCCGGGTCAAAGCTGATCTTCATCGCCGGACAGGTCGCCTGGGACGCCGAGGGTGTCACGGTCGGCGAAGGCGATCTCGCCGCACAGGTCGAGCAGAGTTACCTCAACATCGGCAAGGCCCTGGCCGAGGTCGGCGGCTCCTTCGACGACGTGGCGAAACTGACCTTCTACGTCGTCGACTGGACCCCCGACAAGATGCCCCCGCTCCTGGAAGGCATCTCCCGGGCAGCCGCGAAGCTGGGGGTCACCCCGGCCCCGCCGACCACGCTGATAGGCGTTGCGGCACTGGACGTCCCCGACCACCTGGTCGAGATCGAAGCCACCGCGATCCTCGACTGAACAGATGGCCTTCGCTCACTGAGCACCGAAGTGGCCATGATGTGATTTGTGAGCGCTACGTCACGGAATATGATCAGCGAGTTCAGGGTCGCCTACGTCGTTGCCGATGGCGTGGAGCAGCTCGTGGGGTTGGAGCGGCTGGCGAGCGTGGCGCTGGAGGAGGCGCTGCCCGTCCGTTCGTTCCCGTCCTATCACCGGGCAGCGGAACTATCCCGGCTGGTACTGGTCGGCCACGATGGAGCGCCGGGTGGGGTTCGAGTCGTGGGTCGAACGTGACCACCTGGTAGCGCTCGATCGTTGACACCCGAAGCCGTCGCGCTCACCGACCTGGGCTGGCGCCGCCACGTCGCCATGGTGGACGAGCGAGCGCTTCGCAGCTTCTATGAGCGCGTCGCTCAGCAGATGAACGAGCCCGCTTCAGCGAGTAAGGGGCCCGCCCCGCCCTCTCTCTGGGGACAACAAGACGGGCTCACCCGGTGGGTCGAGCAACTGCGACGCAAGCACCGCATCCGCCGACGACGCCACCTGGCCGAACAGCGTCACACATGGCAACCGCTACCACTGCCGGAAAATGGCCACTTCAAATGACACAGCCACCTCGCCGTCCGTGACAGATGAACTGACCAGCACGAGGTCACGCCGTGATCAATGGCCAGATTGGATGTCACCTGACAGTGACCGGTGGGTGCTCGTGAGAGGTGTGAACGATCTCGATCATGTACGATCCGGCCCTGACCAAGGGAGTCAGAGTGACGGAGGATGCGCTCCAACGGCTGCGCGTGGAGGCGTCACGGGACGACTACGCCTCGATGGCCCGCCTGGCGCGGGCGCTGTACGAGCAGGGCACCGACTCCCCTAAAGTGATCGACTTCGTCAATCCTTTGGGGGTTATGCGGCGGGGTTCGGTACGGCAGGCTGGTGGTCGCAGCCAGCGGGCTGCTGGAGGTTCGGCTTCTTCTGGGCCCCCAGCGTCATCTCCCGGTGCGGTACGCTCTCGCGGCCCACGGCCGGCGACGGCGTCCGCGAGGGTCGCAGCCAGGTCTCCGTTGTCTGTACTGTGCCGAAATGACAAGAAGCGAGCGACTCGCGGACCAGCTGGACCGGCACTGGCACAAGAATCTGCGGCCGCGGCTGGACGGTCTTGCCGATGAGGAGTACTTCTGGGAGCCGGTGCGCGGCTGCTGGAGCATCCGCCCACGTGACACGTCGGCCACACCGATGTCGGCAGGTTCAGGGGAATGGATGATGGACTCCGCGTCCCCTGCCCCGGTGCCGGCTCCGGTGACCACGATTGCCTGGCGGCTTGCGCACATCATCGTCTCCTGCCTCGGCTATCGGGTCGGATGGCACTTCGGCGGCCAGGACGTCGACTCCCAGACATTCGCCTACGCGGGGACCGCTGACGAGGCGCTAAAGCAGCTCGATGAGATGTATGGGAGATGGAACGCGGGGGCCCGCGAGCTCTCGGACGCTGACCTGGAGAATCCGCCCCCGGTGGGTCCCGAGCAGTTTCCCATGGAGGGCATCGTCCTGCACGTCAACAGGGAGCTGATCCATCACGGCGCCGAGATTTCCCTGCTGCGCGACCTCTACCGCTGGCAGGACGGAGCCGTACCGCGCTGAATATGACTTTACGGTAACCGGCGATCGAGCTTCGGAACCCGCAAAACCAACCCTGCCAGACGATCTACACCTCAGACTGCCGCCCACCACCAGCACGAGCACCCCGAACGACCCTCACGCCACCACCCTGATCAGCTACGTCAAGATGGCGCAGCTTCTCTGCTCGTGTCGCTCGATCCGGGCCAGCAGGTCCTCGAGGCCGCCCGGAAGAATCCCTCGACTTCGTCTGCGGTCTTTATGTGACCAACGCCGACCGTTGAAGCCAGTCGGAGTCTTGGGACTATCCGGCAGGAATTGCCCGATAAGCCTCCCTCTGCACGATCAGGGGTATGCCGACATGCGAGCCCGACCGGCGCCGGCGAGTGACATGGACATGGTCGTGGACCCGCGCCGACGCGGTCTGACCAGCTCGTTGACATCACCGGTGGGCGACCTTCACCACCTCATGCACCTGGCGCTCAACCGATGTGACGCCATCCCTGGCGTCGGCCGGCGGAGCCGTAACCCAAGTCACACGCCGGGCATGTCACGTTCCCGGCAGCTCATCTCGTCCGTGTAGTGCGCAACCGGCCTATCACTCGCACGGACAAGGGGACCATCGTGTTCGCCGTCTACCTCGTGATCACTCTCCTCGCCTCGGCCGTCGTCGGCCTGGCCGCCATCGCCAACCTCATCGGCCATGAATACCCCAAGAAGCAAGCGGACCAGCTTCGCGTGCCCCGTTCCTGGATGCTCCCGCTGGGCGTGATGCTGGCGGCGGGCTCACTGGGGCTGCTGGCCGGGTTCGCCGTCCCAGTGCTGGGCCTGCTCGCCGCCGCCGGCCTCGTGTTGTACTTCCTCGGCGCGTTCTTCGTTCATCTGCGGGCCCGTGACCACCACTTCGGCGCCTGGGCCGCGTTCTTCACGCTGGCGGCGGCCGCCCTGGCCGTGAACGTGGCCTACTACTGAGTTCCAGCCCAAACTGAGATCAGTTCGCCCGCGACGCCTCAGCCCGCAACCCCCTTGAACCTCAGAACCAGGCTCTACATTCAGTCGTGATCTACCGCCACAGACCTGTCAGCTCTATCGCGTGTTCAGGGCTGTCGGCGTGAAGGATGCCGGGAATCGGTTGCCCAAGGCGATCTTGAATGCGCCACCCTCCGAGCTGGACGACGGGGCTTCGTCCTCTCCTCATGGCAAGGGCCAATTCGGAAAGCGTCCCCCAGGAACCGCCGACCACAATCACGGCGTCACCCGAGTTGACGATGACGTTGTTACGAGCTTCGCCGATCCCTGTAGGAATGACGATGGTCAGGTCGGGGTTGATGTGCTCCCGGTCAGCGCGGGAGAGGATCCCCACAACCGTTCCGCCTGCGGCGTTCGCACCTGCGGCGACCGCCGCCATGACACCTGTATATCCGCCGCATATCACCACCGCTCCGCGTTCGGCCAGCATGCGGCCCAGCTCGCGGGCATTGCGACGGTCATCTTCGGTACAGTCACGTGGCCCGCATACCGATACCTGAATAGCCATTAAGGGCCTCCTACGCCGTGACCTCACTCAGGGAGCGCTGGCTCGAGCTCATCGCGACTGGCCTCTCCAACCGAGCGATCGCCGAGTCGCTGTCGCTGTCGCCGAAGACGGCGCGCAACAACGTGTCCGACGTCTTCACCAAGTTGCAGGTCGCCGACCGCGCCCAAGCCATTATCCAGGCCCGCGAAGCCGACCTCGGCCAGTGACCAGCCAGGCACGGCATCCCTGTCGCCCATGCTGCGACTTACCAGGAGCAATAGGTCAGCGTTATCAGCACCCCTGTATTACATTCAGAGATCTTGAGGTTCGGGCCCGTTACGAGATGTAGTGGGTCCATCGTCGATGGGTGACCTGTACTCTCACTTACGATCTGGTCGTGTCCTGGGATACGGAACTGACCACGCTGACCGAGCGGATCGCCGGGCCGTTGTTCAACCGGCCCGAGCCGCGCTCCACCTTCCCCGACCTGGTTCGCAGCCTGCTGGCTGACGTGCCACGGAAGAACTCCTGGCAGCTGGCCGACCACATCGGGCACGTCAAAGCCTACCGATTCGAGCATCTGCTATACGGCGCCAAATGGGACGCCGACGTCCTGCGCGACCAGGTGCGCTCCTACGTGCCGGAGCATCTGGGCCGCCCGGACGGAGTACTGATCGCCGACGACACCAGCGCGATCAAGCAGGGCAACAAGTCGGCCGGCGTGGCCCGCCAATATTGCGGGCTGACGGGCCAGGTCGAAAACTGCCAGATCATGCCCATGCTCACTTACGCCTCCAGCGCCGGGCACGCCTTCGTCAACCGGCGCCTGTATCTGCCCGAGAGCTGGGCCAACGACCCGCAGCGGCGCAAGGAGGCGGGCATCCCCGCCCAACTGCTCTTCGCCACCAAGCCGGCCCTGTTCATCGACATGCTCAGCGAGGAGATCACCGCGGGGACTCCGTTCCGATACCTGTGCGGCGACTCCGGCTACGGCCGCGACCCCGACCTGCGCGCCTTCTGCCATACCCAGCACATCGGCTACGTCCTGGCAGTCCCGGTCGATCTGCCGCTGATTGCCGTACGTGGCGGCGGCGAGCCGGTCGGCCACCTACTGGATCGGCTCCTGGCCCACGCCAACTCCTCGGTATGGGAGCGCCGCTCGTGCGGATCCGGCACCAAGGGCATCCGCCTGTATGACTGGGCCACCGTCGCTGTCCACCTGGCCGAGCAGACCCCCGCTCCCGGCTACGCCCACACGGTATTGATCCGCCGCTCGGTGACCGACCCAGCCGACATCGAGTTCTTCCTCGCCCACGCCCCCACCGGCACCCCGACCACCGAACTGATCAAACTGGCCGGACTCCGCTGGAAGATCGAGGAGAACAACGCCCAAAGCAAAGACCTGCTCGGTCTGACGCAATACCAGGTCCGCAAGTGGACGCCCTGGCACCGGCACGTCACCACCGTCATGCTCGCCCTGGCCTTCCTCGCCGTCACTCAAGCCGCCTTACCCCCAGACCACGACGAACCCGATGACCAGGGAAAAGACACGACAACAAACGCCAACCCGCCGTGAGGAGCACCCCAACCCGCCTGCTGCGGCCCTCACTCGCCGAGATCCGCCGCGTCCTGACCCGCCTGTTCATTCCAGCCGCCAACGCCATCGCGCACGTCCTGGCCTGGTCAGCCTTCCGCCGCCTCCACCAAACCCGTGCCCTGGTCAGCCACTACCGCCGACGCGGCGACCCGAGACCCAAAGATCTCTGAATGTAATACCGGGCGGCCAGCAGCGCCTCGATGCTCGGCGAGAACCCGGCGAGCAGGCTGGCGACGGTGAAGACGACGAAACCGAGCAGGTAGGTGCCCTGGCGGCCGAACAGATCGGCCACCCTGCCGAACACGACGAGGCCGACGGGGCTGACGAGCATGTAGATCAGCAGCACTCAGCTGGCGACGAACGCTTCGGCGTGGAAGTGCTCGACGACGGTCGGCAGCGCGACGTTCAGCGAGCTCGAGTTGAGGCCGGTCAGGAGCATCCCGAGCCCGGTGACGGACACGGCCCGCCAGGCGTAACGTAACCGGACTGTCTCGTCCGCCTCGCACGCCGTGATCGCCATTCTCAGAATGGTATTCAAGAATCCCGTTCTGGAATCGTCCGGTGGAGCCACTCCGGCCCCAGCGCACGGCGCGCATAGGTGAGAGAGTGCAGGCCGTCATCGGGGTTCAGCAGCGCGTGCCGTACGGCGAGCGAGGCCACCCACCGCTGCCAGAGCTCGTCGCCCTCTCTGGGGAACCCGCCGTTGCTGTCCATCCAGTCACGCAGGAGCGGCGCGTGCATGAGCAGCAGCCCATCCCTGACCTCCGCACCGAGCGGGCCATCCGCGCGCAACGCCTCCTCGACCGGCTCGTCCCAGAGCTGGAACCGTGCGGCCAGCTCGCCCGCCACCGCGATCAGGACCGCCCGCCTGCCTGCCGCGTCAAGTGCGCGGAGCCGCCGCTCCAGCTCGGGTTCGACGTGCTCCAGGCCCAGGGGCTCCAGCGGACCTGCCGACGTGGGGGTGTCGATCAGCACGGCGGTCCGCGCACCTGTGAGCCACTCCCGGTCCAGCCGGGCGCCAGTGAGCTCCTCCACCAGCGCCATCGCCGCCGCCTTGCGCGCCCATCCGGACGCCGCCCGCACCCGCTCCACACCCGGCCCCAACGCCCCCGAGTAGGCGCCGGAATCCGTCAGATCGACGGTCTCGTAGCCGGAGCGCCCGGGCACGGCATGGATGATCCGCTCGCCGCCACCGGCGTGCCAGCCGAGATTCCACACGTAGGCGTCCTCGCTCAGCCAGCCGAGCACCTCGGGCCGGTCCTCGTAGCCCCCGCCCCACCGCTCGAACAGCATCACGCCGTCGCCGACGGTGTCCACGAACAGGACATGGAACCCGTCGAGCTCGGTGTCCTGCACGTCGAGCTCGCGGATCTCCGGCCGGCCGCCGCCGGTGAGCCTGGCGGCGACCTGGGCAGGGCCGATCGCCCCCGCGACCGGCCTGACGACTGTCCACGACAGGCCGGAGCCGAGCCACTGCTCGGTCTCCAGCAGGTCGCGGTAGTGCGTTTCGCGCGTCAATCGTGGTCCTTGTCGATCGCGTACGGCGAGACGGGATTCTTGGGCGGCTCGCAGAGCGTGTCGATGGGGAACGCCTTGGGCCGTCCGTCCTTGCCATCGAGCAACTGCTTGAACCGTACGGCGAACGCGTCACGGTACAGTACTCGATCTTGCTGGTAGAACCGGTTCTGCACCGTGCCGGCGTTCCTGTTCGACGCGGCAGGAACGGGACAGACCGAGAATTCCCTGTTCTTGTCGGAATCCACCGTCCTGTTGGTGGTGGCGAACGGGTACTCGTCGCACTCCCTGCCGTTGTTCTTGTAGCCGAGCCACAGGCTGTCACACCGGGTCTGCGCCCTGCCGCGGTTCTGACCGCCGTCCGGGTCGTCCGGTCTACGTGTCAGCCTGTGCTCCGGAGAAGGCAGCCGATCGTTGCCGTAGTCGTAGCACCCGCGGATCAACTTGCCGGTCTTCCGCGGGTAGGTGGTCGGGCTCGCGTAGCAGGCATTCCAGTAGTGCATGTACGTCTGGTCGTAGGGAGTGGCGAGATTGCCCATCCCCAACTGCAGCGACGGCACCGCGGGGAAGACGCAGCCCCCGCCCCCGGAGAGGTACGCGGCGGAGTCGCAACGGACCAGGACCGGCTTGGACAGGCCCCACGGGTAGGGGGCTCCCAGGATGTCGAAACCCTCCGCGTGGGCGTAGGTGTTGAAGCCGCAGTGGGATACCGCCTCGGCGTTCTCCACCTTGATCGCTTTACCGTTGGCGTCCAGTTCCCCGGTGATGCGCTCGGCCGGCTTGGCGGCCGGGTCCGACCAGAACCTGAACGTGGCCTGCGGTGTCCAGACGTCGGTCTTGAAGGGATTCTGCGTCTCCCACTGGTCGACGGTCTTCTGCACAAAGTTCCGGTTCTGGGCGCCTCCCCACTGGGTGACGTCCAGGCAGTCCCGTGAATTGCGCGGGGGAAGCATGCCGATGGTCACCACCTCGTCGGCGATGGAAGGCCCGAGGCGCTTACCTGTCAGGACGTAGGCGTCGAAGACCACGAGCCGGTTGGTCTGCGACGGGCTGTCGAGCCCGTCGGGCTTGGTGCCGTAGGTTCTGGCCACCACCATGAGCCCGGCGGTGAACATCGGATTGAGATACTGCTTGACGCGCGGTTCGTACTCGTAGCGGTCATTCCACTTCGCTTCGAGAGCGAAGATCCGGCACAGGCTGAAGCCGTTCTTGGCCCAGCCGTTGGACCAGCGCGGCTTGCCGTTCTCCGGGTAGAAGTACTTCGTCGCACACTCCTTGGCGCCCAGCCGGTCGTAGGTCCGCCCGGGCAGGGCGGCCGCGGACGCGATCTTCGCCGCCGCGGGGGCTGCGACGCCGCCGAAGAGGGCCGCGATGCTCTCCGGCGCGGCGGCCACGCTGTAGGTGCGGAGTTCGTCGATCGCGCCGGGCATGCTGGTCCCCATGGTCAACGGACCGGCGGCATTCCAGCTCGGGAAGGAGATCGCAGCCGTCTTGATCGGGCTGCCGTTGAGGTACAGCGTCGCCGTCTTCGAGGAGGCTTCGTAGGTTCCCGCGAGATGGAACCACTCGTTCAGCGGTGGCTGTATCCCGGAGACGGCGCCCTCGGTAGTGGCGTCGGCCGTATCGGCGCTGGTCAGGGTGAAGACGAGACCGTGCTCCTGGTCGTAGCCGAGGCGGAAGGGAGCCTGGTGGGCGCCGCGCTGCTCGGCCACGCTGTAGGAACCGTTCCTGGCGGTCCAGCGCACCCACGCGGCCACGGTGAAGCTGTGGTCTGTCGCCAGGACCGGCTCACTCGTCTGTGCCAGCGCCTCCTCACCCGGCTGGACGAGGTGGATGACGATCACCTGCCAGGGCGACCAACCCGCGGTCGATTCCCCGGCGACGGCACGCGCGCGCCAGCGCAGGACCCAGCCGTCTGACAGTAGGTTCGCTGGCACCGTGACCTGACCACGGCTCCCGGACGCGGCCCCGTCCACGCTGCCGGACCAAATCCGTCCGCTCCCCTGACCTGCCGGGGCGGACGGGTCGTGCTCGAGCTCGACCTCGGCGCGGACAGGGGCGCCGTCGGGGTTGACGACCGTGGCGCCCAGCGTGGGGGTCGTGGAGGTGACCACCCGCTTGGCGTTGACGACCTGGTTCGGAGTCGCCTCCAGCGCGCTCACGTCAGGCTTGGGGACGTTGATCGTCAGCTTCTGCCAGCTCGACCAGGCCGAGGTCGCGGTGGACGACAGGGCTCGGGCACGCCAGCGTACGACCCAGCCGTCGGAGAGTTCGCCCGCCGGCATCGCCGCCGTGGCCTGCGTTCCCGCCTGGACGTCGGCGACCGTTGCCGTCCAGATCTGCCCGGTCCCCTGCCCTTCGGGCGCGGAAGGATCGTGCTCGACCTCGAACTCGGCGGAAAGGAGGTCACCGCGTGGATCTGCCGCCGTCACCAGGAGTTGGGGAGTCAACGACGGGGTGACCGTCTGCCCGCCGACCTCGGCGGACGGCACCACCCTGAACTCTCCCACGGTGGGTGCCGAGGCCGGGCGGCGGACGGTGAGCTGCTGCCAGTCCGACCAGGCCGAGGAGGCGCTCGCCGAGACGGCGCGGGCGCGCCAGCGCGTCATCCAGCCGTCCGAGAGCTTTCCGCCTGGCACGGCGACGGTGGCCTGGGTTCCTGGCCGGACGTTGTCGACACCGCTCGCCCAGATCTGCCCGGATCCCTGCTCCCCGGGCGCGGATGGATCGTGCTCCAGCTCGAACTCCGCGCGGACCGGCTCGCCCCTGGGATCGAACGCGGTGGCGCGCAACTGGGGCGTGACCGTCGGGGTGATCGTCTTTCCGTCCACCGAACTCGACGGGGTCACCTGCAGCTCCTCCACCGCCGGCGCCGAGTCGGGAAGGTCCACGATCAGCGACTGCCAGTCCGTCCACGCGGAGGTCAGCGGCGCCGTACCTGATTCGGTGATCGAACGGACCCGCCAGCGGACGTGCCAGCCGTCGGTCAGCTTGCCCGGCTCCACGTTCACGCCGGCTCGCGCGCCCGCCTGGACACCGCCGACGGCCCCCGACCAGATCAGCCCGCTTCCCTGGCCTTGCGGCGCGTCCGGGTCGTGCTCGATCTCGTACTCGGCGCGAAGGGTCCCGCCTGGCCCGTAGGTGAGCACGGCCTCAAGCGCAGGAGTCAGCGACGTCGTGGTCAGCTTGCCGTCGATCACCGACGACGGCGTCACCTGCGGGAAGGTGACTCCTGGCTTGGGGATGGTCACTGCGAGACGCTGCCAGGCGGTCCACGTGGATGACGCGCCACCGTCGAGCGAGCGCACCCGCCAGCGAGTCACCCAGCCGTCGTGCAGCTTGTCAGCGGGCACCTGGACGGCCGCGGTGGCGCCCGATACCACCTGGTCGAGCGCGGTGGCCCAGATCTGACCCGATCCTTGGCCCTCCGGCGCCGAGGGGTCGTGCTCGAGCTCGAACTCCACCCGGGAGGTGTGCTCCTGCGGGGTGGTCACGGTCACCCGCAGCTCGGGCGACACGGTGGAGGTGACGGCCGTGCCGTTGTCGACTTGCGAGGGCACCACCTGCGGCGAACCGAGCGCCGGATCGGTGTCGGGGTTGAAGACGTTGATCTGGAATCGCTGCCATGACGACCAGCTCGCGGTGGATCCCCGCGTGGTCGCCTTGGCACGGAACTCGTAGTCGTGCTGATCGGACAGTACGCCGGTGGGGATCTTCACCGTCGCGGTGGTTCCCGAGGCAACCCCGGCGGAGGAAGCCGTCCAGAGGACCGTGTCGGTCATGTAGTCGGCGACCTCGAAGTCGACCGTGACCGCGCCGCCCAGCGGATCGGTGACTCTGACGAGCAGGGACGGGGTCAGCGACGGTGTCACCGTGTTGGCGTCGATGGTCTCGGCCGGTGTCACCTGGAACTCGCCGACCGTCGCTTCGGGCACGTCCACCGTGAAGAACTGGTAGCCGGTCCAGGAAGGGGTCGAGCCTGGCGTGCTCGCCTTGACGCGCCATTCGTACTTGACGCCGTCGGCCAGCTTGTTCGGGGGAACCGACGCCGAGGCCTCAGCACCGGAGGGCGCGGAAGGCACCGAGGTCGACCACTGCAAGGTGTCGGTGGCGTAGTCGCGTACCTCGAAGTCCACGGTGGCGGCGCGCCCCAGGGGATCGGTCACCCGGACCTTCAGCGCGGGGGTCTGCGACGGCGTCACGATCTCGGCGCCCACCAGCGACGACGGTGTGACCTGGAACTGGTCCACCACGGCCTCGGGCACGTCCACAGTGAAGAACTGGTAGCCCGACCAGGCCGAGGTCACGCCGCCGGCCGTGGCGCGGACCTGCCACTCGTAGCGCGTGCCGTCCAGCAGCTTCGCCGCGGGCACGGTGATCGACGCCTGCGTGCCGGAGGGCACGGCGGTCACGGAGCCCGACCACACCATGCTGTCGTCCGCGTACTTCAGCACCCGGAACTCGGCGGTGAGCGTGCCGCCCGTGGGATTGGTCGCTCGCGCCAGCATCGTCGGCGTCAGCGACGTCGTGGTGATGGCTCCCCCGACCAGTTGCGAGGGGGTGAGCTGGAACTGGTCCACGGACGGGGTGGCGTCGACCGAGAAGAACTGGTAACCGGTCCAGGCCGGGGTCGAGCCAGGCGTGGTGGCCTTCACCTGCCACTCGTACTTCACGCCGTTGACCAACTTGCCCGCCGGAACGGTGACTGACGCCAGCGAGCCCGAGGCCACATTGGCCACCGAACCAGACCACACGGACACGTCGTCGGTGTAACGCTTCACCTCGAACGCGACCCCGACGGGACCGCCCAGCGGATCTGTCACCCTCGCCTTCAGCGTGGGTGTCAGCGTCGGCGTCACGGTGTCCGTGCCGACCTGCGAGGACGGTGTGACCTGGAACTGGTCCACCACCGCCTCGGGCACGTCCGCGGTGAAGAACTGGTAGCCCGACCAGGCCGAGGTCACGCCGCCAGCCGTGGCGCGGACCTGCCACTCGTAGCGCGTGCCGTCCAGCAGCTTCGCAGCGGGCACCGCGATCGAGGCCTGGGTCCCCGACGGCACGCTCGCCAGCGAGCCGGACCAGACGGGCGCATCGTCGACGTAGCGCATGATCTGGAAGTCGACCTTGGACGCCGCTCGGCCCGGATCGGTGACCAAGGCACGCAGGCTAGGCGTCAGGGAAGGGGTGACGATCGTGCCGTTGACCTTCTGTGATGGCTGAACGTCGAATCCGCTGAGCACCGGCCCGGCGGCCGCCCGGGAGTTCCCGATCCACGGGCTCAGCTGCCGGGTCAGGCCGGGGGGCGTCGACTGGTTCGTCAGCGCGGACCCGGTCCTGCCGGGTGTCCAGGCCGCGGTGGTGTTGAGGGTGGCGGTGCGCAGATTGCCGGAGGAGTCGGCCGCCCTGTCACCGGATCCCTCGTCGAAGGTCCAGTGGCCGGTGAGCCCGTGCTCGGGCTCGGGTAAACCGGGAACCGGTTCGTCCAGTTCCTCCGTTGGAACCAGGGCCTCGTCGGCGTCGGCGTCGTTCCTGATGTCGACGATCTCGTCGTCGGACAGCTGCGGCATGCCGATGAGCGACTTGGCCACCCGGCTCTGGGCGGCCAGCGCGTCCAGGTCGGCGAGCGTGGTGGGGACCTGCTCGCCCTCTTCCAGGAGGGTGATGTGGTTCGGGTTCTTCGGCGGGGCCGGCACGTAGCCGATGACCAGTTTGGGACCGTGCGCGCCGCCGCCGGAGACGTACTCCTTCGAGCGGTACGCCCGCCAGTTGAGGTAGTCGGATTCGTTGCCCGAGGTGAGCTGGAACCCGTAGTTGGCCTGACCGTCGGCCCACGCCTGGGTGATCGCGTTGACGCTGTGGTACAGGTCCCATTCGTAGTCCATGTAGCCGCGGTCGCACCCGGGCAGATAGGCGCCGTACTCGGTGTTGGCGCCGTCGCCCGTCACGGTCGGCTGGTTGCTCCACGTCAGTGTGGACACGTCCCAGCGTTGCGTGACCCTGCGGGCCGTGATGCCGGAGCCGACGCTGACGCCGCAGTCGTTGGAGGCGATGTTCCAGAGGACGAGGTCGGCGTTGGTCACCCGGCCGCCGCGCAGCGGCGAGTCCTCGGGAATCTCCTCGAAACGAATATAGGTGCGCCAGCGCACCGTGCCCTCGTTGGTCTTTCCGGCCTGCAAATGGTAGGCGCCGCTGTTGGCATAGCCGTTCTGATAGGAGGAGTTGTTGATGAACGTGTCATTTCCAACGGGCAGTTCCGTCCAATCGGAGTCTGCTACCACGAGGGAAAGCGGATAGGAAACTCGCGAATTGCCGAAGAAGCCGGCGTCGGGCTTGTAGACGATGGCGGCCTTGCCTACTGTCATGGCCACCTTGCCCAGATGGCCTTCCTCACCGACGCTGAGATCCGCGCTCGCGTCCGTCAGCATCGGCGGCGGAAGCTCGGTCGTCGTGTGCGCCGCTCCGTCGCGGACGACCAGCTTCCCCGCCGAGCTCTTCCCCAGGGAGAAGCCGTCGGGAAGCTGGACGGGGACCGAGAATGCCAGCGGGCCGCTCGGCCGCCGCCTGATGACGACTTCCTCCCGGAATCCCGTCGGCGTGGCCACAACCACGAGGTCGACGCCGGGACCGTAGGCGTCTGCGTATTCGGCCCGGTTTCCTGAAAGCTTCGGAACCGCCAGCGACCGCGGCGCCGAGACCTTGATCGTCGATCCGTCGCGTCCGCTGCCTGCGGTGAGGAGCTCGGTGTCGCCGCCCGGCGAGAGGGTGAGACCGGCCCTGGTGGAGCGCGGCCTGATGACGCCGTTGTCAGCCACCAGCGTGGTATCGACGGGATGCCAGGAGCCGCCCTGCTTGAAGCAGTTTTCACCCGTCGTCGACAGCCGACCGGGCGAAGCGTTCTTGGAAGGCGGTCCGTGCGTAGCGAGGTCCTTCACGGGGCGGGCGTCAGCCCGCCTGGGAGGACGTCCGGAGCGTAGCGGAGGGCCGTTGTGGGCGGGTGGGCATCAGACGGCCAACCACCGAATCGGGTGACGGGCGGGGAGGAAGAACGCCCGGAGCGAAGCGGAGGCCCTTTTGAGGGAGAGCACCGATCGGCGCGACTCCGCAGTAAGTGCCCACGCGGCAGCACAGACCCCTAATATCACTTCTGTCCGCATAGGACCGATAGCGGAGGAAGCAGTGGGTGGCTCCGGGGCCGAGAACACGTCAGGACGTGCGCGAAGCGCGGCGGTCCGGTGACGCTGCTCGCGGGCCGCTACCGGCTGCTGTCACAACTCGGCCAGGGCGGCATGGGCACCGTCTGGCGGGCGATGGACGAGCTGCTGCGGCAGGAAGTGGCCGTCAAGGAGGTCCGGCTACCTCCGGATCTCAACGAGGCGGCACGTACTGAGCTGGCCGAACGTACGTTACGTGAGGCGCGGGCCGCGGCGCGGCTGCGTTCCCACCCGTCGATCGTCACCGTGCACGACGTCGTCCTCGACGGCGACCGGCCGTGGATCGTCATGGAGCTGGTCCGCGGACGCTCCCTCGACCAGGCCGTACGCACCAACGGCCCGCTGCCCCCGCGCCAGGTGGCCTGGATCGGCCTCCAGATGCTCGACGCGCTGGGCGCCGCGCACGCGTCGGGCGTACTGCACCGGGACGTCAAGCCGGCCAACGTCATGCTCACCGACGACGGACGGGTGCTGCTGACCGACTTCGGGATCGCGACCGTCGCCGGGGACGCCGCGCTCACCCAGACCGGCCTGCTCACCGGCTCGCCCGGCTACATCGCCCCCGAGCGCCTGCGCGGCGAGACCGACGGCCCGCTCGCCGACCTGTGGTCGCTCGGCGCCACGCTGTTCACGGCGGTGGAGGGCGGGCCGCCGTTCGCCCGCGCCAACCAGGCCGCCGTCATGGCGGCCGTGCTCATGCAGCCGCCCGCCCCGGCCCGGCTGGCCGGGCCGCTCGCCCCCGTACTGGCCGCGATCCTGGAGAAGGATCCGGTACGCCGCTGCGCCCCCGGCCAGGCGGCCGACTGGCTGAACGCCGTCGCCCAAGGCACCGTGCCGACTCCGTCGGAGGCGGGCCCGGCGCCCGTCACACCCTCGTTCAGGACGGCCGGCACCGACCCGGCCCTGCACCGCGAGCGGACCCAGGCCGGCGTTGTGCCCAGGCGCAGCCGCGTGCCCCTCATCCTCCTGGGCGCCGGTCTGGCGGTCGTGCTGGCCCTGGCCACAGGGGTGGTGGTCTTGGTGCAGGTTCTGCCGAACTTCACCGCCACCTTCAGCGAAACGATCGGCGACACCTCCACCCCGGCCCCGACGTCCCGCTCGACGGGGGCCGCCCGGGCGCTGTTCGGGCGCGACTTCGAGGCGTGTGGCCTGCTGACGAACGCCCAGGCGCGTTCACTACTCGGCGGCGCGGTGAAACGCCAGTACCAGACAGCCACCGCCTGCATGTGGACCCGGCCCGACAACGGCGCGTTCGTGAGCGTCACGGCGAACCGCCTGGCGGATGCCTCGGCCGCGCACACCGCCCAGGAGTACACGGTCAAGACGATGAAGGAGGAACCGAAGCGCAACCCGGGGACCAAGGTCCGCAAGGGCCCGGACGTCGGCGACGAGGCGTACAGCTACACCCGGGGCGAATCCATCGTGGACACGATCTACCGGACCCAGATCTCGTTCCGCCTGTCGAACGTCTGGGTGATCGTCTACCACACGGGCCGGCAGCCGGGCTTCACCACCGCCGACCGCACGGCCAAACTCGTGACCAAGGCCCTCGACCGGCATCGCTAGTCCCGATGGGATACCCCCTCAAGGACCCCAGCCACGACGGACCGTCATAGTCTCACCCCATGGCGATCAGGAACTCGCACTGCTCCTTCTGCGGCCAGGCGTTCGCATCCGACCAGGCGTGGCCGCGCACCTGCGCCGGCTGTGGCAACACCGCCTACCTCAACCCGCTACCCGTCGCGGTGCTGCTGCTGCCCGTGGACGACGGCCTGCTGGTGGTCCGGCGCGGCATCGAGCCGCGCCGGGGGGAGCTCGCCCTGCCCGGCGGGTTCATCGACGTCGGCGAGAGCTGGCAGCAGGCCGCCGCCAGGGAGCTGTACGAGGAAACGGCCGTCGTCGTCGACGCGGACCGCGTGCGGCTGTTCGACGCGCACAGCGCTCCTGACGGCACCCTGCTGGTCTTCGGTCTGGCACCACGGACCATCTCGGCCGCCCTGCCGCCGGTCGTGCCGACGGCCGAGACCATGGAGTGGCTGCTCATAGACGGGCCGCGGGAGCTGGCGTTCCCGCTGCACACCGGGGTCGTCTCCGCGTACTGGGAACGGCGCTCAGCCCTTCACTGAGCGACGCTCAGCCCTTCACCGATCCGGCGAAGCTGAAGGAACCGGCGAGGTACTTGTTCACGGCGACATAAAGGACCACGGCGGGGGTCGTGTAGATGATCGAGAACGCGGCCAGCTCACCGTAAGCGACCTGACCGTACTGGGAGAAGAAGGTGTAGATGGTCACCGCCGCCGGCTGCTTCTCCGGCGTGTCGAGGAGGACGAACGGGGCGAAGAAGTTCCCCCACTGGCCGACGAAGACGAAGATGGCCACGACGGCCACCCCGGGCGCCATCAGCGGCCCGACGATCCTGAGCAGCGACTGCACCCAGCCGGCCCCGTCGACCCAGGCCGACTCCTCCAGGCTCACCGGCACGCCGTCCATGAAGTTCTTCATCATCCAGATGGAGAACGGCAGCGAGCTGGCGGCCAGGAACAGCACCATGGCCGGGATCGACCCGTACAAGTTGAACCGGAAGAACATCGAGTAGACCGGCACCATGATCGCCGTGACCGGAAGGCCGGTCGTGAACAGCAGCGTCAGCATGAAATGCCGCTTGAAGCGCAGGGTGTAGCGGGACAGGGGGTAGGCGGCGAGCCCGGCGACGATCACGGTGAGGATCGCCGTACTGCCGGAGATGAGGATCGAGTTGATGATCGGGTGGTAGATGGTCTCCCAGGTCAGCACCGCGCTGAAGTTCTTGAGCGAGAACTGGAAGGTCGGCTGCGCGGCCAGGTTGGCGTCGGGTTGCAGCGAGGCGAGGATCACCCACAGGAACGGCCCGAGGAAGGCCAGCGCGATCACCGCGAGCGAGATGAGTGCCGCGCCACGGGCGGCCAGGCGCGTCATCAGGTGTCCACCTTGATCAATCGCAGGTACACGAGGGAGAACGCGGCACCGATGACCAGCATCACCAGGGCCATCGCGCTGCCGTAGCCGATCTCGAAGTAGCGGAACGCCTGCTCGTACATGTAGAGCGGGGTGGTCTGGCTGTCCGTGCCAGGACCGCCGCCGGTGAGGGCGTAGATCAGGCCGAAGCTGGCCAGGGTCTGCAGCGTGATCAGCATGAGGTTCGACAGGATCGAGCGGCGGATCAGCGGCAGGGTGATGTGCACCAGCCGCCGCCAGGTGCTCGCCCCGTCCACCGCCGCCGCCTCCAGCAGTTCCCCCGGCACGTCCGACAGCGCGGCGGAATAGACCAGCATGGAGAACGCGGTGCCGCGCCACACGTTGGCCAGGATGATCGCGATCATGGGCGCGCTGTAGAGCCAGTCCTGGGAGAAACCGAGGGCGGCGAGCGCCTCGTTGAGCGTGCCCTCCTCGGCCAGGAAGGAGTACCAGCACGCCGCCGCGACCACCTCGGGCACCACCCAGGCCGCGATGACGATGCCGTTGACCACGCTCCTGACCGCTCGTCCCCGGCCCCGCTGGAGTAGGGCAATGATCAGGCCGAGGGTGTTCTGCCCGATGACGGCCGAGCCGATCACGAAGACGAAGGTCAGCAGGAGGGAGTTGCGGAAGTCCTCGTCGCTGAACATCTTGACGAAGTTGTCCACGCCGATGAACTGCGAGTTCACCGACGCGGCGCCGGTCAGCGTCTCGTTGGTGAAGGCGATGTAGACGCTCCACAGGATGGGCCCGACCATGAAGATCACGAACATGATCAGGGCGGGCCCGAGCGGCAGCAGCCAGCGCAGGGTGCGCCGGGCCCGCCGGCGCGGCTCCCCCTTGTCGGGAGCGCCGGCCAGCCGTGGCGGCGTCACGGACGTGACGGTCATGAGCCGGGGATCACCTTGTCCGGGCCGCCGACGACGCCGGGCAGCGCGTCGGCGTACTCCTTGGCCGCCGCCTCCGGGGTCTTGGAGCCGGTCGTCATCGCCTCCATGACCTTCTGCACCTCGGCCGAGACCTTCGGATAGACCTCGTACGCCGGGCGATAGTGCGTGACCGACGCCAGATCGGACCAGAACTTCACGCTCGGGTTGTCAGCGGTGTACTTCGGGTCGGCGGCCACGTCCTTGCGCGGGGCGAGGTCACCGGTGCCGATGGAGTACACCAGCGTGTTCTCCTTGTTGGTCGCCGTGGCGATGAAGTCCCACGCGTCCTTCTTGTCCTTGGCGTAGGAGCTCATCGCCATGACCCAGCCGCCCGACATGCTGACGGCGCCGGGCGCCTGACCGTTCTGGGTCGGCATGGCGGTCCAGCCCATCTTCTCGGCCCACTGCGGCCACGGTTTGGTGCTGGTGGGCCGCCAGCTGCCCGACATCCAGGCTCCGTCGAGGTCGATGCCGATCTTGCCGTTGGGGAACCAGTCGAGCCCGATCTTCTCCCCCAGCTTGGGGTTGAACGCGTCGGCCTTCTTCGGGCCGAGGTCCTCTCGGTAGATCGTGTTGATGAAGGCGAGCGAGTCGGTGAATGCCTTGCCGGAGGAGACCCACTTCTTCTGGGTGTCGTCGTAGAGCGTGCCACCGGGGGTGCCGTAGAGCAGCATCTCGAAGCCCTGCATGGTGGCGGCCTCGCCGTGCGGCTTGGTGGAGTACATGCTGAAGGGGACGACGCCGGGCACCTTCTGCTTGATCGCGCGGGCCGCGGTCAGCACGTCCGCCCATGTCTTGGGCTGCCACGGCAGCTGGATGCCGGCCTTGGTCAAGATGTCCTTGTTGTACCAGAGCCCTCGGGTGTCGGTGCTGATCGGCACACCGTAGATCTTGTCGTCGGGGCCCTTGGCGGCCTGCTTGACCGAGTCGGGATACTGGGTGGCCCAGTCGGGCCAGGTCTTCAGGTAGTCGTCGAGCGGGGCGAGCTTGCCGGCGGCGACGTCGGCGTTGACCTGGAAGGTGTCGTGGAGGTACACGTCCGGAGCCGACTCGGCCGAGCGGTTCAGCAGGGCGAGCTTGGTGTAGTAGACCTCGTTGCCGCCCTGGACCGCGGTCAGCTTGATCGTCACGCCCTTGTGCGCGGCTTCGTACTGCGTCTTGGCCTGTTTGAGCATTTTCTCCAGGTGCGGCCAGGAGGGTTCCACCCTGTAGAGGACTTCGATCTCCTTGGCCCCGTTGGCGCTCTTCTGCGGCGTGTCCGCACCACATGCGCCGGCCGTGGCGGCTAACGCGACTGTCAGGATCGAGGCCACCATCGCTCGTCTCATGGGACTCCTTATCACCGGCCCACAGAACTGACTTGACGAGACGGTAAATCTTTTTGATTTATTAAGTCAACGACGGAAGCCCAAAACACGGGGAGCAGCCATACATGCAGAAAGGGACAAATCTCCCGAAAGTAGGCCATTTCAATCGGGCTGTCGTCCTGGAGGCGATCCAGGTCTCGGACGGCATCAGCCGCGTCCAGATCGCCGGGCGCGCCGGGCTCACCGCCCAGACCGTCTCCGTCATCGTGCGCAGGCTCCTGGAGGAAGGTCTCGTCATCGAGGACGGCTCGCTCCCGTCCCGGGGCGGCAAACCGCGCACGATCCTGCGGGTGGACCCGACCGCCGGCTACGCCGTCGGCATCCACTTCGATCCCGGCGAGATCTCGTACGTGCTGGCCGACCTGGCGGGGCAGCCGGTCGCCAAGCTGCACACCGCCGTACGGCCCGGCCTCGCGCCCGACGCGGTCATCCGCCAGATGGCCCGCACCGCCCGCAGAGTGCTGCGCGAAGCGGACGTACCCGACCGCAAGGTGCTGGGCATCGGCCTGGCCTGTCCGGGACCGCTCGACGCCGAGGGCATCATGAACGTCCCGCCGCGCCTGACCGGATGGGACCACGTGCCCATCAAACGCCTGCTGGAGCAGCATGCCGGCTTCCCGGTGACCTCGGACAACGACGCCACGGCGGCGGCGATCGGCGAACGCTGGGCCGGGGTGGCACGGGCCGCGCCGAGCTTCGCCTACCTGTATCTGGGGACCGGCATCGGCGGCGGGCTGTTCCTCGACAACCAGATCTACCGCGGCCGATCCCTCAACGCCGGGGAGTTCGGCCACATCACGGTGGCGCCGGACGGCCCCGACTGCTACTGCGGCAACCGCGGCTGCGTCGAGGCGGTCTGCTGCCCGAGCGCGATCGAGGCGACCGTACGTGCGCGGCTGGCCGAGGGCGCCGAGAGCACGCTGACCGCCGAGGCTCTCGACCACGCGGCGATCTGCGCGGCGGCCGCGGCCGGCGATCCCCTCGCCGGTACGGTCATCGGCCAGGTCGCCGCCCGGCTCGCCGACGCCGCCGTGAGCATCGTCAACATGCTCGACATCGACCTGCTGGTGCTGGGCGGCCCGGCCATGTACGAGGTCGCGGACGTCTACCGCCAGGTGGTCGCCGCGGCCGTGGCCACCCGGCCCCTGGCCCGCCGCCTCCACACGGTCCAGGTGGCGACCTCCCCCATCGCCGCCGACGCCGCCGCGATCGGCGCCGCGTCCCTGGTCTTCCACGCCACGTACGCGCCCCGGCTCAGCACGCTCCTGAACCGCTGATCTCCAGGCGTCCGTACGGTTGCGTACGGGCGCGGACCACGTGACCGGCGCGGATCTCCACGTCCAGCAGCGTCGCGTCGTCGTCGAGAGGGCAGCTCAGGGCGAAGGCCGTGTCGTCGAACCGGCCCGCCTGCCGCGCCCATTCGAGCCGGACGACCGCATCGGCGGCGAGCGCCGCGGATCCGGGGAGCGGCACGGACGGGCCATCCAACGGCTGGCCCCACGGCGCGCTCACGCCCTCCACGCGCGCCAGGTAGAGCCGTCGCAGCCACACCGGCGTCGCGAGTTCGGCCAGTACGGCGAGCGCCGCCGCCTCGTCCGGTACTAACACGACGGCCGCCTCGTTCGGCAGCGCCGCGTCGACCGCCTGGTCCGGCACGACTACGTCGACCGCCGCAGCACCAAGCGCGGGGCTTGGCGGCGCGAGGGGGTCCACGCGCAGGACGATGCCCGTACGGCCATCCGCCACCGGGACCGACAACCGCCCCGAGGGGCGCGCCGGGTCGAGCCAGGCGATCGGGCCGAACGACGCGGAACCTGCCGAATCGGCCATCTCGCCACTCGAGGAGCGGCCCAGATCCGGCCCGGTGGCGGAGCCGGGCGGCCCGGTGGCGGAGCCGGGCGACGCGGCGCGTACCGCGGCGACGAGTTCGCCGAGCGTGGCGCAGACCACGGAGCCACCGGTGGGACGGACGACGAGCCAGCCGGCGGCGGCGGGCGAGATCCGCGCCCCTGGAGACGACCGTACCCGGCTGACCGCGCGAGCCACCACCGCACGGGCGCCCGGCCCGGCCACCCAGGGCCGCGCCCAGTCCGCGTCCCCGCGCTCACCGCAAGCACCGCACATCAGCCATCACCACCCCGCCCACACATCAGTAGGCTCTCCCTGCCCGCACGCGCCGCACATCAGCCACTCGCTCTTCCCAGAAGGCCCGCCACACGGATCACGGCATGACGTCGCCGGAGTTGGGGCCCAGGGTCTGGCCGACGTAGAGGTTGCCGCCGGGGTCGCTGGCGAGCAGGACCGCCGTCGGCGCGATCTCCTCCGGGCGGCCGAATCGGCCCAGGGGCAGTTCCGCGCGTTTGGCCGCCTTCCACTCGTCGGTGATCCCGGCCACCAGCGGGGTCTCTACGGGGCCGGGCGCGATCGCGTTCACCAGTACGTTGTGCTCGGCCACCTCGAGCGCCAGCGACTTGGTGAGCCCGATGACCCCGGCCTTGGCCGCCGCGTAGTGGCTGAGTGAGCGGCCGCCCTTGATGCCGAGCTGGGAGGCGATGTTGATCACCCGTCCCCAGCGCCGCTCGACCATGTGCGGCACGACGTAACGGCAGCACAGGAAGACCCCGGTGAGGTCGACCGCGATCGTCTCCGCCCACGTCTTCGGGTCCATCTCGACCAGCGGCGCCTCGGTGAGGATGCCGGCGGAGTTCACCAGGACGTCGATCCGGCCGAACCGGTCCAGCACGCCGGCGACGGCCCCGGCGACGGAGCCGGGATCGCTCACGTCGACGGCGACGTGCCCGGCCGCCCCGATGTCGGTGGCCGCGCGCTCGGCGTCCAGGTCCGCCAGCACGACCTGGGCTCCCTCGCGGAGGTACGCCTCGGCGATCGCACGGCCGATACCGCTCGCGCCACCGGTGATCAGCGCGGTCCGGTGTTCCAGGGCGGGCCGATATACCGGGATGGGCCGGTGTTCCGGGGCGGGCCGATCTCCCGGGGCAGGCATGGCTGATGGGGTGGACGCGCCTTCCTGGGCGGCGACGGGTTCCGGGGCGGGCATGCGGTTCCTCCTCAGGCGGGCATGCGGACGGTGAGACCGCCGTCGACGACGATGTTCTGGCCGGTGATGTAGCCGGCGTCGGCCGAGGTGAGGAACCGGATGACGGAGGCGACCTCCGCCGGCCGGCCCACCCGGCCCCAGGGGATGTCCTGCCCGGCTCGGGCCAGGCCGTCGGGGCCGAGCGAGTTCACCGGGTCGGACGACTGCGGGGTTTCGATAAGGCCGGGGATGACCGAGTTGACGCGGATCTGGCGGGAGGCGAGTTCCACCGCGAGGCTCCGGCACAGGCCGAGCACCCCGGCCTTCGCGGCGGCGTAGTGGGCGTGCTCGCCCCAGCCGTACACGCCCCCCGCGATGGAGGAGACGGCGACCATCGCGCCGGGACCGGAGATCCGTGCGGCCGCCGAGCGCAGAGTGCGCAGGACGCCGGTCAGGTCGACCTGCAGCATGTCGTCCCAGGCCGCGTCGGTGAGCTCGGCAAGCGGGGCCCGGCGCAGCACTCCGGCGTTGGCCACCGCGATGTCGAGGCGGCCCCACTCGTCAAGCGCGCGCTGGGCGAACACCTCCACCTGCGCGGCGTCCCGTACGTCCACCTCATGCACCACGCCCGCGCCGCCGGCCTGCTCCACTTGGCGGAGGGTCTCGGCGGGGTTGTGCGGGTCGCCGGGGAAGGTGCCGATGACCGTACGGACCCCGTGGGTGGCGTACGAGACGGCCAGCGCGCGGCCGATCCCGCTGGCGGCACCGGTGATAACGGCGACCCGTCCGTCAATGTCGGGAGCGGTCACAGCGCGGGCACCTTCCGCGCGCCGAACATCACGAATCCCGACAGGAACGTGCCCAGCGCGCCGACCAGCAGCGCGCCCTGGTTCCAGTCCGAGCCCGCGACCAGCATCGCGGTGATGATCGCGCCGGCCGCGATGGCGCCCGGCTGGCTGATCGCGTTGATGAACGAGGTCCCCGTGGCGCGGCAGCGGGTGTCATAGCACTCGCCCATGAAGAACAGCATCGCCGAGTACGGCCCCACCAGGAAGAACATGCCCAGCGAGTACAGCACGACCACGGCGAACGTGCCATTGGCGACCAGCAGCATGAGCGCGAAGATGACGCCGGAGGCCATCCAGCCGAACGCGATCACGTTGCGCCGGCCGAACCGGTCCCCGGCCCAGCCGTGGAAGACGTAGCCGACGTAGGCGACCGCGTTGATCACGATGAACATGAGCAGGGAGTTGGTGAAGCTGACATTCTTGCCCTGGGTGAGCACCGTGGTGCCGAGCACGCTGAACACCTGGATGCCGAACCAGTTGACGAACCAGGCGAACCCGAGGACGAGCGTGTTGCGCAGTGCGGACCCGCGGAAGATCTCCAGGAACGGCGCCGACTTGGCCTCGGACACGCCGTACTCGCGGGCGAGACCGGCCGCCTCTTCCGTACGGCCCTCCTTGCGCATCCGGTCCATCTTCTGCTGCAGCTCGAACTGCGGCGTCTCGCGCAGGCCGCGCCGCAGGAGCGCGATCACGATGGCCGGGAACGTGGCCAGCAGGAAGCAGCCCCGCCAGCCGACCAGCGGCAGGAACAGCGCGATGAACGCCGCGGCCAGCAGCGTGCCGAGCGGCCAGCCGCCCTGGACCAGGCTGTAGATCAGGCCGCGGCGCTTCTTGATCTTCTCGTCCTCGGTGACGGCGTAGATCTCGTTGAGGTACGTCGCGTTGACCGACTGCTCGGCGAGCCCGAGCCCGCCGATGGAGCGCACGCCGACCAGGTAGGCGGCGTTCATCGTGGCGGCCGACACCGCCGAGGCCAGCGCCGTGCCCGACACCGTGATGATCATGCCCTTACGGCGGCCCAGCCGGTCGACCAGCGGTCCCACTCCGAGGACCACGATCGCCGTCCCCACCGAGATCAGCGTGGAGATCAGTGACGCCTGCGCCGGGGACCACTGAAACTGGCCGGAGATCTCCGGCAGCAGGGTCCCGAACATGATGTAGTCGTAGACCGCGAAGATCCACGCGAACAGCGCGATCACCGTGGCCTTGCGCGTCTGCCGCACCCCGACACGTGGGAAGGGCCGGGTGCCCGATTCCGGGATGCCCGATGAGGTGGTTGTCATGGAGATGCCCTTTCGGAGAAAGAGAGTGGGGGGTTTCGCGCATGCGTCATCACCGGACCGGCATGGACAGGCGCGGGGCCGCTACCGGGGTGAGCGGGCCTTGAAGTCGTCGGCGATCTCGTCGAAGGTCACCCAGCGCACGCCCTCGTGGCCGCTGATGTACTCGATGAGGCGCTCGTGCATGAGCAGGCTCTGCGGCCGGCCCGAGACGTCGGGATGGATGGTCATGGTGAAGACCGCGTAGTCCGATTCGCGGTAGACCCAGTCGAACTGGTCCCGCCACATCTCTTCGAGGTGGCGCGGGCTGACGAAGCCGTGGCTGTTCGGGCTGGCCTTGACGAACATCATCGGCGGGAGGTCGTCGAGGTACCAGTTGGCCGGGATCTCCACCAGGTCGGTCTCCTGGCCGCGCTCCAGCGGCTTCATCCACTCGGCCGCCGGGCGGGAGTAGTCGATCTTCGTCCAGGAGTCGCCGACGCGGACGTAGTACGGGCTGAAGTCGTTGTGCATGAGCGAGTGGTCGTACTTGATGCCCCGCTCCAGCAGGAGCTCGTTGGTGACGGGCGAGAACTCCCACCATGGGGCGACATATCCGGTAGGCCTGCTGCCGGAGTACCTCTCGACCAGGTCGATGCAGTGGTCGAGGATCGCGCTCTCCTGCTCCCTGCTCATCGCGATCGGGTTCTCGTGCGAGTAGCCGTGCACGCCGACCTCGTGACCGCCGGCCACGACCTGGCGGGTCTGGTCGGGGAAGGTCTCGATGGAGTGGCCGGGGATGAACCAGGTGGTCCGCAGGTCGTACTTCTCGAACAGGCGCAGCAGCCGCGGGACGCCGACCTCGCCGGCGAACAGGCCGCGCGAGATGTCGCACGGCGAGTCCTCCCCGCCGTACGAGCCCAGCCAGCCGGCGACGGCATCGACGTCCACGCCGTACGCGACGAGAATCTCCTTGGGCATGGTCACTTCGTCCTTTCGATCGGAGAGGTATTCCAGGTCCGCGCGCGCAGCTCCTCGCGTACCCGGACCGGGTCGCGATGGCCGCCGAGCAGCGCGCTCAGCAGGACGCGCGCCTGCGGCGAGCGCAGGGTTCCGGTGGGGATGGCGCCGGCCTCGACGAGATCCGCGCCACCGCCGTTGCCGTACAGCGCGGCGACAGGCCCGGCATCGACCCGGGTGGACAGGGCGACGACGACGCCGGCCTTGGTGATCCGGGCCACCTCGTCCCTGATCCGGGGGTTGCCGTTGCCGGCGCCCAACGCCTGGAGGACGACCCCGGTGGCGCCCGCGTCGACCACCGCGCGCAGCGCGGCGGTGTCGCAGCCCGGGTAGAGGGCCACGATGTCGGTACGGACTCCGTCGAGGTCGAAGGTGTCGAGGTCCAGTGGCTTGGCCCGCGCGGGGGTCATCACGATGTTCACCTGGCCGTCGCGTACGCGGCCCAGCGGCCCGCTGTCCGGCGCGGAGAACGCCGATGAGGCGAGCGTGTGCGTCTTGCGGGTGCCGGAGGCGGCGAAGATCTGGCCGTCGAAGCCGATCAGCACCCCCAGCCCGCAGGCCCTGCCGCCCGCCGCCACCGCGATCGCGTCGGCCAGGTTGCGCGGGCCGTCGCCGTCGACCGCGTCGGCCGGCAGCTGCGCCCCCGTGAACACGACCGGTCGCGGGTCGTCATGGAACAGATCGACCAGGTAGGCCGTCTCCTCCATGCCGTCGGTCCCGTGGGTGACGACGACGCCGAGTACGTCGGGGTCGGTGAACGCCTCGCGGGTCCGCAGCGCGACCTCGCGCATGTCCGCGAGCGTGAACAGGTAGCTGCCCGCGCACAGCACGTCCCGCCCGACGAGTTCCACCCCGGGGTCGACCGGGAGGCGGCCGAGCAGTTCGCCCGCCCGATCCTGGGCGAGACCCACCCCCTGCCCGTCCCTGCGGGTCGCGATGGTCCCTCCTGTGGACAGGACGATGACCTTGGACACTCGACGGCCTCCTCAGTTACCCAAACGTTTGCGCCAAACGTTTGGTAGCATCTGACCTGCGCCTACGAGATGTCAAGAACTTCACGTTAAAATCAAGAAAACCCCAGCCGGAAGCCGAGGGACATTGGGTGCGAAGAGGGCGCGGCCGGTTACGCTGCAGATGATCGCCGACCAGCTCGGACTGCACGTCTCCACGGTGTCGCGAGTGCTGCACGCCAAGCCCGGCGAAGGTCTGCGGGCGGCGTCGAGTCCGACCGTGGAGCGCGTCCGCAAGCTCGCCGACGAGCTCGGCTACCAGCGCAATCCGCACGCGATGAGCCTGCGCACCCAGCGCAGCAACCTGATCGGTGTGCTGGTCCCCCGGCTGTCCGACGTGGTGCTCGCGACCATTTACGAGGGCATCGAGGAGGCCGCGGCCGAGCAGGGGTTGTCGACGTTCGTCACCAACACGCGCGACCTGTCCGACGTCCAGCGCGCCCGTACGGAGATGGTCCTCGGCCGCCGCGTCGACGGCATGATCTTCGGCGACGCGCACGCGGACACGGGCTTCCTCGACGAGGTGGCCGCGCGTGGTGTCCCGTTCACGCTGGTCAACCGGCGGGCCGGGCGGCACCCGGCGGTGGTCTGCGACGACCGGCTCGGCGGCCGGATGGCCGCGGAGCACCTGCTGGGGCTCGGGCACGAGGAGGTGGCGATCGTCGCCGGCGAGCCGTACGCGAGCACCGGCATCGACCGCACCAGCGGCTTCGTCGAGAGATTCCGCGAGGCCGGGCTCCCGATCCCCGAGCACCGGATCGTGCACTCGCGCTTCGACGCGCGCGGCGGCCACGAGGGGGCCGAACGCCTGCTCGCGACGGGCCCGCTCCCGTCAGCGATCTTCGTGGTCAACGACTTCGGCGCCATCGGCACGATCGGCGCGCTGCGCGATCACGGGCTGCGGGTCGGGGCGGACATCGCAGTCGTGGGCTTCAACGACACCCCGCTCGCCGCCGAGTTGCCGGTCCCGCTCACCTCGGTCCGCTCCCCCATGCACGAGATGGGCCGCCGCGGGCTGCACCAGCTCGTCCGGGTCCTTGAGGGCGAGCAGGGGGAGACCGAGCTGCTCCGTCCGGAGCTCATCGTCCGCGCGTCGAGCGACCCGGAGCTCTACGCCGCCCTCACCCGGAAGACGGCCGGCGCCTGACCATCAGATCAGGGGCCGGTTCCAGACCTCAGAGGACCTTGCTGAGGAAGGCGCGGGTGCGCGGGTTCTGCGGGTTGTCGAGCACCTCGGCGGGCGGCCCGGCCTCCACGATGACCCCGCCGTCCATGAACACCACCCGATCGGCCACCTCGCGGGCGAAGCCCACCTCGTGCGTGACGACGATCATGGTGAGGCCGTCGGTGGCCAGCCCCTTCATGGTGGCCAGCACCTCGCCCACCAGCTCGGGGTCCAGCGCGCTGGTCGGCTCGTCGAAGAGCATCAGTTTGGGCTGCATGGCCAGCGCGCGGGCGATGGCCACCCGCTGTTGCTGGCCGCCCGACAGCTGGCGGGGGTAGCTGTCCGTCTTGTCCGCCAGGCCGACCCGCTCCAGCAGGGCCAGAGCCCGCGTACGGGCCTTCGCGCGGGATTCGCCGCGCACCCCGACGGGCGCCTCCATGATGTTCTGCACCACGGTGAAGTGCGGGAACAGGTTGAACTGCTGGAAGACCATGCCGATCTCCCGGCGCTGGCGGGTGATGTCCCGATCGCCCAGGTGGTGCACCCGCCCGCCGTTGGCGCGAAAGCCGATCAACTCGCCGTCGACGTGGATGGCGCCGCCGTCGATGGTCTCCAGGTGGTTGACGCACCGCAGGAACGTCGACTTGCCCGACCCGGAAGGACCGAGGATGACGACGACCTCACCCCGCTCGACGGTCAGGTCGATGCCTTTGAGCACCTCCAGGTGGCCGAAGCTCTTGCGTACGGCCCGGGCGTGCACCATGGGCGTGCTCATGATGGCGTCTCCTCGCGGGTCGGGGCCGGCGCCGGCTGCCGTCGCCGGAACATCAGGAAGCTCCAGAAGCTCTGGGGAGCGTTCCGCGTGGCGCCGCGCGCGTAGTGGCGCTCGATGAAGGACTGGCCGACGTACAGGATCGACGTGATCACCAGGTACCAGACGCAGGCCACGATGAGCAGCGGGATCGTCTGGAAGGTGCGGTTGTAGATCGCCTGCACGGTGTACAACAGGTCGGCGAGGGCGATGACGCTGACCAGCGAGGTGGCCTTCAGCATGCTGATGACCTGGCTGCCGGTCGGCGGCACGATGAACCGCATCGCCTGCGGCAGGATGATCCGGCGGAACGTCCGCCCCCGGCTCATGCCCAGCGCCGACGCGGCCTCGGTCTGGCCGGGGTCGACCGACATCAGGCCGCCTCGGATGATCTCCGCCATGTACGCCGCCTCGTTGAGCCCGAGCCCGAGGATGGCGGCCAGCAGCGGCGTGATCAGCTTGTTGGTGTCGGCCGTGAGGAATTCCGGGCCGAACGGGATGCCGAACGAGATCTGCGGCATCAGGGCGGACAGGTTGTACCAGAGCACGAGCTGCACCAGCACCGGCGTACCACGGAAGAACCAGACGTAGAGCCCGGAGACGATCCGCGCGATCGGGTTCTGGGAGAGCCGCCCCATCGCGACGATCACCCCCAGGATCACGCCGACGGCCATGGCGATCACCGTGAGGTAGAGCGTCGTGATGATGCCCGCCCCGATGACCTGCGCGTTGAAGTAGCGCGCGACCACGTCCCACTTGAAGTTGTGGTTGGTGATCAGCAGGTTCACCAGCTGGGCGGCGAGGATCAGCAGGATGATCGAGGCCACCCAGCGCAGCGGGTGCCGCGTCCGCGCCGCCCCCGCGACGTCCACTTCAGGGGGCGAGTGCCGCTCGGTGGCGGTCGTCACTGCTTCGCCGCCAGGTTCACGCCGGCCTGCTTGAGCATGTTGCCGCTGGTCCCCCACTTGGTCATGACCTTCTCGTACGTCCCGTCGTCGATCAGCTTCTGGATGCCGTCCTTGATCACGTCCCGCAGCGGCGAGTCCTTGGCCACGACGGCGCCCTGGTAGAGGGTGTCGAACCCGTTGGGCTTGCCCGTGGCCGCCAGCTCAAGCTCTCCGCCCGACTGCTTTACGAAGTAAGTCAGCGGCGCCTGCGAGGAGAAGAAGGCGTCGGCCCGGTTGGAGCGGACCGCGAGGATCGAGGTGGGCTGGTCCTTGTAGGACTGGACCTCGACCTTCTTCTTGCCGTCCTTGACGCAGGTGTCGGACTGCGCCTTGATCACCTTCTCGGCCGATCCGCCGGCCATCACGGAGATCCGCAGCCCGCAGGTGTCGTCGATCGACTGGATCTTGTTCGGGTTGCCCTTCGGCACGGCGAAGACGACGAACTCCTGCACCCAGTCGACGAAGTCGTTGGAGGCCTGGCGGTCGGGGAAGTCGCCCACCGGCCCGAGGGCCAGGTCGTACCGGCCGGCCGCGATGCCGGTGAGCTGGCTGGGCAGGCCGTCCACGGTCACGTGCTCGATCTTGACGCCGAGCAGGCCGCCCAGTTCCTCGGACAGGTCGGCCGCGACACCGGTCAGCGACTTGCCGTCGGTGCCGGCGATCTCGTACGGCGGGAACGAGCCGTTGTTCACCGAGACCAGCTTGCCCGCGCTCTTCACCTTGTCGGGCAGGCGGTCGAACAGGGCCTGGTCCTTGGCGTGGGTGGCGGCGGCGGGGGCGGAGGAGCTGTTGTCGCCGACGGCGCCTTGGCTCTCCGACGGGTTGGCGCCGCATCCGGCCAGCAGCAGGGCCCCGGCCATGACGGCTCCTACGGCATGGGTCTTACGCATTACGCGCTCCTTGGGCTATCGAGAGCCGGTCGTGGGACCGGTCGAGGGGGTGATGGGGCGGGGATCGACTTTGAAACGCCGGTTGGCGAGGACGGGCAGGGTCTGGCGGGCCAGGTCGAGGTCCTCGGCCGAGGCTTCGGACCAGAGCAGACCCGGGGTGTCGCCGCCGAGCCGGGCGCGGGTGATGCCGAGCGGATCGACGAACATGCTGGCGCCGATGTTGCGGCGGCCGCACTCGCCGGAGGCGGCGACGTAGTAGGTGTTCTCCAGGGCGCGCGCGGTGACCATGACCTCCCAGTGCCACTCCTTGGCGGGTCCACGTACCCAGGCGGCGGGCAGAGCGACCACCTGCGCGCCCTGGTCGGCAAGGATCCTGGCGATCTCGGGGAAGCGGACGTCGTAGCAGGTCATCATGCCGACCTTCCAGCCGGCGCAGTCGATGACGACGGGGTTGTCCGAGCTCGCCAGCACGTTGTCCGACTCGCGCCGGCCGAAGGCGTCGTACAGGTGGAGCTTGCGGTAGATGTCGATGATCTGGCCGTCGCGCAGCGCGACCAGCGTGTTGATCACCCGGCCGTCCTCGGCGGGCTGGTGCATGCCGACGATCACCGTGGTGGGCGTGCCGCGGGTGCGCTCGGCCAGCCCGGTGACGAACGGCCCGTCGAGCGGCTGGGCCGCCTGCCGGATCCGTACCGGATCGTCGACGAACAGGGCCATCGCCCCTTCCGGGAGCACCAGCAGGTCCGCGTTCCCGGCGACGGCCTCGTCGAAGAGGTCGCCGCAGGTCTTGAGGTTGGCCGCCCAGTCCTCTGATGAGGCGAACTGGCCGACCGCCACACGCAGGTTCTTCATGAGGGAAAGACCTCCTGGGGGTCGATGGGAGCGGGGGCGATCCCCTGGGCGTGCAGTTCCGCGCAGAAGGCCGCGGTCATCGCGGCGTTGGCGGCGGTGCCGTACGGCATCCAGTCCGCGCCGAAGACCTCCTGGGTCCTGCTCAGATCGGCGAGCAGCCACGGAGTGGTGTCGGTCAGCAGCCGCCGCCGCGCCAGCCAGTGCCGCTTGGAGCGTTCGAAGAGCTCCTGTACGGCCTGCGGCAGGAAGGGGTGGCGCTCGACGACCTCGCGCTTGAGCGTCACCAGGTGGATGCCGGGGACGAAGCCGTTCTGGCGGTAGTAGTCGAGCTCGGCCGCCGGGTGGTCGGGCAAAAGGTGACGGAAGCGGCTCTCCGGGGTGAAGAAGCCCTCGGGCATGAACGGGGTCATGATCGCGTCGAGCGTTCCGGCGTCGAGCTGCTCGGCGAGCGAGCCGTCGGTCACGCTGACGTTGTCCGGCAGCTTCGCCGTGCCGACGCGGTCCTTGCCCGGCTCGGGCGCGTCCACGGCGCCGACCGTCCACTGGATCCCGGTGAGGTCGACTCCGGCCGCCCGCAGGAGCGCCCGCGTCCAGGTGTTGCCCGAGTCCGGCCAGCCGGTCAGGCCGATCCTGGCCCCCTTCAGCTCGGCGAACTCACGCAGCTCGCTGTCACGCCGCACCAGCACGCACCGCTGCCGGAAGCCGCGCATCACGAAGACGGGCAGGCCCACCAGCCGGTCGTCACCCTTGGCCCGGCCCAGAACGTACCTGCTGAAGGAGGTCTCCCCGCCGTCCAGCTCGGGCTCGCTCAGCACGTCCGGCGTGATCGACCGGGAATCGAGATCCAGGTCGAACGCCTCGGACGTCAGCGTCCCGGTCGCCACGGGCACGAGGTGATCCCAGTCCCGCAGACCAAGCCGAATGCCAGGTTTCGTCACAAAAACTCCCTTTAGTGATGTATTGGGCTGTACCTTATGTTCAGCGAAATCCGCTACACAAGTTGCTCTTTGTTCCTGAACAAAGCTTTGTCAGATGGGAGTTCTCGTGGAGGTCGATCCCGCCTGGCTGGGGCAGCAGGTTCGCGAACCGAGCGCGCGTGGCGTCGCCACCTCTCTGATCGACCTGATCCGGCAGGGCACGCTGCGGCCCGGCGCGCGGCTGCCCACCGTGCGGAATCTGGCCCGCGCGCTGGGCGTCAGCCCGAGCACGATCGCCGAAGCCTGGTCTGAACTGCGCAAACACCGGATGATCGGTACGGAGGGCCGCCGGGGAACCGTGGTGCTCGGACCTCCTGGCGTGCCGCACCCGGCGCGCTACGAGCGGATCGGCCACTTCGGCAGCAGGCTGGCGATCGACCTCGCCATCGCGGCGCCGGACCGGGCGCTGCTCCCGCCTCTCGACGCCGCGCTCGCCACGGCCACCTCCGCCGAAGGGTTCAACGGCTACGTCCGCGAGACGATCACTCCGCGCCTGCGGGCCGCGGTCGAGCCCACCTGGCCGTTCGCGGCGCAGAGCTGGCTGGCGCTCGGCGGCGGATACGAGGGGGTCCAGTTGCTCTGCCAGACGACCGCCCTGCCCGGCGACCGCATCGCCATAGAGGAGCCCACCGCGGCCAGGCTGCTCGACATCCTGGAGATGATCGGCGTCGAAGTGGTCCCCGTCGCCTGCGACGAGGACGGGCCCATCCCGGCCGCGCTCGCCGAAAGCCTGCGCTCCAGCCCGGTGGCGTTCGTCTACCAGCCGCGCGGACACTCGCCGTGCGGCTACGCCGTGCCCGAGAGCCGCTCCGCCGAGCTGGCCCGGCTCCTCGCGCCCACGAACACCCTCATCGTCGAGGACGACGGGATCGGCGACCTGTCCACCGTGCCTCTGAGCAGTATCGGCACGCGGCTGCCCGACCGGACGGTGCTGGTGCGCTCGTACTCCAAGTCACACGGGCCCGACCTGCGCCTCGCGATCATCGGCGGTGCGGCGGAGGCTGTGGAGCGGGTGCGGGTGCTGCGTAGCTACGGCACCGGCTGGACCAGCAGGATCCTCCAGGACACCCTGGCCCACCTGCTCACCGACCCGGGCACACAGTCGATCGTGGAGCAGGCTCGGACCGCCTATGCCCGGCGCCGGGCGAGCCTGGCCACTCTGCTGTCGGCTCGGGGCGTGCAGACCGGAGGCCGGGACAGTCTTGTGCTGTGGGTGCCGGTCCACGACGAGTCGGAAGCTCTGGTCACGCTGGCCGCCCACGGCATCTCGGCGGCGCCCGGCAGCCGGTATCGGATCCGGCCGGGCCAGCCGCATCTGCGACTGGCCATCGCCGCGCTCACCGAGGAGCCCACTGAGCTGGGCGAACTCGCCGATGTGATCGCTCTGGCCGCCAAACGACCGGGGGCCGACCGTCACTAGGGCTGTGACGGTCCGTTGTGGCTGGGGTCCCTAGGAGGGACCCCCTTGGGGGAAACGAAGAGGGTCAGGTCGCGAAGGCGTCCAGGGCGGCCAGGACCTGCTCGCGCATGGTGCCGCTGCCGGTGTGTCCCGAGTCGTCCACCACGACCAACCGGGCGTCGGGCCAGCGTTGAGCCAGGTCCCAGGCGGTCTCCAGGGGTGAGCCCAGGTCGAAGCGGCCGTGGAGGAGGACGCCGGGGATGCCCGCCAGCTTGTACGCCTCGCGCAGCAGGATGCCCTCCTCCAGCCAGGCGGCGTTGGAGAAGTAGTGGGCGCAGATCCGTACGAAGGCCAGCAGAGCCAGGGGCGGCCGGTCGCTGTAGGCGTTCGGCTTGCCGTTGACCTCCATGGAGATCACCGTGTCCTCCCAGGTCACCCACTCGTGGGCGGCCTTGGCGCGGACGGCGGGGTCGGGGTCGGACATGAGCCGCGCGTAGGCGGCCAGCACGTCGCCGTCGCGCTCGGACTCAGGGACGCCCTCGCGGAAGCGCTGCCGCTGCTCGGGGAAGTAGCGGCCGACGCCGTTGTAGAGCCAGTCGATCTCGGAGCGTCGGGTCATCGTGACGCCGCAGATCACCAGCTCCGACACCCGAGTGGGGTGCGCCTCGGCGTAGGCGAGCATGAGCGTGGACCCCCACGAGCCGCCATAGAGCAGCCACCGGTCGACGCCGAGGTGCTCCCGCAGCCGTTCCATGTCGGCGATCAGGTGCGGGGTGGTGTTGGTGGACAGATCGGTGGCCGGGTCGCTGGCGTGCGGCAGGCTCCGGCCGCAGTTGCGCTGGTCGAACAGGATGATGCGGTAACGCTCGGGATCGAACCTACGCCGCTGATTCTCCGAGCAGCCCGAACCAGGGCCACCGTGGACGACGAGTGCGGGCTTGCCCGCCGGATTTCCGCAGACCTCCCAGTAGACGAGATGGCCGTCGCCGGTGTCGAGATGCCCATGGTCGTAGGGCTCGATCGGAGGATACATAGATCAACGGTACGGCCTGCGCCCGGTGGTGAGCGCAAGCCGTACCGTCTCCGCGGATCAGTACGAGAACGCCTGGAATTCGGCGGCTCGGGCCTGGTCGCGCGTCGGGCTGGCCGTGGCGCAGTCCGTCGAGGAGTTGGGATCGTTGTCCTGCTCACCGGCGTAGAGCGGGTTGCCGGTGCACTGGGTGGTGAGCGTACGGAGCATCAGGTGGGTGGCGGTGGTGGCGGGGACGGTGAACGACTTGATGAGCAGGTTCGCGCCGCGGGGACGGGGCAGCGTGGTCTTGAAGGCGTCCGCCGGGCTGGTGTAGATCTTCCGGAAATTGGCCGGGTTCGCGCAGTCCTTGGCGCAGGCGAGCACCTCGAAGGAGCGCAGGGCGGTGAACCGGTTCTGCGCGCCGGGGTCGGCCGGGTCGTTGATGTTGGGTCTGAGCATCGCGCTGACCTGGACTCTGCGGATCTTGACCGGGCTGTCGCCCGCCAGGTCCACCGTGACCGACTTGCCGGCCGGCGCCCCGGTGAGTGAGGCCCAGTTCGTGGCCTCGGTCTCGTCGATCAGCTTGGCCTGGTTGACGCCGTCGCCCGAGGCCACCGCGCCGGCCGAGGCTGAGGCGAGGTTGCGCGACAGCGGGAGGGGAAGCGGCAGTTTCGCCCCGCCCACCACCGGGAACTTCAGCCGCGTGTGGCCGAACCCGTTGCCCGCCACCACGAAGTCGTAGACGCCGGGCGTCATCTCCACGGTGTCACCGAGCGGCGTCGCGGGGTCGGTGTCGGCGACCGGGACCACCCGTCCCTCGTAGTCGCCCACGTACAGGCGCAGCGCCGCGCCCTTCGCCTCGCCCAGCGGCTTGAGCTGCAGCGAGCCGTTCTTGCCTGCCGGGTTGACGAAGCTCGGCGTGGGGTCGGGGTCGTTCGGGCCGACGCTGGCCGCCGTCGCGCCCAGGCCGTGCTCGGCGAACGCGCGCCACATGATGTCCTGGTCCGCGCCGTCGAAGCGCATCGCGTCGGCCGCGAGCAGCGCGTCCCGGTGATCGACGTAGCTGACCGCGCCCGAGGCCATCAACAGCAGGGCGTCGAGGGAGAGCTGCGCCCAGCGCCGGTTGCCCGGGCACTTGGCCAGCGGCGTCTTGCCGTCCGCGCAGGCCCGCTGCTGCTTGGCGGTGCCCTTGCCATACCGCTTGACGAAGGCGTCGCGCACGTCGAACTGCGTGGCCGACCAGATCTCACCGTCCGCGTGGACCTGCTGGCCGACGAGGTCGTAGGCGATGTCGCTGTAGTTCAGCGGCGACTTGGACATGTCGTAGTTCCGGATGCCCCGCTCGCGGTCTCCGGTGACGTAGCCGCCCGTGACGTACGGGGTCTGGCCGGAAGGACGGAAGCCGTACTCGAACAGGTACTCCATCGCCATCAGGTCGGAGGTGCTCTCGTTCATCGCGCCGGCCTGCGCGCCGCTCCAGCCGGCGTTCGGGCCGCCGATCATGCGGCCGGAGATGGCGTGGGTGTTCTCGTGGCCGATGACCGACATGTCGTAGTCGCCGTCCACGCACGGGGAGTAGAACGAGCCCGCGATCGGCTGCCACAGGTACATGTTCGTGATCGGCGCCACCCCGTCGGGGCCGGTGATCTGGTTGGCGTTATCACGCACGGTCAGGTCGCGGGCGCCCGCCTGGGCGTTGCCCTGCTCGGGGTCGTTGCCGAGCCCGCCACGGTCGCCGTTGTTCACTTGCATGTTCCACGCCGTCTCGGTGAAGCCGAGCCGGTAGGACCAGTCGTGCATGCGGTTGTGCATGGCGTTCAGGTTGGCGATGGCGGCTTCGAGGTCGTTCTCACCGCTCTGGTCGAAGACCGCCGGGTCGCACTTCGCCTCGTGCCATTGGTTCCGCCACGGGTAGGCGTAGTTCCGGCTCGGCGTGAGCACGTTGCTGCGGGTGCCGACCGAGAACGGGTCGGGGTTCGCCCGGTTCTCGACGGTCTTCGCCGCGTTGCCGACGCTGGTGGTGGAGGAGGTGTTCGTGGCGTGGTCGACGTCCCACGCCTTGCCGGTCGGCGGGTCGCCGCCGGTCACGTAGTCGCAGCCGGCGGCCGCCGCGAAGCACCAGGTCTGGCGGGTGTCGGTGGAGGAGTAGTCGTCGGGCGGGTTCGACGGGAACGCCGACCAGGTCGGGTTGTCCGGGTCGAAGTGCTCGACCAGGTTCTCCCGGACGAGGATCGCGCCGCTGACCGCGTCGACGTGCGTGGTGTATCCCGCCGCCTCGCCCTTGCCACCGATCAGGACGACCTGGTACGCGCTGTGCACCCCGTCGGGCGCCGGTACGGCCACCGCGCTGACCTGCTTGGTCACAGCCGTGGCCAGGTCGATGCCGTCGTCCCTGGCCGCGATCTCCATGGCCCGCTGCGCGGTGATCGTGGCGGCCGGGGGCGCCGCCGTGTCGCGCGACAGCGAGGAGGTCACGTGCCTGATCTTGCCGCCGGCCACGCCGATCGCGACCAGGCCGTCCACGCCGGCCGGCAGACCGCCGAAGCGCTGGCGCAGCAGTACGGCATGGCCCGCGCCGATCGGGTTGACCGCGACCTTCTCCAGGGCGTCGACCGACGCGGCGGACAGGCCGAAGACCTGCTCGTTGCTCTTGAGGTAGGCGCGCGCGGCCTGCTCCGGGTCAGCGCCCAGCCCTTCGGCCAGCGGCTCGGCGCTGGTGATGGCGGCGGGAGTGCCCAGAACGTTCCAGCGGATCTCGGCCGCCGGTCCGGCGCTGCGGGCGTTGACCCCGACCGGCGGCGGGACTCTGCCTTGCCGGTTGTCCAGGTCGGGCTTGCCGGGCTCGCCCTCCTGAACGCCTTGGACTTGGGGAGCCGTCGCGCCCGGTTCGCTCCGGGCGGCTCCGGTGAGAGGTAGAGAGGACGCCGTGATGGCGAGGACGACAACAGTGCTGCGTAACCAGGGTCTGCTCGACACCTTTTCCTCCTGCACATCCAGAGGCGCGGGAACTCGTGTCCCGCGCCTCCGCAAGAGTTAACACTGGTTTTATGCGCTGACAAGATCTTGTAAAGCCCGAAATATCGGCGTATGGGGGTCTGGGCGGGGGCCTGCGGGCCGGTACGCTCGGCGGGTCTGGGCGGGGGTCCGCCCGCGTCGGCCGTCCCCGAGCCGGTACGCCGGGCGGGTGGTTCGCGTCAGCGGTTTCCGAGCCGATATGCCCGGCAGGCCGTACCGCCGAAGACGGCCGCGCGCTCCCCCGCCGACAGCCCCGCGCACAGCTCCTCGGCCGCCGACACGACCCGCTGGTAGTCGGCGGCGAGCAGGCAGACCGGCCAGTCCGACCCGAACATCACCCGCTCCGGCCCGAACGCCGCCAGCACGGTCTCGGCGTAGGGCCGCAGGTCGGCCACCCGCCAGGACGCCCAATCGGCTTCGGTGACCATCCCGGACAGCTTGCAGTACACGTTCGGGTGTGCGGCCAGTTCCCGGATCCGGCTCGCCCACGGTTCGAGCTGCCCCGAGGCGATGGGCGGCTTCGACAGGTGGTCGAGCACGAACGTCAGCTCGGGCAGCGCGGCCACCGTCTCGATGGCCGCGGGCAGCTGGTGCGGCAGCGTGAGCAGGTCGTAGGCCAGACCCGCCGACGCCACGGCGGCCAGCCCACGGCGGACGTCGGGGCGCGTGAGCCAGCCGGGATCGGGCTCAGCCTGCACGCCGTGGCGGATCGCCACCAGCCCGCCGGGCCGACCCGCCTGGCCTGCCCCGCCTGACTGCCCGCCGGGCAGGCCGGCCAGCGTCTCGGCGATGGCGGGCGCGGTGAGATCGACCCAGCCCACGACCCCCGCCACCAGCTCGGACGCCGCGGCCAAGGCCAGGAACTCCACGGTCTCCGCCAGGTCGGGCAGCACCTGCACCAGCACGGTCCCGCCCACTCCCGCCGCGACCGCGTGCTCGGCGAGCCGGTCGAGGGTGAACGTGCGGCGGATCGGCGCCAGCTTCTCGGCATCGAGCCAGCCATGGGCCCGGACCCCGAGGTCCCAGACGTGGTGATGCGCGTCTATCCGACGCGCCTCTATGCGCGGCGCGTCCACCCCAGACGCGTCCATGCCAGACGCGTTCATGCCAGGCGCCTCAATGCCGGTCATCGCGGCGGCTCGGTGGCGAGGACGAGGCGGAACCAGCTCTCGGTCGTGCTGACGTGCATCAGCGCCGCCGCCTGGGCCAGCGGGGCGTCCCGCGCGGCCAGAGCGTCGTAGATCGCCTGGTGTTCGGCCAGCGTGCGGTCCGCGCTGCCCGCCACCACGCTCCCGCGCCACACGCGCATCCGCGTCGTCCGGCCGGAGATGCCGTCGAGCAGCGTGCACAGCGTCTCGTTGCCGGTCGCGGCCACGACCGCGCGGTGGAAGGCGGCGTCGAAGTGGTTGAGCTTCTCCACGTCACCGCTGACCTCCCGCATCGCCGCCAGCTGCTCTTCGATGACCGCCAGCTGGGCGTCGGACACCCGGGTGGCGGCCAGCGCCGTGGCGACCGGTTCGAACAGCCGCCGGGTCTCGATGACCTCCATGAGCGTGTCGTCACGCAGCAGCTCGATGGCGATCCCGAGCCCTTCGAGCAGGAGCGCCGGCTCCAGGCTGGTGACGTACGTGCCGTCGCCCCTGCGCACGTCGAGGACGCGCGCGACGACCAGCGCCTTGACGGCCTCGCGCAGCGGGTTGCGCGAGACGCCGAGCTGGGCGGCGAGCTGCGGTTCTGGCGGCAGCCGCGAGCCGGGCGGCAGGTCTCCGGACTGGATGAGCTGCCGGATCCGGGCGATGGCCTCGTCTGTCAGGGACATCTGATCCTCTCGTTCGCCAGCTGGAATCTAACAAACGTCCCATGTTCTGGCCAGCCCTATGCGCCGGACCTGGGGAACTAGACAGCGGATGACGATCGAGCGTACTAATACATCCCACGTCCGCCTTGGCCCATCCGCGTTAACCACCGCGCAACAACCTCCGCGAAAGCGAAACAAGAGGAGTAATGGTGACCCACGGCTACACACGCAGGGGCGTGCTCGCGACCGGGCTGGGAGCCGCCGCCGGATCCCTGCTCACGAGCGGCATCGCCGCAGAACCCGCGCGGGCCGAGCCGTCCGCGCGGGACAACCCCCTCACTCTTTGGTACGGCAAGCCTGCCGCCGCCTGGCTGGAGGCGTTACCGGTCGGCTGCGGGCGGCTCGGCGCCATGGTCTTCGGCGGCGTGGCGACCGAACGTCTCCAGCTCAACGAGGACAGCATCTGGGCCGGTGGCCCGCACAATTACGACAGCCCCGAGGCGCTGGCCGCCCTCCCGCAGATCAGGCAGCTGGTCTGGGAGGACAAGTGGCAGGCGGCGCAGAACCTGGCCGACCAGAAGTTCCTCGGCCGGCCCAGCGAGCAGGCTCCCTACCAGGTGCTCGGCGACCTCACGCTGACGTTCCCGGGGTCGGCGGAATTCACCGAATACCGCCGCGAACTCGACCTGACCCGCGCCGTCACCACGGTCACCTACGTCCGGGACGGCATCCGCCACACGCGCGAGGTCTTCGCCAGCAACCCCGACCAGCTCATCGTCGTCCGTCACACGGCCGACAAACCGGGCGCGGTGACGTTCCAGGCGGTCTTCTCCAGCGCGCAGAGCTCCACGACGGCCGCGGCCGGCCGGGCCACGATCGCGCTCGACGGGGTCAGCGGCGACACCCAGGGCATGAAGGGCGAGGTGCGCTTCCAGGCCCTGGCCAGGGCCGAGGCGAAGGGCGGGACGGTCCGCACCGACAGCGGCACGCTGGTGGTGGAGGGCGCCGACGAGGTCACGCTGCTGATCTCCATGGGCTCCAGTTACCGGAACTTCAAGGACGTCGGCGGCGACCCGGCCCAGGTGGCGGAGCGGCATCTGAAGCGGGCGAGCGGGCGGCCGTACGAGGTGCTGGCGCATCGGCACGTACGGGACTATCAGCGGTTGTTCGGGCGGGTGGCGATCGACCTGGGCACCTCGGAAGCGGTCGCGCTGCCGACCGACGAGCGCATCGCCCGCAAGCAGCTCGACACCGACCCGCAGCTCGCGGCGCTGTACTTCCAGTACGGCCGCTACCTGCTGATCTCCAGCTCCCGCTCCCCCGGCTACGCGGCCAACCTGCAGGGCATCTGGAACGACTCGCTCACCCCCGCGTGGGAGTCGAAGTACACCATCAACATCAACTGCGAGATGAACTACTGGCCGGCCGCGCCGGCCAACCTCACCGAGTGCATGGAGCCGCTGTTCGACCTGATCAAGGACCTGGCCGAGTCGGGGGCCAAGACTGCCAAGACGCAGTACGGCGCGGGTGGCTGGGTGGCCCACCACAACACCGACGGCTGGCGCGGAACCGCGCCCGTCGACTTCGCCTTCTACGGCGTGTGGCCGAGCGGCGGCGCGTGGCTCTGCCTGACGATGTGGGAGCACTACCTGTACACGGGCGACGAGCGGCGGCTGCGCGAGCACTTCCCGCTGATCAAGGGCTCGGTCCAGTTCTTCCTGGACACGCTGCAGACCGACCCCAGGACCGGCTACCTGGTGACCAACCCCTCGCACTCCCCCGAGGTCGGCCACCACGAGGACGGCGGCGAGAACGTCAGCATCTGCGCCGGTCCCACCATGGACATGCAGATCCTGCGGGACCTGTTCGGCGCGTTCGAGGAGGCCTCGACGATCCTGCGGCTGGAGGAGGGCATGCGGGAGCAGGTGAAGCAGGCCCGCTCCCGGCTGGTGCCCACCCAGGTGGGTCACCTCGGCCAGATCCAGGAGTGGCAGGAGGACTACCGGGGCGACGCCGCGTTGTCGCGCAGCCGGCACATCTCCCATCTGTGGGGCCTGTTCCCGAGCCACCAGATCGACCCGCGTCTGTCCCCCGAGCTGGCCACGGCCGCCCGCCGGACGCTGGAGCTGCGGGGGGAGGCGGGGGCGGGCTGGTCGCTGGCCTGGAAGATCAACTTCTGGGCTCGGCTGCTGGACGCGCCCGAGGCGTACAAGCGGCTGAGCAACCTGCTGCTGCCCGCCAGGACCGCACCCAACATGTTCGACCTGCATCCGCCGTTCCAGATCGACGGCAACTTCGGCGGGACCTCGGGGATCACCGAGATGCTGCTGCAGAGCCACGGCGACCAGGTCCACCTGCTGCCGGCGCTGCCCTCGGTCTGGCCGGCCGGGTCATTCCGCGGGCTGCGGGCCAGAGGCGGGTTCGAGATCGACCTGGAGTGGAGCGGCGGGGCCGTACGGCGCGGGAAGATCCGCTCGGATCTGGGGCGGAAGCTCACGCTGCGCACCGCGAAGGAGGTCACGGTGACCGAGCACGGCAGGCCGGTCAAGGCCGAACGGCCGGAGCCGGGGGTGATCGTCTTCGACACCCGGCGCGGCGGGGTCTACGAGGTGGCCGCGTCCGCCTGAGCGCCCGCCTGAGGGTCGGCCTGGAGATCTGCCTGACCAGGCCGGGTGCGGGGCGGGGTGCGGGACGCCTCGCCCCTGGCGTGGGCGGCGAACAGGCGGGCCGCCTCGTCCGGGTCGCCGGAGGCCAGCGCCGCCACCAGGTCGTCGTGGTGGCCCGCCATCGCGCCCCAATCGCCACCGTAGAGCGGGTTGCCGACCACGTGCAGGCTCCACAGGTTGGACTCGATGGTCCGCCACAGCCGCAGCAGGAAGGAGTTGCCGCAGGCGGCGCAGACGCGCCGGTGGAAGGCCAGGTCGGCGTCCCGGAAGGCGCCGATGTCGCCGTCGCCCGCCGCCCGCCGCATCGCCTGCACGTCGGCGGTCAGCTGCCGCAGGGTCTCGGGCCGGACGCGGGTGGCGGCCTCGCGGGCGGCGTACTCCTCCAGCAGCACCCGGATGTCGCGGACCTCGCGGGCCTGCTCGTCGGAGATCTCCGCGACGTAGCTGCCCCGGTTGGGATAGGAGATGACCAGGCCCTCGTGTGCCAGCCGCTTGATCGCCTCCCTGGCCGGGGCCTGGCTGGTGCCGACCCGGCGGGCGATCTCCGACTCCACCAGCCGCTGCCCCGCCACCAGCTCACCGGCGACGATCCAGCCGCGCAGCAGCTCGTAGACCCGGTCGGACAGCAGTTCCCTGGGCACCAGCCGGGCCGCGGGCGGCGCGACCTGCTGCTCCTGCCAGATGCGCGCCACCGTGGACTGCGAGAGGCCGAGCTGCCTGGCCATCGTGCGCGTCGAAGGGAGGGCCGGCCCGGTGGCCGCGGCGGCGATCACCCGTTCGGCCTCCTGCCGCTCCGCGGTGCGCGGGCGGCCGGGGCGCGGGGCGTCGGCCAGGCCGTCGAGGCCGCGTTCGACGAACCGGTCGCGCCACTTGGCCACGGTCGCGGGGCTCACCGCGAGCCGCGCCGCGATCTCGTTGCGGGGCAGGCCCTCGGCGCAGGCGAGCACGATGCGGCTGCGCAGGCGCAGGCTTTCACCGACCCCCTCCGCCCACGCCCGCAGGGCGGCCAGCTCCTCCGCGCCCAGCACCAGCCGCTTGCCGTCCTCGCGTCCAGCCATCCGCCCATCCTAACGTATTTATGACTCAGGCAATCCGCTCGTAACCTATTTACGTGGCTCTTGACGAGTCTATGTGGCCTACGTATTAAATAATCGTTAATCGAGTGACGACCCATTAAAAGGCGTCTCCCCTGGAGGTGCGATGCGCTCCCCACGTCCAACCCACGCCCTGACCGCGCTCGGCGGCCTGCTCCTGCTCGCCGGCTGCGGCGGGGGCGGCTTCGCCGGCGGCTCGCAGGCGCAGCAGAGCGAGGGGGGCCAGGTCACCGTACGGATGCTGGTCAACATCACCCCGAACCTCACCCAGGCGTACTGGGACGGGCTGGTCAAGCCGTTCGAGCAGGCCAACCCCGGCATCGACGTCAAGATCGAGGCGCCGACAGGCAAGGGCGTGGCCGACACGCTGCCCCAGCAACTCGCCGCGGGCAACGCCCCCGACGTGATCGAGACGCTGACGGCCGACGAGACGCTCTCCAAGCAGATGCTCGACCTGACCGACCAGCCGTGGGCGAAGGACACGCCGCTGGTCAAGGAGGCGAGCCTGAACGGCAAGGTCTACACGGTCGGCGTCGGCGTACAGGCGCAGTCGCTGGTCTTCTACAACAAGGCCACGTTCGAGAAGGCCGGGATCGACAAGCCGCCGACCACGCTCGACGAGTTCGACACGGTCATGGGCAAGCTCAAGGCGGCCGGGACGCTGCCGCTGCAGACCGGCGGCGAGTTCCTGACCGGGCTCCAGTTGCTGCAGCTGTCCAGCCCGTCGCGCGCCCAGGCCCACCCCACCTGGCAGCAGGACATCAAGGCGGGCAAGCTCAAGGCGGGCGAGTCGCTGCTGCCGTTCCTGGAGCGCTACCGCACCTGGATCGACAAGGGCTACGTCGACAAGAACGCCCTGGGCATGAAGTACGCCGACGCCGAGACCGCCTTCCTGTCCGGCAAGTCGGCGATGTACGTCATGGGCAGCTGGTTCACCGCCGCCGAGGCCAAGTCCAAGAAGGACTTCGAAGTCGGCGTCTTCCCCGCCCCGGTCGACAAGGGCCTGAGCTACCCGGGCCCGCAGGGCGCCACGATGGCGGCCCCGTACATGATCCTCAAGTCCACCCCGCAGAAGGACGCGGCGGTCAAGCTGGTGAAGTGGCTCGTCACCGACCCGGCGGCGGTCAAGAGCCAGCTCAAGCAGGACGGCAACTTCCGCAGCGGCGTGGAGCGCGAGTTCACCCCGCTGGAGAAGCAGGTGCAGCAGATCCTCGACGGCGCCCCCTCCGGGGTCCCGCAGGGTGAGGGCTACGGCGACGCGACCCTGCCCAAGGGCTTCAACGCCGCCTGGAACACCGAGGTCCAGGGCCTGTACGTGGGCAAGTCGCCCAAGGAAGTGGCCGAGGGCGTGGACCGCTGGCTGGCCGGCCGTTCATGACGCTCACCCGGGAAGCACCCCTCATCACCACTCCGGTCGTGCGGCGCAAACCCAGAACGCGCGACGGCTGGGTCACCGCGATCATGGTCGCCCCCGCCACCGTCCTCTACACCGTGATGCTGATCATCCCGGTCGGCCTGGCCCTCTACCTGAGCCTGACCGACTGGGACGGCTTCAGCGCCAACCCCGCCTTCGTCGGCGCCGCCAACTACGTCAATCTCCTGGACGACCCCGAGCTGCGCCGCGCCGCCCTGGTCACCCTGCTGGTCGCGGCGGCGGGCACGGCCGGGCTCAACCTCCTGGGTCTCGGCTTCGCCCTCCTGGTGAACGGCGTCTCCAGGGCGAACACGTTCTTCCGGATCGTGCTGTTCTATCCGCACGTGCTCAGCGCCCTCGTGGTCGGCTTCCTCTGGTCGGCGATCCTCGGCACCACCGGCGCGGTCAACAACCTGGTGACCACCTGGGGCGGCGAGGTGCTGCCGTTCCTGTCCGACCCGACGTGGGCCACGATCACCATGATCGCGGTGCTGGTGTGGGCGGGGTTCGGCGTCAACGTGGTGCTGTACCTGGCCGGGCTGCAGGCCGTGCCACACTCCCTGATCGAGGCGGCGCGCATCGACGGCGCGACCCGCCTCCAGGTGTTCAGGAACGTGACGCTGCCCGCCCTGGGCCCGTCCGTGACGGTCAACATCGTGCTGTCGCTGGTGACGCTGCTCAAGACGTACGACCTGGTGGTGTCGCTGACGGCGGGCGGCCCGGCCGGTCAGACGCAGACCGTCGCCTACCTCATCCTGTGGAACTCCTTCCACGACGCCCGCCTCGGCTTCGGCTCGGCGCAGTCGGTGCTGCTCATGCTGGTGACGGCGGCGCTGGCGTTCGTGGTGACCCGGCTGCGCAGGCGCGGCGAGCTGGCGGTGCACCAGTGAGAAAGCCCTTCCTCTGGGCGACCGTCGCCTTCATGCTCATCCCCCTGTACGTGCTGACCGTCAACGCCTTCAAGGGCCAGCAGGACATCCTGGCCAACCCGTTCGGCCTGGGGGGCCTCACGCTGGAGCCCCTGGGCCGGGCGCTGACGAACCCGCAGTTCAACGTGGTCAAGGGGTACGCGGTCACGCTGCTGTTCGTGGTGGCGGTCAACCTGCTCTCGGTGGTGCTGGCCGCGCCCGCGGCCTACGTGATCGCGCGCAGCCCGAAGCGTCGCTTCCGGGTGCTGATGCTGTTCTTCCTGGCCGGGACGTTCATCCCAGGGCAGGTGCTGGTCATCCCGGTGGTCTACGTACTCAAGACGCTCGGGCTGATGGGGACGATCCGCGGGTTCGTGCTGTTCGAGACCGTGCTCACGCTGCCCTTCTCGATCTTCCTGTACGCGGGATACATCGCCACCGTCCCGGCCGTGCTCGACCAGGCGGCGGCGGTGGACGGGGCCGGGCGGCTGCGGACGTTCTGGCAGATCGTCTTCCCGCTGATGCGGCCCGCGGTCGCCACGATGGTCATCCTCAACACCTTCTCGGTGTGGAACGACTTCGTGAACCCGCAGATCATCCTGGGCCCCGGCAGCGGCCTGTACACGGTGACCACCGGCGTCTACGCGGCGGTCAGCCAGTACTCCACCGACTACACGGTGGTCTTCCCGACGCTGCTGCTGGCCATCGCCCCCCTGCTGGTCTTCTTCGTCTTCATGCAACGGCACATCATCAGCGGCCTCACCGCCGGGGCCACGAAAGGTTGACATGCGGGAGATCACCGCGACTGTCCCTCTTGGCGCGCCGCCCGCCTGGGCGGTGCTCGAACGCCGGCTGTTCGACGCCCTCGACGAGGCGTGGCGCGCCTTCGCAGCCCGCTACTGCGGGCCCGACGGCCGGCTCATCTACCACGGCGCCACCGAGGACCGGGACGGCGCCGACGACTTCTACGAGGCGTTCTTCAACTGGCCGACGCTCTACCAGCTCGGCGGCGCCGACGACCTGCTCGACGCGACCAAGCACCACTGGGAGGGCGTGACCGCGCAGCTCACCGAGCTCGGCTACCTGGTGGACGAGTTCGAGCGCGGCTACGACTGGTTCCACCAAGGCGAATCACTGCTGCTGTTCTACGGCATCTGCGCCGCAGACCCGCGCGACGAGCGCTTCCGCGAGCGGTCCCGCCGCTTCGCCGAGCTCTACCTGCCCGGCTCGGCCAACTACGACGCCGATCTCGACCTCATCCGCGCCCCGCACAACGGCGCGGGCGGCCCCCGCTACGGCATGCAGCGGGAATGGGCCTCCTATCACGCGGGTCTGACCAGCATGCGACCGTACGGCCTGCCATTGCGCGACCTGCCGGGGATCACGACCTGGGCGGACCTGGCCGACCCCGGCAACGCCGCCCGCATGGGCGCCGCGATGAACGAGCGGATCGGCCGCGGCGACGTGGCGGTCAACCTGGCCGCCACCAGCCTGGCCGTCAACGCCTGGCTGTACGACGGCGACGACCGCTACCGCGACTGGGCGCTGCGCTACATCGGCGCCTGGCAGGAGCGGGCCGCCGCCAACGACGGCGTGCTCCCCGACAACGTCGGCCCGTCGGGCAAGGTCGGCGAGCTGCACGGCGGGCGGTGGTACGGCGGCAACTACGGCTGGCAGTGGCCGCACGGCCTCTACAGCGTCGGCGCCGCCGCGGCCGTCGCCGCGGTCAACGCCCACCTGCTGACCGGCGACGACGCCATGCTCGCCATCGGCCGCGACCCCCTGGAGAGCGTGTACGCCCACGCCAGGCAGGCGAGCGTGACCGGCACGGAGATGAGCACCAGCGACCGGTGGCTGGCCGAGCTGGGCGAGGAGGCCGGGCAGCCCACCATGCTGGTGCCCAACCGGCACGACGACGGCGGCTGGTTCGACTTCCAGCCGCCGCAGCTCGGCCTGCCCGTCTGGCTGTGGCAGGCGAGCCGGTCCGCCGAGGACGCCGACCGGCTGGACCGGCTGCGCGCGGCCTCGGGCTATGACTGGACCACGGTGCACCCGTTCCGCAACAAGGAGGAGGCCGGGCACGAGGCGCCCTGGCTGGAGTACCTGCGCGGCGCCAACCCCGGCTTCCCCGAGGCCATGCTGGCCACCGCGCTCGGCCAGGTGCAGCGGCGGATGGAGCTCATCGACGCCGACCAGGCGGACCTGGCCACCGTCCACGTGCACCACTGGCAGCGGCTCAACCCGGTGCTCACCGAGGCGCTGCTGCAGCTGGTCACGGGTACGCCGCAGGTCCTCTACAACGGCGGGCTGCTGCCGACGCGGCTGGCCTACTTCGACGCCGACCGCCACCGCCCCGGCCTGCCCGCCGACGTGGCCGCGCTGGTCGACTCGGTACGGCCCGACGGCGTCCGCGTCGAGCTGGTCAACCTCGGGCTGAGCCGGACCCGCCGGGTCGTGGTGCAGGCGGGCGCGTTCGGCGAGCACGACATCGACCGGGCGGTGGTGACCGGGGCCGAGCCCGGTTATCCGGGCGATCCGCGCGCCTACACCGCTCCCCCGATCAGTGAGGCCGAGCGGGAGGTGGCGGTGGGCGGTCCGCGACTGGTCGTGGAGCTGCCTCCCGGCCGCCGCATCCGGCTCGACCTGCACACGACGGCGCGCGTCCGCACCCCGTCGCACCAGCACTACTGACCCGTACCTCTCGCCGTACCGAGCCTCTCGCCGTACCGAGACCTGGGCCGAGCCCTGCCGAGTCACGGGCCGCCCTACCCCGAGCCGCACCGAGCCCTTCTACCGAGGAGTTTCATGGACGACCCCATCTGGGACCTTCCCGTTCGCGGGCCGCTGCCCGCCGAACCCGATCCCGCCCTCGTGGCCGGGCTGTCCCGGATCAGCTCGGCCACCGCCTGCGCGAAACTGCACGCCCAGGGCATCCGGCGGACCTTCGTCGAGGGACCGCTTCCGCTGGCGCGGGGGCAGAAGATCGCCGGCCGGGTCCGGACGCTGCAGTTCATGCCGCAGCGCGAGGACATCGCTTCGGGCCTCGGCCAGGAGTACGTCGAGCGGCACACCGCGCTGTGGGCGGTCCTGGAGGAGGTGCGGCCCGGCGACGTGCTCGTCGTCCAGGCGTACGGCAGCGCCTACACCGGCTGCTTCGGCGACATGCTGGTCCGCTACTTCAAGCGCAAGGGCGGCGCGGGCATCGTCGTGGACGGCCGGATCAGGGACCTGCCCCGAGTCGCCGAGCTGGACGTGCCGATCTGGTCCACGGGCGCGACCCCGCACTACGCCTCGCAGGCGGAGCTGTTCCCGTGGGCCTATGACGTGCCGGTCGCCGTCGGCGGGGCGCTCGCGCTCCCCGGTGACCTGCTCGTCGCCGACGACGACGGCGCCGTGGTGGTACCGCGCCGCCGGGCCGAGTCGGTGATCGAAGCCGCCGCCGAACACGAGCAGTGGGAGCGCTACAGCCGCGCCCGCATCGAGGACGGCGGCGCCCTGTCGGACTACTACCCCCTAACCCCCCAAACCCGCGCCGAGTACGAGCAGTGGCGGGAAGCAAAGGAGAGCTAGTGATCAGGTCCTTGGGCGGGGTCGTCCAGACCCGCGCCGAGTGCAAGTGGTGGCGGGAAGCGAAGGAGAGCCAGTGATCTTCAGATCCTTGGGCGCGGTCGTCTTACTGCTGGGCAGCCTGACCGCACCGACGACGGCAGCGGCGGCGAAGGCCACGTGCGACTACTACGTGTCCCCCACGGGCGGAGACCGGGCCGACGGCAGTGCCCAGCGCCCGTGGAAGTCCATCGAGCAGGCCCGCGACCAGCTGCGAGCCAAGAAGAAGCACCAGCAGTGCGACATCGTGGTCAACGTCAAGACCGGTGACTACGTCGTCGACAAGACGATCACCTTCACCGAGGCCGACTCCGGCGAGAACGGCCACAAGATCACCTACCGCAGCGCCGACGGCCCCGGCAAGGCCAGGCTGCTCGGCGCCAAGCCGCTGACCGGCTGGCAGAAGTACAACGACACCATCTACAAGACCAAGGTCGACCGCAGCTTCTACACCCTCTTCGAGGACGGCAAGCGCGCCACGACCGCCCGCTACCCGAACAGGACCAGCGACGACCTGTGGTCGCCGTATCTGTTCTCGGTGACGCCCGAGGCGGAATACCAGGCCGTGCACAACTGGCTCTTCTTCGACGCCAAGGACATCCCGAAGGAGTGGGACGCCGACTTCGACAAGAACGCCCAGATGGTCGTCTGGTCCGGCGGGTCGTGGAGCTGGTTCACCGACACCGTGCCGCTCGGCGGGGCCGACTTCCGCAAGAACTTCTTCACGCTCAACCACGACGCCCGCTTCACCCTGGTCAACAGCCGCAGTGGCTCGCGCTACTTCCTGCAGAACACCCTGCGCTTCCTGGACCAGCCGGGCGAGTATTACTTCGACTTCGCCAACAGCGAGGTCTACTACTGGCCCAAGGGCTCGATCGACAAGGTCATGGCCCCCACCGTCAAGACGATCATCTCGCTGGCCGGGTCCTCCCCCGACCGGCGCGTCCAGAACCTCGCCTTCGACGGGCTGCAGCTGCAGTACTCCGACTTCGTCGACTGGTATCGCTATGCCTGGAACGCCCCGGGCGACTCGGGCTACGAGCACAAGTACCCGATCTACGACCGGCAGATCGAGATGCCGCGCAACAGGTTCGGCATGATCACCGTGACGAACTCCCGCGACATCGACCTGACCAGGCTGCACCTGTCCGACAGCGGCTTCACGGGCGTCTTCCTGCTCTTCGCCAACGAGCGGGTCAAGGTGTCGGACAGCCTGCTGGACAACCTCGGCGGCGACGGCATCAAGGTGGAGGGCGGCTACCCCGGCGAAGGTGATATCTCAGGACATCACACGATCACAAATAACTACATCTACCACGTCGGCGAGCTGGTCCCCGGCGACGCGGCCGGCATCGAGCTGATGAGCACGGGCAACAACACCGTCAGCAACATCGTCGTCAAGCACAGCGCCCGCTACGGCATCAGCCTTGAGGTCCGCCCAGAGATCAAGAACGAGGACAACTACGCCCGCAACAACAAGTTCTCCTACATCCGCCTGGAGGAGACCGGCCTCGACAGCGGCGACATGGGCGCCTTCTACACCTATGGCGTGCACAACGTCGAGCCGCACCCGATCGACAACTACGTCACGCAGATGGTGATCGGCGACGTCATCAACGACCCCGCCGGGCAGATGCCGGACTCCGGCACCCGCGGTGTGCACATGGACGCGGGAGGGTGCGGCTTCGCCATCTCCAACGTTGAGGTGGGCAAGGTCAGCGACGACAAGTACCAGGCGTACAAGTGCAACGAGGTCACCAACGCCAACTGGGCGGACGGCTTCGACACCTCGAAGATGGAGTACGACAAGATCGGTGTGACGAGCGCGTTCCCGTACCCGATCCCCAGCTGAGCGCGTTCCCTTAACCGGTCGCGAACTGAGCGCGTTCCCTCAACCGATCGTGAACTGAGCGCGTTCTCTTCAACCGATCGCGAACCGGACGACGACCGGTGGAGCCGGGCCCCGCGGCGATTGCCGCGGGGCCCGTTCCCATAGCGCCGCGATATGCGCGAATGGTATGCCCCTTGCTGATCGGCCCCGTCATACCGTGACGGCACCCCCCGATCCGAGGAGCTTCCATGATCCCTTACCGCCCGTCGGCGGCGGGCGCGGTGCTCGCGATCATCGCTCTCGCACTCACCGCGCCCCCGCCACGGCCGCCCCCGCGCAGGCCGTCCCCAGAAAGGTCGTACAGGCGGCCACGGTGGAACCGCCGGCAAGGGGCGCCGGGCGAAAGGTCCCGGTCTGGTGCGTGGACGAGCGGGCCAACACCGTCGTGCTGTCGGCTTCCCGGTGACGACTACCCCTGGGTCGCGGTCAACTCACCACCTTCTTCCAGCCGGTCAACGAGATCCTCAACGCGTACGGGCTCACGCTGTCCACTGTGAGCACCCAGTGCGCGGGCCACCCGAACCACCACTTCAACGAGCTGACGGCCCACCAGGGCAGCTTCGGCAACCTCATCCCCGACGCTGGGATCTACCCGCCGAACGGCTTCACCTCCGCCGGCGCCGGCACGCACACCGCCTGCATGGACGGATCCGGCACCACCCTCAAATCCTTGACCACCAGCCCCGCCTAGCCGAGACGCTCCGGGGCCGCCACCGGAGACCGGTCGGCGGCCCCGGGGCGCCACCGATCTACAGCATTCTGGTCATGAACGCGCTGTTCGGGTCGGGCCGGTAGTGCGCGAACGGCTCGCAGTACGCGAACCCGAACTTCTCGTACAGCTTCCTAGCCGGCAGGAAGAACTCGTCGGAGCCGGTCTCAAGGCTGAGCCGGGTGAGGCCCATGCGCGTGGCCTCGGCGATGATGTGCCCCAGCAGCAGGGACGCCACCCCGCTGCGCTGGCGCACCGGCCGGGTGCGCATCGACTTCACCTCGGCGTGGTCCGCGTCCAGCCGCTTGATCGCGCCGCAGCCGACCAGGGTGTCTCCGTCGACGACCGTCCAGAACGTCACCTCGGGCGCGCGGAGCGCGTCGAGGTCGAGGGCGTGCTTGCTCTCCAGCGGCGTGATCGATCGCATCTGCTGGAGATGCTCATCGAGGAACGCGGCGATCTCCGGACCGGAGAGGTCGTCTACGGCGATCTTCATGGACTCGGCCCCCTTCTTATCCCCGAATGGGCGGTTCGGAGATTACCAGGGCTAACGGGAGGCAGGTCTGACCAGGCCGCAGTCGTAGGACAGGACGATCACCTGGGCGCGGCTGGTCAGTCCCAGCTTGGCCATCAGGCGGTTGAGGTGGGTCTTGACGGTGCCCTCGCTCACCGACAGCCGCTCGGCGATCTCCTTGTTGGACAGGGCGTGCCCGACCAGGCCGAGCACCTCGGTCTCTCGGCTGGTCAGGCGGTCGAGGGCCGGTGGCGGGGTCTCGACGGCCGGCGGCGGGTCGACGAACGCCTCGATCAGCCGCTTGGTGGCGACCGGGGCCAGCAGGATGTCGCCAGAGACGACCGTGTGGATGGCGGCGATCAGGCGTTCGGGCGGCGTGTCCTTGAGCAGGAAGCCGCTGGCGCCCAGCCGCAGCGCGTTGAAGACATATTCGTCCAGGTCGAACGTGGTGAGGATGAGCACCTTGGGCGGCGCCCCCTGGGCGGCGGCCAGGATCCGCTCGGTGGCCGTGATGCCGTTGATGCCCGGCATCCGGATGTCCATCAGGATCACCTCGGGCTTGACCGCGGCGGCCAGGCGCACCGCCTCCTCACCGTCGACGGCCTCGCCCACCACCTCCAGGCCCGCCGCGCGCAGCAACGCGGCCAGACCGGCACGGATGAGCACCTGATCGTCGACCACGAGCACTCTGATCATGAGCTCGCTTCTTGAGGCTGATCGTCGGACGGGGACAGCGGGAAGATCGCCAGCACCTCGAATCCGCCCAGCGGCAGCGGCCCTGCGTTGATCTTTCCCTGATAAAGCCTGACACGTTCGGTCATGCCGATCAATCCGTGACCACGAGAACGGGAGCTCCCGGTGGCCGCGGCGCCGTCGTTGGTCACGCGAAGGGCCAGCGTGGCCGGGCCGTACGTCACCCGGATCTCCACCCGGGCGCGACCGGCGTGTTTCAGCACGTTGGTCAGGGACTCCTGGACGATGCGGTAGGCGCACATGTCCAGGCCGGGCGGCAGCGGCCTGAACTCACCCTCGACGATCACCGTGAGCGGCAGACCGGCCGCGCGGATCCGCTCCGCCAGGGGTTCGAGGCTCTGCAGGCCGGGGGCCGTGGAGTAGAGCCCTTCGTCCTCGTCGTCGGCCTCGATGCGCAGGATCGACAGCAGCCGCCGCATTTCGGCCAGCGCCTCGTGGCTGGTGTCGGCGATGACCCCCAGCGTGGCGTGCGCGGTGGCCGGGTCGGACAGGGCGACGTAGCGGCCGAGCCCCGCCTGTACGGAGATGACCGACATGTGATGGGCGACGACGTCGTGCAGCTCGCGGGCGATCCGTACCCGTTCGTGGGTGACGGCGCGGCGGGCGGCGGCGTCCTGCTCCCGGTGGAGCTGGTCGGCCAGCACGGCGAGCTGCCGGGTACGTTCGGCCAGCAACCGCGTGCTCGTGCCCGCCCCCACGGTGTAGGCCACCACCAGGAGCGACTGCCCTAACGCCGACCACAGCGCGACGTCGGGCTGGCGGACCGACGCCTGCGTCCACTCCGTCACGATCAGCGCCGCCCCGGCCAGGGTGAACGCCCAGGACCGGTGGGCGGCGACGGTGTAGAGCGTCACCAGCGGCCCCATGCTGTTGAGCCCGAGGTGGTAGCCCAGCATGTGGTAGACCAGCGCCGCCCCGGTGGAGACCACCAGGACGGCGACGGGCGCCCGCCTGCGCAGTGCCACCGGCGCGTTCACCAGCACGGTCAGGGACAGGGACAACGTGTCCGGGGGCCGCCCCTTGCCCGGGTCGTACATCTCCCACAGCCAGGTCCCGACGACCAGCGCCAGGGCCAGGGCGCCGTCGAGGAGCAGGGGGTTGACCGCGGACACTCGGCGGACGAGCGATGCGGCGCTGATGGGCATCCGCCACGCTAACTCCAGGACCGGCCGTTACGCATCTACCTGGGGTTTACCTCGGCTGCCGCGGAAGTTGCAGCCCAGCTCGCGCCTGAAACCCCGGCGGGCCCGCGCCGCACGTCGCGTGCGCGAGAAGCCCGTCCAGCGGTCTGTGACCCCCGGCCCATCCGTAGCAGAATGTCATGGGGGCAGTTTTCGCAGGTGAGAGGGAGTGAGGCGGCGTGCTGAACAATATTCGGCCCCGCTCATATGCCGTGAACGGCTTGCGGATGCTTGCCGTCGCAGGCGCCTATTTCGCAGCTGCGAAGGTGGGATTGGCGCAGGAGTTGGTCGGCGGGCAGGTCACGCCGCTCTGGCCGCCGACGGGCATCGCGCTGGCCTGTCTGCTTCTCATGGGCATTCGAGTCTGGCCCGGTATCACTCTCGGTGCGTTCCTGGTCAACCTGATGCTCGGACCGTCGTTGCTCGCGGTCGCGGCGATCTCCGTGGGGAACACCCTCGCTCCGGTGTGCGCTTACCTCCTGCTCGTTCGCGCGCGTTTCTGCATCGAGCTGGATCGGTTGCGGGACGCGCTGGCGCTGGTATTCCTCGGCGCCTTGACCGCGATGCTGATCAGCTCGACGGTGGGCAGTGGCGTGCTCCTGCTCGCCGGCGCGCTGCGAAGCGGTGACTTCTGGCCGACGTGGTCGGTGTGGTGGACGGGCGACGCGATGGGCGTGCTCGTAGTAACGCCCATTCTGCTGGTGCTGCGCACATCCCGGGCTCCGTGGGACGCTCGTCTGTCCCGTTGGGGCGAGGCTGTGGCCCTGGCCGTGGGCACGCTCCTCATCACGGTGATGGCGACGGTGAGCTCTGTCAACCTGCTCTTCCTCGTCTTCCCGTTCCTGATCTGGGCCGCCCTGCGTTTCCAGCTGGCGGGCGCCGCGGCATGCGCGCTGATCGTGTCGACAGTCGCGATCGTCGCGGCCGCGCATGGTTCGGGCCCGTTCGCCGAACATGGCCTCTTCCTCAACATGGTCACCCTGCAAGCGTTCAACGGGGCCGCGTCGCTGACCGCCCTACTGCTGGCAGCGATCATCGCGGAGCGAAATCAAGCCCATGAGAGGCTCGAGCACATCTGTGCGCGCCTTAGTGAGGTCGCGGACCGGGTCGACCGGGAACGGACCGCGGCCCAGCGGTTGCCACCACCCGAACCCGAGGTATGACACGAAAGCGGCTGAGTCGCTTATGTCATGAGAATCTAGCGCGCGTAGACGTTCGGCTGGGCCGGGGTGGACATGCCGTTCCCGATGAAGTAGCTCGGGTGCGGCGGCTGGTTGTAGGCGGTGTTCTGCCAGGCGATCGCCACCCGGTACATCGGGTCGTGCATGAGAGTCCACAGCCGCCGGGTCGTCACGGTGGGGGTGCTGTAGATCCGCAGCGCCGTCTCCGACGTCGTCGGCCAGACGACCTCCTCGCGCCAGTCGCCGAACAGGTCGGCCGACAGGGACGGGGTCGACTTGGTGCCGTTGTTGGCGTGCACGCCCGAACCGGTGAGCAGGCGGGTGTCGGCGCTGGTGCCGTACTTGTCGATGTGCGTGCCGTCGAGCAGCTCGCGGACCGGGTCTGCGTCCCACCAGATGAGGAAGTTGGTCGAGCCGGGCTTGCGGCCGATGTTCGCGCCGGAGGTGTTGAGCAGACCGGAGACGGCCGACGACCATGATTCGGCGCCCGCGCTGCCCGCGTACACGTCGCCGGACACGCCGCGCCCGTTGTCGCACCCGCAAGAGGGGTTCGTCCAGATGACGGCGCCGGTCCGGGCGTCGACCATCGAGGTGGCCGGCTGGTTGGTGTTCTCGTGCGGCTTGAACACCTCGAGGCCGGAGCGGGCCGGGATCAGGTCGCCGACGTGCAGCGCGTCACCGTGGAACAGCCGGGTGTTCCACAGCGGGCTGCCGTTGTCGTCGATCGCCTCAGAGCCGTAGATGATCTCGTCCCGGCCGTCGGCGTCGGCGTCCGCGATCGACAGCTGGTGGTTGCCCTGCCCCTCGTACTGGGAGCCGGACACGTTGGAGTCGAACGTCCATCGCTGGGTCAACGCGCCGCTGCGGAAGTCCCACGCGGCGATCACCGTACGCGTGTAGTAGCCCCGCGCCATGATCAGGCTGGGCCGCTGCCCGTCCAGGTAGGCCGTACCGGCCAGGAACCGGTCGACCCGGTTGCCATAGGAGTCGCCCCAGCTGGACACGGTCCCGCGCGGCGGGTTGTAGTTGACGGTGGACATGGCCGCCCCGGTCTGACCGTTGAACATGGTCAGGAATTCAGGCCCCGACAGGACGTATCCGGAGGAGTTCCGGTAGTCCGCGGACGCGGAGCCGATGACCCTGCCGCTGCCGTCCACACTCCCGTCGGCGGTCTTCATCGCGACCTCGGCCCTGCCGTCGCCGTCGTAGTCGTACACCTGGAACTGGGTGTAGTGCGCCCCCGCGCGGATGTTGCGGCCCAGGTCGATGCGCCACAGCCGGGTGCCGTTCAGCCGGTACGCGTCCACGTACACGTTGCCCGTGTAGCCGGACTGGGAGTTGTCCTTGGCGTTGGACGGATCCCACTTGAGCACGAACTCGTAGCGGCCGTCACCGTCCAGGTCGCCCACGCTCGCGTCGTTCGCGCTGTAGGTGTAGGCGACCCCGTCCGGCGTGGTGCCGCCGGCGGGCCGCTGGATCGGCACGTCCAGGTACCCGTTGGCGAACTGCGTCGCCGCCGCGGAGGGCGCCTGTTCCACCCCGCCGACCACCGCGCGCACGGTGTACGTGGAAGTCGCCGCGGCGCCGGAGTCCAGGTAGTTCGTCGAACTCGTGATGGGCGACGAGGTCAGCAGGGTCGAGCCGCGGTAGACGTTGAATCCCGTGCTCATGCTCTCGCTGCCGAGCAGCCGCCAGGACACCAGGTTGCCACTGCCGGAATGGACGCTGATCAGGCCGCGATCCAGGTTCTCCACCTGTCTGGCCGCGGCGGCCGAGGCGGTGCCGACGTTCATGGTCCCGGTCAGGGCGAGGATCACGGCGGTCACGAGAGAGAGGGAGCGCCTTCGCGCGGGAAGCATGCCTGCTCCTTTCGAACCTGATCAGTAGACGTAGGGCCAGCCCGCACTGTCGTAGGCGATGAGGTTGATCCCCAGCAGCGAGGCGCCGTTGTCGGCGTAATAGTGGTAGAAGAGGACGTCGGCGTCGCTGTCCGTGATCACCGCCTGATGTCCCGGCCCATGGATGCTGCCGTGCCCGGCGAGGACCTGCGTGCCGCCGCCGGAGGTCATGGCGGTGCCGTTGCGGTCCACGTACGGGCCGGTGACGCTGGTCGACCGGCCGACCATGATCCGATACGTGCTGGACGCGCCCCGGCAGCACAGGTCGAACGAGACCCACAGGTAGTAGTACGACCCGTGCCGGAAGATGAACGGCGCCTCCACGGCCGTGCTGGCGCCGGTACGCTGCGCGATCGAGTAGAGCGCGGTCCCGCTGCGCAGCCCGGTCGAGGAGTTGAGCGGGATCAGCTTGATGCCGGTCCAGAACGAGCCGAAGGACAGCCACCAGTTGCCGGCGGCGTCCGTGACCAGGTTGGGGTCGATCGCGTTGTAGCTGCTGGAGGAGGTCGTGGAGATGACCAGGCCCTGGTTGGCCCACGTACCCGAGGCGCCGGTGGCACTGGTGGCCAGGAAGATCGCCGAGTTGCGGGAGCCGAACGTGGAGGCGGCGTAGTACATGTAGTACTTGCCGTTGTGCCGGGAGATATCCGGCGCCCACAGGCTGGCACTGCCTCCGGTGTACGGGAGCGTCCACGACGCGCCACCGGGGAAGGCCACACCCGCGTCCCGCCAGGCCGTGCGGTCGGTGGACGTCTTGAGGGCGATGTTGTCGCCGGTATTGGCCAGGAGGTAGCCGCTCGACGTCTTCACCACCGCCGGATCGTGCACGCCGATGCTGCCGGTCACGTACCCGGGGTTGGGGTACGCCGCCGCACCGGCCGGGAGCACGGCGATCACCGCCGTGACCAGCATGGTCACTAGAGAGACGAGAAATCGCGCCATGTGCCACCTCGCTGTTATCGCTAACACTTGAGGGGATCGCCGGTGAGTCTTCTCGGCCGTACGGGGAGCGTCAAGGCGCGGGCTCGGGGCCTCCGGGTCTTGCCGGGTCAGCTCAGGTGTGGCCGGTGAAACGTTCACCAAGGGATCGCCGCGAAACGCGTGAAACGACCAGCGCTCCCCCGTACGCCACGGCGCACCAAGCGGGCAGCCACGCGTCCAGCAGGCGGGCCGTGTCACCGTCAGGGTCGTACTCCGGGCTTGTCGGTGATTCCGATGGCGAGGCGGACCAGGAGGGCATCGATCCTCCCCTTTTTGACCAGACGGGGGTCTGCGCCCGGGTAGTTGAAGTCGGCGATCGCGATGTCGCGCGCGCCCAGGTATGTGTAGGTGGTCCGGTCGAGCAGGATCTCGTGGCTCAACCAGCCGTCTTCGACGTAGCCGACGGCCAGCGCCGGACGTCCTGCGACGTCTACCGCGTCCGGGTTCACCGTCACCCCGGGGATCTTGGCCATTGCCTGGTAGACGGCGGCCTCCTGGGCCGGCGGGACGAGGTTGTTGTTGAGCAGGGAGCCGAGCAGGAGGTAGGCCCTGGCATGCCGCTGCTCCTGGAGTCCGCCGCCCAGGTTTCCATACATCCAGGCCAGGAGCGCGTCGGGATCCGTCGGCAGCGCCGCCACCGAGGCGTAGTCGACCGGTGGCATGGCGCCTCCGGTGGACGAGCGGACCAGCTTTCCGTCCTCGAACATGGCCACCACCTTGCCGTCGGCCCGCGTCCAAGCCCGATCCACCCTGGTCTTCAGCGGCGTCCCCGGGGTCAGCACCACGCTTGGGTCAGCCTGGTCGGGTCCCTGAATGCGCGTCTCGATGTAGACCCACTGGTTCGGGCGGGGCGCGGTGAAGGGCCGGTCCCGGGCGACGGCGGCCGCCTTGTGGAGCAGTACCTGCGCGTTGGCGGCCGGCAGCGCCAGGCCGGGGACGATCGGGCGCGGTGTGTCTCCTTCGGGGTTCCCGACGACGAACGCGACCGCCGTGATCGCGACGGCCAGCGCCCCCACCGCGAGGACGCGCCCGCCCGCGCGAGGCAGGCGGAAGCGGCGCGCACGCCGGGGAAGCGCCGCGGTCGCCTCCTGGAGAAGCGCGGCCCTGGCGGCGGAACAGGTGTCATGGGACGGCGGGACGGGCTCGGGCCAGGCCCGGCGCAGGGCGTCCAGATCGGCGTCGGGATGTTCGCTCATGATCAACTGTCCTTCCTGATGAGTGCCGGGTCCAGCGCGGCGCGGATCTTCGTCCGGGCCCGGTGGAGCCGGGACCGGACCGTGCCCGCCCGAACGCCGAGCGCCTTGCCCGCCTCTTCGGAGGTCAGGTCGGCCCAGGCGACCAGCAGCAGCACGTCGCGTTCCGCCGCGGGCAACTTGGCCAGCGCCGCCGCCAGCCAAGGGCGGTCCGCCAGCGAGGCGGCGATCCGGTCGGCGTGGTCCTCGCTGCTCTCCTCGACACCGGCCCTGGCCAGCGCGCGGTACTGCCGGACCTCGGCCCGGTGGTGGCGGGAGATCAGGTTCGAGGCGATCCCGTACAACCAGGGCCTGGCGTCCGGCCGGGACAGGTCGTAGGTGTCGCGCCGGCGGAACGCGATCAGGAATGTCTCGGCGGCGATGTCGTCGGCCAGGGGCCGGGGGAGCCGCCGCTCGGCATAACCGTGGATCGGCGCGTGGTAGCGGTCGAACAGCTCCGCGAAGCACTCCGGCTCCCGTAAGGACCGCTCGATGATCGCGGCGTCCTCCGCCCGCTCCGTCATCGGGGCCATGTCGTAGCTCTTCGAGTCATCGCCTGTCTTCCGTCGCGGGGGATCGGTCCCCCCTCCTTCACCGATCGCCCCAAAAGTGTTCGCTCCGTCTGCCCGGCCCGGAATAGCTTGGGGGCCATGAGACTTCTGTCGGTGAACGTCGGCCGCCCCATGCCCGTGGACTACACCGATGCCCCGGGCGGAATGACAGGCATCGACAAGCGCCCGGTGACGGGGCCGGTCCAGGTATCATCCGTCGGCCCCAAAGGAACGGCGGGCGGCGGCGTGGCGGGAGACGCCGTCTGCGACCGCCGCTTCCACGGCGGCGGTGACCGGGCGGTGTACGCGTTCGCGCGCGAGGACCTGGACGCCTGGCAGCAGGCACTCGGCCGTACGCTCGCCAACGGCGCCTTCGGCGAGAACCTCACCACATCCGGGCTGGACGTGGCCGAGGCGCTGATCGGGGAACGCTGGCAGGTGGGCTCCGACCTGGTGGTCGAGGTGACCGCCGGCCGGATTCCCTGCCGCACGTTCGCGGGGTGGGTCGGAGAGCAGGGCTGGATGAAACGGTTCATCAAGGTCGGCCGCACCGGCGCGCTGCTACGGGTGATCGCGCCGGGAGAGATCCGCGCGGGCGATCCGATCACCGTCGTCCGCCGTCCCGACCATGACATCACGGCGGCTCTGCTGCTCCGCGCCGCCACCACGGAGCGCCACCTGCTCCCGCGCACGCTGGCCGCCGCCGAGTGGATGGAGTCCGAGCTCCTGCGCGTTGCCCGTACATATACGGAGAAGTACGGGCAACGCAGCTGAACCCCTAAACCGCGGTCAATTCCTCCAGCTGGCCGGGAGTGGCGCCCAGGCGTTCGGCGTCGGGGCGCAGGGCGGCGATTTCGTCGGCGCGGCCCTCCTGGCGGAGCATGTCGGCATAGGAGTACACCGAGCTCAGCCAGCCCGCCGCGATGCTCTCCTTGAAGTGCTCCTCGGCGGCTCGGACGGCTCCATTGCCCAGGTAGATGAAGGCGAGCCGTCGGTGGGCGGCGTCCGATCCGTCTTCCACGGCCTGGTCGTAATGCCCCACCGCCTGGCCCACACGATCATGCGCGGCGAGGAATTCCGCGTAATAGTAATGGGCGCCCTCGTCACCGGCCTCCACGGCGGCCAGGAAATCGGCCTCCGCCGCCTCCGGATCGTCATGGTCGGCGAGGAAGTTCGCGCGGGCCACATGGGCGTCGGGCAGGCCCGCGTCGACCGCTCGATCATGCAGAGCGCGGGCCTCGTCGAGGTTGCCCAGCCGCGCTTCGGCGTCGGCGAGTTTCAGCAGGGCCGTGGAGCCGGACTGGTCCTCCAGTTCCAGTCCCCGCCGCAGCCACTCGGCAGCGGCCTCGGGGGCATCGCGGTCCAGCTCCATCCCGCCCAGGTTGCTGAACGCCAGAGCGTCCCCCTGCTCGGCGGCCTGGCGGAGCACATGTTCCGCCTCTTCGAGGCGGGAGTCGTCCTCGGCGAGGAAGGTGCCGTAGTCGTTCAGCGCGCCCTGCTCGCCGCGGTCAATCGCTTTCAGGTACCACTGTTCCGCCCGCTCGCGGTCGCCCACGGCGTCGGCCCAGATGGTCGCGGCCCGCAACGCTCCCACGGGGTGGCCCTGACCTGCGGCCTGCTCCATGAGCATGGCCGCCTCGGCGGGGCGTTCGGCCGCGACCAGGGTGTCGGAGAGCCAGCCGTAGGCGTCCGCCTCGCCCCCGGCAAGCGCCGCGCGGAGGACGCGCTCCGCCGCCGGGAAGTCGCCGAGGTGGAACAGCATCTCGCCCTGATATACCGCCGCTTCGGGCAGGCCCCCCTGGGCTGCCTGACCGTACAGGGCGGCCGCCTCCGCGTACTCCTCCGTCTCGGCCAGCTCGTCGGCATGGGTGATCAAGTCAGTGGTGTTCATCCGAACCTCCTCTCCGCGATCCTGCTATGACTGCTTCGGCTTCTTCGGCTTCTTGTTCGGGTTCTTCGGAATGTTCCGGCGGCCGCCGTGGGCTCCGGCGTTCTGATGGGCGTCGCTGGTCGATGGCGAGGAGCTGCTCGTGTGCGGGTTCCTGTTCTCCTGGTTGAGCGGCTGCTTCTTCTTCCCCCGGGTCGCGATACCGGGGTTCCCGTCGAGACGGTCGCCCTTGAAGGCGGGCGAACGCGTCGGAACGTTCCGGCCGCCCGCGCCGGCCAGCCTCGGGCCGCCGCCACCACCACCAGGGCGGCGCAGGTTCTGGACAACGCGGCGGAACGTCTCGGTGGCCCTCCTGCTGAGGGCCGGAGCCAGCCCCCTGCCGGTGCTTTCGCCACCCTCTCTGAGGATCTTCGCCATCATCCGCCGGGCGAAGAACATCTCCGCCGAGGCGAGCGAGCCGCCAAAGGGACCGCCGACCAGCAGGGCCCGCCCAACCTTCACGGCCGTGAAGGCGGCCTGCGTGCCCACGGCCACCTTCACGGCGGTCACCACCGCGGCGGCGCCATCGAGGGCCACAGGGGCGACCTTCGCCGCGGACGTGACCTGCGCGAGGTGGCCGTCGCCGTTTCCGGCCTCGCTCCAGTAGGCGGCAAGCGCGGTCCCCGACTCGCCCCCGTACACCTGCTGCGTCCGCCGGACCTGCGCGTCAGCCGCGGCCCCCGCCGGAACGGTTCCGGCGAGCACGGTACGCCAGGCGCTCGCGTCTTTCCTGATCTCGTCCTCGTCGACGTTCGGCCACGGTACGCCGAGGATCGCCAGCATCCCGCTCGCCTCGGGAGGAAGCGTCACACTCATGTCGTGCCATACATGCTGGCGGCGTCGGCCTCGCTCGCGTTCCTGGCCGCGGTACGCAGGCCGTCACCCGTTCCGCTGATCACCTCGGACAGGCCGCTCAGCGCCTCGACTCCGAACTGACTGCACTCGGCGTACGCGGAGGCGAACATGCCGATCAGGCCGACGTCGCCCCATGCGGAGGCGCCGTTGCCGCGTTCCTTGAGGCGCTGTACCGCGGCCTCGTAGTCCTCACTGTGCCCCTGTAGCCGGGAAGCGTCCTGACCAACCGCTCCCCAAGCGATCTCTAGCCCTGTCATCCGAGCGACACTAGCGGTAAACGATCAGGAAATTTACCAGTTTGCTGGCTTTCATTAGCATAGTCAGCTACCCACGTCAAGATCTGTCTAGACTTGACGGCTGCATCAGCATCCTCGACCGCCGGAATCCGATATGCCGACGATGCCCGCGCGCGAAGACGACCTCGAATGCGCTCTTCTCTAACCAGGAGGCAATGTGTACGGACCACATATGGACCCGGGCTACATCCGGGACAAGGACCTCGACGAGGCCGCCGATCATGGCGAGAGACTACTGGCGTGGGCGGAGAAGTCCGAGGACGCGATCGCCGAGATCGTCGGCCTCGGCGAAGGCCTTTCGGGCCGTGTCAAGGCGAAGGTAGGTCCAGACGGCCGGGTCCTGGAAGTCACCTACGACCCCCGCGCCATGAGACAGGACAGCCAGAGCCTCGCCGACGAGACCCTCGCGGCCGTACGGGCGGCGCGACTGCACGCCGAGCAGCAGACCAACGACCTCATGTGCGAGGCCCTGCCCGGCTTCGACCCCGTGGAGGCCCAGTCACAGCTTGAGCGACTACTGAAGGGGCAGTGGCAGTGATCTCTCGCCGCTGAGGTGCGATTACGGGGGCGCCGGGGAACCGGCATCCCCGGAACGCCACGGGGACCGTCGAGTCGGCCTCGCCCAAGGTCACCCGCTCGCGCGGCGGAATCACCCCAGGACGCCCTCGCGGATGCGGGCCGCGTACCAGAGGGCGGAGTCCTTCGGGGTGCGCCGCTGAGTGTCGAAGTCCACGTGGACGAGGCCGAACCGCTGCCCGTACCCGTGGGCCCATTCGAAGTTGTCCAGCAGGGACCAGGCGAAGTAGCCCTTGAGCGGGACGCCACTGTTCACCGCCTCGGCGCAGGCGTTGATGTGGCGTTCCAGGTAGTCGATGCGGTCCGGATCGTGCACGGCGCCGTCCTCGCTCACCTCGTCGGCGAAGGCCGCGCCGTTCTCGGTGATGTAGAGGTCGATGGCCGGGTAGTCCTTGTGCAGCCGCTGGAGGAGGCGCAGCAGGCCGTTCTCGTCGATCTCCCAGTTCATCGTGGTGCGCTTGCGGCCGCCGTCCACCCAGCGGACGTTCTCCGCGCCGATCCACGGCGTACTGCCGGAGGGTACGGGCTCGCCGGCCGCCACCAGGGCGGGGGAATAGTAGTTGACCCCGAGCATGTCGATCTTACGGGAGATGAGGGCCAGGTCCCCGTCCAGGACGTGGGAGAAGTCGCTGTGGGGCGCCAGGTCGCGGACGACGTCCTCGGGGTAGGAGCCGCGCAGCACCGGGTCGATGAACAACCGGTTCTGGATGCCGTCTATCCGGCGGGCGGCGTCCGCGTCCGCCTCCGACTCCGTGGCGGGCGTCACGTGCGACATATTCAACGTGATGCCGATATTTCCGGACAAGATGGGGACGGCTAGGCCGTGGCCGAGCAGCAGGTGGTGTACCGCCTTGACGGCCTCGGACGGCTCCTGGTGTCCCGGCGCGTGCTCCCCGTTGGCGTATCCGAGCAGCCCGGAGCACCACGGCTCGTTCAACGTCGTCCAGTTCGCCACCCGATCACGCAATGCCGTATGCACAATGTCGGCATATTCCGCGAACCGATAGGCCGTGTCCCGGTTGGGCCACCCGCCCGCGTCCTCCAAGTACTGCGGCAGGTCCCAGTGGTAGAGCGTCGGCCACGGGGTGATGCCGTGCTCCAACAGCGTGTCGACCAGGCGGCGGTAGAAGTCGAGGCCCTTCTGGTTGACCACCCCGCGCTCCGGCACGATGCGCGGCCACGCGACGGAGAACCGGTACGCCCGCAACCCCAGCTCCGCCATCAGCCGCACGTCGTCGGCGTAACGGTGGTAGTGATCGCAGGCAACGTCACCGTTCTCGGCGCCCCGCACCTTGCCGGGGACGCGACTGAAGGTGTCCCAGATGGACGTCCCCCGGCCGTCCTCCGCGAACGCGCCCTCGATCTGATAGCTGGACGTCGCCGCGCCCCAGAGAAAACTCATGCCCTGACGGCCCTCTCCATGATGCCGCCGAGGTGATCCGGCGGCGCAATCCGCTAAAGGTCGTGACCACCGGCACGATCGTCCCGCCCGCAACGGCCGTCGAGCCGGCGATCTGTTGAGCTGTCGCCGCCGCCGCAGGCGACCTCGGCGTCCGGTGCGCGGTCGCGGCTCTCTTGGGAACACACCTGACCTGTGCCGATCGGCGCCTCAACCGCCTGGGAGCGCTCCCATAGACGGTAGACCATCACCTGTCCTGGAGAGAAGAGGGCCGATGGGTTGGATATTTACCACTACCTAATCCCTTGACCGTATCTAGGGTGGTCAGTAATGATCACGCCGACGCCGCGGTACCGCACCTAGAGAGGTCCGGCATGCCTGTTCGAGTGCGGCCGGCGTGTGCGCCGGCCGTGGTGACCCTCCCCCTCCAGCGCCTCCGTCGACGACGCTCTCCTGGTGCGCCGAACCCCACCGAGCTCTTCGGCGCACCACACCCCACTGAAAGGTGATTTAGTGCGATTTATCGCAGCAAAAGCCGCCGCAGCCTTAACCGCGGTCGTGGCCGCTGTCCTGGCCGTACCACCGCCTGCCTCAGCCGCCGCCCAGCTGATCGGCAACGGCGCCTTCACCAGCTCGACGGCCCCTTGGCAGGCGATCGGCCAGACGACGGTCACGGCCGAGTCCGGCCGTATGCGGGTGAACGTGACATCCGTCGTCACCAACCCGTGGGACGCCATGGTGTCCAGTCCCACGACGACCGCCCTGAACGCGGGCAAGAGCTACACGCTCTCGTTCGACGCGTACTCCACGACGGCCTTCAAGGCCACCACGACCGTGCAGTACGTGGCGACGCCCAGCTCCAACCAGTCGCTGGCCGCGCCCGTCCAGCTCACGACAGGCAGCAGGCGCTACAGCATCCCGTTCGTGGCCGCGTCCGCCACCAACACCGCCGCCGAGGTGACCTTCCAGCTCGGCGGGTCCGGCGGCACCCCGACGGTCCGCTTCGACAACGTCTCGCTGATGGAGACGCAGACGACCCGGCCGACGGCGCTGTACGTCTGGAACCAGTCGCACCCCGCCCAGTATGCCGCCACCCACCAGGGCACGAGCGAGGGCACCGCCATCGGCTCGAACATCGGCAACAAGCCCATCTTCGAGTGGTTCGGCGGCTGGTTCACCGACCTCACGCTGGCCGTGGACACCTACGTCGGCGCCGCCCAGGCCGCGGACAAGCTGCCGATGCTGGTGGCGTACAACATCCCGAACCGCGACGCGTGCGCGAACCAGTCGGGCGGCGGCGCGGGCGACGCGGCCGGATATCACACGTGGATCACCGAGTTCGCCAAGGCGATCGGCACCAGGCACGCGATCGTCGTGCTGGAGCCAGACGGCGTCGCCGCCGCCAGCTGCGTGACCCAGATCGGCAAGGATCCGGAAGACCAGTACAAGATGCTGCTGGACGCCACCCAGGTGCTGAAGGCTCAGGCCCCGAACGCCTGGGTCTACCTCGACGCGGGCAACGCCACCTGGGTCGCGGCCGACGACATGGCCACACGGCTGGTCAAGTCGGGCATCGCCAACACGCGCGGCTTCTCCGTGAACGTGTCCAACTACATCACCACGGCCGCCTCTGAGAGCTACTCCGTCGCGGTCAACGGCTACCTGTCCGGGACCGTCGGCGCCAAGAAGTACGTCATCGACACCAGCCGCAACGGCAACGGCCCTTGGACCGGCCAGGACAGCTGGTGCAACCCGCCCGGCCGCAAACTGGGCAGCGCGCCCGCCAAGCAGACGAGCGGCGCCGAGTACGTCTTCTGGGTCAAGGTCCCGGGTGACTCAGACGGCAGCTGCAACCTGGGCGAGGGCATCCCGGCCGGCACTTTCAGCCCCGAGCTGGCCATGGCCCTGATCAACGGCACCTCCTAGCCGTCAAGTATTTCTGGAGTAGCTCTGGAGGGTGACGTGCCCCGGCCGGCCACGGCGGGCCGGGGTTCACGTGGCGCCACCGAGCATCGTGGCGGGGACATTTAGTAAAAACGTGCGGCGCCGCGTGTGTTGGCCAGGTCCGCTTCCATGCGTGCGGCGGCCTCGGTGAGCGCGGGCAGGACGTCACGGATCAGCTCGGCGGGGGTGGCACGGCTGGCGTGCGTGGCCACGTTGACGGCCGCGACGGCCCGGCCGCTCCGGTCGCGAATCGGCACCGCGATGGATCGCACGCCTTCCTCGAGCTCCTGGTCGACGAGGGCGTACCCGTCCACGGCCGCCTGTCGTACGGCTACCGCCAGGTCGGCGGGCGCGGTGAGCGTGTGGCGGGTCAGCCGGGGCGAGGGCATCCCGGCCAGCCGTTCCCCCGGCAGGTCGGCCAGGAGAACCCGGCCCATCGAGGTGGCGTACGCGGGGAAGCGGGTGCCCACGGTGATGTCGACGCTCATGATGGCGACGGTCGGCACGCGCGCCACATAGACGACATCGTCCCCGGACAGCATCGCGACCGAGGCCGACTCGTGGACCCGTGCCACCAGGTCCGCCAGGTGCGGCTGGACGATCTCGCCGAAGGTCCGGCCCGACAGGTGGGCGTACCCCAGCTCCAGCACCTTGGGCAGCAGGACGAAACGTGCGCCGTCGGCGGCGACGTACCCCAGGCGATCGAGAGTCTGGACCGCCCTCCGTACGGTGGCCCGCGGCAGGCCGGTGGCTTTGGCCGCGGCGGCCAGGGTGAGCCCGCCGCGCGCCGAACCGAGCGACACCAGCACGGCCAGACCCCGGGCCAGCGACTGGAGATACTCCGCGCCCAACTCCTCCTTCCTGGCACGAGACGTGTCCACACCCGCGGCACTCGGTACGGGCGCAGCACTCGGGACAGGCACGGCGTGCGGGGCGGGCAGCGGCGCGTGATGCGAGGAGAGCGGGGCGTGGTGCGGGGCGGCTGCGGCAGGCTGGAGGGGCGTGGACGGCGGCGGGAGTGGCGGTTCGGTCAGGGCCGCGGCCATGTCCGCCGCCGTTTTCAGCAGGCTGGGCAGGGCGTGGTCGCGCAGGCCGGCGGCCGTGTGCCTGCTGGTGTGGCTGGCGACGGTCAGCGCGCAGACCGCCGTCCCGTTCGCGTCCCGTACCGGCACCGCGACCGCGACCAGGCCGGGCTCGGTGAGCTGGTCGTCCTCGGCCCACCGCGCGGCGGGGTCGAGCAGGATCAGACCGGCCGCGCAGCGGTCGGCGGGCAGCAGGTCGCCGACGCGGAAGGCCACCGACATGGTGCGCCGCCGGACGGGGCGCCCGGTGAAGCGCCCGACGAAGCGGACCCCGTCCCCGTCCCGTACGGCCAGCGACACCGACTCGTCCAGCTCGTCGGCGAGCCGTTCGGCGTACGGATCGAGCGCCCCCAGACCGCCGCAGGTCAGGTACGCCTCCCCCAGCTCCATCAGGCGCGGCGCGAGCAGCACGTCGCGCTCTTCGGCCCGCGCGTAGCCGAGCCGGACGAGCGTGGCCACGATCCGGTCGACCGTCGACCTCGCCAGGCCCGTGGCCCGCACCAGGTCCGTCGCACGCATCGGCCGCCTGGGACCGGCGGCCAGCACGCGCAGCACGGCCAGCCCGCGCTCCAGAGCGCCCGCCGGTTCCATCCGCCCTCCTCCGACCTCAACCAACCTGCCTCCTCCAACCTCAACCCATCCGCCTCAACCCGCGCACCTTAACCGCCTCAAGCCGCCCGCCCTCAACCCACCCCAACGCGCCCACCTCAACCCATCCGCCCTCAACCCGCGCGCCTCAACCCACCTCAAGCCGCCCGCCCTCGACCCACCCCAACAGGCCCACCTCAACCCCGCCCGCTCTCAAGCCGCCCCAAGGACTTTGACAGAGAGCGATGCGGCTCCTCATACTCGACCATGATAATGAACTGAAGTTCATCTAGCGAACACTACGAAGCGGAGTGTCGTGCGGAGAGACAAAGTGGTTGCCACCGCCCATGAGGCGCTGGCCGATGTGCGGGACGGCGCGTCGTTCGCGGTCGGCGGCTTCGGTCTCTGCGGCATCCCGGACGTGCTGATCCAGGCGCTGTACGACTCCGGCGTACGCGGCATCAGCGTGGTGTCGAACAACTGTGGAGTGGACGGCGGCGGCCTGGGCACCCTGCTGGCCGATCGGCGGATCGCCCGCGTGACCGCCTCCTACATCGGCGACAACAAGGAGTTCGCCCGGCAATACCTGGGCGGCGAGCTGGAGGTGGAGCTGACCCCGCAGGGCAGTCTGGCCGAGCGGCTGCGCGCGGGCGGCAGCGGCATCCCCGCCTTCTACACCCCGGCCGGGGTCGGCACGCCGGTCGCCGAAGGCGGCCTGCCGCTGCGCCACGGGCCCGACGGGTCAGTCGCGCTCGCCTCGCCCCCCAAGGAGGTCCGCGAGTTCGGGGGCCGGCAGTACGTTCTGGAGCACGCCATCACCACCGACTTCGCGCTGGTCCGGGCGGCGAAGGGCGACCGGCACGGCAACCTGGTCTTCAACAAGGCCGCCAGGAACTTCAACCCGCTGGCCGCGATGGCCGCGCGAATCGCGATCGCCGAGGTCGAGGAGCTGACCGAGCTCGATCCCGACGAGGTCCACCTGCCCGGGGTCTTCGTCGACCGCGTCGTGGCGCTCACCCCCGAACAAGCCGCCGCCAAGACCGTCGAACGGCGTACCACCTCCGGTCCCCCCGAACAGGCCACCGCCAAGACCGCCGGACGACGTACCGTCTCCACTCCCCCCGAAGGGACCGCGTCATGAGCTGGACCCGGGACGAGATGGTCGCGCGCGCGGCCGCCGAGCTGCGCGACGGCGACTACGTCAACCTCGGCATCGGGCTGCCCACGCGCATCCCGTCCTTCCTTCCCCCTGACGTGGACGTGATCCTTCACTCGGAGAACGGCATCCTCGGCGTCGGCCCCTACCCGACGCCGGAGGAGATCGACCCAGACCTGATCAACGCGGGCAAGGAGACGGTGACCGTACGGCGGGGGGCGTCGTTCTTCGATTCGTCGGTGTCGTTCGGCATGATCCGCGGCGGCCACATCGACGTCGCGGTGCTGGGCGCCATGCAGGTCTCGGCTCGCGGCGATCTGGCCAATTGGATGGTTCCCGGGAAGCTGGTCAAGGGCATGGGCGGGGCCATGGATCTGGTCCACGGCGCCCGCAAGGTGCTCGTGATCATGGATCACACCGCCAAGGACGGATCCCCCAAGATCGTCCAGGAGTGCTCGCTGCCGCTCACCGGCAGGGCGTGCGTACACCGGATCATCACCGACCTCGGCGTCCTCGACATCACCGACAAGGGCCTCACGCTGATCGAGACCGCGCCCGGCGTGAGCGTCGCGCACCTGCGTGAGCGCACGGATGCGGAGGTCCTCGCGTGAAGGCCGTTTACGTTCTCGACGCCGTACGCACTCCTTTCGGCCGCTATGGCGGGGCGCTGTCCGGCATCCGTCCCGATGACCTGGCCGCGCACGCCATCAAGGCACTGGTGGAACGCAACGGCGAGACCATCGCCGACGAGGTGATCCTCGGCAACGCCAACGGCGCAGGCGAGGAGAACCGCAACGTGGCCCGGATGGCCGCGCTGCTGGCCGGGCTGCCGGTGAGCACGCCGGGCGCGACCGTCAACCGGCTGTGCGGCTCCGGCATGGAGGCCGTCATCCAGGCGTACCGGGCGATCGCCCTCGGCGACGCGGCCACCGTGATCGCGGGCGGTGTGGAATCGATGACTCGCGCGCCGTGGGTGCTGCCCAAGCCGGACCGGGCCTTCCCCGCCAAGGGTCAGGAACTCGTCTCCACCACGCTCGGCTGGCGGCTGGTCAACCCCAAGATGCTCGCCGAGCACACGGTCGCCCTCGGTGAAGGCGCCGAGCTGATCGCCGACAAGCACGGCGTCACCCGGGCCGAGCAGGACGCGTTCGCGCTGGCCAGCCACCAGAAGGCGGCGAAGGCGGCCTTCGACCGCGAGATCGTCCCCGTCGGCGGCCTCACCCGTGACGAGGGCATCCGCGAGGACACCTCGTTGGAGGCGCTGGCCCGGCTGAAGCCCGCGTTCCGCGCCGACGGCACCGTCACCGCGGGCAACTCCTCCCCGCTCAACGACGGCGCGGCGGTGCTGCTGCTCACCGACGAGGCCGGGCTGCGTGGTCGCGAGCCGCTGGCCAGGATCACCGCGAGCGCCGTGAGCGCGCTCGAACCCCGCTACTTCGGCCTCGGCCCGGTCGAGGCCGTCAAGAAGGCCCTGGCCAAGGCGGGCAAGGGGTTCGGCGACCTGACGACCGTCGAGCTGAATGAGGCGTTCGCCGCGCAAGCGCTCGGCTGTCTGGCCGAGCTGCCCGAGCTCGATCCCGGGATCGTCAACCTCCGCGGCGGGGCGATCGCCCTGGGCCATCCCCTGGGCGCCTCCGGAGCCCGCATCACCGGGGCGGTCGCCCACCAGCTGGCCGTGGCCGGGTCCGGCACCGGTCTGGCCGCCCTTTGCATCGGGGTCGGCCAGGGGCTGGCCGTCGTCCTCGAAAGGTAGGCGGCTCAGCCGTCGACGCGGAGCACCCGGAGCTGCGCGGCCAGCAGCCGGTGGTAGCCGACCAGGGTGATCACCTCGTACAGGCGGGTCTGCCCGAGCGCGCCGATCGACGCGGCGAACCTGTCGTCGGTCAGATCCCCCGTACGGAGCAGTTCGCGGGCCGCTTCCAGGACCGCCCGGTCGGCTGGGTACGCAGCCCGCCACGGCGGGGCCGCCGTACGAGGACGTGGCTCCGTTCGCCGGCCGACTCGCCGCGCACGCACCGGAACGGGTCCTGTGGGGGACCGACTTCCCGCACCCGAACATCTCCGGCGACATGCCGGACGACGGCGTGCTGGTCGACTTCCTCGGCCGGATAGCCCCCACCGAGGCCCTGCGCCGGCGCATCCTGGTCGACTACCCGACGGCCGTCTTCGGTTTCTGAGGTGGCGCTGATTCTGGAGCGGCTGATTCTGGGGCGGCTGATTCTGGGGCGGCTAGCCGCCGTTGACGGGCTTGCCCAGCGCGCTGCCGGCCAGCCAGTCGTCCCAGGACTTGGCCCACGGTGTCGGGCCGTTGCCGAACCGCAGCTTCCGTGACGTACCGCTGACCTGGATGATGTCACCCCGCTGAGTGAACTCGAAGAACCAGCGGGCGTTCGCCGGACTCGCGTTGACACAGCCGTGGCTGACGTTGGAGTTGCCCTGCGCGCCGGTCGACCAGGGGGCGGAGTGGAAGAAGGTGCCGCTGTAGGTCATCCGGACGTTCCACTTGGTAGGGATGCGGTATTCACCCGGGTGGCCGGTGGTCGCGGAGTCCATGATGATGTCCGCGGCCTTCTCCTGCGCGATCATGGTGCCCGAATAGCTGTCGTCGCCCGGTCGGCCCAGGCTGACCGGGATGGTCTTGACGACCTTGTCCCCGTCGCTCACCTCCGCCTCGTGGGTGCGGGCGTTCACCTTGGTGATGTGCTTGGCGCCGACGGTGAAGCTCAGGCTGCGGTCCTTGGTACCCCACACCCCGTCGCCCGCCTGTACGCCGGCCAGGTGCGCGACGACCTTGACCTTCTCCCCGGTCGGCCAGTATTCACGCGGCCGGAACTGGACCTCCCGGTCGCTCACCCAGCTCCACGCGCCCTCGACCGGCTCGGACATCTCGACCACCAGGGCCCGCTCGATCGCGGCCCGCTCCTCCTTGCCGGTCACCGACCGCGACAGCAGGAGCTGGACGGGCATGCCGACGCCGACCTTCTCGCCGTCCAGCGGCGACATGCCGCTCTCCAGCGCGCGCTTCGGCTTCAGCGTGGTGAACTTCGCCTGCGTCGTGACCTCCTTGCCGTCCGTGCCGGTCGCCTGGGCGCTGACCGTGTACGCCGTCGAGGGGCGCAGCGGCCACTTGGGCCGCCAGGTCCCGTCGGTGCCCACGGCGCCGCTCACCTCACGGCCCTTGGAATCGGCGACGGCCAGCCGGGTGACCTTGCCGTCGGTGACCTTGACGCTGACCCCGGTGTCCGGCGCGACCTTCTTGGTCCCGTCCGCCGGGGTGATCGCCACCTTCGCCACCGGGCCCGGCGATCGGGGGGCGGCCGCCGGGTTCCGCGCGCCACCGCTGGAGGTGCATCCGGCGGTCAGGGCCACCGCCAAGGCGAGCGCGCTCGCGAACATCGTCGTGCCGGTCCGGCCGTTCCGCATCCTTGATGCCTCCCGTACCTGACGGATAGTCAAATTTCACTCAATCATGTTTGCCAATGGGCCGTACGGCCTTTGCCCGGACACCGGGCGATCATGCGCCGCCGTGGCGATCGACCGCGAGCCGCGCCGCCCGAAAGCGGAAGATCGCCACTCCCGCACAATCTGTTGACAGGCGTTCCCAACCAAGCGCATGCTTCATGCTGTGACGGGGGCCACACCCCCCAGCTCTTCCGTAGCGTCGCACCGGCGCGAGGTGCCACCACGGTTGTTCCTCCGACCACCTGTGCTGCCCGCAGCGCACGCACGTTGAAGGGATCCGATCCACCATGGCCGATTCGACGCCCGCAACGCCCGCCATGCCCACAGAAGGACCCAGCCGCCGCACGCTGCTGCGCGGCGCCGCCATCGCCGGCGGCGTACTCATGACCGAAGCGGCCCTGGGCCGCGCACCCGCGTACGCCGCCGACATCGAGTACGACGTCGTGGTCGTCGGATCGGGCGCGGCCGGGATGACCGCCGCGCTCACCGCGGCCAAGCGCGGCCTGCAGTGCGTGGTGGTCGAGAAGGCGCCGACGTTCGGCGGGTCGGCGGCCCGGTCCGGCGCCGGGATCTGGATCCCGAACAACGAGGTGATCCTGGCCGCCGGCGTCCCGGACACCCCGGCCAAGGCCGCCCAGTATCTCTCCCGCGTCGTCGGCGACACCGTGCCCCAAGCGCGGCAGCAGGCCTTCCTGACGAACGGCCCGGCCATGATCTCCTTCGTGATGCGGAACAGCCCGCTGCGGTTCCGGTGGATGGAGGGCTACGCCGACTACTATCCGGAGTACCCCGGCGGCATGCCGAACGGCCGCTCCATCGAACCCGACCAGATCGACGGGCACATCCTCGGCGCCGAGCTCGCCCACCTGAACCCGCCGTACATCCCCACCCCGGCCGGCCTGGTCGTCTTCAGCGCCGACTACAAGTGGCTGAACCTCACCCTGGTCAACCCGAAGGGCCTGGAAGTGAGCGCCGCGTGCCTGGCCAGAGGCACGGCGGCCGCGCTGCGCGGCGAGAAGCCGCTCACCATGGGCCAGTCCCTGGCGGCGAGCCTGCGCGCCGGACTACTCGCCGCGAACGTACCGGTATGGCTGAACACCCCGCTGCTCGACCTGCGCGTCGAAGGCGGCCGCGTCACCGGCGTGGTCGTGACGCGGAACGGCGTACAGACGCTGATCAAGGCCCGCCGCGGCGTCATCGTCGGCTCGGGCGGGTTCGAGCACAGCGCGGCGATGCGCGCGGAGTTCCAGCGGCAGCCCATCGGGACCGGCTGGACGGTCGGCGCCAAGGAGAACACCGGTGACGGCATCGAGGCGGGCGAACGCGCCGGGGCCGCGCTGGACCTGATGGACGACGCATGGTGGGGACCGGCGATCCCGCTGCCCGACGAGCCGTACTTCTGCCTGGCCGAACGTACGCTGCCCGGCTGCATCCTGGTCAACGGCAAGGGCGAGCGCTTCGTCAACGAGGCGGCGCCGTACAGCGACGTGGTGCACGTCATGTACGACCGCAACACGGCGGCCTCACCGCACATCCCCGCCTGGCTGATCGTCGACCAGAACTACCGCAACCGCTACCTGTTCAAGGACATCGCGCCGCTGCTGCCGTTCCCCCAGTCCTGGTACGACAGCGGCGCCGCCTTCCAGGCGTGGACGATAGAGCAGCTGGCGCAGAAGATCGGCGTCCCGGCGGCGACGCTGCGCGCCACGGTCACCCGGTTCAACGGTTTCGCGGCGACCGGCAAGGACACCGACTTCCATCGTGGCGACAGCGTCTATGACCGCTACTACGCCGACCCCGTCGTCAAGCCCAACCCCTGCCTGGCGCCCCTGTGGCTGGCGCCCTTCTACGCGTTCAAGATCGTCCCAGGTGACCTGGGCACCAAGGGCGGGATGCGTACGGACGCGCGGGCGCGGGTGCTCCGGGCGGACGGCTCGGTCATTCCCGGGCTGTACGCGGCCGGCAACGCCAGCGGCGCCGTCATGGGACACAGCTACGCCGGCGCCGGCTCGACCATCGGACCGGCCATGACCTTCGGCTACGTGGCGGCGAACGACATCTGAGGCGTAGCCGCGGAAGCGACGCCCCAGTCACACGGGGATAGATTCTGATCACCTTCCGTAGAGATCCGGACGTGGCCGCCGTCGCCGGTGAACGATGGGCGGATGGTCGGCAAGCTCGTCAGGTGGCTCCTGGCGGCCATCGTTCCCCCGTCGGTGGCGGTGGCCGCATGGGGACAGCAGATCTGGGACGACCCGGTGGTCACCGGCATCCTGCTCGCGCTCTACGAGGGCCTGCTCGCGCTCGCGCTCTTCGCCGGGCAGATCGCCGGGCAGGTCGTGGAGCGCTGGCGGCAGCGAATCGTCGACAGCCTCGACCGGGCCGTGGGGCGGCGCGTGTCCCGGTTCGACAAGCGCTACCGGGAGTCCCTGCTGGGCAGCCTCCGCTACATCGATCTCAAGGGCCTGCCGACGATCGGCTACTACACCCCCGAGCTGGACGAGGTCTTCGTCGACGTGAGCCTGGCCTATCGGGCGCCGCGTGACGTACGCCAGGACGTGCTCGCCCAGCTACCCGCCGAGGTGACCGACCGCCATTCGATCGGCGACTTCCTCGACCGGCGGCGCCCCGTGGTGCTGGCGATCGTCGGCGTTCCGGGCAGCGGGAAGAGCACCCTGCTGCGCCACACCGCCCAGCAGATCTGCCGGGCCGGGCGGGGACGGCGGCGTAGCGTGCCGATCCTGCTCTACCTGCGCGACCACGCCGCCGAGATCGTCACGGCCCCGACGGTCACACTGCCGCAGCTCGTACGGACCACGGTGGAGCCGGGCGTCAAGGAGCCGGCCGGCTGGTTCGAGGAGAAGCTGCGCGACGGCGACTGCGTCGTCATGCTCGACGGCCTGGACGAGATCGCCGGCCAGGACGACCGCAGAAGCGTCGCCGACTGGGTGGAAACCCAGATCAGGCGCTATCCCAAGAACGACTACGCGATCACCTCACGGCCGCGGGGCTACCTCTCGGCCCGGGTCGACGGCGCGACGGTCCTCCAGGTGTGCGGTTTCACCGACGAGCAGGTCAACCGGTTCGTCCGGGGCTGGTACACCGCCGTCGAGAAGCACGGCGAGGCGGGCGAGGACGCGCGGCGGCTCGCCGAGGCCGCGGCCGACGACCTGCTCGACCGGCTCAACCACACCCCTGAGCTGTACGAGCTGACGATCAACCCGCTGCTACTGACGATGATCGCCAACGTCCATCGTCACCCGGGCGCCCTGCCGGAGAGCCGCGAGCGCCTCTACAGCGAGATCTGCCAGGTGATGCTCTGGCGGCGGCAGAAGGCCAAGAAGATCCCGCTCGAGCTGAGCGGCGACAAGAAGGAGGTGCTGCTGCGCCGGGTCGCGCACGCGATGATGCAACGCGGCGTCCGCGACCTGCCGAGCACCGCCGTACTGGCCGAGATCCGGCCGGCCCTGCGCCGCATGGCGACGCGGCTCACCGCGGAGGAGCTCCTGTGCGACGTCCGCTCGAACGGCCTGCTCATCGAGCGCGAGAGCGACCTCTACTCCTTCGCCCACCACACCTTCCAGGAGTACCTGGCCGCCGCGCACATCCGTGACAAGGGCCGGCCCGACGTGCTGGTCGCCGCCGTCGACGACGTGTGGTGGCGGGAGACGACCCTCCTGTACGCCGCCCGCTCCGACGCCGACCCGATCGTGGCGGCCTGCCTGTCCTCGGGCACCGTCACCGCGCTGTCCCTGGCCTTCGACTGCGCCGAGGAGGGCAGCGAGCTCGACCCCGTTCTCCGTGAACGGCTCGACCGGCTCCTGGGCTCCGCCTTCACCCCGGACGCCGACCCCGAGCGCCGCCGGCTCATGGCCGGCGTCCTGGTCGCCCGCCATCTGCGCCACCTGACCAGGACCGGCGCCGCCGGCGGCCGCGTCTGCGCCCGGCCGATCACCGCGGGCATCTACTGGCTGTACGTGCTGGACGCGCGGGCTCCGGAGCCGGACGGCCCGGCCAGGATCGAGCCCATCGCGTACGGGCCGTGCGGCGACCACCCGATCACAGGGGTACGCGCGGGTGACGCGGCGGCCTTCGTCGACTGGGTCAACGGAGTCACCGGCAACGAGCCCGTCTATCGGCTGCCGACCCATGACGAGATCGAGAATCCGGCGGTTCAGCGCTCGCTCAACCCCGGGGCGTCGGCGCTGAGCGTCTGGAGCGAACCCGGCGATCACCCCGCTCCCCGGCTGTGGACGCCTCCCGAAGCCGGGCCGCCCTACGCGGTGGACGCCGCGACGCTGATCAGGCACGTCAACGATGACATCCGTCGCTCCATGCCCACCTTCGTCCGCCTGCTCCTGCTGCGCGCCATCGTGGGCGTCCGCGTGCTGCGCCGCGGTCTCGACCTCGTTCCCGTCTTCGACCCCGCGCTCGACCACGTTCTCGACCACGCCTTCGACCTGAGCCGGACCATCAGTCACGTACGCGGGATCGGCGACGCCTTCGGCCTCGCCCACCCGGCCGACCTCGGCCAGATGGAGGCCGACCTTCGCGCGCTCAGCCAATGCCTCGACCGCGAACGTGACCGCGCCCGCGCCCGCGTCATGGCGGACACCCTGGCCGCGTCCTTCACCCACGCCCGGACCACGAACCCCGGTGGCGGATGGACGGCGGCCGACGCCCTTGACGTCGTGCTCGACCCCGACCTCGTGCTCGATCACGCGCTCGACCTCGATCACGCCTTCGACCGAGCCCTCGACCGGGTCATGGGACGCGCGCTGTCGCACGCTCTGGCGCGGGTCCTGCGCCTGGACACGGCCCCCACCGACTGGCCGGCCCAGTTCGCCCGGGCGTTTCTCAAGCAGACCAGCCTCCCGGCCGGCCCGTACGTCGTGCCGCCGGACACGCTGATGAGCAGGCTGCACGCGGCGGACGTGGCATTCAGGAACGTCCTCGGGCCGCTCGACGCGGGCACGCCGGCTCCGTGGGCGCACCGGATCGCGGACGGACTGCGCGCGGCGGCCGTGCCGCTGTTCACCCGCCGCGAGCGGCTCACCTCAGGCGCCGCGACGACGCTGCGGCTGGCGACCCTCTGCCTGGCCGCCGAGGCCGACACCCGCGGCGCCAACGAGCTCGCCGTCGCCTTCCGCGAGCTCGCGGCCGGGATCACCCTTCTCGAACGTCGTTCCAACGGGGAACCGCCACCCACGGAAACTATTATTCTCGCGACTGTGTGACAAATATGTGTCACACATAATAACCAATATTGTCATGATAAATCGCGGAATGTCGTTTTTCCCAGTTGCCCTATCACGCCGACGATCCCAGCACGGGTCGCGAATCCCACCCAGAAAGACCACGTCGCGCGTGATACTGACACAATGCGCCATTCCCCCGTCACCGCCGGCCATTTTCGCCCGATGTCGCGCCGCGGCCTCGTCGCGGCCACGATCGGCCACGCGCTGGAATGGTTCGACTGGAACGCGTACGCGATCTTCTCCGTATTCTTCGCCGGCCAGTTCTTCCCCGCGGACGACCCCGCGCTCGCCCAGGTCAAAACCATGATGATCTTCGCGATCGGCTTCCTCTTCCGCCCTCTCGGCGGCATCCTGCTCGGCAGCTACACCGACCGGTTCGGCCGGCGCGGCGGCATGACGCTGGCCGTGCTCCTGGTGTCGGGCGGCAGCCTGATCCTGGCGGTGTGCCCCACCTACGCGGAGATCGGGCTGCTGGCACCGGCGTTGTTGCTGGTGGCGAGGATCGTGCAGGGGCTGTCCACGGGCGGGGAGATGGCCGCCGCCGCCACCTATCTCGCCGAGATCGCCCCACCCGGCCGCCGGGGGTTCTACTCCAGCTTCGCGTACGTCACTGGCACGCTCGGCCCCCTGACCGCCACCTTGCTGGCGGAACTGCTCTTCAGTGTCCTGGGCGAATCCGGCCTGGCCGAATGGGGATGGCGCGTGCCGTTCGCGATCGGCGCCGTGTTCGGGGTCTACGGCCTCCAGCTGCGGCGCACCTTGCACGAAACCAGCCCCTTCCTGGCCGGACGGGACCTCAGAGTGCGCCGTCCCACCTGGGAGGTGCTCCGCAGGCATCCGGTCAGCGGACTTCGCGTGGTCGGTTTCACCGTCGGCGCGACGGTCGTCTACTACACCTTCCTCGTCTACCTGCCCAGCTACGTACAGGACAACTTCGGCATGCCGGCGGAGTCGGCGCTGTGGGCGTCGGTGATCGCGCAGGCCGCGATGATCATGGTCCTGCCCCTGTACGGCGCTCTGTCCGACCGGATAGGGCGCAAGCCGTTGCTGTGCGCCTTCGCCGGGGGCTATGTGGTGCTCATCGTGCCGCTGTTCACGCTGCTGAACTCGACACCCGAGTCGCTGGTGATCGTGATGACCGTCGGGCTGCTGCTGTTCGGCTGCTACGCCTCCGTCGCGCCGACCGCCATGGCGGAGCTGTTCCCCACGCAGGTGCGCTCGGTCGGCCTGGGGATGCCCTATTCGCTGACCGTGGCGGTGTTCGGCGGCACGTCACCGCACCTCGTCGAGCGGCTGACGGACAGCGGCCACGCCAGTTGGTTCCCCTGGTACCTCGCGGGGCTGTGCCTGATCAGCCTGGTGGTCTTCCTGACCGCCCGCGAAACGAAGGGCATCAACCTCGACCAGTGCTGACCGAGGCCGGATGAGGATCGGCGCGACTCTCGGCCGCGTCTCGGCGCGGCCGAGAGCGCGGCCGAGAGCGCGGCAGCGTCGCCAGTGCCGCCGCGTACGCCAGGCCGTACCAGAGCGACGGACACCCCTCGGGCCTGGCCGGGACGGCGGCGAGGCTGACCGCCGCGACCAGGCCGAGCAGTGTGGCGGCGACCGCCGGGCGCCGGGTGGCCACCGCCACGACGGCGGCGCCACCCAGCACGCCCACGGCGGCGAGGAGGTCGAGCAGCAGCCACGCGTCCAGCAGCCCGGCCCACGCGATCGCGTGGAGCAGGGGCCCCGGCAGGGACCGGGTCCAGATCCAGGTGAGCCCGTCGTCCGCCAGGTTGACGGCCGTGGGGAGCGCCACGAGCACGATCATCACCCAGGGGCGTCTGATCAACGGACCCGCGCCAGGCGGTAGGAGGTGCCGTCGTCCCACAGGAGCCAGTCGCCGGCCGCGTACGCCACACCCTGGAACTCGAACGACTGGCCGCTGCGCGGGTCGTAGACCACGGACTGCCAGCCGGGGCCTTCGCCCTCGCCGTGCCCGGTGTACACGATGAGCCGGTCACCCGCGGTAAGGTGCGCGCCCAGCTGGGCATACGTGGCTTGAGATCTTCCGTTCGCCGGGATCGCGGTCCCGCCCCAGTTGAGCTCCATCGCCCGGCCGACACGCGGGCCCTCGGTGACCTGCCAGTCGGCGCGGTCCGCCGTTCTGAGCACGCCGTCGGCGACCCAGGCGAACGTGTCACGGTTGGCAGCGGCCAGCCAGAGCTGCCCCCGGTCCTCACCGGCCGTCCGGATGTTCACCCCCTCGGGCAGCGGGTGCTGGGCAGCCACCTCCCCCGACTCGACGTTCACCTGGCGCAGGCCCTTGGGGTCGAAGGGGTCGGCCACGAACAGATCGGGATAGGAGAACGCGACCGCCTCGCCGGAGACGCCGGACACCGGGGCTCCCTGGGTGCAGCCCTTGGCCGTCCACGGCCGCATCTGCGGGTCGCTGCCGACGATCGTCCCTCCGCTGACCCAGAACGGCGATCCGACCAGGTTCAACGGCATGACCGGTGTGGTGCCGTTCTGGTCCTGGCAGTAGAGCGGGGCGACGATATTGGTCCCCGGCCATACGCGGATACCCGATCCGGTGGCCGGTGTCGCGCCCGCGTCCTCGTTCAGCGGGCGCAGCGGACCACCTTCCGGTCCCGTCTCCCACAGCTTCTTCGCCTTGTCCGACCGGCCCAGCACGGACCCGTCCTCGCCCAGCGTCTCGGGAAAGAAGTCGCCGGCGTCCTTGGTCTCTTTCGGCAAGGCGACCGAACCAGGCATGTCGACCAGGTCTTCGAGCCCGTCGATGGAGTTGGCGACCATCTGCTCCCCTCCCCCGATCTGCCGCCACGCCACCGGCACGCCCACCGCCAGCACGACCGCGCACGCCGCCGCGGCGAACGCCAGAGCCCGGCGCCGTCTCCGCCTGACCGCGACGCCCCGGTGGACGCGGTCGGCGAGGTAGGCGGGCGGGACCGTCCGGCCGGGGTCGCCCAGCACATCGCCGAGCCGCGACTCCACGTCATCCATGATCGACCTCCTGAGTATCGAGAGCGGTGCGCAGCCTGGCGAGCGCCCGTGACGCCTGGCTCTTGACGGTGCCGGTGCTGCAGCCCAGCAGGCGGGCGATCTCCTTCTCGCTGCGCTCCTCGACGTAGCGCAGGACAAGGACCGCGCGCATGCGCGGAGGCAGCTCGGCCAGCCGCCCCCTGAGGCTCGCGTCGGCGAGCAGACCTTCCAGTCCGCTGTCCTCCACGGCGGGCTCGGGCGGCTCGGCCACGGCGACTTCCCGCCGGGGGCGCCGCCAGCGGTTGGTCATGATGCGCAGCATCGCCGTGCGGACGTAGCCCTCCGGGTCGTCCTTGCGGACGATCCTGCGCCAGTGCACCCCCGTCCTGGTCAGCGCCTCCTGCACCAGGTCCTCGGCGTCGTGCCGGTCGCGGGTCAGGACCATGGCGTAGCGGTACAGCGCCGCCAGCCGAGCGGCCACGAATGATTCGAACGACCTCTCGTCGTCCTGCGGATCCTCCACCCCTACAAGGACACACAAGGGCGGAGAAAGGTTGCGTCCCTCCGCTATTTTCTTTTTCCACCACAATTCGCGGGCCGCCCATTAAACGGAAAGTACGCATACCCGGGAGCTGCTAAATTCCATGCCATCGATCCAGACCAGAAAATAGGAGAGAGCAATGAAGGCCATCCGTCGCACCATTACCACCGCCCTTTCAGCGCTGACCGTGGCAGGCGGCCTGCTGGCCTTCGGGGCTCCCGCCGAGGCCGCGTCGCAGTGCACGTCGACGGGCGTGGGATATTTGTGTGTAAATATCGACCCACGCGGATACGATGCCTCTTACCAGAAAGTCGGGGGCAGCACGGCGCACGTGGACTTCAACCTCGTCTGCGCCAACGGGCGCTGGTTCGGCGACGAGGGCTCGTTCTACATCTCGGCCGGCGAGACCCGCACCTACACCTTCGCAGTGGGCTCCCAGGGCAGCTGCTTCCTGAAGCTGATCGACATGAACACGGGGGCGACGTGGCAGACGCCCAGCATCAGCCGCTGACCCGCCGCCACGGTTGACGACGTCGCGCCCCAACGTAGATCGTTTCCACCGAAAGATCTGCGGCCCCTGAAAGCGCGATGAAGTTGATCAACGGTGTGCCGCCCATCGGTGCTCTCGTGGCGGTGGCGGACGCCTCATGGGCTCGCCGCCGCCACGTGGTGGTCGCCGGAGCCGGGACCAACGTGGCCCCGACGTCGGCCCGCAGGCACCGCGACCTGCTCATTCTCGATCTTCGTGCTCGCCGGCGGCCGGATCCCCGGACAGGTCACCCACCGCGACCTCATGGCCGCGGGCAATCGGTGGGCCCGATTATCCGCAACGCAGGCGAGCGGTCACCGCGTGGAGGCAGGCCAAAAAAGCCTGCCCGAGCTGACGTTGTTCATGAAGGATGTCTTGGCGCCGGCAATCAACCGGACATAGCATCGGCCCGAAATCAAAGTGGAGGATTAAAATCTTACACAGCGCAAGCCCGCGCATAACCGAGAGTAAAGGTGGCCGGCGTTCCGCCGCGTAAGTAAAGCCAAAGAAATTCAACCTACCTTGTCCGAGGGCCCTGACCGGGCAAGTTCCTGAGATGTGCTTATGAGCCGTCCCACCGCGGCCATCACCGGTGGTGCCGGGTTTCTCGGTCCGCATCTCTGCTTTCGCGCCGAGAAGCGGATTGTGACGTTCCCCTTTCTGTTCGTGATCACCGGGCCGCGGCGGCGCCAACCTGTGCAGAGAGCGTCTATTCGGGAGATGCTTTTCTCGCCGATTTCCCGGCTGTCAACTCTTGCCGAAAATCGACGACGCGTTTATCTTTATGATCGTTTTGAATTATCGGCTACCCGATGTGCGGTGATGATCATGCGATTCACGAGCAAGAGCTTCACAATCCTGGCGAGCGCCCTCCTCATGACGTCGGCCGGGCAGGCGCTGGGGGCGAGCCCGATGACGTCGGCCGGGCAGGCGCTGGGGGCGAGCCCGGCCGCGGCGGACGAGTGCCCGACGGCGACCGACCGGTGGGAGGCCGTCGACCTCGGCGTGACCGGCGGTGCGCTCGACATCAACGACCTGGGACAGATCGCTGGTTTCAGCCGGAACGCGACCGGCGCGACCCGGGCGATCGTCTGGGACAGCGGCGAGATCATCGACGTGGGCACCCTCGGCGGCCCCAGGGGCGACGCCTCTGGGATCGACGAGGAAGGCCATGTTGTCGGCGGCAGCTACACGGAGTCGGAGAAAGGTCACGCCTTCCTCTGGCACAAAGGGACGATGCAGGACTTGGGCACCTTCGGGGGGTTCGCCGCGTTCCCCAGGGACGTCAACCAGGGCGCCATCGTCGGCGAATACAGCACCCTGCTGCCCGGCCACATCAGAGTCAGGCAGGCCTTCGTGATCCGGAACGGAGTCAAGACCGATCTCGACCTCGCCGCCGGCAGCGAGGCCACGGGCATCAACACGACCGGCCAGATCGCCGGCACTCATCGCCGCACCGAAAGAGCGGGCCTGCCGGCCAACCAGCAGACCCAGCGCGCCTTCCTGTGGGAGAACGGCACCGTCACCGAGCTGGGCACTCTGGGCGGCATCTGGAGCGAGGCGAGCGGCCTCAACAACCAGGGACAGGTTGTCGGCCAGTCAGCGCTCGACGCGGACGGCGTGCTCCAGGCCGGCTTCGTGTGGAATCCCGAGACGGGCATGCGGCGCCTTGAGGACCGCGGCGGCGTGGCCCGCCCGAAGGCCATCAACGACGGGGACGTGATCGTCGGGACGCACACCTGCGACACAGCTTCCGGCACCACCCGCGCGGCGGTGTGGACCGACCCCTCGCAGGCACCGGCTCTGCTTCCCGACCCCGCGGGCGGCACGGCGACGGCCGCCAACGCCATCAACGTCCACGGGGAGATCGCCGGGAACGCGATGTATCTCGATGGCCAGCAGCACGCCGTGCTCTGGAAGCCGGTGGCAGGCGACTGAGGCGCTACTCCAGGCTGACCGGCGACGGCACGGCCAGGCTGGCGGCGGTGTTATTCGGCCGCTCGTGGATCGCCGCGCTCGGTGCGGTCGCGTTCGTGCGAAGCGCGCATTTCACCTGATCACGCCCATTGGCCGCCACGCGAAGGGCCGCTCCAGCGGATAGACCAGGTGGAGGGCTTCCTCGCGGACGGGCGTGACAGCCGGTCGACCGTGTTCTTTGAGGTCGAGCCTCTCACGCCTTTGCTGACCCGGTGGGCTGGGCCGTTCGATTAGCTCCCGGTTGGTGCCCACGTCGGCCACGTGACCGTCTTCCAGCACCATGATGTGGTCGGCGGTGAGGATGGTCGACAGCCGGTGTGCGATGACCAGCGTGGTGCGGTTGCGTCGGACGCTGGTCACCGCAGCGACCACCTCCGCGCGGCGCGTGAGGCAGGCGTGGGACGCGGGGCGGCTCGGTGCCTTGGCTCCGAGCCGCCCCGCCCGCTCCGTGGTGGCCGACCGGCTTCGGCGACCCTCGGGGGCTCACGTTCGGGCTCGGCGGGCTATGCGGGGATCACGTGGAAGAAGTGGGTTGGCAGGTGGACCGCGACGCCCTCGTAGATCTCCGCGCAGACCGCCACGCCCGGGGCGGCGAAGGTGCCCTCTGGCGGCTCGGCGACCTTGATGACCGAGCGTCCGGCGTCGAGGAGCTGGGCGGCGACGGCGAAGTCTCCGACCAGCGCGCACCCGGGTTCGACCATGCGGGTGCGGCTGATCACGGTGCCGTTGCGGGCCAGGTCGCCCAGCAGGCTGCCGGCGCCGAGCATGTGCGTGTAGTAGTCGCGGGGGTTGACCACCATCGCGTGCGCCGTGGCGCCGGTCTGCTCGATCTCGTCGCACGCGGCGAGCACGCCGTCCACGTAGGTGCCACGGTAGGGCAGCTTGGCCACCTCGGGATGGCTCAGCACACCCTTCTCACCGATGGTCAGCGCCTGGTTCTCCGCGGTGGCCAGCCGTACCAGCAGCCGGTAGTCGAGGAAGCGGGCCAGTCCCTCGGGGTCGTCAGCGAGCTCGTCGGGGATCTGGACCCAGCCCCTGATCGGCGCGACACCGAACTCAGCCATGCCGAACTTGAAGGCGGCCTCACGGCGCAGCCCGGACTCGTGGACCCCGGCGGCCTCGGCCGCGGTGGACCGCGACTCGCACCAGACCCTGACGGTGTCGGTATCGATCAGGCGCTTCTTGAACAGGTTGCGCACCGTCACCCTCGGCCGGTCCTGGGTGGGCTTGAAGGCGTCGGTGATGGTGAAGTCGAAGCGCACCTCGGCGCTGTCCCGCTCCTTGAGGTAGGCGCGGGCGAACTGCTCTCCCGGCGAGAGCTCGACCTCGGTGTGCTGTGCTGCGGCGGTCATGGAAGTCCCTTCAGATGAGAGCGTGCTCGACCAGACGGTCGTAGTAGGGGCGGTGGTGGTCGTAGTAGGAGCGCAGCCGTTCGTCGTTGTCGACTGTGGCCGCGTACTCCTTTGCGGGCGCGCTGAACCCCGAGCTGGCGATCGCGTCCAGGTGCCAGCGGCGGCTCCGGTGCCACTCGATGCGGTCCTCGGGCACCCACTGGAGCGCGTGCGGCAGGTACAGCAGGTCGACCGCCTGGCAGTACGCGGCGACCGTCTCGGCGGGCTCGGCCAGCAGGCTCTCGGCGCGGATGACGACGGGACGCTCCCCGCTCACTCGCCAGGCCAGCTCGAACAGGTCGTACTGGTGCTCGTAACCGATCTCGTGGCAGGCGACCTCGGGCTTGATCAGGTAATGCGAGGCGATGGCCTTGGCGGGGTCGCGGACGATGAAGGTGTGCCGGAACCCGGCGATCTCCTCGGGGTGGTCGAACAGGTACTGGTGGCGATACTCCAGCGTGTCCTTGAAGAACACCGTGCGGTCCACGCCGAGCTCGGCCAGGTGCCCGAGCACCTCACCCGGGCTGCGGAGCGTGACGGTGCCGCCGTCGAGACCCGGGGCCTGCACCTCGTTCCAGTCCGTCAGCGTGACCAGCGGTTCATGGATTATGCAGACATCGCCGCGCTCGATCATCATCCGCAGGAACGCGGTGGAGACCGCCCGCGGATGCGCCCACATCGCGATCACGCTCACATCGACCACCACGCCGGCTCGCGGTCCCAGCGGTGCGCCCGCAGTTCCTGGAGCAGCCGGGAGTCGAGCGGCGTCCCGTCGGAGACCGCCAGGTTGGCCCGCACGTGCTCGGGCCTGCGCATACCGGGGATCACGGTGCTGACCGCCGGGTGGTGCAGGATGAACCGCAGCGCCAGCTCCGGCATGGTCATGTCGTCGGGGACCGTTTTCGCCAGCCGCTCGGCCCGGCCCACGGTCGGGCCGAGGTTCTCCGGACCGAAGTAGGTGGCCCGCCAGTCACCCTCGGGGAAGATGGTGTCGGCCGTGAGCCTCCCCGTGAGGCCGCCCTCGTCGAAGGGAACCCGGGCGATGATGCCGACGCCGTCGCGCAGGGCCCGCTCGAACAGCTCATCCTCCGGAGCCTGGTCGAAGATGTTGTAGATGACCTGGACGACGTCCACGAGCCCGGTGTCGATGGCGCGCAGGCAGTTGGCGGGCTCCCAGCGGTTGACGCTGAGGCCGAACGCCTCGATCAGGCCCTCGGCCTTCAGCTCGGCGACCACCCGCTGCCAGCGCTCATCCGGGGTCCACCGGTCCTCCCAGACGTGGAACTGCAGCAAGTCGATGCGGTCGACCCCGAGGTTATCCAGGCTGAGGTGGACGTACTCCCTGACGTGGTCGGCGGGGAAGACGTCGTCGAGGGTGTCGGACGGGCGCGGCGGCCACTCCCTGTTCTTGGGCGGAACCTTGGTGGCGATCTTGAGCCCGTGGTCTGGATAGTCCCGCAGGAGCCGGCCGAGCAGCTGCTCACTGACGCCCCTGCCGTACACCCACGCCGTGTCGAAGAAGGTGCAGCCCAGCTCGACGGCCAGGTCGAGGCAGCGGGGCGCGACATCGTAGTCCCAACCGGTGAACCCGCCGGGGCCGCCGCCGATGCCCCACATTCCGTAGCCGATCTCGCTGACCTGCCAGCCAAGGCGGCCCATCGTCCGGTAACGCATCTCAGTGTCCCTTCAGTGAAGTGAGGTAGGCGCCGATCACGGCGTCCAGCGATCCTGCGTCAAGAGCGGAACCCCTGACGAACAGGGCCGGGTTGTCGACCAGCAGCTCGGCCAGGTCGGTGCCCGTCAGCATCGCGCGCAGCGTGTCCAGCTCCGGGTCGCGTTCCAGCATCGCCATGAACTCGGCGGCCGACACCTCCCGCACCGGCAGCAGGCGGGCGAGGTCGACGCTTTCGGGGCGGAACACGTGGAAGGCGCCTGCCGGTCCTGTCAGGCCCGCGACCAGTCGGGCCGCCACCTCGTCCACCGGCGAGTAGTCGGTGAGCATCGGCACGTCGGGGCGCACACCTAGCCGCTGGAAGGCCGTGAGCAGCAGGTGGGTGAGTGCGCGCGGGTTGGGCACGCCGTTGTCGGCGGCCGGCATCACCTCCCCGAGCCGGTAGAAGGTGACGGTGGCGCCCCGGTCCCGCGCCTCCCACAGCAGCCGCTCGGCCACCCACTTGGAGCGGCTGTAGCCGCTGCGCGGCGGGATGGCCTGGCCAGGATGGAAGTCCTCGGGCAGCGGTTCGCCGGAGGCCGCGGCGTGCCGGTCGAGCACGCCCAGCGTGGAGATGTGGTGCAGCGGCTTGGGCCGGCCGTGGACGGCGAAGCGGAGCACCTCCAGCGTCCCCAGCACGTTGGCTTGGCGGTGCGCGCGGTAGTCGAACAGGAAGTTCACCAGGGCGCCGACGTGCATCACCGCGTCGCACTCGGTCGCCAGCGACTCCCACTCGGCGGCGTCCAGGCCAAACCGCGGCCTGCCCAGGTCACCAGCCATCGCCTCCAGGCGCCCGGCGACCGCCGCGTCCCATAAGCGCTGGGCCCGCAGCGCTTCTGTCACGCGGCGCCGGGCGTGGTCGTGGTCGGCGGCTCTGGTCAGGCAGATCACCCGCAGGTCGGTGGCCGACAGCAGCCGATGGACGACCCTGGCGCCGACGAACCCGGTCGCGCCGGTGACCAGGACGGTGCGCAACGGCCCGGGAGCGGCGGTGGTGATCACCAGGTCGCCGGGGAGCCGGGCGTCGCGCTCCATCAATGCGGACTCGTTCTCTTCCAGCTCCGCCGGCTCCACCCTGTCTCGGAGCAGCTCGGCGAGCGCGGCCGCGGTCCTGAACTCGTACAGGTCCTGCACGCCGACCCGCACGCCCACGGCCGCGCGCAGCCCGAGCACTGCGGCGAGCGCGGTCAGCGAGTCGCCGCCGTAGGCCACGAAGTCGTCGTGGACGGCGAAGTCAGCCAGCCCGAGCACGCCCCTCAGTACTTCGGCGATCCGCTCCTCCAATGCCCCGTCGACCAGCTGCCGCGCGCCGCCGTCCAGCCGCTCCTCCATCAGTGCCCGGATCGCCCCGAGGTCGACCTTGCCGCTGTCGCTGAGCGGCAGGTCCGGCAGGATGAGGCAGTGGTGCGGCATGCTGGTGCGCGGCAGCTGCGCGGTCAGGTGCTCGCGGAGCGCGGCCGAGGTCACTTCGGCGTTGGCGGCGGCCGCCAGGACGAGCCGGGTGCGCGTGCCCTGCCGTACGGCCACGGCCTTGGCCTGCCTGACCCCCGGATAGCCGGCGGCGGCCGCCTCGACCTCGCCCAGCTCGATCCGCACTCCGTCGACCTTGACCTGCCGGTCCGCCCGTCCCGAGAAGCGCAGCAGGCCCGCCTCGTCATACCAGCCCAGGTCGCCCGTCAGGTACAACTTGTCACCGGGGATCTCGGCGAAAGGGTTGGGGACGAACACCCTGTCAGTGCGCTCGCGGTCGCCCAGGTAGCCGATGCCCAGGCAGTCGCCGCCGACGACGATCTCACCGATCTCGCCGGGCGGCAGCAGACCCAGCTCCTTGTCCAGCACGACGGCGTAGCAGTTGTCGATGGGTCGCCCGAGCGGGATGTGGTCGCAGTCGGCGAAGTCGATGGGGTGAAAGACCATGCCGATGGAGGTCTCCGACGGGCCGTACCCGTTGGAGACCCGGAGGCCGGGAAGGAGGGTCCGCAGCCGGTGCACGGCGTGCGGGCCGACCTCCTCACCGCCCACGACCAGGTGCCGCAGCGAGGCGACCTTCGCCACGGCCCCGGGCTCGGTGTCCAGCAGGGCGACCATCATGGCGAGGGTGGCGGGCACGAAGTCGGTGATGGTCACCTGGTGCTCGGCGATGGTGGCGACCGTGCGCTCCAGGTCGAGGAACTCGCCCTGCTCGGGGACGACGGCGCACCCGCCGGTGGTCAGCGGCCACAGCAGCTGCCAGATGGCCGAGTCGAAGGTGTGCCTGCTGTTCTGCAGCACCACCTCCTCACCGGTGGCCTGGAAGTAGCGCGACATGAACCTGAACCGGTTGGTCAGGCCGCGGTGGACGTTGAGCGCGCACTTGGGCGTCCCGGTCGTGCCGGAGGTGAAGACGCCGTAAGCCACCTCCTCCGGCCCCGGCTCGGCTGTCCTGCGGTGCGGAGAGGGCGTCACCCGGTCGGCCGCGACGGGGTGGTGACCTTCGCCCAGCACCAGCCGGGGCGCGATCACGGCCAGCGCCGAGCGCATCCGCTCGGCCGGCCACGCCGGGTCGCACGGCACGAACGCGGCCCCGAGCTTCAACAGCGCGAGCATGGACAGCGGCAGCTCAAGGCTGTTGACCAGCACCAGCGGGATGACGTCGCCGCGCCGAACGCCGGCCTCGGCCAGCTCCGCGGCCAGGCCGTTGGCCAGCTCGTCCAGCTCACGGTAGCTCAGGGTCGTCGTCCGGTAGGACAGCGCCGGATAGTCGGGAGTGCGGTCGACCTGCTCCTCGAAGAGCCTGGTCACGGGACGGTATGGGCCGTGGTCGACCTGGGTGCCGGCCAGGCCGTTGAGTACCCGGCGACGAGTGACGGTGTCCAGATTCGGAAGGGTCCACATGGTGTCCGACATGCTTGTCCGATCTCTTTCCCACGGGATGTGGCGGGCCAAGGGCGGCACCGGTTCTGCCGGTGCCGACTGGATCAGGAAGTCCTGGCGGTGGATGCGGGGGCCAGCGCCGGGGCGCAGGCCGCCAGTTCTGGCGATGGCGTGCCGGTGACCAGCGCGGACAGCAGCAGCCCCGCCGCTGGGGCGACCTGGATGCCGTATCCGCTCAGAGCGGCGAGCCAGAAGAAGCCGGGGTCGTCGGCCGCCTCCCCGATCACCGGTACGTCACCGGAGACCGAGCTGCGCAGCCCCGCCCAGCGGTGGGTGACGTGCGTGACCTTGACGGTGGTGGCCTCCTCGAATCTGGCGATCGCCAGCGCGACGTCCAGGTCGTCGGCCCGGGGGTCGCCCGGCGGCATCGGCGTGGAATCGGCAGGCGAGAGCAGCAGCCCGCCGGACTCCGGCTTGGCGTAGAAGGTCCCGGCCAGGTCGGTGACCATCGGCCAGGACGCCACCGCCGCCGCGTCGTGCCCGAACGGCCCGGGAACCAGCGCGGCGGTACGGCGCAGCGACCGCAGCCCGATCGGGGCGGCCCCGGCCAAGGCCGCGACCTCGTCGGCCCACGCCCCGGCGGCGTTGACCACGTAGACGGCCGTGAAGTCGCCGGCGGTCGTCTCGACCCGCCGGCCGCCGGGAACCGGCTCGATCGCCAACACTCGCGCGCCGGTCACCACCCGGCCGCCGCGCCGCCGGACCCCGGCCAGGAACCCCTGGTGGGTGGCCGCTACGTCGAGGTCGCAGGCCCTCGGCCGGAGCAGCGCCCGCTCATGGGATCGCGGCCGCAGCACCGGGCACATCTCTCGCGCCTCGTCCCGGCTCACCTCGACAGCACCGTCGGCCACCGCGCGGTCGAACTCCTCGCCCGCGTCCGGCGGCACCAGGACGAGCGCGCCGCGCGGGTTCAGCAGGGAGGCGTCCCCGAAGCCGGGCGGCGGGGCCTCGTAGAACGTGCGGCTGGCCGCGGTCAGCGCGCGCACCTCGGTGCCTCCGTAGTACTCGGAGAACCAGGCGGCCGAGCGCCCCGTCGAGTGGATGCCGGGGGTCCGCTCGGCTTCGAGCAGGGTGACCCGGCCGTGCGGGGCCAAGAAGTAACCGGCGGCCGCCCCCGCGATACCGCCCCCGATCACCACGAACTCGTTCATGATCTGCCACGCGGCATGGTGAGGGCCGCGATGAGCAGGGCGAGCACCACGATGCCCGCCGCGACGGCGAAACCGCGCCCTGCGCCCACGGCCAGCGCGTGGTCGGCGAGCGAGCGGCCGTTCGGCGTGGGGCCCGTGACCGCGGCCGCGGCCGCCCAGGCCACGGTGCCCAGGACCGCCAGGCCGATCGCTCCGCCGACCTGCCTGGCCGCGCTGAAGACTCCCGAGGCGATCCCCGAGTCCTCGGCCGGCACCCGCGACAGGGCCGACAGGGTGAGCGGGACGGCGGTGAGCCCGAGCCCTGCGTAGGCGAGGATCGTGGGAACGAGCATGCCGGTGAGGTAACCGGTGGAGTTCCCGATCTGCGACAGCCAGGCCATGCCTGCCGCCGCGGTCGCCAGGCCGCCGATCACCAGGTTCCGCGCCCCCGTCCTGGCGACCAGCCGCGAGCTGAACCGAGCGCCGAAGACCAGCAGGGCGGTCAGCGGCACGTAGACCACCGCGGTCTGCAGCGGGGTGTAGTCCCAGACCTTCTGGAGGAAGAGCGTGAGGAAGAAGAAGATGCCGAACATGGCGGTGCTGGTGAGGATCTGCACGATGTAGGTGCCGGCCCTGACCCGGTCGGTGAAGAGCCGCAGCGGGACCAGCGCGTGCGGGTTGCGCCGCTCGATCGCCACGAAGGAGGCGATCAACAGCACGGCCACCCCGACCGTGACCAGCACGTCCGGGTCGGCCGAGTGGGCGGTGCCCGCCTGGTCGGTGGCCGCGTTGATCAGGCCGTACACCAGGAGGGTGACCCCGGCGGTGCCGGTCACGGCACCCCCCAGATCGAACCGGTCGCGCCCCCGCTCGGTCTCGGTCAGTACCCGCAGCGCGGCGATGACGATGAACACGCCGAAGGGGACGTTCACGAACATCACCCAGCGCCACGACAGGTAGGTGGTGATCACGCCGCCCGCGAGCAGCCCCACCCCGCCGCCCGCCGTGGCCACCGCCGAGTAGACGCCCACCGCCCGGTCCCGCTCCGGCCCCTCGGGGAACGTCGTCGCGATCAGCGACAGCGCCGCGGGCGACGCCGCGGCGGCTCCCACCCCCTGGACGGCACGGCAGGCCAGCAGCCACCACGATTCGGTCGCCAGCCCGCCGAGCAGGGACGCGACGGTGAACAGGACGAGACCGGCGATGAACACCCGCCTGCGGCCCAGGATGTCACCAGCGCGCCCGCCCAGCAGCAGCAGCCCGCCATAGGTGAGGGAGTAGCTGGTGACGACCCACTCCAGGCCCGAGCCCGAGAAGCCGAGCGACCCCTGGATGCCGGGCAGGGCCACGTTCACGATGGTCGCGTCCAGCAGGAACATGAGCTGCGCGACCGAGATGATCCAGAGGGCGACGGCGCGCGAGCGCCGTCCCGCTTCCAGATGCCGGGTCATCGTCTAGGGGACGCGGCGATCTCCAGCCGCTCGCGCAGGGGCTGGCGCAGGACCTTGCCGAGCGAGTTCTTGGGCAGCTGCCAGACGAACTGGACTCTGTCGGGCCACAGCACCTTGGCCATCTTCTCGGCCGCCAGGTGGTCGCGCAGCTCCTCCAGGCTGGGCGGCGGCCCGTCGGGCACCACCACGGCGCAGACCAGGTCGGCGCCCGGCACCGCGGGGTCCGGGTAACCGACCAGGACCACCTCGGAGATCGCGGGGTGGCGCAGCAGGACCGCCTCGACCTCCAGCGTGGAGACCTTCTGGCCGCTGGCCCTGGTGATGAGGTCCACCCTGCGCCCGGTGATCCGGATGCCGTCGCGGCCGTCCTCCCTGGCCAGGTCGCCCGTGTCGAACCAGCCCTCGGCGTCCAGGCAGCCCTCGTACAGCTCGCGCTGGCCCAGGTAGCCCAGGCACTGCGAGGCACCGCGAACCAGGAGTCTGCCCGCTCCTTCCTCGGCCTCCGGATCGGGGACGACTTTGATCTCCATCCATGGCATGGAGCGTCCATCGCTGTGCGCGGCCCAGCCCTCGGGGTCGTCCGGCCTGGTGACGGTGACGCCGCCGTTCTCGGTCATGCCCCACAGAGCGTGCAGCGGGATGTCGAACACCTCACGGACGTCGGTGATCAACTGCGGCTGGATCGGCGCCGAGCCGGACACGATCCGGTTGAGGCTGGCGGCGTCTCGCGGGTTCTCGCGCTGCGCGGCCAGGAGCTTCACCAGATAGCCCGGCGCGCAGTACGCCCAGCTGATCCGATGGGCGGCGATCAGGTCGAGCAGCAGCTCCATGTCGGTGTTGGTGTCCTGCATCACACAGGTGCCGCCCAGGTGGAGTGGCATGTAGACCGCGTAGCTCATCCCCGCCATGTGGGTCAGGTAGTTGGGAATCGAGATCACGTCGTCCGCGGTCAGCCCATACGGCTCCGACACCGCCCTGACGGCCGCGTAGACGGTGTTCTGGCTGTGCACGACGGCCTTCATCGTGCCCGTGGTGCCCGAGGTGTACAGCAGGAGCGCCGGGTCGTCGGGGCCGAGCGGCACCGCGTCGCCGGGGTCGTGCTTGGTGTGGACGAAGAACTCCTCGAAGTCGACGGCCCCCGTGGCCGCGGCGTCCCCCACCACGACCCGGTGCTGGAGAGTCTCGGGTGCGGCCTCCACCAGGCGGGCCGCGTAGTCGACGCCGTCGAAGGAGTCGACGGTCACGGCGACCTTGGCCGAGCTCGCCCGCAGGACGTGAGCCAGCTCGCGCCCCCCGAGCACCGGGATGACCGGTGAGCTCACCGCGCCGATCCGGTTGCAGGCCAGGTAGAGCGGGGTGAGCATCCACAGGTTGGGCAGGTAGAGCACCACCACGTCACCGGGGCCGACACCCAGTTCGCGCAGCGCGCCCGCGAAGCGCGAGACGGTGTCCGCCAGCTCGGCGTAGGTCAGGGTCCTGGCCGGCTGACCGCCCTCGTAACTGATGATCGCCTGATGGTCCGGACGCCGCTTGGCGGCGTCGGCGAGATCATCGAGAAAAGTGGAATCCCGCCACCAGCCAGCCGCGCGGTAGCGGGCTGCGGTCGGCGGGGCTGGGGTCGCCAAAGTCTCCCAGATAGGCATCTGCGCGCGCCTTCCCCCGTCGAATAAAGATCATGTCGACGATGAAACCTAGCCCTAATCCCACCTAAGAAGACATGTCTTGACATTTTTGGTAGGACCGAATAAGTGACTGATCTCATGGCAGCGCTTGACACGCCCACGGCCGCGGGTACAGGCTCCATGATCGATCACACACCTGTCACGGAGCGCTGGGGGAAGGGACACCGTGAAGATCGGCGTGCTCGGCTGGGACTACGGCGAGATGGATCCCGACGCCCCCTGTCTGGTGGAGGCCGGTAGGGAACGGGGGCACGAGATGGCCCTGTTCACGCTGGAGGAGCTCGCCTACACCCCAGCGGCCAAGGGCGGCCTTAACCTCGTGGTGGGCGGGCACGACGCCGAGTCCTTCGACGCCATCATCTCCAGGGCCAAGCTGTACGGCGATGACTGGCAGGACCGCGTGGAGCGGCTGACCCTGCTCAGCAAGGTCCCTGGCCTGCGTCTGTTCGACCCCGCCGAGGTGTGGGTGCGCGGTTACAGCAAGTTCCTCACCGCGCAGAAGCTGGCCGAGGCCGGTCTGCCGACGCCCCCCGTCCGCTCGGCCGTCACCCTGGCCGAGGTCGAGACCGCGTGGAAGGAGTGGGGCTCGACCATCGTCAAGCCCTCCTTCGGGTACCGCGGCGTCGACGTCGAGCGCGTCACCGACTTCCCCACGCAGACGGCCGTGGTCGAGGAACTGCTCGCCAGATACGGCACGCTGGTGTGCCAGCCGTACTATCCGACCCAGTACGGCGAGTACCGCATCACCGTCGCCGGCGAGGTCACGCCCATCAACATGCTGAAGCTGCCGGCCGCCGGGTCGTGGCGGTGCAAGACCCTGGAAGGCGCGAGCTTCGAATACTTCGAGGCACCCCCCGAACTCCAGGAACTGGCAGTGCGCGCGGCCAGGGTGATGGGGATCACACTGGCCGGCCTCGACATCCTGCCGACCGAGGACGGCTACATCATCCTCGAGGTCAACCCGATTCCGGGCTTCCTCAACATCTTCGGCCCAGAGCGGCACCAGCAAACTCTGCACGGCGTCTTCGACTGGGTGGAGAAGCAGGTCTCCCAGCCCTAGCGACTGCCAGGGGTGCCCCGGCCGGCCGCCGGCCCGTCAGCAGGTGACCGATCGGTGCTGGCCTTCACCGCGATGCGGCCCATGCTTGATCCGAAGGGTACCCCCGGCAGGATTCGAACTTGCGGCACTCGCTTTAACCGTTAGTCATCCACCAGGGCTCGCTGCCGCGTGCCCGGTTACTGGCCGATTTTTCGGATCAGTCCCCCTATCCCTGTGGTGACGCCGCGCAGGCGTGAAAATGGGGTCGGGTAGCCCCCCACGTCGGCGTCTTTTCTGGGATTCAGGACCGGCGGTCCTGGTACAGGTGCACGTCGTGCCCAGCACCGACCCGCCGGGCGAGGTGCTGGCGACCCTACGAGACAAGCTCTTCGGCCTGACCGGTGGCGAGTTCCGCTGGAGGTGGTGCTCGCCGAAACCATCGCGATCACTGCTGACGGCAAGGGCATCTTCATGAACCAGATCCTGCGCGGCGAGGAGCGTTCTCTGGGATCGAGGTGGCCCGCAACATGCCGCCGTCGTGGCAGGCCCTCATCGTCCCGTGACGGATCATTGACGGGACAGCGCTCGGGTGATGCCGGTGACGATGGTCGTGACCAGGATCCAGCCCGCCAGCACCAGACCGTAGGCGACCCACTGAGCGCCGCCGGCCGGCTGGAACGCCTTCTCCTGGCCGAAGTCGATCAACGGGAACAGCAGGTCCAGGGCGTACACCACGGCGTTGAACACCGGCCCCTTGCCCGCCTCGGCGGGCGGCGGCCGATCGAGCGCGAACACCGTGGCCCCCATGACCAGCAGCGCGACGAACCAGGCGGCGGCGCGCAGCGGCCGGTAGCCGTAGCCGACTGTGACGTCCTGCAGCACGCCCCACGCGCGGGCGGGCCTGCGGAGCGTGGCGCGCCGCCGCCGCTGCTTGGCCAGCAGCACCGTGCGGGCCTCCTCATCGTGCCCGAGCCGCCGATACGTGCTGGCCAGCTGCTCGTACGGCTGCGGCACGTACTCCTCCGCGCCCTCTTCGAGCCAGGCCAGCCGGCGGGCGGCGGGCAGCGTGGGATCCAGTGCCTCGTACGTCAGGCCGTCCTGCCGGCGCGGCGACCAGGTGTCGGGGTCGTCGCGCAGCACCCCGATGCGGGCATGCCGCAGGTCGACGGTGCCTTCGGGGGCCGACTTCGGGCGTAGGTACAGCTCACTGGCCTGTAGTTGCCAGGCCGCCAGCGCCCGGCCGCCGGGGTTGGCGAGGGTGGCGTCGTTGAAGTACACGTGCCGGCGGACCTGGGTGCCGATCAGCGTGACCTCCCCGTCAGAGGTGAAGCCGCGCCCGCAGAACAGCCCGCTACCGATGGTCGCCGCGGCCGCGTCCAGCGTCTTGCCGCCGGGGTTGCTCAGGCGGGCACCGGTGAAGCCGGCGTACGTGCCGATGGTGGCGTCGGCCAGCCGTACCGCGCCTTCGGACCGGAACCCGTCGACGCAGGCCAGCGCGCCGCCGATGGAGATGCCGTCGGCGTCCAGCGCCACCTTGCCCGGGGCGGAGAGGTCGGCGCCGGCCAGGCGCAGAGATCCGGTGACGCGGGCCTGGGACAGGTCGACCCGGCCGCGTGCCGTGAGCCCGCGCGCCTCGATCGTGCCCTCGACCTGGATCTCCTCTGCCTGGAGCGCGTCGCCGGCGGGGTTGTCCAGGCGGGCGCCGGTCAGGTTGAGCTCGCGGTCGACGCGGGAGTCCGCCAGCCGTACCGTGCCGTTGGCGGAGAAGGTCCCGCCCAGGTACAGGCCGCCTTCGGCGGTGATCCGCGAGCCGCGGAAGGCCATCTCACCCGGGTGGTCGATGGTGGTGCCGGTCAAGGCGAAGGGCCCGGTGACGCGGGTGTTGCGCAGGCTGATCATCCCGGTGACCGTCATGCATCGGCAGAACACGTTGCCGTCGGCGACGAGGCCGTCCAGCGTCAGGGCGTGCCGGTCGGTCGCGGTCAGCCGAGCGTCGTCCATGATCAACGTACCGCCGACCTTGACGTTGGACAGCCGCACGTGGCCCTCGGCCCGCAACCCGATGGCGGCGATCCCGCGGTCGGCCTGGAGCCGGTCGCAGTCGATCGCGAGCCCCGGCGCCCGCACCTGGGCGTGGTCGAGCGTGAGGCTGCCCGCGATGTGGGCGCCGCGCAACTCCACCCGCCCGGTGAACAGGCAGCTCTCCAGCCTCAGATGACCGCCGATCTGGGCGTTGGACGCCGACAGGCCGGGCAGCCGGGACCGGGTGAAGCTCAGTTGCTGGCAGCGGGCCCAGTACAGGCGCGGTACCTGCTCGAAGTCACAGGAGAGGAACCGCGCCGGGTGGCCGATGGTGGCGTGGGTCAGGTCCAGGAGTTCGGTGACGCGGGCGCCCTTGAGGCGCAGGGCCGGTAACCGCGCCGATTCCTCCCACTGGGTGGGTACCCGCACTGATTCCTCCCGCAGGGCGGGTGACCGCGCTGATTCCTCCCGCAGGAGGAGCTCGGTGATCACTCCGGCGCGGACCGTCCGCTCCGGGCCCCAGCTCGCGCCGGTCGCCGGGTCGTCCTCATCCGGTTTCCCGGTGCGGAAGTCGACCAGCTCGCCCCGGGGGAACGCCTCCCACACGCGGCGCTCGGCCGCGGACAGCTCCTCGACGCGCATGGCTGAATTCTGCCGCACGCCCAACGGCCGCCGATCATTTGACGCCGATCGACATCTCCACCCCTGAGCCGGTGCACGCGGTCGCTCCGGCGGGCGGGCTCAGGGCCGCCACCTTCCCGATCCAGTCGCGACCATTCCGGTCGCCGGCCTTCTCCACAGCCGCCTTTCCCGCGTCGAGCGGCCAGCCGCGCGCGCCCGCGGGCAAGCCGACGAGCTGCTCCGGCGCGATGTACGAAGGGGTGCCCATGATCTGACTGGTCGCCGTGGCCGTGGTGCCCGCCTCACGAGCGATGCCGAAATCGATGACGCGCGGCGCCGCAAGAAAGCCGACTCAACGAATGAGACAAATAGTAGAAAAGTTAACATTATGGCGATTTCCTCTTAGCGGTCCGTTGGATTACGGGTGGCCTTCTCAAACACCATCTCCCCGGACGTAGCCTGGCCGGCCCGCATTCAGCACCGTCCGCGACCTGGCGTTTCGCCACGCCGAGGCCTCGAGCGGCTGCTGCTGTGACATGAAATGTCACGGTCCACTGAAAAGGACGGTAAAAACACAGGCTTGCAGACGAAGATCGCCATGCCTACGATCTGGAGGTAATTAATTCCTTTATAGGAAAGAGATATCACATGCCCGAAAAGTCCAACCTGGAACACCTGCGGCGAGTCGCGGCCCTCGCCGCCGCTACTGCGGCCGCGGCCGCAGCGCTCACTGTCGGCGCGGCCGCGGCTTCGGCCGACACCGGTTCTAGCGCGCTGGGCGCGGCGCTCGACCGCGTGGCCAGCGACGACGCCGTCTACACGCCGGCGGGCTGGTTCAATAGCTGATCCCAGGGCAACCGAGTTCCGGCTGCGCGGCGTCTTGCAGTCCAAGCCGCGCAGCCTTCTCCCTGCGAAAATACAGGGTAAGGATGGTTTAAGTGAGAGAACTCCCCCTGATCAGCCTTAACTCGATGGTGAGCCTAGGTACCAAGGTCAGTGAGTGGCCGACGAAGGATGTCGTCGACGCGGCCCTGGCGGATCCGCAGTGGCGGCCAAAACCATTCGTCGAATTCGTTCTCAAAGTTCACAGCAGGTGCAACCTCTCGTGTGACTATTGCTACGTATACGAGATGGCCGATGACAGCTGGAAAGACAACCCGGCCACTATGTCGAAGGACACCGTGGACCAGGCCGCCGCCCGCTTCGGTGAACACATGCGGGCCCACGCCGATGACATACCTGATGCCAAGGTGGTTCTGCACGGCGGCGAGCCGCTCATGGCGGGCCCCGAACTGATCACCTATCTCACTGAGCGCTTCCACGCCGAGACGCCACCTGGCATCGAGCTCGACATCCGTATGACCACGAACGCGGTGCTCCTCACCCCGGACAACCTCCGGCTGATGCGTGAATGTGGAATCCGCGCCTACGTCAGTCTGGACGGAGGCCGGGAAGCGCATGACCGGCACCGCAAGTACGCGAACGGTCGCGGCAGCTACGACGCGACCATCAGCGGCCTCAACGCCCTGCGCACCCCGGAGTATCGCGACCTGTTCTCCGGCCTGCTGTGCACGGTCGACGTGGCCAACGACCCGATCGACGTCTACGAGATGCTCATTGCCCATGAGCCGCCCATGGTCGACTTCCTGCTCCCGCATGGAAACTGGAACCAGCCGCCGCCGGCCTGGGGTGGCGACTCGAATACCACGACGTACGCCGACTGGCTGATCCCGATTTTCGATCGATGGTATGACGCTCCGGTACGTCCGACGTCGATCCGCCTGTTCGACGAGATCATCAACCTCGTCCTGGGCGGGCACAGCCACGCGGAGACCGTAGGACTCGCACCCTTCCAATCGCTCACTATCGACACCAACGGCTCGATCGACTTCTGCCACCAGCTCAAGTCGTCCTTCAATCGAGCCGCGATCAGCGGCCACCATGTGTCACGTGACTCGCTCGACGCGCTCATGCTGCAGCCCGGCTCGGTCGCCCGGCAGATCGGTGCTGACGCGCTCTGCGACACATGCAAGGCCTGCCCGATCAGCAACATCTGCGGCGGTGGACTCTACGCCCACCGCTACAAGGTCGGAACCGGCTATCTCAACCCGTCCGTCTACTGCGCCGACTTGTCCCGTCTTATCGGCCACATCGTCGAGCGTGTGGCCAAGGACGTACTGGAACACAACTAACCCAGCGGCGCCTTCCCGAGCAGGACAGCCCGAAGACCGCGAACACGACGCGGTCTTCGGGCGTTCGGCGAAATTCTTAAGTTCCTCAGGCCCCGCGCGCCCACCGGGCAGAGTCCTCGGTAACCAGGCCGAACCCGTCCGGGTTCACGAACGCACCTGAACACCGACTACTACCCCGACGTCATCAGCGGCTGGAACAGCGGCGACTGCCTGGCCGAGATCACCCGCCGCCTAGGCCGTGTACCGCTTCCCGGTCAACGCCATCCCCGCCTCTGTCTCGCGGGCGGCACGGCGGCGATCGACCACGTGACGCTGCCGTCGGGCATGTCGGCGGGCACCTACGCGCTGCTGCTCGACCTGCCCGACCCGCAGCTGTCGTCCCGGTCCGAATACTCGATCCGGCTGGCCAACGAGAACGTCTGGGAGGCCACCAACGGCTTCAACAGCCTGCTGCCACCGTCCACACCCGGCGCTCGGCCGTGGACAGCTCCTCGACGCACATGCCTGAATTCTGCCGCGCGCCCAACGGCCGCCGATCATTTGACGCCGATCGACATCTCCACCTCTGTGCCGGTGCACGCGGTCGCTCCGGCGGGCGGGCTCAGGGCCGCCACCTTGCCGATCCAGTCGGGTCCCTTCCGGTAGCCGACCTTCACCGTGAAGCCGGCCTTCTCCACGGCCGCCTTTCCCGCGTCGAGCGGCCAGCCGCGCGCGTCGGGCACGCGGGCGCGGGCCGCGCTCATCACCAGGTCGACCGTGCTCGTGCCCGGCCGTAGGGCGGCGCGCAGGACGCGGCCGGTCGGGCCAGCGGTGGAGCAGTCCGGGGTGAGCTTTCCGGGGGTCAGCCCGGCCTGCTGGATTCTGGACGTCGCGTCCTTCTGCCGCAACCCGGCCACGACCGGCACCGTCGAACTGCCTGTCGCGCTGGGGATGGCCGGGCTGGTCCCGGTCAGGCCGGTGGTGGTCAGGTTGGTTGTGGTCAGGCTGGTCGCGCTCGGGCCGGTCGTGGTCAGGCCGGGCGTCGTCAGGCCGGGCGTCGGGGGGTGGGTGGTGACGGTCGCGCCGGTCCGGGTGCCCGCGCTCACCGTCCGCGGGGCCCACGGCCGTACGGCTGCCGCGCCTACGCCAGCACCGACCAGCAGGGCGGCGGCCACGGTAAGCGCCACGCGACGCCTCGGCCGGGCACTCCCGGACGACCCACCGGACGGCTCGGCTGACAGCGCAGTGGGCGGCTCGGCGGACGGCCCGGAGGGCGACTCAGTGGGCGGCCCGGCGGACAACCCGGCAGGCGACTCAGTGGGCGGCTTGGCGGACAGGGAGGCAGGCGAGGCTGCAGGCGGGACGGCAAGTGAGGCTGCGGACAGGGCGGCGGGCGGGGCGAGGTCGGCGGCGGCCTTGAGGTCGCCCGACCTACCCCCGAGCAGCGTCAGCAGGAGCTCCTGCGCGGTGGGCCGCGTCGCCGAGTCCTTGGCGAGGCATCGCTCCACCAGTTCGCGCAACGGCAGCTGGATCGGGGACAGATCGGGCGTATCGTTCAGCACGCGGTTGATCACCGCAGGAATCGAGTCCTGCCCGAACGGCGCCTTCCCCATAGCCGCGAACGCGATCGTCACACCCCAGGCGAAGACGTCGGAGGGGGCGCCCGCGGGCGAGCCCGCGAGCTGCTCCGGCGAGATGTACGCGGGCGTGCCCATGATCTGACTGGTCGCCGTGGCCGTGGTGTCCGCCTCACGAGCGATGCCGAAATCGATGACGCGTGGACCGTCGGGACCGATCAGCACGTTTCCCGGCTTGAAGTCGCGGTGCACGATGCCGGCCTGGTGGATGGCGGTCAGGGCGGTGGCGGTCCCGATCGCGAGCCGCTCCAGCGCGCTCCCGATGACCGGACCGTCCCTCGCCACCCGTTCGGCCAAGGAGGGCCCGTCGATGAACTCACTGATCAAGTACGGCTGACAGCCGAGCATCCCGGCGTCCACCACCTGGGCCGTACAGAATCGGGCCACCTGTTTGGCCAGGGCCACCTCGCGCATGAACATGCGCTGCGCCCGCTCGTCGTCCCACGACCCGGCGTTCAGCAGTTTCGCGGCGACACGCTGCCCGGTCGGCCCGTCCGGCCCGTCCGCTTCCGCGAGGTACACCTCGCCCTGGCCGCCTCTGCCGATCCGGCCGATCACCCGATAGACGCCCAGCCGGCGTGGGTCACCCGTACGCAGGGGCTCGATAGCGCGCATCGCTTCCTCCCGAGAAAGTCACCCCTTATTCGCGTCAGCCCCACACGCGGATTGCGCGAAATACTAAAACCCTTATTTCCTACCTGTTGTGTTGACTATAGGAGCGTCCCCGATCTACGGTGAGAACTGTGACGCCCATGGTTCTCACCATCCGAGGTCACGTGGACTTCTGCCGCGTGGCCAGCGCGCTCTGTCCGTCCTTCCGTTGATCGGCCGACATCCCATCTCCTGGAAGGACCACATCCATGTCAACCCTGTACATCGACCCCGTAGCGGGACGGATCGGCGCCCAGGTCGGCGGTGTACGGCTCGGCGGCGACCTGCCCGCCGACGTCGTCGCCGAGATCCGCCTCGCGCTGCTCGCCCACAAGGTGCTCTTCTTCCGCGGCCAGGACCACCTGGACGAGGAGCGTCAGGTCGCCTTCGCCCGGCTGCTCGGCGACCTGACCACCGCGCACCCCACCGTGCCCGCCCTCGACGACAACGCGCACATCCTCGACCTCGACTATCGCAAGGGGCACAAGGTCGACCGCTGGCACACCGACGTCACGTTCGTCGACCGGCCGCCGCTCGCCTCGGTCCTGCGGGCCATCACCATTCCCCCGGCGGGCGGCGACACGCTGTGGGCCAATACCGTGGCCGCCTACGAGTACCTGCCGGCCGAGCTGCGCGACCTGCTCGACCGGCTGCGGGCCGTACACACCAACCAGTACGACTACGCACGCATCGCGACGTCGGAGGATCCCGCGCGGACCCGCGAGTACGCCGAGGTGTTCGCCGCCACCGTCTACGAGACCGAGCACCCGGTGGTGCGCGTCCACCCGGAGACGGGCGAGCGGGCCATCCTGCTGGGCGACTTCGCCAAGCGGTTGACCGGGCTGTCGGCGCAGACCTCCGCCTCGGTCATCAAGCTGATCCAGGAGCAGGTCACCCAGGTGGAGAACACCGTCCGCTGGCGATGGGCGCCCGGCGACGTGGCCATCTGGGACAACCGCGCCACCCAGCACCGCGTCGTGCACGACTTCGGCGACCAACCGCGCCGCCTGCACCGGGTCACGATCGCGGGCGACGTCCCGGTGGACGTGGACGGACGGACCAGCACGGTGCTGAAGGGGGACGCGGCCGCGTACTCACCTGTCGCGGCCTGACCCCGCGAACCGCCCATCGTCCAGGGAGACGACTACGCGGCCTGGCCGAGCGAGACCGCCGATCGATCGAGGGGGTGGTCCCGCCCGGCCAGGCCGGGATGGTGGGCGGCCGGGCGTGCATTTCCTATTGGTCGCGGACCGGGATCGGCTCGGCCAGCGCAGCCCGGCTGGGAGGCGCGGGGAAGGGGTCGGCGAAGTATTGGGTCTCGTGCGTCACGAGACCATCGGTGATCTCCATGACGCTGAGCGAGTGTGTGGGCACGCCGTCATAGGTGATCACACACTCACTCACCCAGACGTCGCCGCCGCCCAGGATCCGGCGGATGGTGAAGTGCCGTTCGGCCGGGTGCCCGCCGCGTTGCGCCTGGATCCTCGACCGGCCTCTGAAGCGCTCGCCCGACTGCGGGTAGTCCAGGATCGCGTCCGCGGCGTAGATCGAATGCTCGGCGTCGACATCGCCGCGTTCGGAGGCCGCCCAATGCTCCTGGAGCCGTGCCCGGATCTCGGCCTCGGGATCCCTTGCGCTGTTCAATCGCTACACCCCTCGTGACCAGTAGAAATGTCGCTCTGCCCGCACGACGGATGCTACTTGAGGGTTCTCCTGCGGCTCGGGACGGCTCAGGCCAGTTCGTCGGCGAGAGCCCGTTCGATGCGCTGCCAGGTCTCGGCGTGGTACGGCGAGTCCTCCTGTGCCAGGAAGGCGTGTGGGGCACCCGCCAAGACGACCATCTCGTGCCTGATCCCGTCGGCCTGAAGACGCTCGGCGATCGCCGTACGTTGCTCTTCGGTGATCGCGTGGTCGCGGTCGCCGACGATGTACACCAGCTTGCCCTTGATGCCCGGGGTCAGGTCGAGCGTGGGCTCCGGGCTGCTCACCGGGATGTCGGTGCCCGTCAGCCAGCCCGCGTACAGGACCACGGTGATCGGGAAGCCGAGTTGGGTGGCGGCCAGGTAGGCCAGGTGGCCGCCCAGGCTCAGGCCCACCATGCCGACCGCGCCGCTCGTGTCGGCGCGTGCCGCCAGGTAGTCGACGGCCGCGCGGGTGTCTTCCAGCACTCCTGTACGGCTCAGCGTCGCTATCAGTTCGAACCCGCGCGCGCGGCCCTCGTCGGTGGCCGGCAGTTCCACTCCCGGGTCGGCGCGGTGGTAGTAGTCGGGGGCCAGCACCACGTACCCCATGCCCGCGATCCGGTCCGCGACCGCGCGCACGTCCTCGGTCAGCCCGAACAGTTGGTGGGCCACGATGACGGCCGGATAAACACCGTCCCCGGCGGGGCGAGCGAGGTATCCACCCATGGGACCGTCGCTGGTCCGCACGGTGATGTCCGTGGGGTTCACGGGTGCCGTGCCGGTGTCTGAGGGGACGTCGGCCAGGGCGGACACGACGGCTTCGGCCACACCCATGGCGGAGGCGGGGTTCTGGCCCGTCACCAGGCGGCCGTCGCGGATCACCTGCGGCTGGAAGTCGGGGCCTGGCACGTGCTCGGCGCCCAGTTCGCGCAGGCGGGAGGCGAGCAGGAAGGGAACCACCGAGGTCAGCCCGACGGCCGCCTCCTCGGCATCGGTGAAGGCCGCCACCCGGCGCCCCGCCACCAGCGGCGTGCCGTCGGACAGCGTCACGCCGACCAGGGCGGCCGGGCCGTGGCACACGGCGGCGACGACGCCGCCGTTCTCCCAGATGGTACGGGTCAGAGCGGCCAAGGCAGGGTTGTCAGGGAAGTCCCACATCGTGCCGTGCCCACCGGCGAAAAGGATCGCGCTATACCCGGACGGATCAACGTCCTCCGGCCGAGGTGTGTCGCCGAGCGACGGCAAGGCGAGGAAGCGCCGCTGGACGGGATCGTCCAAGTCCACCCCGTCGCGCGGCGGCTCGCCACCGGCGACGCTCACGAGGTCGACCTCGAAGCCCGCCTCGGTGAAGACCTCCCACGGATGGGCCGCCTCCGGGACGTAGAAACCCGTGTCCCTGCCGGTGTCGCCCAGTGCGGCGTGGCTGGTCAGTGCGATCAGAATGCGTTGGGTCATGACCACATGGTCGCCCTCGGGAACCATAGGCGGCCAATAGGCTTTTGAGGGTGCATCCATCAGCATTCTGATAGTTCGCGCCGCTCCGCACGTCCCTCAGCAAGTGGAGCACGCCTCGGAGTACTCGATCCGGCTGGCCGACGACAACGTCTGGGAGGCGGCCACCGGGTACGACAACCTGCTGCGGAGTGTGACCGTCAACTGACGGCTCGGGTCCTTCTGGAGAGAAACCTCCTCCGGAGGAGCAGAAGAAGACAGTCCGTCGGGGCTGAGGTCTCTGGGATGGGACCTTGCGACTTTGGTCGGTGCCGGAGGCTGCCAAGGATCGATGTGCCGGGGAGCTCGGCGTCTCTAGCGTCAGGATCATGACTCTGACCGAGGCGCCGGGCTCACGGCGCGTGCACGAGATCGACGCCGTCCGGGGGTTCGCGCTGGCGGGCATCCTGGTGGCGAACATCGGCTTCTTCGCCGATCCCGGCTACTCCGTGGGGACGGGCACGATGCCCATCACCGAAGGGCCGGTCGCGTACCTCATCAGCACGCTGGTGCTGACGAAGTTCTACATCCTGTTCTCCTTCCTGTTCGGCTACTCCTTCACGCTCCAGACGCGCGACGGGGTCGACGTCAAGGCCAGGATGCTGCGGCGCTGCCTCGGTCTCTTCGTGATCGGGGTGCTGCACGGGTTCCTGCTGTGGGTCGGCGACATCCTCACGCTGTACGCCACGCTCGGGGTGATCCTGCTGGCGATGCGCGGCATCTCGCCCAGGAAGGCGGTCGTCACCGGTTGCGCCATCATCGGCGTCATGTCGGTGATCTGGCTGCTGCTGGCCGGGCTGACCCTGCTCGACCCGGCGACGGGCACGGCGGCCGGCACGGCGGCGGTGACCGACGCGGCGGCCGGGGCGCGGGCGGAGGCGCTGGTCACGGGCGGGCCGTTGAGCTTCCTGTCGTTCCAGGTGGAGACGTACCCGGCGCTGGCCGCGATGGTGTGGATCGGGCAGGGGCCGATGGCGCTGGCGATGTTCCTGTTCGGGCTGGCGGCGGGCCGGTCACGGCTGTTCGAGGAGCCGGCGCGCTGGGCCCATCTCGTGCCGCGCGTCCAGTGGGTGGGCTTCGGCGTCGGCCTGCCCGCCGCGGTCTTCTTCGCCTGGGTGTCGTCCTCATCCGGGGACACGCTGGATCTGGTCGCGCTGGCGGTGAACAACGTGGGCTCGGTGCTGCTGACGGCCGCCTACGTGGTCACCCTGCTCCAGGTGTTCACGCGCTTTCCCGCCGTCATCGGCGTGCTGTCGCCGGCCGGGCGGGTGGCGGCCTCCAACTACATCGGGCAGTCGCTGCTCTGCTGCCTGATCTTCACCGGCTACGGGCTGGCCCTGGCGGGCAAGCTGTCGCCGCTCACCGTGATGGGCGTGGCCGCGGTGATCTACGCGCTCCTGCTCGGGCTGAGCTGGTGGTGGCTGCGGAGCCATCGTTACGGCCCGATCGAGTACGGCCTTCGCCGCCTCACCGCGGGTCGGGGTTGACACGGATCAGGGCCTGGTCTTCTCTGCAACGAAAGGGCGGACCCGAGGGGGCACGGCATGGCCACGGTTCGACGGTTCACACTTGCCCTCGTCGTATCCGCCGCGCTGGTCGGGCTGCCCGCCGCGCCCGCCATGGCCCGGGGTCCCGCTCCGGCCGGGCCGGGTGCGGCGTCCCACTTCGGGTTGGCACGCAAGGACTGCGTCGGTACGGCCGCCGGCCGGGCGTCCAAGGTCTGGTACACGGTCGCGGGCGGCGTACTGTCCGACGTCTACGAGCCGACCATCGACAACACCAACGTCGAGACGATGCAGTTCGCCGTCACCGACGGCACGACGTTCACCGAGTTGCAGTCCCGCGACACCACCTACAAGGTGAGCACCGACCGCTCCGGCATGACCTGCACGATCACCTCCTCCAGCAAGGCCGGCCGCTACCGCCTGACCACCACCTATCTCACCGATCCGGACAGCGACGCCGTCGTGGTCAGGACCCGGCTCCAGCCGGCCGGACTGCGCCTGTACGTACGCCTGGACGCGAGCGTCAACGGCAACGGAGGCGGCGGCGCGCCGAACGGCGGGGCCGACAGCGGCGTGGTGGACGGCCCGACCGGCGCCCCGGTGATCTCCGACCCGAACACCGAGACCTCCGCGCCCGCCCGCGACTACGCCGTACCCACCCACCTGGCGCTGCGCGCCGAGCGGCGGCTGCCCCAGGCGGGCGTCGGCTACGCGGGAACGCCCAGCGACGGCGCCGCGCAACTGGACTCCGCCCACACGCTGACCCCCAACACCACCGCGCCGGACGGCAACGTGGTCGCCACCGCCCGGCTGCCCCTGGACGGCTCGGGTGCGGTGACCTTCGCGCTCGGCTTCGGCCGTACGGCGGCCGCCGCGTTGCGGACCGCGGGCGCGGCCGCCGCCCGGCCGTTCGAGACCACCCGAGCCCGCTACGAGGCGGGCTGGGCCACCTACGACGCGGGGCTGCGCAAGCCGCCCGCCTCGCTCGCCGACGCCTACCGGTTGTCCGCCAACGTGCTGAAGGCGAGCGAGGACAAGACCTTCCCCGGAGCCGTCGTCGCCTCGCTGGCCAGCCCGTGGGGCCAGGCGGTCGGCGCGGGCGAGAAGGTGGGCGGCAAGGCGGTCTATTTCGGGTCGTATCGCGAGGTGTTCGCCCGCGACCTGTACGAGGCGTTCACCGGCTTCCTCACCGACGGCGACCTGGCGACCGCCCGCGCCACAGCCCGCTTCCTGCTGGAACGCCAGCAACTGCCCGACGGCCGCCTGCCGCGCAACTCCCTGCTGAACGGCCGGCTCGCCCCCGACTCGGGCGGCGACCAGCTCGACGAGAGCGCGTACCCGATCCTGATGGCCCACCAGGCCGGGATCGGCGCGGACCTGTGGGAACACGTCTGCCAGGCCGCGGACTTCCTGGTCGCGCACGGGCCCGCGTTCGGCGTCGAGCGCTGGGAGGAGCAGCAGGGCTACTCGCCGTCCACGATCGCGGCCGAGATCGCCGGGCTCGTCGCCGCCGGGGAGATCGCCGCCGGCCGCGACGACCAGGGCCGGGCCAGGCTCTACCGGGCCACCGCCGACCACTTCGCCCGCTCGGTCAAGGGCTGGACGGTCACCACGACCGGCCCGTACGCCCCCCGCTACTTCCTGCGCCTGTCGCGCACCGGCGACCCGGACGCCGCCGCCCCGTACAACCTCGGCAACGGCGGCCCGACGGAGGACCAGCGCCGGGTGGTGGACGCGGGGTTCCTGGAGCTGACCCGGCTGGGCATTCTGCCCGCCACCGACCCCGACGTGCTGGCCAGCCTGCCGGTCGTGGACCGAGTGATCGGGCGTACGACGCCGAACGGCCGGGGCTGGTACCGCTACGGCTCCGACACCGCGGGCACCGAGGACGGCTACGGCGACTGCTACGAGCCCGACCCCACCTCCTGCGCCCCGTCCGGGCGGCCCTGGCCCACCGCGAACACCGGCTCGGGCCACCTGTGGCCGGTCCTGTCCGGCGAACGGGCCGAGCAGGCGTTGCAGGCCGGCGACCCGCGTACGGCGGCGTCCCTCCTGGCGGCGATGCGGGCCATGTCCTCCGGCACCGGCCTGGTCCCCGAGCAGGCGTGGGAGAACCCGGACCTGGCCGCCGCGCCGTACGGCACCGACCCGGCCACCGCCTCGATCGGCTTCCGCGACGGCGAGCCCGCCGGCTCGGCCTCCCCGCTGACGTGGGCGCAGGCCCAGGAGGTGCGGCTGGTCCTCTCTCTCGCGGCGGGCCGCCCAGCTGAACAGCCCGAGATCGTACGCCGTCGCTACGCCGCCCACGGCACGCCCGGCATGGCACCGCTCACCGTCACCGCCCCGGCGGAAGGGAGCACGGCCGCCGGCACGTCGGTCACGGTCGAAGGGACCACCGCGCCCGGCGCGCGCGTAGACGTCGCGGCCACGCCCATCGACATCGGCGCCGCCACCAAGGTCGTCTCGGTACGGGCCGGCGCCGACGGCCGCTTCACCGCCCAGGCGCCGGTCTCGTTCGGCGAGGTCGTGCTCACTGTGACCGCCACGACCCCCGACGGCCACACCGTGACCGCCATGACCCCTGACAACCGCGCCGTAGCCGCGACAACCTCCGACGGCCGCACCGGGTACGCCCGGCGGTCGATCGTCGGCGACATCACCGGCGCCACCACCGTGCTCGACGTCACCGACCCCGACGGCGACGACGACGGGCCGGGGACCTACGCCTACCCGACGGCCGCCGACTTCCACGCGGGCGCCTTCGACCTGCGCAGGTTCCAGGTGATCACGGATGCGAGCACCGTCTACCTGCGCGCCGAGATCGCCGACCTCACTCCCACCTTCGGCAGCCAGATCGGCGCCCAGCTGCTCGACGTCTACGTACAGGACCCGGCCGTGACCGCGCGCTCAACTGATCCGGCGTTCCCGCAGCGCAACTACCGCATCGCCGAGCAGGACGCCTGGTCGCAGCGGGTCGAGGCGCAGGGCTTCGCCGCCCCGGTCTGGGTGACGGCCGCCGGCGCCGCCCGGTCCGGGGCCGCCGTCCGCGGCTCCGGCACCACCCGCACGATCACGATCGCCCTGCCTAAGGCGGACTTCGGCACGCCGGGGCCCGGCTGGCGGTTCGCGGTCGTGCTCGCCGGTCAGGACGGGTTCAGCGCCGACCAGGCCAGGGGATTCACCGCCACTCCCCAGCCGTACCAGTTCGGCGTGTGCGCCCCCGGCGGGACCGCTCCCCTGTGCTCCGTCGACCCGGGCGGCGTGCCCAAGGCCGTGGACGTGCTCACCCCGGCCGGACAGTCGCAGGCCGACGAACTGAACCCGCTCCTCGGCCCGGTCATTCTGCGGGCGGTTCCGGTCCCTTGAGGCCCCGGTCACTCCGCCAGCGGTTCCGGTCCCCTGAGGCTGAGGAGAGGCAGGTCGGGGAACAGGTGGCTGACCAGGAGTGTCGCCGTGCGCATCGCGGCGGTGACGATGTCGTCGTTCGTCGCCTCGGTGCCCTGGGCGGCCAGTACGGCGCTGTGCACGCTGAGCAGGGCCAGCCGGACGCTGAGCTGATCCTGCACTGAGGCTCCGGGCCCCAGGATGAGCCGGGTGGCCCGGTCGGTCCGCTCCAGCGGGCTGCTCTGACCCGTCGGCATGGCCGTCTTCAGCGCGGTGTGGTTGGCGACGGCGAATCGCATGTTCCGCACCCCTTGCCGGCTGCTCATCGTGAGCCACCGGCTCAGCAGCTCGGCGGCCAGCTCCGGGGAGTGCGGCTGCCCGGCCGCCCAGTCGAGCAGCTCGTCCATCGCCCGCATGTGGTCGGTGAAGAGGCTGACGATGACGGCCTCTTTGCTGTCGAAGTGGTAGTAGAGCGCCGCCTTGGTGATGCCCAGTTGCTCGGCGATCTCGCGCATAGAGGTGGCGTCGTAGCCGTGCTCGGTGAACAGGGTCAGCGCGGCCTCCTGGATCTCGGCTCGCGTCTGGCTGCCCTTGCGCCGCGCACCCGGCGCCGACTCCGTCTTGGTCATGGCTCTTCCCTCTTGCTCCAAAACTGTTACACAGCCTATTTGCCTACCGGTCGGTTAGCAAGTACGCTTGCCGACCGACAAGTAAGTTCTATGGATCGACAGGAGCGCACGTAATGGCCAAGGACAGCGCGGACACCGCCTCGGGAGCGGAAGAGCAGGTCGGATTAGGGTTCAGCCACCGCCAGATCATGGTGACCATGAGCGGCCTGGTCGTCGCCATGCTGCTGGCGATGCTGGACAACATGATCGTCGCCCCGGCGATTCCCACGATCGTGGGCGAGCTGGGCGGCCTCGAGCACCTGGCATGGGTGACCACCGGCTACGTCCTGGCCTCCACCGTGGCCACGCCGATCTGGGGCAAGCTAGGCGACCTCTACGGCCGCCGCATCATCTTCACCACCGCAGTGGCGATCTTCCTGCTCGGCTCGGTGCTGTGCGGCGCGTCCCAGGATATGGCACAGCTGGTCGCCTTCCGCGCCATCCAAGGGCTGGGCGCGGGCGGACTGATGGTCGGCGTTCTGTCGATCATCGGCGAGATGATCCCGCCGCGCGACCGCAGCAAGTACCAGGGCGTCATGATGGCCGTCATGCCGGTCGCGATGATCGGCGGCCCGCTCATCGGCGGTTTCATCACCGACAACCTGAGCTGGCGCTGGGCCTTCTACGTCAACCTGCCGCTCGGCGCGGTCACCCTGGTCCTGTGCTGGATCACCCTGGCCAAGCTGCCCAAGGGCACCGGCAAGGCCGTGATCGACTGGTGGGGCACCGGCCTGCTGACGATCTGGATCACCGCGCTGGTGCTCGTCACCAGCTGGGGCGGCACCCAGTACGAGTGGGGCTCCGGCCAGATCCTCGGGCTGATCGCCCTGGCCGTGGTCACGTTCGTCGCCTTCATCTTCGTCGAGCGGCGCGTGGCCGAGCCGATCATGCCGCTGCGGGTCTTCAAGAGCCTCAACTTCTCGCTGTCCGGCGCGGTCGCCTTCATCTCGGGGTTCGCGATGTTCGGCGCGATGGGCTTCCTGCCGCAGTTCCAGCAGTTCGTCCAGGGCTCCTCGGCCACCAACAGCGGCCTGCTGCTGATGCCGATGATGATCGCCTCGATGGCCGTCAGTCTGGCCGCCGGCCAGCTGATCAGCAAGACCGGGCACTACAAGTCGGTGCCGATCGTCGGCGCCGTCCTGGTCACCATTGGCCTGGCGCTGTTCGCCACCATGGACGTCGCCACCTCCACCACGGTGACCGCCCTCTACATGGTGGTGCTCGGCGCCGGCATGGGCGCGCTGATGCAGACCAGCACCCTGATCGCGCAGAACAGCCTCGCGCTGCGTGACATGGGCGCGGGCACCGGCGTGTCGACCTTCCTCCGCAACATGGGCAGCTCGCTCGGAGTCTCGTTGCTCGGTGCCGTCTACGCCAACCACCTGACCGACACCCTCATCGGCACTCCCGCGGTCGCCGCCCAGGCCTCCTCGATGACCCCGCAGCTACTGCGCCGCCTGCCCGAGGCGGTCCAGGACCTGTTCCAGCAGGCGGTCACCAACGGCATCACCGCCCTGTTCACCTGGGGCGCGGTCGTGGCCGCCATCGGCATCGTGGCCGCCCTGTTCATCCGCCAGGTCCCGCTGCGCGGGGCCGCAACGCCGCAGGCGGCCAAGGCCAAGGCCGAGGCCGACGCGGTCGCCATGAGCGGCTGAGTCCGCACGGGCCGGAGGGGCACCTCGGCCACGTAAGGGTGCGGTTCCGATCACGCGGAACCGCACCCTTACGGTTTTGTGGGCCCAGCGTCAGCAGTGCCGCTCGAGAAAGTGGCCCAGCCTCAGTAGGGCCGCTGAAGGAAGCAGCCCAGGCTGATGTCCCGTCAAGGAACGCGATGGAACGCCCTCCTTTTGGACAACTCACAGGAAGGGACGTCTCTATGATCAGATCCAGCCGCCCGCGCGGCGTCGGCTTCGGCTTCGTCCTGGCATGGATGCTGGCCGTCCTCGTGGCAGCCGCCGTCGCCGCCGCGCTCACGCTGCTACCGGCGAGCACCGCGTCGGCCTCGGCTCCCGTGCCCGAGCCGACGACCTTCATCTCGACCCCGCCGGGCGGAGGCGACGTCCTGCTTGTCATGGACTACTTCGACGGGAACGACAAGCTCGTCGGCCAGTTCTGGAGGGGCTGCGGCCAGCCTTCCGGAGGCTGGGGCGTACGCCAGGGAATCCTGCGCATCTTCACGCCGCCCTGCGGGCCGTAATCACGACGGGCCGTAATCACGACGGGCCGGGCACCGGAGACGGTGCCCGGCCCTGGTCGTGCCGGTCTCAGCGCTTGACGGCGAACAAGCCCGTCTCAGCCCATGGCGGCCAGGCCGTGCACCACGGTGCTGGTCAGCGTGCCGATCTCGGCGATGCCGATGGTCACCGTGTCACCGTCGCGCAACGTGAACGGCAGGTCAGGCACCAGGCTGGTGCCGGTGGAGAGCACGGCCCCGTCGGGGAAGGCGTCGGCGCGGAACAGGTAGCCGGCCAGGTCGTCCAGGCGCCGGTGCAGCTCCGAGGTGGACGCCTTGCCGTCCCACACCGTCTCCCCCGCCCTGGCGATGGTCAGCGTGATGTCCAGCGCGTACGGGTCGGCCACCTCCCAGACGGGCCGGATCGCCGGGCCGACCGCGCACGCGCCCAGGTAGATCTTGGCCTGCGGCAGGTACAGCGGGTTGACCCCCTCGATCGTGCGCGAGCTCACGTCGTCGACCACCGTGTAGCCTGCGATCTCGCCCGCGGAGTTCAGCACCAGGCCCAGCTCCGGCTCCGGCACGTCGATCTCCGAATCGGCGCGCACGGCGATCCGGCCGCCGTCCCCCGACACCTTCCAGGCGACCGACTTGAAGAACAGCTCAGGCCGTTCGGCGTCGTAGACGAGTTCGTACACGTCGGCCGCCCGCTCGCTCTCGGTCACCCGCGCCTCGCGCGAGCGCCGGTAGGTGACGCCCGCGGCCCACACCTCCATCAGCCCGTCCACGGGCGCGAGCCTGCGCACGGACGCGGACGGGTGCTGCGGGCCGGCCGCGGCGGCGCACCGCTCGCGCAGCTCCGCGACGGGCAGGCGGAGCAGCTCTCCGACGGTGGTGACCCCGTCCAGCTGCGTCACCTGGTCGCCGCCATCGACGCCGACCGCGTCCGTGCTGGTCAGCGGGCTGACAAACCGTACGATGTGCATGACACTCCCAGCTTCATCTGATGAAGCCCGAACTTCATCAGATGAAAGTCTATGAAAAAACCGACCGTCCCGATACTGTGCCAAACATCCGAATACGGAGGAAACCGTGGCAACTGATCCTTACCCGGACACGGCTCGGCATGCTCACGTCGTGCACGCCCTGGGTGCCCGGATCGTCGACGGTTCGCTGGTGCCCGGCACGCCCATCCCGATCGAGGAGCAACTGGTCAACGAGCTCGGCGTGGGCCGCTCGGCCGTACGGGAAGGCGTGAAGGTGCTGGCCGGCAAGGGCCTGCTGGAGACCAGGAGGAGCGCCGGGACCCGCGTCCGGCCGCGCGAGTCCTGGAGCCTGCTCGACGCCGACGTGCTGAGCTGGCGGTTCGGCGCCGACGCCCAGGCCGGGGACATCCGGGTGCTGGCCGACCTGCGCGTCGCGCTGGAGCCCGGGGCGGCCCGGGTGGCGGCCGAGCGGGCGGACGCGGCGGCCATCCAGCGCATCGACGAGGCCCTGGCCGCGCTGCACGCCACGGCCGACGACCCCGACCCCTTCATCGACGCCGACCTGGCCTTCCACCGGGCCGTGTTCGGCGCCGCCGACAATGACCTGCTGCTCTACATCTACGACATGATCAGCATCGCCCTGCGCTCGGTACGGCAGGTGCACACCCGATCGGTCGCGCACAACAAGGAAACGCTGCCCAACCACGAGCGCGTTGCCGTGGCGATCCGGCGCCGCCATCACCGCAAGGCCGAGGAGGCCATGCGCGAGGTGGTCGAGGTCGCCCGCGCCGACGCGCTCCACTGCTGAGGGAATCCATGGACGTCCTGCTCGACGTGGCCGGCCCGGTGGCCGTCATCACCCTGAACAGACCCGCCAAACTCAACGCCATCACCCCCGAGATGGCCGATGCGCTGCGCGCCTGCCTCGACCGCGTGGACGCCGACCCCGCCATCCGGGTGGCCGTGCTCACCGGCGCCGGGGAGCGCTCCTTCTGCGTGGGCAGCGACATCCGCGAGCTCGACGCGTACGCCACGCCGTGGGAGTTCCGCAACCGCGGCGACTACGGCGACGCGGTCCGCGCCCTGCGCAAGCCGATCGTCGCCGCCGTCAACGGCTACGCCTACGGCGGCGGCCTGGAGCTGGCCATGGCCTGCGACATCCGGCTGGCGGCCACCACCGCCACGTTCGCCGCGCCCGAGATCAAGCTCGGCTGGATCGGCGGCAGCGGCCAGTCCGCCCTGCTCGCCCACTCCGTCGGCCCCGGCAACGCGGCCACCATGCTGCTCACCGGCGACCCGATCGACGCCGCGCGGGCCAAGGACTGGGGACTCGTCACCGAGGTGGTACCTCCCGACGAGCTGCTGCCGGCCGTACGAGAGCTGGCCGGGAAGATCGCCGCCCGGCCGCCGATCGCCGCCCAGACGGCCAAGGCCAACCTCAAGGCGGCCTACACCATGCCGCTCGACCAGGCCATCCAGTATGAGCGCGACCTGCAGACCGTCTGCATGGCCACCGCCGACGCGGCCGAGGGCCGGGCCGCGTTCGCCGCCCGCCGCGAGCCGGTCTTCGAGGGGCGCTGATGGGCGTACTCGACGGTTACCGCGTGGTCGACCTGTCCATCGCCATGGCGGGCCCGCTGGCCGCCATGCGCCTGGGCGACCTGGGCGCGGACGTGATCAAGGTGGAGCCGGTGACCGGCGAGTGGCAGCGCCACGCCCCCGCGGGCGGCGCCACGGGCAACCAGGTCAACGCCTCGTTCCTGTCCCTCAACCGCAACAAGCGCAGCCTGGCGGTGAACCTCAAGTCGGACGAGGGCCGCGACATCGTCCACCGGCTCGCCGCGACGGCGGACGTGTTCCTGCAGAACTACCGGCCCGGCGTCGCCGAGCGCCTCGGCATGGATTACGACACCATCAGCGGGCTCAATCCGCGCGTCGTCTACGTCTCCATGTCCGGGTACGGCGAGAGCGGCCCGTACGTGACGCGGCCGGGACAGGACCTGCTGCTCCAGGCCATGAGCGGCGCCATGCTCAGCACCGGCCGCGACGGCGACCCCCCGGCGCCCGCGGGCACCTACGCGATCGACGCGATCACCGCCTACAGCGCCTTCGAGGGCGCCCTGGCCGCGCTGCTGCACCGCGAGCGCACCGGCGAGGGCCAGCGGGTGAGCGTCAACATGCTCGACGCGGCCATCGCCGTACAGATGCAGGAGCTGTCGGTCTTCACCGTCGGCGGGGTCCCGCAGCGGCGCGGGCGCGAGCCGCACGGCCACACCTACATCCGCGCGCCGTACGGGGTGTTCGCCACCAAGGACGGCTATCTCGCGCTCGGCATGCCCAGGCTCGACGGGCTGGCCGTCGCGCTCGACCTGCCCGAGCTGGCCGACATGGACGGCCACACCCAGCGCGACGAGATCACCTCGACCGTCGCCCGGCGGCTGCCCGAGCGCACGACCGCCGAGTGGCTGGACATCTGCGCCCGCCACGACCTGTGGGCGGGCCCGGTGTACGGCTACGCGGAGCTGGTGGCCGACCCGCAGGTCCGGCACAACGGCTCGTTCGTCACCTACGACCACCGCACCGAGGGCACGGTCACCACGCCCGGCTTCCCGTACGGCCTCAGCGCCGCCCCGCCCCAGGTACGCAGGGGCGCGCCGCTGGTGGGCGAGCACACCGCGGAGATTCTCGGCGAGCTGGGCTACCCGGCGGAACGCGCCGCCGAGCTGGTGGAGAAGGGCGTACTGGCGTGCGCGGACTGACCTGGGACCACCCCCGCGGCCACGCCCCGCTCGACGAGCTCACCCGTCTCGACCTGGCCGGGCCGAACCCGTACGGCGACGTGCCCGAGCCGATCGAGTGGGACCGGCAGCCGCTCGAAGGCTTCGAGTCCGAGCCGATCGCCACCCTCAGCGCGTCGTACGACGTGCTGGTGATCGACCATCCCGGACTGGGCGCGGCGCTGGACTCGCTGGTGCCGATGGACGAGCTGTTCGCGCCGCCCGAGCTGGCCGATTTCCGGGCCCGTACCGTCGGCCGCTCCTACGAGAGCTACCACCTGGACGGGCGCCAGTGGGCGCTGCCGCTCGACGCGGCCGCACAGGTGGCCGCCGCCTGGCCGGGCACGCACATCCCGGAGACCTGGCCAGAGACGGTGGAGTTCGCGCGGAAGGGCGGGCGGCTGACGCTGTGCCTGGGCGGTCCGCACGCCTTCCTGATGTTCTGCGCGTTGTGCTCGGGCGACTTCCTCGACCGCGAGGCGGGACTGCGGGCGCTGGAGCTCATGGCCGAACTGCTCGCGCTGGCCGACCCCGAGGTCTCCCTGCGCAACCCGATCGGCGTCCTCGACGCCATGGCGGCGGGCGGGCCCGACCTCTGCCCGCTGGTGTACGGGTACGCCACCTACCCGCTGGCCTTCGCCGACGCCCCCGCCTGGCCCGGCCGGGCGCCGGGGAGCGTGCTCGGCGGCACCGGGCTGGCGGTCTCCAAGAGCCGGGTGCGCGACGGCGGGACCAAGGACGCCGTACGAGCCCACCTGCGCCGGTTGCTGTCGGAGCCGGTGCAGACCGGGCTGTTCCCCGCCACCGGCGGCCAGCCCGCCGCCCGCTCCGCCTGGGACGCCTCGGGCTTCTACCGCGACACCCGCGACACCGTGGAGGCGGCCTGGATCCGGCCGCGCTTCCCCGGCTACATCGGCAAGCAGGAGCGGACCTCCGCGCTGCTCCGCGACGGGCTGACCGCCCGCCGACCGGCCAGAGACCTGCTCGACGACCTGCACAGGGAGTGGACATGACCACGGCGCTGGTAACCGGCGCGGCCGGCGCGCTCGGCCAGGCGATCGTGCGCCGCCTGACGGCCGACGGCCACCAGGTGGCGGCGCTCGACCTCGACGCCGGCTCGCTCGACGGCGCGCTCAACCTGGCGGCCGACCTGCGCGACCCGGCCGCCATCGAGGACGCCTTCACCCGTACGGCCGCCGCGCTCGGGCCGGTCGGCGTCCTGGTCAACAACGCGGCCATCTATCCCAGCAGGCCCTTCCTGGAGGTGCCGCTGGCCGAGTACGACGACGTGCACGCGGTCAACCAGCGCGCCTACTGGCTGGCGGCCCAGCACGCGGCCAGGCAGATGACCTCGCTGGGCGCCGGCGCGATCATCAACATCGCGTCGATCACCATGCACGGCGGCTGGCCCGACCTGGCCGCCTACGTCGCCACCAAGGGCGCCGCCACCGCCCTGACCAGGGCTCTGGCCCGCGAGCTCGGGCCGCGCGAGATCCGCGTCAACTGCGTCTCGCCCGGCGCGTTCCCCACGGCCGCCGAGGAGATCCATCCGGATCCCGAGGCGTACAACCGGTTCGTCCTCGAACGGCAGGCGCTCCAGCGGCGCGGCCGGCCGGAGGAGCTGGCCGCCGTGGTGTCCTTCCTGGCCGGCCCCGACGCGTCCTTCGTCACCGGCCAGACCATCGAAGTCAACGGAGGGTGGGTGATGGCATGACGCCGACCCGCAGGCAACTGGCGGAGCTCACCGGCGACCCGGCCGCGATGGGCGGGGTGCGCCTGGTGACGCTCGGCGACGGCGCCGAACGCGGCATCCGGACGCTGGAGTTCCGCACCGGCTCGGGGCTGGCCTTCGACGTGCTGGTCGACCGGTGCATGGACATCGGCGCGGCCGAGCACGCCGGACGGTCCTTCGGCTGGCGCTCCCCCACCGGCTTCCGCCATCCGGGGCTGCACGAGAACAACGACGAGGACGGCCTGTCCTGGCTGCGCTCGTTCTCCGGGCTCATGGTCACCGGCGGCCTCGACCACACGCTGTTCGGCGGCGAGGTCCCCGCCGACACCTACCGCTACCCGCCCCGCCAGTCCGTACGGCACGGCCTGCACGGTCGCGCGGGCAACCTGCCCGCCCGGCTGACCGGCTACGGCGAGCGCTGGGACGGCGACCGCTGCGTCCTGTGGGCCGAGGGAGAGGTACGGCAGGCGGCGGTCTTCGGCGAGAACCTGACCCTGACCCGCCGCATCGAGGCCGACCTGGGCGGGGACGAGATCCGGCTGAGCGACACCGTGACCAACGCCGGGTTCGAGCCGACGCCGCACATGTTCCTGTACCACATCAACCTCGGCTGGCCGCTGCTCGACGAGGGCGCCCGGTTCGAGGCGGACATCCGCGAGACCCTCTGGCAGAGCGACAGCGTCGCCGAGCAAGGGGCCGACCACCTGACGCTGCCGGGGCCGGTGCCGGGCTTCGTGGAGCAGGTGTACGAGCACGCGCTGAACCCCGGCGCCGAGGGCCTGCACCGGGTCGCGGTGGTCAACGAGCGGCTGGGCATGGCGGTCAGCGTGGAGTTTCGGGCGGCGCAGTTCCCGTGCTTCTTCGAGTGGCTGAACCTGCGCTCCGGGAACTACGCGATCGGCCTGGAGCCGTCCACCCACCACGTGGGCGGCGACGCGGCGGCCCGGGAGGACGGCAGCATGATCTGGCTGGGGGCTCAGGAGTCGCACACCTACCAGACCACGTTCAGGGTCGAGACGGTCTGATTTCATAAGGAGGACCCGGTCCGCACCTGACTTTTGGTGCGGACCGGGTCCTCTGCTTTTTCCGCCGGTAGTTCACGAATTATCGGTTAAATCAGACGTACTTGGATGGTCGAACAGCCAGAGAGGGCCATTGATTGGCTGCGGAATGGCCTTTAGCATCGAAGACGCCTCGACCGGACCACCAGCGTGAAGGCGACCAAGAATTCGATGACAGAGCCGCTCACATTCCGCGGTACCACGACCGAGGAATTACCCGCGTCGATCTGATGCTCTCCGGAAGAGATTTCCCACCCGTACTCTCAAAGCCGCCGAAATCGGCCAGCTGAGCCGACGGGTTTCATTCCACGATAAGAGAGTGCGAGGAAACATGCCCCCCGAGCAAGCGGAACACCGGCTGAGCCTGGACACCCGGGCCGCGCGCAACCTGGCCACCACCACCAAGACCCGTCCGCAGATGCAGGCCATCACCTCCCGCTGGCTGCTGCGCATGCTTCCGTGGGTGGACGTGGCCGGGGGCACCTATCGGGTCAACCGCCGCCTGACCCACGCGGTGGGACGTGGCCGGGTCAGCGTGGTGCAGAACGGCGCCGACGACGTGTGGATCATCTCGGAGACGCTCACGGAGCTGCCCGCCCTGCGCGGGTTCGGCGACCTCGACGTGCTGAGCGCGCTCGCCTCGACGTTCACGGCGCGGCGGTTCCAGGCCGGGGAGGTCATCGTCGAGGCCGGGACGCCGGTCACCGAGACCTTCGTCATCGCCCACGGCCGGCTCAACCGGCTGTCCACCGGCCAGTACGGCGGCACGGTGGTGCTCGGGGTCATCGCGGACGGTGACCAGTTCGGCGACGAAGTCTTCGCCCAGGACGATGCCCGGTGGCCGTGCTCCATCCAGGCCACCACCGCCGGGACGGTCATGGTGTCGCCGCGTCGGGAGTTCCAGCGGCTGCTCGACCAATCGCCCGCTCTGCGGGAGCACATCCAGCGTTACCTGGAGGGCACCCGCAAACCGGTCAACAAACGCGGCGAGGCGGCGGTCCACGTGGCCGCCGGGCACGTCGGCGAGCCGGACATCGGCGGCACCTTCGTGGACTACGAGCTCCACCCTCGCGAATACCCCCTGAGCGTCTCGCAGACCGTCCTGCGGGTCCACACCCGCGTGGCCGACCTCTACAACGAGCCGATGAACCAGTTCGAGGAGCAGCTCCGCCTGACGATCCACGAGATCCGCGAACGCCAGGAGTGGGAGCTGCTCAACAACCGCGAGTTCGGGCTGCTGCACAACGCCGACTACAGCCAGCGGATCAACACCTGGTCCGGTCCCCCGACCCCCGACGATCTGGACGACCTGATCAGCATGCGCCGCAAGACCCGCCTGCTGCTCGCGCATCCCAAGGCGATCGCGGCCTTCTTCCGCGAATGCAACAAGCGCGGCCTGACCGTGGGCAGCGCCAACGTCAACGGCCACGAGATCCCGGCCTGGCGCGGAATCCCGATCTTCCCGTGCGGCAAGATCCCGATCACCGACGGGCACACCAGCTCGATCATCGCCATGCGCACCGGCGAGGAGGACCAGGGAGTGGTCGGCCTGCACCAGGTCGGCCTCCCCGAGGAGTACGAGCCAGGCCTGAACGTCCGCTTCATGGGGATCAACAGCCAGGCGGTGATGTCCTACCTGGTCAGCGCCTATTACTCGACGGCGATCCTGGTGCCCGACGCGATCGGGATCCTGGAGAACGCCAACATCGCCGCCCCCCGCTCCTGACGATCCTAGGAAGAGGGCCGCATGCCCGCAGACGACACCGCAGAACCTCCGGCCGCCATCACACTGCCGGCCGGCCCCTCCGTCCGCCGAGCCGCCGAAGCGCGGGTCCAGGCCATACCTGAGAAGCCCGCCGAAGCGGACTCACTGGCCCGGATGGTGGCCGGTCCCACCGGCCTGGGCACCTCGGCGCTGCGTGTCCCGTCCCCGGACCAGTGGCCCCCGCCCAGGGTCTGCGAGCACGACGGGCACGAACCCCCGCAGCCGCGGCTGACCCTTTCGAGCACCATGCTCACGTACGACCTTGAGCCGCTCGCCTACCAGGAGCGGGAGTGGGGCGACGGGTCGTATCCCCCGCTGTACTGCCCCGAGACCGTACGCGTCAACGAGGACCTGGGCGACGAGGTCAACCGGCGCCTGGTGGCGTGGGCGGAGCGGATCGGGCTCCACGAGGGCCGGATGAAAGAGTTCAGCGACACGGGCTACGGCCGGCTGGCCATGCTCACGCACCCCGACGCCGACGATCCCGACATGCTGCTGATCGCGGCGCAGACGAACGCCGCCTGGTGGGCGGCCGACGACTACTACGCCGACGAGAGCGACCTGGGCGCGACGCCGACCGAGCTGCCACCGCGGCTGGCCCTGGTGACCTCCGCCATGGACCCGCCGCCGCCCGCGGGCGACTACACCCGCCAGCTCGAGGAGGCGATCCAGGCCGACCCCGTCCTGGTCTCGCTGAGGTCGAGCATCAGCCACATCTCCCGCCACGCCAGCTCGTCACAGATCGGGCGCGTCTGCAACATCACTTCCCAGATGTACGTGAGCTGGGCCGCCTACGCGGCTTGGCGCTACCTGGAGACGCCGCCGCCGGTCTGGCGCTACCTCGCGGCACGTCAGCACGACAGCTTCTACACCTCCATGACGCTGATCGACATCGTGGGCGGTTACAACCTGCCCGCCGACCTGTTCTTCATGCGGCGCTTCCACACCGCGCTCATGCAGGCGGGCACCGCCAGCGTCCTCGTCAACGACTTGTATTCCGTCGAGAAGGAGGCCGCGGACGAACTCCCCGACTCCAACGTGATCCTGCTCATCGCGGCCGAGGAGAAGTGTTCCATCCGCGAGGCGACCGAACGCGCGGTCGCCCTCCACAACGATCTCGTCAAGGGCTTCGAATCCAGCCATCGCGCGCTCATTGCCCTCCGGTCTCCCGAGCTCCACCGGTTCCTGCGCGGCGCGCAGGCGTGGATGGCCGGCTGCCTCGAATGGCACGGCTCCACCAGCCGCTATCAGTCTTGACCGCACCCCCGACAGTTCATTGAAGAAGGGAATCCCTCAGGTGACCGCTACGCAGGACTCCTCCGTTCTCAGCAGCCTCTACCAGCGATCCGTCGCCGATTACTGGAACACCGAGCAGAACCCGGTCAACCTCCGGCTGGGCGAAGTGGACGGCATCTACCACCATCACTACGGCATCGGCGAGGTCGACTGGACGGTCCTGGACGGCCCCGCGGAGACCCGGGACGAACGCGTGATCAAGGAGCTCCACCGGCTCGAATCGGCGCAGGCTGACTTCCTCATGAGCCGGCTCGGCCCGCTCCAACCCCACCACCGGGTCATGGACGCGGGCTCGGGCAGAGGCGGCTCCAGCATCGTCGCCAACCTGCGGTTCGGCTGCCACGTGGACGGCGTCTCCATTTCTGAGTCGCAGGTCGCCTTCGCCAACGAGCAGGCCAGGAAGCGTGGCGTGGCCGACAAGGTGCGCTTCCACTTCCGCAACATGCTCGACACCGGCTTCGAGTCTGGAACGTTCCAGGCGATCTGGAACAACGAGAGCACCATGTACGTCGAGCTCTCGCTGCTGTTCGCCGAACACGCCCGGCTGCTGAGCCGCGGTGGCCGATACGTGTGCATCACCGGCTGTTACAACGACGCCTACGGCCTGCCGTCCCGGGCCATCAGCCAGATCAACGCGCACTACATCTGCGACATCCATCCGCGCAGCACGTACTTCAAGGAAATGGCGGCCAACCGCCTCGTCCCCATCAGCGTCGTGGACCTCACGCCCGCGACGATCCCCTACTGGGAACTCCGCGCCCAGACCGCCCTGGCCACCGGCATCGAACAGCCCTTCCTCGACGCCTACAAGAACGGCAGCTTCCAGTACCTGCTCATCGCCGCCGATCGCGCCTGACAGACGTGCCGTCCCGGCCGCCGGCGACGCGAGCGTCGCCGGCGGCACCCCTCCCCGGGGCGGCGCTCAGAGGCGTGTACCGGGCGGTAAAGTGGTGTGATCGTGGTAACCCGTAACGACGTGGCGCGCCTGGCCGGGACCTCGCCCGCCGTGGTCAGCTATGTGATGAACAACGGCCCCAAGCCGGTGTCCGCGGCGACCCGGAGCCGGGTGCTGGCGGCCGTCGAGGAGCTGGGCTACCGTCCCAACGCCGTGGCCAGGTCCTTGCGCGCGCGGCGGACCTGGACGATCGGCGTCATCGCCTCCGACAGCGCGGGCGGCAAGAGCCCGTTCTTCGGCGAGTTCACCAGATCCTGCGAGGACGTGGCCTGGGAGCGCGGCTACTCCGTCCTGCTCGGCAACTCGGCCGAGGATCCCGCACGCGCCGAGGGCTACGTGCGCTCGTTCATGGAGCGGCAGGTCGACGGCCTGGTGCTGATGCGGGTGCGCCCGTCGCCCCAGCAGGTCAAGGAGATGGAGGGCGGCATCCCGGTCGTGACGATCGACCACGAGGCGCCCCCCTTCTTCTCCAGGCTGGCCGTGGACGATGAGGAGGGCGGCCGGCTCGCGGCCGCGCACCTGGCGGGGCACGGCCACACCCGGCTCGCGTTCATCGGGGGGCCGCTGGACATCGCGGCCGTCGAGCTGCGGCTGGCAGGGTGGCGCAGGGGGCTGGCCGAGGCCGGGCTCGACAGCTCACTGGTCGCGCTGGGCCCGCTCAGCATGGAGGGCGGCTATTCGGCCGCCGTCGAGCTGCTGGCCGAGCGGCCGACCGCGGTGTTCGCCACCACTGACCATCAGGCGATCGGCGCCATGCGCGCCGCCGCCGACCTGGGCCTGCGGGTGCCCGGTGACCTGGCGATCGTCGGGTTCGACGGGGCACGCGAGTCGGCGTTCACCGTGCCGGGCCTGACGACGATCAGGCAGCCGATCGACGAGATGGCCCGCTTCGCCACGGAGACGCTGATCGCCGGGGTCGAGCAGGGCGCCCACCAGCCGGTGACGAAGATCTACCCCGCCGAGCTCGTGGTCCGCGGCTCGTGCGGCTGCCAGGACCGGCGGACGCCTTAGGTGGCGTGATCCGCCGCCACGGTCCTGGCGACGATCTGCGCGGCGACCTCGTCCGCGCGCGCCGCCACCGTGATCCTCGTGCGGCCCGCGCCTTCCGTGAACACGCTCCCGCCATCGGGACCGATCGCCACGTGGCCCTCCGGCGTGAACCCGAACAGATCGGGCGCCAGCAGGGTCAGCACCGTGATCGGGTCGTGCGGGCTGTTCCACTCCTCGTTCCAGAACCGCCACCACTGCTCGATCTCCGCCTTCAGCGCCTGCCCGAACTCGCCTGCCTCAGCGATCCTGGCCACGTCGCCGGCGTCCAGCCGCACGGTCGTGGTGATCTCCAGCCCGGTCACGGTGATCGGGGCGCCGGAGTCGAACACGATCTTCGCGGCCTCGGGGTCGCACTTGAAGTTGTGCTCCGGCTTCGCGGAGTCGAAGCGCCCGCCCATGATCCACAGGTGCCCGACGTTCGCCGCGAACTCCGGGTCGGCCTGGATGGCGTTCGCGATGTTGGTCAGCGGGCCGATCGCGACGACGTCGATCTGGCCCGGTGCCTGGCGTACCAGCTCGGTGAGGTAGGCGGCGGCGTCCGGCTCATGGGAGATCTGCTCGATGTCGAGGTCGGGGAAGAGCTTGCCCTCGTGGCCCGCCCACCAGACCTCGCGGTCGGTGAGCGTCTTCTCCGCGCCGGGCACCACGGTGAGGGTACGGCCGGCCAGCCGTACCAACCGCTGGGCCAGGCGCGCCCGCAGCGCCGTGTCACCGTAGACGGTGACACAGCCGAGCAGGTCCACCTCCGGCGACCCGAGCAGGACGGCCAGCGCGAGCGCGTCGTCCACGTCGGAGCCGAGGTCGGTGTCGAGAACGATCTGACGGTCAGCCATGATGGCCTTTCTCTATTTGAGCCCGGTCGTCGCGATGGACTGGGTGAACTGGCGCTGGAAGCGCAGGATGATGACCAGCGGGATCACGGTCAGCACGACCGAGCCGGCGAACAGCTGCCCATAGTCGATGGTGAACTGCCCGCGCATGTTGGCCAGCGCGATCGGCCCCAGCTGGTGCTCGGCGTCGGTGCCGATGAGCAGCGGCCAGACGTACGCCTGCCACTGGAAGATGAACAGCGTCAGACCCGCACTGACCAGGGCGGGACGCGACAACGGCAGATACAGCCGAGCGAACACCCCGAACCACCCCAGCCCGTCGATCCGCGCCGCCTCCACCAGCTCGGCCGGGACGGCCAGGAAGAACTGACGCAGCAGGAAGATCGCCAGGCCGTGACCGAGTCCGGGCAGGATGAGGCCCGCGTAGGTGTTCTGCAGGTTCCAGTCGCGAAACAGCGTGGCCAGCGGGATCGCGATCGCGTCGAACGGGATGAGGAAACTCAGCACGACGAGGCCGAAGAGCACGCCCTGACCCCGGAACCTGATGGCCGACAGGCCGAACGCCGCCGCCGCGGAGATGGCCAGGCCGATCAGGACGGTGGCCAGCGCGACGAGCAGCGAGTTGGCGATGGCCCGGCCGAAGCCGCCCGTCAGCAGCGCCAGGTAGTTGGCGAGCGTCGGGTCGGCGGGGATCAGCGAGTTGCCGAGGTTGCCCGTGCCGCGCAGCGAACTGCTGAGCGCCCACAGCAGGGGCAGCGCGAAGGCGAGGCCGACGGCGCCGGCGAGTGTCTTTCTGAGCATGCTCAGTCCTTGGCGCGCAGCAGGCGGAACTGGACGATGACGACCGCGAGCACGACCAGCACCAGCAGCATGACCTCGGCCTGGGCCAGGTTGAGGTCGCCGACGCTGTAGGCGCGGGTGAAGATGTCGAACATGGTGACGTTCGTGGAGCCCTGCGGGCCGCCGTTGGTCAGCATCTGGACCGGGGCGAAGACCAGGAAGTTGGAGACCGTGTCGGCCACCAGGACGAACGCCAGCGGCCTGCGCAGCAGCGGCAGCGTCACGTGCCAGAATCTGGCCCAGGACGAGGCGCCGTCGATGGCCGCCGCCTCGTAGAGCGCGCGCGGGATGTCCTGCATGCCGGCGATGAGGAACATCATCCAGTAGCCGACGCCGATCCACGACAGCAGCACGATCAGGCACCACAGCGCCTGCTGCGGCGAGGTCAGGAACGGCTGCTGCGGGATGCCCAGCACGTGCAGCACGGCGTTGAGCATCCCGTCGGGCCGGTAGGCCACGCTCCAGATGGCCGCCGACACCGCCGGCGGCACCGCGATCGGCAGGATCACCAGGGAGCGCAGGAAGCGCACCCCGGCGAACTTCTGCGTGTAGAGGACCGCCAGCGCGAGGGCGACCGCGATCTGCAGCGGGTTCACGATCAGGCTGAACACCAGCGTGACCTTGACGCTCTGCAGGAACGTCGGGTCGTCGAACAGCGTCGCGTAGTTGCCGAGCCCGACGAACGACGTCTCACCGGTGACCAGGCTGGTGTGCCGCAGGCTGCTGCCGATGGCGATGCCCGCGGGGATCAGCCGGAGCGCCAGCAGAGCCACCAGCGCGGGCGCCAGAAAGGCCAGCGCGACCTTCATCGAAGCTGCTTCCAGGCGGTGGTGATCTCCTGGGTCGCCTGGTCGAGCCGGGCCTTGGGGTCGGCGCCGTTGCGAATGTCGGCGAACGCCTTGGTCATGATGTCCTCGAACTGGATGTAGCCGACCGACCGGGGCCGCGCCACCGCCGTGTTCTGGGCGTCGTACTTCATGATCTCGCCGACGCCCTTCGCCTTGGCGTCGAGCAGGGGTACGTACTTGTCGAACGCCGCCTTGTTGGACGGGATGATCGTGGTGTTCTGCGTGGTCTGGAGGTTGCCTTCGGGGTCGAGCGCGGCGTACTCGATGAACTTCTTCGCCGCCGCCTGCCTCTTGGAGGCCGGGTTGACGCCCCATGACCACGAGCCGGTCGGGGTCACCGGCTTGCCGCCCTGGAAGTAGGGGTACGGCGCCACGCCCCACTTCAGCCCCTTGGCCGCGGCGAACGTGCCCACGTCCCAGGGGCCGCCGGCGAAGAAGGCCACCTTGCCCTCGCTGAACAGCGGCGAGGTCTGGAAGGAGCCGACGCCGCGCGGGGCCAGCTTGTTCGCGAACAGGCCGTGGTACCAGGTCATCGCCTTGAGCCAGCCGTCGGTCGTGATGGCGGGCGTCAGCATCTCGGGGCCGGTGATCCCGGATCCGCCGCCGAGCGACTCGGCGAGGCTCTGCAGCTGGTAGAACTGCTCGATCTGCTCAGGGATGACCGCCCACTGGGCGCCGGCCTTCTCCTGCGCCTTCTTGCCGGCCTCGACCGTCTGCTCCCACGTCCACCGCTTGGCCGGGTCGCTCGGCGGCGGCTGGACGCCCGCCTTCTCCAGCAACTCGGTGTTGTAGAAGAGGAACTGGTCGGAGGTCCAGATGGGCAGCGCCCACAGCTTGTCCCTGAAGACGTTGACCTCGTACTGCCCGGGGAGCGCGGCGCTCTTGACCTTGTCCGTCAGGTCCGTCAGGTCGGTGAGGAAGCCGCGGGTGGCGAGCGCGGCGACGCGCGGCTGGTCGACCGTGTAGACGTCGATCGAGTCGTCCTTGGCCGCGAGGCGCTGCTGGAGCACGCTGTTGAGCTGGTCGAAGGGGACCTGGGTGTAGTTGACCTTGGTCCCCGGGTTCTCGGCCTCGAACCCGGCGATGACCGGGGCGAAGGTCTTGGGGTCCTCAGGGCCGACGAACTGGATCGGGCCCGAGGCGTCGGCGGCCTGGCTCGCGCCGCCCGACCCGCCCGACCCGCCCGACCCGCCTGAGCCGCAGGCGGCCAGGGCGCCGGCCAGGGCTGTCGTGGCGATAACCACCCTGAAGAACTTCATCCCCTAGCTCCTTCTGGACCGAGGTCTACACGTGTCACCTTCAGGCGGCCAGGATGCCACCAAGCGCGCAGAAGGACAAGGGCCAGGTCAGGCGGCTCTCACGCCGCCTGACTGGACATTTAGGACGCATCACCTAAAGACGTTGACATATCCGCAAACCGGGCCATAGATTTTTTGCGAAACGTTTACACCGACACGTCTCGGCCCGCCGCTGCGCCGAGCCGCCCCAGGCCGGAGTGGAATGACTTCGTTAGGCTCGGGCCCGGCGCGACGGAGCAGGCATCTGACGGCCTCGCCGCGACTGGGCACGCACACCCTCACCGACGAGCGCGGGCTGCTCTTCGGCGGCGACTACAACCCCGAGCAGTGGCCCGAAGAGGTCTGGACCGAGGACGTCGAGCTGATGAAGGCGGCCGGGGTCAACCTGGTCACCGTCGGCGTGTTCAGCTGGGCGCGGATCGAGCCGAGGCCGGGCGCGCGCGACTTCGGCTGGCTGGACCGGGTGCTCGACCTGCTCGGCTCGGCCGGGATCGCGGTCGACCTGGCCACCCCGACCGCCTCGCCGCCGCCGTGGCTGGGCCACCGCTGGCCGCGCACCCTGCCCGTGGATGAGTCGGGACACCGGCTCTGGTACGGCTCGCGCAACCAGTTCTGCCCGTCGTCCCCGGCCTACCGGGAGAAGGCGCTGGCCATCGTCACCGACCTCGCCGACCGCTACGCCGGGCACCCGGCGCTGGCGCTGTGGCACGTGGGCAACGAGTACGGCCAGGTCTGCCACTGCGGTGACACGGCGGCGGCGTTCCGCACCTGGCTGCGGGAGCGCTACGGCGACCTGGACGCCCTGAACGAGGCGTGGGGCACCACCTTCTGGAGCCAGCACTACGGGGAGTGGGCCGAGATCATCACCCCGCGCCGCGCCCCGTACATGATCAACCCCACGCAGCAGCTGGACTTCTGGCGGTTCTGCTCGGACGCGCTGCTCGCGCACTACCGCGCCGAGCGCGACATCCTGCGCGAGCGCACCCCGGACGTCCCCATCACCACGAACTTCATGGGCCTGTTCAAGCCCGTCGACTACTGGGCGTGGGCGCCCGAAGAGGACATCGTCTCCAACGACTGCTACCCCGACCCGGCGGACCCGCTCTCCCCCGCGCGGACGGCGCTCACCCACGACCTGATGCGCGGGCTCGGCGGCGGGCGGCCGTGGCTGCTGATGGAGCAGGCCACGAATGGGGTGAACTGGCGCCCGCACAATCTTCCCAAATCGCCCGGACAGCTGAGGCTGGAGTCGTTGCAGGCGCTCGCCCGCGGCGCCGACGGGCTCTGCTACTTCCAGTGGCGGGCCTCCCGCTTCGGGGCCGAGCGGTTCCACGCCGCGATGGTGCCGCACGCGGGGCCGGAGACCCGGCTGCACGCCGAGGTCCGCGCCCACGGCAAGGAGTTGCGTGGGCTGGCCTCGGTGGCGGGCACGCCGGTGCCCGCCAAGGTGGCGATGGTGCACGACTGGGCCAGTTGGTGGGCGCTGGAGGAGCGCGGCCGGCCCAGTGACCGGCTCACCCTGCCCGACCAGCTCCTGCGCTTCTACCGGCCGCTGTGGGAGCGCGGCGTGACCGTGGACCTGGTGCCGCCGTCCGCGGACCTCACCGGGTACGCCCTGACCGTGGTGCCCAACCTCTACCTGATCAGCGATGGGGACGCCGCGTCCCTGACCGAGTACGTGCACCGTGGCGGTGTGTTGGTGGTCGGCCCCTTCTCCGGGGTGGCGGACCCGCGGGCGCACGTCCGTACGGGCCGCTTCCCCGCGCCGCTGCGCGAGGTGCTGGGCGCGTCCGGCGAGGAGTGGCTGCCCGCGCCGGAGGACCGGCCGGTGCGCTGCCACTGGGCCGACGGCACCGGCTTCACCGCGCGAATCTGGACCGAGCTGATGGCCGCCGAGGGCGCCGAGCCGGTGGCCACGTTCGCCGACGGCGACCTGGCCGGCCGCCCGGCGGTGCTGCGGCACGAGAGTGGCGCGGGCGTCGCCTGGTATGTGGCGACGGTGCCCGAAGCCGACGGGCTGGCCGAGCTGACCGCGCGAGTGCTGGCCGACGCGGACGTGACCGGGGCCCTGCCCGAGCTGCCGCCCGGCGTCGAGGCGGTACGCCGAGGGCCGGTGCTGTTCGTGCTCAACCACGGCGACGAGACGCGGCGCGTGCCGATCCCCTATCCGGCCGAGGACCTGCTGACCGGGTCCACGGCCGACGGCACGGTGACACTGGCGCCGCGCGCGGTCGTCGCGCTGCGGCCTCTCGACTGATCCCGTCAGAGCTGATCCCGTCAGAGCTGATCCCGCCTGAGCTGATCCCGCCTGAGCTGGTCCCGTCAGAGCGCCAGACGGGCCGGGAATCCGCCGGTCGCGATCGGACTCCAGCGGTCGATATGGAGGCGGATGAGGGACTTGCCCTGCCGCTCCATGGCGGCCCGATAGTCATCCCAATCGGGGTGCTCGCCGGAGATGCACCTGTAGTAGTCCACTAGCGCGTCGAGCGCCTCGGGCATGTCCAGCACCTCGGCCCGCCCGTCGACCTGGACGTACGGGCCGTCCCAGTCGTCGGACAGCACGCAGATCGAGGCCCGCTCGTCACGGCGGGCGTTGCGCGTCTTGGCCCGATCGGGATAGGTGGACACCACGATCCGGCCGCCTTCGTCCACCCCGCAGGACACGGGCGAGAGCTGAGGCCGCCCGTCGGCACGGGTGGTCGACAGCAGGCCGTGATGCCTGGGACGGAGGAAATCAAGGAGTTCGGGCAGTTCGACACGGTTGGCGGTCGCGACCCTCGGAGCCATTTCTTCCCATACCTTTCCGCGCCCGGCCATCGGCGGCGGCCGGCGCCAAGACTCCGATCCTTTCACCTCCTCGGTTCAGACGACGGTTCGCGTTCCGTTGTGGCACTCGGACGGCTCAGATAGGCGCCGACCGCGACGCAGACCGCCGCGAGAGACAGGACCAGCAGTCGCGCCGGATGAGTCGGAGCCGCCTCCAGGGTTTCCAGCCCCCACTGGGAGAGATTGGGAAAGGAGTTGTAGTAGTGGCCGACCCCGTACAGCAGCCCGACGATCACCGAGAGCCGCGCGGCGGCCAGGATGTACGGTCGTGGACGCGCCGACAACGCGGCGATCAGCAGCATCACGAGCAGAGCGGGCTGGTAGGCGGCGGCCATCTGATTCCTGCCGGTGGTCAGGTGATACACCTCGACCAGGTCGTACGTCACGAGCAAGGTCGCCGCCAGCCCGAGTGCCATCGGGACCCATGGCAGGCCCTGGCGCGCGTGACGGACGAGGTGGAGGACGGCCAGCACGACGAAGCCGCCGGCGAGGGCGACCGTGGCGATCCATATCGGGGTCTCCCCGGGACCACGCGTGATGTCGTTGGGGGCGGCCAGATGGGCGGTGATCGCGGCCAGAGCCAGGCCGGCTATGACCCGGTCGAGGAATCTCCACCGGCCGGGGGCGGCGGATGTCGTCTCGAACAGCACGGCCGCGAGCACCAAGACGCCCGCGGCGGCCGCCACCCATCCAGTCACGGGCTGCGGTCCCCGTGCCCAGGAGAAGACGGACAGCTCGCCGAGGTAGACGGCGGCGAGCCCGAACGTGGCGCCGACGGCCACATCGCGCTCAAGGCGGCCGGGCGGCAGCAGGCCGACCAGGACGGCGGCGGTCACCAGAAGCGCCAGCCAGATCGAGGCGATCGGCGTTGCGAGCGCAAACATCGGCGTGCCGACCAGCAACAGGGCCGCCGCCAGCGCCGCCGCCCGCACGGGCATGAACCACCGCGACGGCCCGGCCGCCGGTGACGCGGGCACGGACGGGGAGACCGCGCTGGTCGCAGGCGTGAGTGCCGCAGGCGTCGGTGGCGCGGGCGTGAGCGTCGGTGACGGTGTCGGTGGCGCTGGCGCGGGTGGCGCTGGCGTCGGTGTCGCGGGCGTCAGTGGCGTGGGCGTCAGTGGCGTGGGCGTGGGTGTCGCGGGCTTCGGTGTCTTGGAGGCTGCCCCGACAGGCTCGGCGGGCCCACTGGCCCGTTTCGCGACCCGGGGAGCCGGGGCCGCCGCGCTCAGGGCCTTCGTGGCGGCCCCCGACACGAGTCGGCTGTCGTCGTCGGCCAGCGCCTCCAGGGCCAGCCGTGCCGCCAGGGCCAACCCTTCGTGCCTGCTGTGGCGCAGCCGTTCCAGCTCCCCCACCGCACCGGCCCTGATCTTGGCGATCGGGTGGTCGATCGCGTGCTGGAGTTCTTCCGGCAGTGACACCGGCCGGCTGACAGGGCGCGCTCTCCTGGCGATGTACATGTCGCCCTGCACGTCGAACGTCCACTTGCCCGGTGTCTGGCTGGGTGTGGTGCGCCGTACGGTGTCGTAGACGTGGTCGTACAGCTCGTCGATGGCGACATAGCCATCCGAGTCCCGGTCGGCCTCGCCGCTCTCCAGCCCTTCCACCAGGGCGCTGGTGAAGACGGAGGGCGACAGCTCCTGGGTGTCCGCCAGTTCGGTGCCGTCGAAGGCGTACTCCATGGCGTTGGACGCGGTGATCACCACGCGACCGCGCCCGCCGAACTGCTCCTCGACGTTGACGCCCAGTCCGGCGCGCGGCAGCGCCCCGCGCGCGAAGGCGCCCGCGTAGCAGCAGTCGAGCAGCAGGACGATGCGGCGCGACCGGCTGCGGCTCATCCGCCGGTTGACGAACTCGGCCGGCACCGCGGTCGCCGCGAGCCGGTTCAGCTTGGTGGTGGGCGTGGCGAAGTACAGTTCGCCGGATTCGTCCTTAACGCCGTGACCCGAGAAGTGCAGCAGGAGCAGATCGCCGGGATCGCGGTCGGCGAAGAACTCCTCCACCGCCTCGTTGACGTCCTGCGTGGTCTCGTTGAGCATCGTGCGGACGTCGAACCCGCCGATCCGCCGGTCTCCCAGCACGCGGGCCAATGCCTGGGCGTCCAGCGACGGGGCGCGCAGCCGCCGCAACCCGGGATCGGCGTACTCGTCGCTCGCCACGATCAGCGCCATCCGCGTGCCGCTCAGCGGACGCTCGCCGCCGCGGGCGGCGCGTCGGCGCAGCCACTCGTCGGTGAGCCGCCGCTGCTCGCGGGACGGTACCCCGGTCAGTTCGAGCAGGTCGCCGTCGACGCCGAGCTTGACCGAGCGGTTCTGATCGCGCTGCAGCCAGGCCGTCACCGCGTTCACGACCGCCGCGAGCAGGTCCATGCCCGCCAGCGAGATGACCAGGCCGCCCACGGCGAATGACAGGATGGCCCTGGTGCCTGGCGGCGGCTCGCCGGTCTCGGGTGCGACGTCCAGTATGTCGAGTTCGAGTAATTCGCCGCGCAACCCGGCGGTCAGCCGCTCCAGCTCCTGCGCGTCCGCGCCGCCGTCGAGCACGTGCACGGTCAGCCGCGTCACCTCATCGGCCATCCACTACCCCCCGCCCCGGAGCGTGTCGAGCGCATCATAAGCCCGGGGATCGACCCTCGAACAGCCCGGATATCGTGAGCCGTATGGACATGATCGAAGCCCCACGGCTGGTCCTGCTGCCCCTGCGGGTCGAGCACGCGGACGAGATGGCCGTCGTGCTCGCCGATCCCGCCCTGCACGCCTTCATCGGCGGCGCGCCCGCGACCGCGCAGGAGTTGCGCAGCCGCTACGAGCGGCTGGTCGCCGGGCCGGTCGGCTGGCGCAACTGGGTGATCCAGCTGCGCGAGGACGACGCTCTGGTGGGCTACGTGCAGGCCACGATCGACCGCCGCACGGCCGAGCTCGCCTGGGTGGTCGGCACGCCCTGGCAGGGCCGAGGCCTGGCCGGCGAGGCCACCAAGGCGCTGGTCGGCTGGATCGCGGGCCAGGAGATCGACACGATCGTCGCGCACATCCACCCCGACCACGCCGCCTCGGCCGCCGTCGCCGCTTCCGTCGGTCTGCGCCCCACCGACCGGTGGCAGGACGGCGAGGTGCGCTGGGAGGCGCCGGTATGAGAGTGGCGGTCCTGTCCGACACCCATGCCCCTCGGCATTGGAAGTCGTGCCCGGACCGGGTGGCCGCGCAGTTGCGAGAGGCCGACGCCATCCTGCACGCGGGCGATGTCTGCACGGGTGCGGTGCTGGCCGAGCTGGCGGCGTACGCGCCGGTTCACGCGGTGAAGGGCAACAACGACGGGCCCGACGTGGACGCGCCCGAGACGCTGGAGTTCGAGCTCGCCGGGCTCCGGGTGGCGATGATCCACGACAGCGGTACGGCCAAGGGACGGTGGGAGCGTATGCGGCGACGTTTCCCGGACGCCGAACTGGTGGTGTTCGGGCACTCGCACATCCCGCTCGACCATCACGAGGACGGGCTGCGGATCTTCAACCCGGGCTCCCCGACCGACCGCCGCCGCCAGCCGCACGGGACGATCGGTCTGCTCGTGATCGAGGAGGGGCGCCTGGTGTCGACGGAGATCGTGCCCGTCACCTGATGGCGCCGCGTCGGCGGACCGCCCCGATATCAGTCGCTCAGGGCCTTGTTGACCACTGCGGTGTAGGCGTAGAACGCCTTGGTGCGGTTCGCCGGATTCTCGATCGAGCTACGGGTGAGATCGCCGTCGGCGAAGAACCGCTTCCGCTGGGCGCTGCTGATCTCCAGCTGAAGGCCCTTGCCACGGCGGTTCTTGTTGGCGATGTTGTCCGGGCTCGACCCGTCGAGACCGTCCGGGACCTCCCGCGCCACCGTGAACCCGGCGGCGCGCAGCCCGGCGGTGACCCGCTCGACCAGCGCCGTGTCCCGGCCGCCGACGTACGTGCTCGCCTCGGTGCTGTCGGAGTAGCCGTGCCAGGAGACGGTACGGTCGACCTGGGACAGCAGCGTGAGCGCCCGGGGCTCGTCGAACCGGCTGGCGGTGATGTGCAGGGTGCCGTTGCCTGTGGACTTGATGCCCTCGAACGCGTAGAAGGCGGCCTGGCTCGCTTGGGCGCTGTAATCCGCGAGCTGGGACGTGCCGGCCTCGATGCTTCCCCCGTGAATGGCGATGTGCGCCACCTTCGCGCCCTGAGGGAAGCGCTTGACGCGCCGGTAGTCGGTGCCCTCGGTCTCATGCGCGGCGAGCTCGGCGTAGTTCGAGTACGTGTCGGCGAGGCGGTGCTGGGCGGCGGCGGGAGCGCGGTGCTGGGCGGAAGCGGAGGCAGGCGCCGGGGCAAGCGCGAGGCCGCCCGCGATGACGGCGACCCCGGCGCGCGTCAGAACCGATGGAAGTAAGACAGCCATGTTCATGCCCCCGGGCCTAGGAAACGCTTGACCCGTCCAACGATAGTCCGTCAGCGGGGACGGGCCTGTACGACCGCTTTCGGGGCGCCGAGGACTACGAGCGCACATTCGCGAAGAACTCCCGGGCCGGCTTCGCACGCTGACGTGATCTCCGCGAATTTCCGGTAGGCGGAAGCCCGGAACGCCACACTCGTTCTACCGGGCTCGTCCGGACAACACCTCTGTCCAGATCACCCGGGCTTCAGATGATGGAGGCGCGTCGCGAAGGTCTCTGTACCTGAACGCGACCCGACTGGCAGCGCGGGCTGGATCCACCGCCGGATGCCAGGCATAGATAAAGCGCTTACGCCGATCGTCCCATCCAGTGCGCCACCAGAACCGGTCGCCGTCGCACCACACGACCAAGCCCACCCAGACCGACACCAGCGCCAGGCCGTAGCCGTCGTGCACATCAGCGGAGATCTTCCAGCGATCAAGCTCGGATCGCAAAGACTCGGCCGTCTCCAGCGGCGAGACACCCCTCGCGCCGAGGTTGCCTATGACTCCTCTAGAGGAGTTCGTCAAGCGTTATCGGGCGGGAAGTTCGTACGAGAGCGGGTAGGCATCGCTGGACATCACCGTGTCGCACACCTCCACGGCGCGACCATCGGCGTCATATGCCGTACGGGCCAGGTGAAACACCGGAACGCCCGGAGCCAGTCTGAGCGCCCGCGCCTCGTCGCGAAGCGGCATCCGGGAGCGGATCTCCTCCACGAAGTGATCCAGCTGGTAACCCAGCTCCTCCAGCCGAGCGTAGATCCCGCCCGGCCCGCTGTCCGGCTGCGCGATCTGGGTGCCCCGAGCGATCTTCACGGGAATGTACGAGATGGCCGTCTCGACCGGCTGACCGTTGATCAGGTACCGGCGCGACCGGACAATGACTGGATCTTCCGAGGTGATCCCGGGCTGCTCAGCCACGTCGGCCGAAGGCCGCTCTTCGCTGACCTTGATGGAGTCCACGGTTGGATTCCCACCCGCTGCCTCGGTCTCCGCGATGAATGCGGCCTTGCCCTGCTCGCGATGGCGACGGGCGAACCGGTCAGAGGCCAGCCGGCGCACCGGCGGGTGAGAGCGGACGAAGACGCCGCGCCCATGTTCGGCGGCAGCTCGGCCACGACCACTCCTCAACTCGTACATACATGTACCGCAGCCTGAGAATAGCGATCAGCGGCCCCGGAGGTAATCCGATGGATCACCACAGCACGCAGCACTCCGTCAGCGTGGCAGGCGTGATCATCGACGACCAAGGCCGCGTGCTCCTCACCCAGCGCAGAGACAACGGCCGCTGGGAAGCACCCGGCGGAATCCTGGAGCGCGACGAGGACGTCACCAGCGGTCTGCTCCGGGAGGTCCACGAAGAGACCGGCCTGCAGGTCGAGCCCATCGCCCTGACCGGCGTCTACAAGAACATGACGCACGGCATCATCGCTCTGGTCTTCCGTTGCAAGGTCATCGGCGGCCGGCTCACCGAAACCGACGAGACCCGCGCCTTCCGCTGGGTCACCGCGGAAGAGGTCCAAGAACTCGCATCCGAGGCATTCGCCATCCGTGTCCTCGACGCCATGCGCCACGACCAAGCGCCGGCCATTCGCAGTCATGACGGCGTCCGCCTACTGAGGACGATGTAGCCCGATCGCGTGCGAGACTGCTGGCATGGCCCATTCGCATGACGCCCACGCGCATGACGCGGACGCGCTCTGTGACGTCGCCCATGGCGAGGCGGCGGCCGGTGCCGAAGGCCGCGCCCTCGTCGCCGTGTTCGCCTCACCGGTCGCCGGCTACCTGCTGCGTTACGGCGCCGACCTGGGATTCCGCGGGATCCTTTTCGAGCCCGACCCCGGCCGGGCGGCCGCGCCGGAGGGGTTCGAGGTCGTCACCGCGCCCCCGGCGGATCTGGACGGCACCGCGGACATCGTGCTCACCGACCACCACCGTCCCGAACTCGCCGCTGTGCTGCACGAGCTGCTCGCGCACAAGTGCCGGTGGATAGGTGTGATGGGCAGCCCGCGCCATCCGGCGCCCTATCTCCAGGCGCTGGCCGAGCTGGGCGCGACGGAGGAGGACATCGCCCGGGTGCACCGGCCGATCGGGCTCAACATCGGCTCGCGCACGCCACCGGAGATCGCCGTCGCGACGCTGGCCGGTCTGCTCGCCGACCGCAACGGACGGCCGGGCGGCTTCGCCTTCTGAAGCCACCCGGCCACGGTGCCCGGTTCAGCAGGGGGTCTCGACGAAGTCCTTGTAGATCGAGCGGGAACCCCATCTGGACTCGGCGCCTTCACAGTCCTCGTACATGGCGCCCACCACCGTGGTCCAGGTGGAGTCCGAGTAGTACGTGGTGACGCAGTGGTAGCCGAGCGCGCAGACCCGGGCGTACGCGGGAGCGCTGGTGAAGGTCGTGAGGGTGGCGAGGGCGAGGAGTACGGCCAGCAGTACGCGGCGAATCATGAAGATCCTTCCCAATCGAGGAAGCAGCACTGCCGTTGATGATCGATCACCGCGGCCCCGAGCTCAAGACGCGTAAGGATCTTGACTCATACTGTCCTGAGCTCGGGCAGGCGACCGTCATGAATAGGCAGCAGGCCTAGCCGAGGGTGGCGCGCAGGGCGGGCTGCAGGCGGTCGGCGTGGGCCCGCACCATGTCGTCGCACAGCTCCCAGATCCGCTCCACGGGCAGGGCCGCGGCGGTCGCCGGGTCCGTCATGGCGGCGTGGCGGATGTGGCGCGGATCGTCCTCCAGCGCGGCCCGCACGACCAGGTCGTTCATGCTGAGGTAGGTGCGGTTGAGCGCGGCCAGCTGCGGGGGCAGCTCGCCGACGCGGGTGGGCTGCACGCCCATCGCGTCGACCAGGCAGGGCACCTCGACGGTCCCCCGGGCGGGGAGGTTGCTGATCAGGCCGTGGTTGGGCACGTTCCCGTAGATGGTCCTGGGCGTGCCCGTGGTGATGCTGTGGATGATCTGCGGGGCGTACTCCATGGTCCCGTCGACCGGCAGCGGCTCTCCGGCGGCCAGGGCGTCGCGGGTCCGCTCGTAGATGGCCACGTTCTCGTCGACGATGTCCAGGTAGGCGCCGATGGGCAGGCGCAGCCGGTCGATCTCGCTGTCGTGGCCCAGGTACCAGGGCACGTACTCGGAGGAGTGCTCGCTGGTCTCGGTCGGGTAGTAGCCCAGCCGCCGGTACATGTCGACGCGGACGCGGCGGCGCAGCTGCTCGTCCGCGGCGATCAGGGCGTCGAGCCGGGGGTACAGGTCGACGCCGTCGTGCTCGAACCGCAGCACCCACGCCTGGTGGTTGACGCCCGCGGCCCGGTAGGTCACCTGTTCGAACGGCACGCCCACCAGGTCGGACAGGTCGCGCATCGTCCAGTAGACCGAGTGGCACAGCCCCACCACACGGGTGAGCCCGGTGGCCTCGGCCAGGTATTGGACGTTCATCGCCATCGGGTTGGTGTAGTTGAGCAGCCACGCCTCGGGGCAGACGGCGGCGATGTCCTCGCCCAGCGCCTTCAGCAGCGGAAACGTGCGCAGCGCGCGGAAGATGCCGCCGACGCCGAGGGTGTCGCCGATGGTCTGGCGCACGCCGTACCGGGCGGGGATCTCGAAGTCGGTGCGGGTCGCCTCGCCCATGCCGACCTGGACGATGTTGATGACGAAGTCGGCGCCGGTGAGCGCTTCGCGCCGGTCGGCGTGCGCGGTGATCCGCGGGCTCGCCCCGCGCTCGGCGGCGATGTGCCGGGCGGCGGCCGTCGCGGTGCTCAGGCGCTCGGCGTCGATGTCGTGCAGGGCGATGCGGGCCTCCTTCAGCTCGGCGAACGCGAACAGGTCCGCCAGGAGGCCCTGGGTGAAGACGACGCTCCCGGCGCCGATGAATGCGATCTTCGGGGTGTTCATGTCGGCTGCTGATCCTTGCTGGGGACGTGTGCGACGGCCTCATCCCAGGTGGGCTGGGCCGGGGTGCCGCCTTGGGCACGGGTGGACAGGGCGCCGCAGACGGCGGCGAGGTCCAGGGCTCGGGCGGGGGGCAGTCCGGCCAGGGTCGCGGCGATGAAGCCGGCGTCGAAGCTGTCGCCCGCGCCGACCGCGTCCACGGGCGTGACGGTGATGCCGCGGGTTGTCACGAGCGCGCGCCCGTCGTGGCAGAGGGCGCCGTCCGCGCCGTTCTTGACCACCACCAGCGGCCCCCGCGCGGCGAGCGCCGCGGCGGCCGCCTCCAAAGACGCGTCCTGGGAGCGCGCGAGGTTGCGTGCCTCGTGCGCGTTGGGGAGCAGGATGTCGGTCTCGGCGAGTACGGCGGCCAGCCCCGACGGATCCCACAGCCCGGCGGGGTCGTCGTTGGTGTCGAGCGAGGTCGTGGCGCCGTGGGCCCGCGCGGTACGCAACAGGCCGGGCAGCGCCTTCGCCAGCCCCGGCATGAGGAAGTAGGAGGCGGCGTGCACGTGCCGGGTGGCGGCCAGCAGCGACTCGGGCACGTCGTCGCCGCCGGTCGCGGCCAGGGTGCCGGGTGCGGTCAGGATGGCGCGGTCGCCGCCGTCGCGGGTGAGCACGACAGTGAGCGGGGTGGACAGCTTCGGATCCACACGCAGCGCCTCGGTGTCGACCCCACGGGCGTTCAGGACGTCGCGGACGTAGCGGCCGGCGTCGTCGTCGCCGACGCGCCCGGCGAACGCGACGCGCAGGCCCAGGCGCGCGGCGCCGCAGGCCATGATCGCCGCGGAGCCGCCGAGGGTGAGCGCGCCCTCGCCGACGAGTTGCTCGCGCTGCTCGAAGGCGAGCGGGGCGTCCAGGGGGCCGATGATGACGTCGGGGTTGGCGTCGCCGATGACAAGCAGGTCGAACATGGACTTCCTGTAGCTGGAGATGGGTTTCAGCCCTTGAGGCCGCTGGAGGTGATGGACCGGATGAAGGACTTCTGGGCGCCGACGAAGGCGAGCAGCACCGGCAGGACCGTGATGACGTTCCCGGCCATGACCGCCGCCCACTGCGTGTGGTGCTTGCCCTGGAAGGTGGCCAGGCCCAGTTGCAGGGTGTACTGGGTGTCGTGGTTGATGGCGATCAGCGGCCAGGTCAGATCGTTCCAGGTGGTGAGGAACGTCAGGATCGCCACAGTGCTCAGCGCGGGCCGCGACAGCGGCAGCACGATGCGGAACAGCACCCGCAGCCGCGAGCAGCCGTCCATCCAGGCGGCCTCCTCCAGTTCCCTGGGCAGCGAGAGGAAGAACTGCCGCAGCAGGAACACCGCGAACGGCGTGACCAGCGACGGCACGATCAGCGCGCCCAGCGTGTCGATGAGCCCGAAGCTCTTCATGACCAGGAACGTCGGGATCATCGTCAGCTGGAACGGGATGGCCATCGTGGCCAGCATCAGCACCAGCAGGACGCGGGAGCCGAAGAACCGCATGCGGGCGAAGGCGTAGCCGCCGAGCGCGCCGAACACCAGGTTGGAGGCGACCGCGACACCGGAGACGATCAGCGAGTTGAGGAACCAGCGCGGGAACAGCGCGTTGTTGAGCACGTACCGGTAGCCGCCCAGGTTGATCCCTGACGGCCACAGCGCGGGCGGGAAGCGGTTGATCTCCGCGTTGGTCATCACGGAGCTGATCAGCAGCCAGACCAGCGGGATCGCGAAGATCAGCGCGAGCGGCGCCAGCAGCAGGTGCCAGGGACTGAAGGGGAGCCGCCGCGCGCGGCCCGGACGGCTCACGCCCGCGTGCGCGGCCCGGCGTTGGGTGGTGGCGGTCGCCGTCATCGGGTGGCTCCTTCGAGGCGCTGGCGCTCGCGGCTGCGGATCACGCGCAATCCGGCGGCGATCACGAACAGGGCCACGGCGAGGACGTATGCGGCGGCGGCTCCGTAACCGGCCGTGAAGTTCTTGAACGCCTGCTCCCAGATGAAGTAGACGATCACCGTGGTGGCGCCGAGCGGGCCGCCCTTGGTCGTCACGTACACCAGGTCGAAGACCTGCAGGGCGTTGATGGTCTGCCAGAGCACCAGGAACACGCTGACCGGCGTGAGCGTGGGCAGGGTGACGTGGCGCAGCAGGTGCCACCGCCCGGCGCCGTCCAGCCGCGCCGCCTCGATCAGCGGCTGCGGTACGTCCTGGAGGGCCGCGAGATACACCACCACGCAGAACCCGAGGCCGCTCCACAGGCTGACGGCCACCAGGACAGGCAGGGCCTGGGCGGGGTCGGTGAAGAACCCCTGGGGAGAGATCCCGAGCCAGTGCAGCACCGAGTTGGCCGCCCCGAACTGCGGGTCCAGGATGAACGAGAACAGCGTCCCCTGTGCCGTGGCCGAGATGACGAACGGCACGACGAACAGCGTGCGGTAGAGGCCGACGAACCTGATCCGCCGGTTCAGGGCGAGGGCGAGCGCCAGTCCCAGCACGATGCTGAGCGGTACGTACAGGGCCGTGTAGACCAGCGTGTTGCGTACGGCCTGGCCGAAGTGCGGGTCCTTGGTCAGCGCGTAGTAGTTGTCCAGCCCCACCCAGCGGCTGGGCGTGACCAGGTCGTCGGCCTGGAAGGACAGTAGGAACGACCAGACCGTGGGCACGATGCTGAGCCCAAGGATGATCAGGACGGCGGGGGTGATGAACGTCCAGGCGGTCGCCGACTCCTGGCGGCGGGCCTGGCGCCGGGCCCGTTGCCGCAGCTCGTGGCCGGAGATGGTGATGGGGGTGGGCAGAGACGACATGCGAGGCTCCTCAACGCGGGATGAGCAGGGCGGCGTTGGCCTCTTCGGCACAGGTGCGCAGCGCTTCGGCGGGGGTGCTCTTGCCGAGCAGCACGGCGATGACGGCTTGCCCGAGCGCCTGGGAGATCTGCGGGTAGGCGGGGTGCGTGGGGCGTACCCGGGCCGTCTCCAACGTCTTGACGAACACCGGCAGGCCCTCGGTGTCCGCCTCCTGCTTGCGCCAGGCGGGCAGCTGCTGGGTGGGGCGGCTCAGCGGCAGGCTGCCCGCCTCCACGTCCCAGCGCACGTCCTGCGCGGGTTGCATGAGCCAGGTCAGGAAGGTACGGCTGGCCTTCACCCGCGCTTCACCGTTGTCGAACATGGTCCAGGTGTCGGGGCCCGAGATCGTGATCGGCCGCCCGCTGAAGGTGGGCAGGGGCACCACCTGATAGTCGATCTTGGCGGTCTGGATGTCGGGCAGCTGCCACGGGCCGGTGACCGACATCCCCATCAGGCCGGACAGGAACACCTGGTACATCTGCTCGCTGCCGGGCTTGGGGTCGATGTAGACGCTCTTGTCCTTGGCGAGCGACTCCACCACCTGTAGCGCCTGTACGCCCACGTCGGCGAACCCGATGCCGCGCCCGTCCTTGCCGATCACGTCGCCGCCCAGGTCCCAGATCAGCGGCCACAGCCGCCAGACCGTGTCCTCGTCGGCCGCGCCCGGCCAGCCCGTGCCGAACCGGCCGCGGCTCGCGTCGGTCAGCCGCTTGGCCGTCTCGATGAACTCCGGCCATTTCCAGCCTGGCTGGGGCAGCGGCACCCCGGCGTCGCGGAACACCTTCTTGTTGCAGACCACGGCCAGCGAGTCGAGCAGCGCGGGAGCCGCGCGTACCTGGCCGTTGATCGTGACGGCGGCCCGCGCCGGCGCCCAGAAGTCGTTCCACGGCGTGGGACCGGACTCGACCATACTGGTCAGATCCACCACCTGGGGACTGCGCGCGACGTTCGCCAGGTCCGAGCCGAAGATATAGGCGATGTCGGGGTAGGAGCCGGACGCGAGCGCGGCGGTGATCTTCTGCAGCATCGCGTCGGCCAGCACTCCCCCGCCCATGTCCACCCGGATGTCGGGGTGGGCGCGCTCGAAGTCGGCCACCAGTCGCGCCATGGCCTCTTTGGCGGTGTCGGTCTGGCCGTGCCAGAGCTCGATCGTGACCCGCCCGTCGGCGCCGACACCGTCGCCGGCGCCGCTCGCGCACCCGGCCAGCGCCGTTCCCGCCACCGCCGTGAGCGCCAGGGCATATCCGCCGCGCAACACGTCCCGGCGGGAGGGCGGTGGGGCAACGCGCTCCATCTTTACCTCCAAAAACCGTGGGTCAGGAGACCGTTCAGGCAAAAGACCGTTCAGCAGGTCTTGCGGACGTATCCGCTGGCGCCCTTGGGCGAGACGTCCACGTCGCGCTGGACGATGCTCAGCTTGGTGCCCCAGCCCGAGCACGCCTTCTTCAGGCCCGACGCGGTGTACTCGATCACGATCACGTTGTTGCCGAACGCCGCCGTGTAGTCGCCGCACTCGTCCCAGGTGCCGCACTCTTCGGCGACCGCGAAGTCGAGCCCGTTCGCGACGCGCGACCCGGCCAGTTCCGAGGTGTTCTTCTGGGCGATGGCCACGCCCTGGGCGTGGGCGTGCGTGCTGAGCAGCCGGATGTAGGCCTGGGCGTTCGAGGCCGTCAGCAGCTTCTTCGAGCGGGTGTAGCTGTCGTAGTTGTCGGGCTCGATGGCCTGGTAGCCCTTGGCCTTGCAGCCGTCGATCCAGCCGTTCACCTTCGCGGCGACCCGCTTGCGCTTGGCGTCGGTCCGCAGGTCCAGCAGCGCCTCGCCCCAGTCCTCGTCGATGACCACCTTGCCGTTGGCGTCACGCAGCAGCAGGTCGGAGTCCCAGTCGTCCTCCTCGCCCGGCTGGACCTGGAAGGCGTTGACGTAGCAGATGTTGTACAGCCCCGCGGCGGGCGCGGCGCCCCGGTCCCTGCTGACCACGGTGACCCCGGCCGGCGGCGTGTACGCGCCGCCGATCTGGTAGTCGAACCCGGCGTGGACCGGAGGCAGGGTGACCGCGGCCGCCGAGGCGGTCGACGGGACGGCGATCAACGCGGCCGAAAGGGCCACGGCAGCGCCTAAGCATCTACGGGTGGGGCTCATCGTCGCATCTCCAGACGATAGGGGGTACGTCCCCGCCTCGGACGCTGACAGCGATCCTGGCGACTTAGTCCGGGCTTGTGGCGATGGCCACTTACCGGCTAGGCGTACCTCTGGGGCCGGTGCTCGATTCCGGCGTTCCTCGGAGTAAATCGAGCACCAACGCTCCTGTCAAGAGTCCGGAGCTGCTCACTTCTGGCACATTCAGCGCAGCATTGCACAGGGGATACGTCACCGCAGTGCGGAGCAGCCTACCGGTGCGCGGAAGCCGGGGCGGGGCGATCAGCCCGCCCGCACATGCCGTCAGACCCGCCCGTTGCGGAGCAGAATGCCGAGCGCGCCGACGGTCGTGTAACCGCGCCAGTCCAGGACTCCCGCTGGTGAGATCTGGGCGTAGTCGACGGTCCAGCCGCCGTCGTCCTTCTGCATCCCGGCCAGGCGGTCGAGGTCGGCCTCGATCACCTCCGGGGCGAACAGGGCCCGCACCGGGCGGTCCGGGAGCGGCGCGAAGTCCAGCGGGCGCAGCATCTCGTGCTCGGTGCCGCCTTCGACGCGCACCAGGCCGCCGGCCGGCAGGTACGCGCCCAGCCGCTCGAGCAGCCCGGCGGCCTCCGGGTGGGTGTCGTGCACGGCGTCCAGGAAGCGCAACGCGAAGGCGAGTATGTACGCGGGCGGCTGCCGGTCGAGGGCGGCGATCGCGTCCAGGCAGTAACGGGTGGCCCGCTCCAGCCACGGATGCGCGGCCACCTCGGGCAGGTGGGCGGCGACGCGGTGCGCGACGGCCGCGGTGACGGAGGTGATCTGCAGCGAGGACACCGTACTGTCGGCACCCGCCCACCAGGGGGCGTTGCCGGCGTTCGAGGCGCGGGGCAGCGCGAACGGCAGCCCGCCGTCGGGCAGCGTGACCGACTCCAGCCAGTCGCACAGCTCGCTCGCCCGCGGGCAGGCGGCCGGTGCGACGTCCTCGAACACCTCGAAGGCGTGCAGCGCGGCCCCCGGCTGGCTTTCGGGCGAGCGCAGGTCGGGCTCCAGGCCCCAGCCGTAGCCGCCGTCCGGATTGCGGTAGCCGTCGAGCGCGGCCAGCGCGGCGGCCGGATCGCGCTCGCCCGTCAGGAGCTGGAAGCGGCGGCGGTCCAGGACCCGTGCGTGGGTGGCCATGAAGTCGGCGGCCACGGAAAGATCAATATCCATACGTTCATCATGACCCGGCCCCGTGCCCCGGTCTTGTAGGAAACGGCCATGCGGCGACTGCCAGGCCCAGGGCCACGCAGGTCAGCGGGATGGCCGGCAGAGGGCCCGTGGGCGCCCGCCGGGGCCACCTCCTACACCGGCATCAGCCCGCACACGACGATCAGCGTGTGGATCGACACCCGCGGCTGAGACCGTGAAGGGGGCGTGCCCCGAGAGGCACGCCCCCGCCGGTCACGGTCCGTAAGCCTTGACCTCCAGGAGGCCGACGGAGCTGGTGCCGTTGCCGGTCATCAGCACCCGCAGGCGGGTGGTGTTCGTCGCGGTGAAGTTGACGGTGTTGTACTGGTTCTTGGCCAGCCCGTACGCGCTCGCGCCGGGCACGTCGACGTAGGCGCTGCCGTTCCAGTACTGGAGCTTCCAGGACGCGGGCATGTCGATGCCTTCGTCATCGTCGAAGAAGTACACCTCCGCCTTGTTCAGGTTCTGGGCCGAGGACCAGGTCAGGTCCACCCACTGCTGCCCGGTCTCCGGCCAGCAGCCCCAGCGCGGGTTCACGGTGTCGTTGGAGGAGGGCGGGTCGATCCCGTCGTTGACGGCGGCGACGCTCTCCCAGGAGGAGGTGTTCGACGCCGACGGGGTCGCCGAGGCGGCCAGGTTGCCGCTCGGCGGCTGCTGGGTGCCGCCACGGTTGAACATCTTGATCTCGGTGAGCCCGGTCTTTGCCCCCGAGGCGTTGGTGGCCAGCACCCGTACCCGCTGGGCGCTGATCGCCGGGAACTGCACCACGTTGTAGTTCGCTCGTGGCGCCGACGGGCTCTTGGCCTGGCTGGGCACGCTGACCCAGGCGCTGCCGTTGTAGTACTGGATGTCGTACGAAGCCGGTGCCCGGTAGGTGGCGCTGGCCGGGCGGCTGTCCTTGAAGTAGAGCCGGACCTCGTTGAGCGTGCGGGCCGCCCCGAAGTTCACCTCGTACCAGTCCTGGCCGGCGCCCGTGCCGCCCCAGAACGGCTCGTTGATCGGGAAGCCGTCGACCGCGCCCGCGGCGGTGCTGCCCGACGCGGTGGAGGAGGTCGAGACACTGGCTCCGGAGGCCAGGTTGGTCAGGTTGGCGGTCAGGTCGACCCCGGCCTTGGCCAGCAGGTCCACCATCCGGGCGCTGCTCTGCGTCACCTGCGCGGGCGCCTGCAGCCCAGGCGAGGACACGTGATAGGTGACCGTGCCGCTCGTGGTGACGTCACCGGTGGCCGGGTCCCAGGTGAAGGGCACCAGCGAGTTGACCGTGGCGACCCTGCTGCCGTTGATGAAGATCGAGTAGCCCTCGGGCACGCCAGGATAACGGACCACGCCGTCCGCCGGGTCGTCCCAGACGATGGTCAGGTCGGCGTTGCGGTAGCGCAGGTTGTTGACGGTGAAGTTGGGCCAGCCGATGTTGATCGGCGAGAGCTCCACCTTCGCGTCGTTGCGCGGGCGCAGCCCCGCCACGTCCTCGATCACGGTCCAGTTGCTGCTGCCCAGGATGTTGTGGTGGATCCAGGAGCGGTAGGTGATCGAGGAGCCGTTCCAGTCGGCCCAGAACTCGTTGGCGTCGGGGTACTGGGTGTTGCCGTTGATGTACTGGGCCCAGGCGTTCCAGTACAGCAGCTTCTTGTACCAGCTCGCGTCGATCCACGAGTTGGAGTAGTTCCGCAGCACCGAGGAGAGCAGGCGGAACTGCACGGTGGAGTTGATCGTGGAGAAGTTGTTGCTGCCGGTGCCCGAGGCCGCCTTGTCAGCCTGGTTGGCGGTGTAGAAGGGGAAGATCGGATACTGCGCCGGATCGTCGAACAGGCGCAGCGCCTGCTTGTACGTCGCGGTGTTGGGGATGGCGCCGACGGCGAACGGGTAGTAGTTGTTGATCTCCTTCCACGGCACCCACTCGTTGGTGGACTTCAGCCGGTGCTCGAACAGCTGCCGGTTGGGGTTCCACAGCACGTTGACGATGGCGTTCTGGATCTGCGTGGCGAGCGTGCGCATCTCGGTGGCCTTGGCGGTGTTGCCGACCGCCTCGTACGCCTGCGCGGCGGCCAGCGCGCCGCTGTACTGGTAGGCCGACTCGGCGCGGTCCATGTTGCCGGGCTTCCAGTGGAAGGAGACGGCGTCGGCGTCGTTGCCGGTCAGGGCGCCCCAGTCGTACTCGATGAGCTTGTTGTTGTCGTGGTCGTAGTACGACAGCTGGCCCTTGACGTCCCCCTCGGCGTAGCGCGCCAGGTTGGCGGCGATCGCCGGCTGGCCGCCGTGGATCTGGTAGCTCTTCCACGCCGCCTCGGCGATGTACTGGGTGTAGCTGTTGGACCAGTTCTCGGGATCGCCCGGATTGTCGAGGAAGCGGCCGTTCTTGGAGATCTGCCCGACGCTCAGCCAGTCGCCGTAGGAGTAGATCGGGTTGCGCAGGTACTTCAGGTCGTCGATGTGCATGGGCTGGGTGAGCGCGATGGCGTTGTTGTAGCCCAGAACGCCTTCGGTCGAGGTGGGGAACTGGAACGTCTGCCCGGGAATGTCAGCGTCGAGGTTGTTGAAGCGCATCAGCCACCAGCGGTAGTAGATGTTCTTCTTGATGGCCGGCTCGGGCACGTCGATGTAGGGCACGTTCTGCGCCCACCACAGGTTGTAGGCCCGCACGTGGGTGGCGAAGGCGGTGGCGTTGGTGTATCCCGCGTAGGCGTCATACTCGGTGCGCGACTCGGGGATCTCGTTGGTGACGAAGCCCATGACCACCTTGGCGGTCACGGTCCCTCCGGCCGGGATCGTCACGGACCTGTTCAGGCCGCCGCTGGAGACGGTGAAGCCGTCACCGGTCAGCCGGGGATAGATCGTGGTGAGGTTGTTGTAGGCGTTGACCTGCCCGGTCAGCTCGCTGCCGCTGCCCGAGGTGGCGTACGGGGAGGTCGCCCGCAGCTGCAGCGTGGTCGAGCTGGAGCCGCCGTTCGTGATCGACAGGTTCGTCACGGCGACGTTGTTGTTGGTGATGAACTTCGTCTGGTTCACCGTGATGGAGCCGCTGGTGTGCACGCTCTTCCAGTAGCTCGGCGCCTGCCAGCGGGAGTTGACCTGCTCGGTGAAGGTGCCCGGGGTGATGGCGACGGTGTAGGCGTTGTCGTTGCTGATGCTCTCCCAGTACGCCACCTGGCCGGCGAAGCCGAGCGTGCCCGGCGTGTGGGTCTTCATGAACAGGGCGCGTCCCCGGGACATGAGCCAGGTTCCGGCCGGGTCGTTGCCGGGGCGGGCCAGCAGCCGGTCCATCCAGAAGTCCGTGCCCGAGCTCTCAGAGTCGTAGATGGCCTGCATCATGTTGCCAGTCGTGTACGTACCGGGCGCGGCCGGGATCGACGGGCCGTTGAAGGTGGGGTATCCGATGGTCTGGGCAGCCTGCGCGGGAGCGCCTAAGACGAGTGATCCCGCGATGAGCAGGAGGGCCGTGAGGATTCTTCTCATGCAGAGTGATCCGATCCGATCGAACGCTTGGGGGGAGTGATCGAACCTAGCGCTTGGTTGTGGTAGCGCTAACAATCCTTTCTGTCGAATCGGCGAAATAAAAGGTTTTCGGCAACGTAAACCGATATAAGGGCCCTGTCAATCGGCGTGGCGGACTGCCTTGGCGAACGTTGCGAAAAGGTTTTCGGCTGTTTTCGGCTTTCGGCAGGTCGTCAGGCCAGGCGAGCGAGCTGCTCGGCCGTCACCCGGCCGCGCATCGGGCGGCCCCGCATGAAGTGTTCAAGGTCGGTGATCGCGTACTCGCCGAGCCGCCGCAACTCACGCCCCTGCGCGCCCGCCACATGCGGGGTGACGAGCACGTTGGGCAGGCCGAAAAGGGGATGGCCCGGAGGCAGCGGCTCGGGGTCGGTCACGTCCAGCACGGCCGAGACGCGACCGGACGCGCACGCCCTGGTGAGCGCCTCGGTGTCGATCAGCGAGCCACGGGCGGTATTGATCACGACGGCCCGGTCCGGCAGGAGGCCGAGGCGGCGCTCGTCCAGCAGGTGGCGGGTCTCGGCGAGGGCCGGGGCGTGCACGGTGACCAGGTCACTACGCCGGCACAGCTCGTCCACGTCCACCAACTCCGCCCCCATTTCGGCCGCCTCCTCCGGCGAGACGTAGGGGTCGGACAGCAGGATGTCGACCTCGAAGTCACGCAGCCGCCGCAGCACGTGCCGGCCCACCCGGGAGGCCCCGATCACGCCCACGGTGCAGTCGTACAGCCCGGTGCCCGCCCCCTGCTGCCAGGCCGACCGGTCGGCGCCGGCCGCGTAGTGACCGGCCCGCTCGAAGACCCGTTTCGCGCCGAGCACCAGCATGGCGATGGTGTACTCGGCGACGGGCACGGCGTTCGCCACCGCGGCGGACGACACGAGGATCCCCCGCTCGTACACGACGGGATCGACGATCGCCTTGACGGAGCCGGCGGCGTGGACGACGGCCCGCAGGCCGGGCGCCGCTTTCAGCACCTCGGCGTCGATCCGCGGGCAGCCCCATCCGGTCAGCAGGAACTCCGCCCCGGCCAGGGCCCGTGCCGCCGCCTCGCCCTCGAACGAGGTGAACGTCACCGTCGCGTCGACCTCCACCGACTGCCGCAACCGGTCGACCAGATCGGCAGGGAAGACGTCGTGGAAGGCCCAGGGTGCGATGGCGAAGACCGCGACGGGTGGCCGAGACATCAGGCAAGCTCCTCAGGTGGGTGAACGGTTACGCGGGGTGCCACTTCACGTGCGGTGTCGGTGAGGCGAGGTGCCACCTCACGCGGGATGTCGGTGAGGCGGACCGTCGCCGTCACTTCACGTCGGGTTCTTCCCGCCGCCGGTGACGCGGACGCAGGTGGGGGTCTCGGTGAGGCGGACCGTCGCCGTGTCACCGCCCGGCAGGTCGAGGGTGACCTGGTCGCCGTCGACCCGCACCTCCGGGGGCGGCCCCTCGGCCGCGCCGGTGAGCAGGACGAGGCTGACGTACACGGCTGTTCCGCCCGGGTGGGCGTCCGCGAGCACGTACGGGGTGGCCGAGTGCCGCCCGAAGGCGTTCGCGCCCGTCGCGGTCGCCACCCCGGCGGTCGTGTAGCCGTGCAGCCCGCGCACCACGCTGACCAGCCCGTCCGCCCGCCGAGCCGACGCCCAGAGCTCGCCGCCGCGCGCCGTGGGCGGCGCCTGCCCGGCGATGGCGTGGCCACCGTCCCTGACCTGGTGACCGGCGGGCGCGGTGACCCGGTGGATCCGTACCTCGGCCGCCCCGTCCACCACCGAGACCGTCACCACGTGGACCGGCCCGGCCGGCAGGTCGTCACGGTAGGCGGAGGCGGCGAACCGGTCCCCCGTCGTGAGCGGCTCGATGCGGCGCCTGCGGGAGACGGCCCCGTCCGGCGCGACGACCACCACCTCCCCGTCGACACCGACCGCCTGCCCTTCGGCTCCTGCTGCCTTCCCTTCGATACCGGCTCCCGCCCCTTCGCCGCCGGCCACCTCTCCTTCGTTGCCGCCCACCTCTCCTTCGCCGACCGCCTCGGCCAGGTTGGGGCCGGTGTGGCTGGTATAGGCGAGCTTGAGGTAGTGCGGGTCCGGCACCCCTGACGGGTCCTGGATCCGGTCCCGGTCGCTGCCGTGGTTGACCAGCCGGACCACGCCGTCCTCGCGGGTGGCGTGCAGCAGCCACCCCGGCGGGCGCATCGTCACCGCCTGGTCCGCCAGGTCGATCGGCGCCGGAACCTCGGCGTCCGTCCATACCGGGTGTTCGGGGGGCAGCAGCAGGCCGAGGAACGCCTTGCTGGCCCAGTAGGGCGAGCCCGGCCCCGAGTAGCTCTGCGTGACCGGCAGGAACGTGTCGTACCAGCCGAGCGTCAGCAGCCCACGCTCATCCGGCACGCCCCGCTCGACGAAGTGACGCAGCACCCCACCGGCGATCCGCCGGGTCCGGCCGGGTGGGAGCGGCGAGGAGCCGGTCAGCGCGCCCAGCCAGAGCGGCGCGACCGTGGCGAACCGATAGATCAGCGACCGCCCCTGGTGCACGGGCCCGCCGTCGGCGGCGAACAGGTGCTGGTACTGGCCCAGGAAGGCCCGCAGCCGCTCGCCGTAACGCTCCAGGCGGGCCGCGTCCCCGGCCATCCTGGCCCACAGCAGCGGGTAGAGGTGCAGGGCCCAGCCCGCGTAGTAGTCGAAGTTCTTGCCCGCGCCGTCGGAGTACCAGCCGTCCCCGACGTACCAGTCCTCGATCCGCTCCAGGCCGCCGGTGATCTCGTCGGCCTTGTACGGCCCGCCCACCTCGGCCAGGAACTGCTCGACGACCACCCGGAACAGCACCCAGTTGTTGTCCGGCGTCCGCCTGCCGACGAAGCCCGCCAGCCAGGCCACCACCCGCTCCTGCTCGGCCGGGGACAGCCGGTCGTACAGCCAGGGCCGGGTCTCGTGCAGGGCCAGCGCGATCGAGGCCGCCTCCACCAGCGGCTGGGACATGTCGGTCAGCGGCGGCCAGGCATAGGGGTGCGCCGGGTCGGTCCCCGCCACCAGCCCCCGGGCGTACCGCTCCAGGAGTGCGGGCGGCACCGCGCCGCCCGCCCCGGCGATCCGGAACGCGGCCAGCAGGAACGTGCGGGCGTATCCCTCCAGGCCGTCACTCACCGGCCCCGACCGGCTCTCCCTGCCCGGCAAGCGGTATTGCGCGAAGTCGTCGGTGGCGTACGGCACCACGGATTCCAGCAGGTGATCCGCCACGGCCTCCCAGTGCGCCCGGGTCCAGCCGGTGACGGCGGACAATGCGGTATCGGCAGGTGGGAGACGCAGCGATGACATAAGCGGATAATACGGCTCGCGATCAACAAGCCCCGGGGAGGGGAGGCGAGGAGCGGTGTCAGCCGGGGGCCGAGTGGACGTGCGGGTGGGCGACGTCGTGGGTGTGCAGATTGCCGCACATGCCCCAGCGGGCTTCGGGTGGGGATTCGAGCAGCGTGGCTTCCTGCAGGTGCGTCCCGTCGCCGCGTTCCAGCGCGTCGAGCACCTCGGCGGTGTGGCGGGTCTGCCGGACGACGGTGTCCTCCCAGGTACGCCGCCAGCCCGCGACCCTGGGACGTACCAGCGCCACCGCGCTGTCATAGAACTCCCGCAACGGTCCCGGATCCCCGTCGGCCAGGCTCTCGGACAGCCGCAGGAACCCCGCCACCGCCAGATCACGGCGACGCCGCACGGCCTCCTCCGCTCCCGCGCCCAAAGGCAGCGTGGCCGCCTCCCGGTAACGGGCCGCGTCCGCCACGATCTCCGGCGGGAACGTCATCACCGCGTCACCCGCCTCGGGCAGCCCGGCGTTCTGCATCACCACGACCACCTCCAGACCGCCCCGGTTGATCGCCCGATGGATCGTGCCCGGCGTGAACCACACCGTCGAACCGCCGCTCAGCTCCGTCTCCCGGAAACCGCGCATATCGAGGGTCTGCAACGCGCCACTGCCGCCGATGACGACGTACGCCTCGGTGGAGGCGATGTGCATATGCGGCGTACCGCCCTCCAGACCATCGGAACACGCGCCCGAGTAGACCGACAACCGGGTGACCGAGGTCCCGCCGGGGAACGTCATGCTCGCACCCCCAACGCGGCACGGCCCTGGTCGGCCAGGTGCCGGGTGCCTTCCTCGCCGTGATCTCCGGTGGCCACCACGACCGCGTACCGGAAGCCGACCGTCTCGCTGTCCGCGACTCGCACGGCGGTGGCGATCCCTCCGGTTCCGACAATGGCGGTCCAGCAGCTAGGTGAGGGCATGGGCGCCTGGCCTCCTGAGCGGTTTGACGTGGGTGGAAAACGTGTGCCGCAGTTCGCATCGTGCAAGGTGACGGTGGGTCTGGCCGCATGGGGCATTCGATGTTCCTCTCGCGGTCCCTCTCGCGCCTGGCAATCGGCCGATCGGCCCGACCATTCGCGGTTCCTCTCGCGCCAGGCAACCGGCCGATCGGCCCGACCATACTGGATACGGTCACACCCGGCCGGCCGCCGTTCGGCCTCCCCCTGCTCCCCTCGCCCGGCTACGTGAGGGCGGCCGGATTTGTGAGGCGTCACAGATTTGACAGCGCGGATTTACCGCCCGGTCCAATTCACAGAATGACCTTCGCGGCTCATCGTTTGTCTGCACCTCGAACTCCTCACCCCCCACCGACCCCTCGCCGAAGGAGTCTCCATGGTCCGACGGATGTTGACCGTGCTCGCAGCGGCCGCCCTGGCGTTAGGTCTCGCTCCCGCTGCCCAAGCCGCGCAGAGCGACGTGTACGTGGCCCTCGGCGACTCGGCCGCCTCGGGACCGCTCGTGCCCAACCAGGTCATTCCCGACCTCGGCTGCTGGCGCTCCGACCACAACTACGCCCACCTGACGGCGCAGGCCATCGGCGCCCGTACGTTCCGCGACGTCACGTGCTCCGGCGCCGACACCGGCGACATGTACCAGCGGCAGAGCACGGACCTCGGCTCGGTCGCGCCGCAGCTCGACGCGCTCAGCCAGGACACCACCCTCGTCACCGTGCAGATCGGGGCGAACGACGTCGGCCTGACGGGCTTCATCGAGGACTGTCTGAACCTGCTGCCGCCGCCCGTCGGAGACGCCTGCAACGACGACTACATCGTGGACGGTCAGGACAGCTGGCGGGTGAAGACGGACGAGCTGCGCTCGCGCCTGACCACGCTCATGGGCGACATCCGGGCCCGCGCCCCGCAGGCCCGGATCTTCATGGTCGGCTACGCCACCTACGCCCCGCCGAACGGCTGCTACCCGCGCGTCCCGATCATCAAGGCCGACGCCAACTACATCCGCGCCACCCTCCAGTACTTCAACCAGATGCTGGCCGAGCAGGCGTCCGCCGCCGGCGTCGGCTTCATCGACCTGCAGACCCCGAGCGTCGGCCACGACCCGTGCGCGTCGCCGGGTGTGCGGTGGATCGAGCCGTACGTCCCGGCCGCGCCCGCCGCCCCCTTCCACCCGAACGCGCTCGGCATGAGCAACTTCGCCACCGTGGTCACGGCCTCCGTCTCAGGCGTCTAACCAGTCCAACCCGAGCCGGCGACGGGCGGCCAGCGCCGCGCCGATCCGCTGGAGATGCGCGGGGTCGACGGGATCCAGCCCGGTCAGGCTGACGGCCCTGCGCAGGCGGTAGTCGACCGTGTTCGGGTGTACGTGCAGGAGTGAGGCCGACCGCCGCCGATCGAGCCCCGTGTCCAGGTACACCTTGAGCGTCCTGAGCAGATCGGGATTGTCCAGCAGCGGATCGAGCAGCCCGGCCAGCGCCGCGGTCGCCTCGCTGGACCGGGTGAGCTGGTATTCGAGCAGCACGTCGGCCAGCCGGTACGCGCCGGGCGGCCGCTGGAAGAGCCGCACCACCTCCAGCACCTCTTCCGCGAGCTTGGCCGCGGCCGGCACCCCGGCGGGCGGCGCGAGCTCGGCGGCGACCCACACCGGCACCCCAGCGGCCTTGCTCATGTCGGCGCGAGTAGCGGCGGCCATCTCACCGACATGAGCAAGGCGCCCGTCAAGCGGGCCGCAGGGCACCAGCACGAGCCCGCCCGTGGTGTCGAGCACCGACAGCACCGGCTCCGCGGCGTGCCGGCGCAGCGCGGTGGTGATCCGGTGCAGCTTGCGCCGCCCGGCGATGGACCCGCCCGGCTCGTCGGAGTCCTCGTCGGCGTGCCGGCCCGCCGCGACGGCCAGCACGAGGTAGCGCCGCGCGAGCCGTACCCCCGCCAGAGCCGCGCTGTCGCCCGCGAGCAGCGCGGACACCGTCGCGTGCATGGTGTGCTGCTCGTGGCTGAGCATGCTCTCGCGCTCTTCCAGGTACGCCGTGCACACGGCGCCCGTCACCGCCTGCGTGTAGACGAGGATGAGCCGGTTGGCCGCCAGGACGTCCTCGAAGTCGGCCGGCGTCGCGGCGGCGAACAGGTGCTCCCACACCATCCGCGCCCCGCGGGCGTAGGCGTTGAGCAGGTCGTCCAGCGGCACACCCTCGCGGGCCCGGCGCGCGGACGAGGAGCGCAACGGCGCCAGCTCCGCCCTGGTCGGCGGGCGGCCGTCGCGGAACATCCGGGAGATCAGCCGTAGGTTGTCCTCGGTGATCCGGGTGATGTCGCCGTCGAGCTCTTCCCTGGGCAAGCGCCGGTAGATAGGGATCTCCTCGGCGAAGCTCCGCACCAGTTGCCTGGCCAGTTTGGTGGTCTGGCGATCAAGCGTCTCATGTACGGGGCGGCCGGCCAGGGTGAGGGGGCACGCCACCGTCAAACCATGCCAAAACGGACGCATTTCCGCAATGGACAGGGCTTCACGAGCGCTATTGCAAGCCCCTGACCTTGACTGACTTTGCGCTGACGGCCATTAGTCACATACGTTTACAGACTCATGCAAGCGTAAGTAAAGGCGGTCACTCTATGAATTTCAGCGAGTACGTCGTCTCACGCTGGGACACCCTCTCGCTGGCCGCCGGGGAACACGCCCTCGTCGTCGGCGTCGCCATCGGCGTCTCCACGGCAGTCGGCGTCGGCATCGGGCTACTCGCCCACGACCTTCCGAAAACCCGGGGATTCTCGCTGGCGATCTCCGCCGCGATCCTGACGGTCCCCTCCCTCGCCCTGCTCACCCTGCTCATCCCGATCACCGGACTCGGCTGGGGATCCACGCTGGTCGCGCTGACCGCGTACGCGTTCCTGCCGATCATCAGGAACACCGTGGCCGGGCTGCGCGGCGTCGACTCCGCCATGGTGGAGGCCGGACGCGGGATGGGCATGAGCCGGACCCGCGTCCTGCTGAAAGTGCGGCTGCCACTGGCCTGGCCGCTGATCCTCACCGGGGTGCGCGTGGCCACGCAGATGCTCATCGGCATCGCGGCCATCGCCGCCTACGTCGACGGCCCCGGCCTCGGCACGCAGATCTTCGAAGGCCTGTCCCGGCTGGGCTCGGTGAACGCGCTCAACGCGACGCTCGCCGGCACGCTCGGCATCGTGGTCATCGCCGTCCTGTTCGACCTGTTCTTCTTCGCCGTACGTCAACTGACCATTCCTAGGGGGCTTCGTGTTCGATCGTGACACCGGAGGCGCAAGCATCGAGCTGCGGGAATTGACCAAGCACTACCCGGGACAGCCCGCGCCAGCGGTGGACCACGTCGACCTCGACATCCCCGCCGGCGAGCTCGTGGTCTTCGTCGGCCCGTCAGGCTGCGGCAAGACGACCACGATGAAGATGATCAACCGCCTGGTCGAGCCCACCTCGGGCGAGATCCGCATCGGCGGCGACGACGTGCTGAGCCTGCATCCCGACGAGCTCCGCAGGCACATCGGCTATGCCATCCAGCAGGTGGGACTGTTCCCGCATCTGACCATCGGCCAGAACATCGGCCTGGTGCCGAAGCTGCTCGGCTGGACCCCCGCCAAGACCGCCGACCGGGTGGAGGAATTGCTCTCCCTGGTCAACCTGGAGCCGTCGGCCTACCACGACCGCTACCCCCGCGAGCTGTCCGGCGGCCAGCAGCAGCGCGTGGGCGTCGCCAGGGCGCTGGCCGCCGATCCCCCCGTGATGCTGATGGACGAGCCCTTCGGCGCGACCGACCCCATCACCCGCGAGCACCTGCAGAACGAGTTCGTCAAGCTCCAGAAGCAGCTGCGTAAGACGATCATCTTCGTCACGCATGACTTCGAGGAGGCCATCAAGCTCGGCGACCGCATCGCCGTGCTCAAGGAGCGGTCGCACATCGCCCAGTACGACACGCCCGCGAACATCCTGGCCAATCCGGCGGACGACTACGTCGCCGGCTTCATCGGCCAGGACGCCACGCTCAAGCGCCTCGCGCTGCTGCGCGTGGCGGACGTGGAGTGCCGGCAGCAGCCGGGCAGCGCGAACCTGCCGCAGATCACCGCGGACGCCAGCCTGCGCGAGGCCCTGGACGTCATGCTCGCGCACGGCACCGACCGCTGCGGCTCGCCGTCCGGCGTCCTCACCTACGGCGCGCTGTGCGAGGCCGTGGGAACCGAACCAGCGCCCGCCCCCCGACTGAAGTCGGTGGGATCCGGACCGAAGCCGGTGAGCGCCGCGCCCGTGCCGGACACCGCCCGAGAGGAGGCGGTCGGCAGGTGACCGCCGCGACACTCGGCGCAGGCCGGACCCGCTCACTCGGGCGCGCGTCAGGTCTGCGGTTCCTCATCACCCCCATCGCCCTCTGCGGCGTGCTGATCGCCCTGTACGCCTGGCTCGGCGCGCAGAACCTGGACTCGATCGAGAGCCGCAGCCTCACCCGTGAGGTCCTCCTGGCCAAGGCCGTGGAGCACATCCAGATGACGCTCGTGGCGACCGCGCTCGTGGTGGTCATCGCGATCCCCCTGGGCATCGTCGCCTCGCGGGCCCGCAACCGGCTGATCACCCCCATCATCCTCACCCTGGCCAACCTGGGCCAGGCGATCCCGGCCATCGGGCTGCTCGTGCTGTGCACGTTCCTGCTGGGGGTCGGCTTCCAGACCGCCCTGGTCGGCCTGGTCGCCTACGCGGTGCTGCCCGTACTGCGCAACACGATGGTCGGCGTGCAGCAGGTCGACCCCGCGCTCATCGAGGCCGCGCGCGGCATGGGAATGACCAAGGGACAGGTGCTGCGCCGCGTGGAGCTCAAGCTGGCCGTGCCGGCCATCCTCGCCGGGCTGCGGACCGCGCTCGTGCTGACCGTCGGCGTCGCCACGCTCGGCGCGTTCGTCGCCGCGGGCGGCTTCGGCGAGCTGATCATCAACGGGCTCAAGCTGAACCGCATGCCCGTGACCATCGCGGGCGCCGTGCTGACGGCGAGCATCGCCTTCTTCATCGACTGGCTCGGCGGGCTCGCCGAGAACCTGCTCAAGCCACGCGGCATCTGACTCCCCCTCTCATACCGCAAGTACCGTAAGCCCAGCTTCAAGAGGTGTTTTTCGTATGCGTGTCCGCAAGACGTTCACCCTGCTCACCGCCGCCGCCCTGACCCTGACCGCCACGAGCGCCTGTGGCTCGGGCGGGGAGGTCGAGGCCGCCAGCGCGGGCAATGAGCTGTCCGGCGCCAAGTTCGTCATCGGGTCCAAGGACTTCACCGAGAACATCGTGCTCGGCCAGATCGCCGTGCAGCTGCTCAAGGCGCACGGGGCCGAGGTCGAGGACAAGACCAACCTCGGCGGCACCGTGCCGAACCGCAAGGCGCTGACGTCGAAGGCGATCGACATGTACTGGGACTACTCGGGCACCGGCTGGATCGAACACCTGAAGAACGCCACCCCCATCCCGGACTCGGCCAAGCAGTTCAAGGCCACCGCGGAGGAGGACCTGGCGAAGAACAAGATCCGCTGGATCGGGCCGACCCCGCTGAACAACACCTACGCCCTGGCGATCCGCTCCGAGAAGGCCCAGCAGCTGGGCGTCAAGACGGTCTCCGACGTGGCGAAGCTCGCCAAGACCAACCCGAACGAGGCGTCGTTGTGCGTCGAGTCGGAGTTCTCGACCCGTGACGACGGGCTGCCGGGGCTGTCCAAGGCGTACGACCTGAACATCCCGAAGAACAAGATCAGCCAGCTGGACACCGGCGTCGTCTACACCGAGACCGACAAGGGCCAGACCTGCAACTTCGGCGAGGTGTACACCACCGACGGGCGCATCTCCGCGCTCGGCCTGACCGTGCTGCAGGATGACAAGCACTTCTTCCCGATCTACAACGCCGCGGTCAACGTACGGGACGAGACCTACCAGAAGTACCCGGCGCTGGAGAAGGTGCTCAAGCCGGTGATCGCCAAGCTGGACGACACGACCATGCGCAAGCTCAACGCCCAGGTCGACGTCGACGGCGAGGAGCCGAAAAAGGTCACCGCCGATTGGCTCAAGACCGCCGGCTTCCTCGGTAAGTCAGCCGCATAGCAAGTCATCGCCACCGGCCGCGCAGCCAGCCGATCGTGGCCCGGCGTGAGTGCTCGCGCCGCTCCCTCAGGTGCGGGGCGTGCGGCCGGTGGCGTGCATGATCTCCGGCCTACCCGATGGCCGCCCCGAGCACCCCTCAGCCCAGCAACTCCACCGTGCCCGCCTCGCCGTCCACCCGGACGCGGTCGCCGTCGCGCAGCCGCATCGTCGCGTTCCCCGTGCCGACCACCGCCGGTATGCCCAGCTCGCGGGCCACGATCGAGGCGTGCGACAGCGGCGCCCCCATGTCCGTGACCACGGCGGCAGCGCGCGGGAACATCGGGGTCCAGCCGATGTTGGTCAGCGTCGTCACGAGGATCTCGCCCGGCTTGAGCCGGTCGCCGTCCTCAGGTGAGGAGATCACCCGGGCGACGCCCTCGACGATGCCCGGCGCGCCGGGGAAGCCGGTGACCGTGTCGCTGACGGGCGCGCTCCCGCCGCGCGCGTCGTAGATGTCGCCGCGCCGGTCGGGGTCGGCGGCCCAGCGCACCGGGTCGAAGTGCCCGACGATCAGCGTCGGGTACGGCGGCAGCGCCGCGTACATCTCGTAGGTCGCCCGCCGGGCCGGGACCCGCTCCAGCGCGGACGTGTCGCCGCTCAGGAGGCCGAGGATCTCCTCCAGGTAGAGGAAGAACAGGTCGTCGCCGTGCCCCGTGAGCTCCCCGGCCCGCAGTACGAAGGCGCGCAGCACCCAGAACGCCCGCATGTTCTCCGACCGGGCGGTCTCGCGGTCGCGGACGACCTTGTTCCACCGGGTGACCCGGTCGCGCATCCTGGCTTCCTGGCGGGGGTAACGCTGGGCGAACCGCGCCCACGCCTCCTCGCGCGCCTTCTTCTGGCGGGCGAGCAGCGCCTCGGTGTCGGCGCTCACGTCACGGAGCCCGGCCAGCTGGGCGTCGATCCACGCCGGATCCTCGCCGGGACGCGGAATGGAGACCTCGAACTCGTGGGGCCCCCGATGGCCGTACAGCTGGGCGAAGGTGTCCCGGTCGATCTCTCCCCTGGCCAGCCTGCCCAGCCCGATGACCGGGCCGAGGCTGGCCAGCTCGCCGTCGGTGTTGACGCCGGTGAGCATGGCTTCGGCGTCGACGTCGCCCATCATCTTGCGCAGCTTGTCGCGGGTGTAGACGAGCGTGGCCCCGCCCTGCCGGCCGGCGGCCTCCAGCATGCGGCAGCTGGTGACGACGTACGGCTCGATCTCGCGCTCCCACAGATCGGCCAGCTCGGGGCCGGTCTCCATGGTGGCGACGCGGGCGCGCAGTTCCTCCGCCTGCCGCCGCGCGGTGGCGAGGAAGGCGGGCATGCCTTTGAGGTTCGTACGGACGCGCTTCTGGATGTTGATCCCCAGCGGCACGACCTTCTTGATGATCTCCCATCGGGAGACCTTCAGCAGCGGCACGTCGAGGCCGGGCGGCAGCTTGCCGAAGATCTGCTCGACGGCGCTCAGCCGTGACCGCATGCCGAGCGAGACGGCCATCGTGTACATGACGCTCAGGTTCATGTAGAAACGGCCGCCGATGTTGCCGACCAGGTCGAATCCGGGCAGCGCCGAGGCGGCCATCGCCTCATGGATGAACATGCGGACGAACGACCAGGTCGCGGGCGTCATCACGTCGGGGATGGCCTCGCCGAGGTTGCCGCCGGTCCACAGGTTCTCGCCCTTGAGACTGTCGTTCCACTCCTCGACCGGCTGCTTGAGGCCGGTGATCGGGCGGGCCTGGACGATGAAGAACGAGCCGTCGCGCCTGGCCCATTCGACGTCCATCGGCGTGCCGTACAGCTCCTCGATGCGCGAGCCGACCCCGGCCAGCTCGGCGGCCTGCGCCGGGTCGAGGACGGCCCGCCGCCGCAGCTCCTCGGGCACGGGCTCCTCATGCGTGCCGGACGGCGTGCGTACGGTCATGACGGTCTTGTCGCCGACCCGCGACTCGGCGACGGCGCCGTGGCGGACCACGACGGTGTCGGGGGTGACCTGGCCGCCGACGACCGCCTCGCCCAAGCCCCAGGAGGCGTTGATGACGATCTCGTCGCGGGCGCCGTTGACCGGGTTCGCGGTGAACATGACGCCGGCCGCGTCGGCGTCCACGAGCTCCTGCACGACGACGGCCAGCGCCACGTCGTCGTGCGGCACGCCGTTCTGCTCGCGGTAGGCGATGGCGCGGGCGTTCCAGAGCGAGGCCCAGCAGCGCTTGACGGCGTCGAGCAGCGCCTCGCCCCTGATGTTGAGGTAGGTGTCCTGCTGCCCGGCGAACGACATGCCGGGCAGGTCCTCGGCCGTGGCGGACGAGCGGACGGCCACCGGCACGTCATGGCCCATCGCCTCATATGCCGTGCTGATCTCCGCGGCGACGGCGGCGGGCATGTCGTGCCCGGCGAACAGGGCGGCGATCCCGGCGGCGTCGCCGGCTGCGGCCGCGTCGAGAATCCGGTCGCGGAAGTCCGCGGCGAAGGCCCGGTATGCCTCTGTGGTGATGTGGAAACCGCCGGGAACGGGCAGTCCTGCCCTGGTCAGCCTGGCCAGGGAAGCGCCCTTTCCGCCCACTGTCGCGAGGTCCGCGGCGGCATCGTCGAGAGGGAGTAGCACCCTCACGTGACACGCTCCTTAGCGCCCAGGGAGAGCGCGAGCTTCCGCTCCGCGATCTCCTCCATGGTGTCGAGGTAGCCGAGAGTGGCCAGCCTGACGGCCCGCGCGTCGTCGTCCGACAGCGTGGCGCCGGTGCCCATCGCGCGGACGCCGGTGTCGGCGACCAGCTCGACGAGCCGCTCCTCCGGCATCCGCATCTGCTCGGGCATCATGTTCTGCGTGAGCAGGAACCCGTAGATGACCGAGGCGAGGGTCGCGAGGTGCTCGGCGGGAGTCAGGTCCGAGCGGAGCACATCCCGCGCGGCCAGGTCCTGGAGGTACGTCCCGAACGCGGCGCCCAGATCGAGCGTGGTCTGGCTGCTCTTCTTCTGCCTGCTGAGCTTGCCGAACACCTCCGTGTCGTCCAGGATCAGCGCCCGCATGAGCGGCCGGCGCAAGAGCCCGCCGACCAGCTCCCGGAGCAGCTCGCGCAGGTCCGTGGGCGCGCGCTCGCGGACCTCACGCACCAGAAGGACCCGCTCACGGCGGATCAGCGCCGCGAAGAGCATCTCGCGGGTCTTCCAGTGCAGGTAGATCGTGCCCTTGGCGACCTCTGCCTGCCGGGCCACGTCGTCGATGGTCGTCTTGTCGTAGCCCCAGCGCAGGCACAGCTCGGCGGCGGCGTCGAGGATCCGGTGCGCCCGCTCCAGCTGACGCCCCGGATCCTGCGGGGGCCGTCCCACCCTGGCCATCTCGTCTCACCTCAAATGTTTGACTAGATGAGACTATGTAGTCATTTAATTAACCGCAAGTTCACCCCAGCTTCGCCAGGAGCTGTTCGGCGTCGGCCGCGAAGGTCGAGTCGTCGGTGCCGGCGGCGAGCCGGAGCATCCGCCTGGCCACGGTGAGGTCGCCGTGGGCGTACCGGATCTCCCCCAGGCGGAAGGCGGCCTCGGCGACCAGCTCGGGCTGCTCGGTCAGCCCCAGGGTGAGCTCGTAGTAGCGCACGGCCCCGTCGCGGTCGTTCAGCCAGTAGCAGAGCTCCCCCAGATGCGCCGCCGCCATGCCCGACTCGGTGTCTCCCGAGTCGATGACCCGCTGGTACCAGCCGAGCGCCTCCGGGAAGTCCCGCTCCCGCTTGGCCAGCGCCCCCAGGTACATCGCCCCGAGTGCGCTGACGTGCCCCATGCCCGAGTTCACCGCCTGGATGTACCACTTGCGGGCCTCGTCCTCATCCTCGTCGTGGTAGCTGTGGCCGAGCGCGACCATCGCCCTGGCCGCCAGCTCCTCGTCGCCCGCGCCCAGCACCCGCTCGTACACCTGCCTGCCCTCGGCCACCTCTCCGGTCCCGACCAGGGCCTGAGCGAGCACGCTCAGGGCGGTGGGCTCACCGCCCTCGGCCGCCTCCCGCAGCGTGCGCAGCGACGCCTCGGTGTCGCCCTGGCGGCCCTGGAGCATGCCGAGCAGGCTGCCGAACACCGACCGTACCGGGCTGTCGGCGTCCCCCGCCTGCCGTTCGGCCAGGCTGTAGAAGGCGGCGGAGTCGTCCTCGGCGTCGAGGAGCGCCAGCAGCCTGCCGCCCGCGACGAACCGCACATCGGGATCCTCGTGCTCGTTCAGCCGCTCGTAGACGGCCCGCGCCCGCTCCGTCTCACCGAGCTCGGCGAGCCGCTCGGCCACCCCCAGCTCGGTGAAGGCGTCGGAGCCGACCAGCTCGTAGTAGAGGTGGACGGCCTCGGGATCGTCACAGAGCTCCGCGAGCTCCCTGGCCTTGGCCCCGGCGTGCGGCCCCAGATGCGCCAGCACCTGTACGGCCAGCGCGTGCTCGCCCCGCTCGTACGCCTGGTAGGCCAGGGTGTTCACGTTGTCCAGGGCGGTCTGGGCCAGCGCGGACCCGGTCCCCGCGGCGGCGCCGAACGCCTCCGCCGCCCCGAGCGGGTCACCGTCCTCGTGCAGCCAGCAGCCGAGCTGGATGCCGCCCCTGGCCGCGGCGTCGGCCTCACCCGATTCGACGGCCAGCCGCGCCTGCCCGACGGCCGCCGCCTTGTCACCCAGCGCGTGCAGGGCCTCCGCGAGATCGGCGCGCATACCGGGGATCTGCTGACCGGTGTCGATCCCCTTGCGGTACATGTCGACCGCGCCCGCCAGGTCGCCCGTCGCCTTGCGCGCGTCGCCCCACACCCAGTAGCCCATGGCCACCGTCTCGGGATCGCCGGTGCCGACGGCCAGCTCGGCCTCGACGGCGATGGCCGCGTACTCCTCCCGCTGGAGCAGGTTGACGAGCAGGTGACACCGGCAGGCGAGATCGCCGGCCGCGGCGCCACGTTCGAGCACGTCACCGGCGCCCGTCAGGTCGCCGCGCTCCTCCAGCAGGGCGGCCAGCTCGACGGCGGTGGCCGGCAGCGCGGCCCGCAGCGCCTCGGCGGCTCCGTCCAGGTCGCCGCGCCGGCGCCGGACGACGGAGACGTTGCGCCACGCCATGAGGGCGATCTCGTCGTCGCCGCTCTCGGTCGCGGGCAGGAAGCACAGCTCGGCCTGGCTGTGCTGACCGTCCCCGGCCAGCTCGGCGCCGAGCCCGAGACCGGCGCGCGCGGCCCACTGGGGGTCGCCCACCTCGATGACCAGTTGATAGAGCGCCCTGGCGAAGTCCTCGTCGCGGCTCGCCCTGGCCATCTCCAGCGTCTCGGCGAACGCGTCGTCGGTGGGGAACCCGCTCGCCTCGGCCCGGCTCGCGGGGAACTCGCTCATCTCCGTCAGCAGGCGGCGTACCTCGGCTATGTCGCCGGCGTCCAGCGCGAGCAGGAGCCCCGCCATCGGCGCCGACCCGGTCAGCTCGGTCAGCGCCGCCAGGGCGCCCTGCCGGTCGCCCTCGGCGGCCAGTACCCACGGCCGTTCCTCCGGCGACGCCGTATCGAGCCGGACCCGGGCCGTGGCCGCGGCCCGTTGGTCGGTGTCCTGGGCCGCCGCGCGTTCATAGGCCGAGCGGGCGCCCTCCGAGTCACCCGCCTCCTCCAGGTGGCGCCCAGCCTCCAGCAGCGTGGCGCCCGCAGCCTCAGGATCGGCCGCCACAGCCCGCTCGAACGCCGCCCGCGCCCCCTCGAGGTCGCCGGTCCGCGCGAGGAGCCCGCCCAGCAGGCACTCCGCCTCCGCCGCCGCCTCGTCCGGCGCGGTCCGCACCGCGGCGGCCGCCTCCACGAGCGCTCCGTCAAGGTCACCGCCGTCACGCAGAAGCCGGGCCAGATGCGGGGCCGCCGCCACCTCGCCGAACGCCTCCCGCAGCACCTCACGGGCCTCGCCGGGCAGACCGGTCGCGACCAGGATCTCCCCCAGCCGCAGCGCGGCCTCGGCCACATGCGCCCCGTCGGCCCAGGCCGCCGCCCCCTCGCGCGCCACCACCTCGTCGTCTCCGGCCACCATCCCTTGGTACGCCTCCGAGGGCCGCTCCGCGCCGTACCCGGCGAGTATCTCTCGGTACGTTCGCGCCGCCGCGTCGAGGTCGCCGAGCGCGTGCCAGGCCCGGCCGAGGTCGCGCCGCGCGACGCCGGCGAGGCGTTCGTCAGGACCGGCCAGCGCCTGCTGCCAGGCGGCGATCGCACCGTGCGTGTCACCGGCGTCGTGGCGCAGGGCGGCGAGGTAGCAGGCCGCCTCCTGCCGGAAGTCCGGGTGACCGACGCCGAGCAGCAGGGACAGCGACCCGTCGGCCGCGGCCGTCTCGCCCTGCCGCCGCCACGCGTGCGCGGCCTGCAGGGCGAGCATGGACGCCATCCACGACCTGCCATCGTCAGAGATCGCCTCGAACGCCGCGGCCGCCGCACGGAAGTCACGGTCGAGCAGGAACCGGGCGTAGCTTCCCGTCTCCCCCTCTTCCGGGTGAGCCTCCGGAACGCGGCCGAACGCGGCCCGCGCGCCGTCGAGGTCGTCGATCCGTACCCGGGTGAGCCCGAGCAGCCACGCGTGACGCGGCGCCTGGACCGGGTCGCCCTCGGCGACGAGCCGTTCGTGCAGGCGGCACGCGGCCAGCAGGTCACCCTGACGCTCGAACAGCCCGAGCAGCGCGCCCACCGCCTCGAGCCGGAGCCCCCGGTGGCCGGTCTCCATCGCGGCGGTCAGCGCGGCCCGCGCCTCCGCCAGATCACGCTCGCGCGTACCCTCGCCGTCGTCCTCTCCGGACTCGCTCGTGTGGTCACCGAGCAGCTCACCCAGCCCGTACGCCACCCACGCCGCCAGCACCGGATGCCCGTCGGCCCGCGCCCGGCGCAGCAGCGCGACCGCTTCCTCGGCCTGGCCCTGGTTCACCAGGACGTCCTTGAAGATGGTGGCCGTATAGGACAGCGCGAGCGGGTCACCCGAGTCGGCCGCCGCGTGGAACAGCCGGGCCGCGTCCGACAGGTCGTACCCGATGGAGGCCAGCACCTGCGCGAACACCGCGGTGCCGATGGCGGCCGTCGTGGGGTGCTCCATGGCCTCGCGGTAGCGGACCAGCCCCTCCTCCCTGCCCAGGCGCTGGTGGTCGATGACCGCCCGCAGCACCGGGTGCGGTTCGTCGCCCGATTCGCGCAGCAGGTGCAGGAAGAACTCGGCGCTGAAGCCCTGCAGCAGGTCGTCGCCCTCGGCGACGTACGACAGCAGCTCGTCGGCCTGCTCCCGATCACCTTCGCCCAGCTCCAGCTCGGCCAGCGTCATCATGGCCCGGACCGACTGCGTGGCGGCGCCGGAGTCGATGGCGTCGCGCAACAGCCGCCGCGCCCCGGCCAGGTCGCCCGCCTGCAGGTGGCGCAGCGCCTCGTCGACGTCCAGGAGCGCCTGTTCCTCCACCGGGTCGGCGAGCGGCTGCTGCCGCGCCGCGTGGTCGAGCAGCAGCGCGGCCTTGAACGCCGCGTCGGGGTCGTCGTGCTCGGCCGCCTCGGCCACGAGCGCCATGACGCTCTCCCGCTCGTCCGGGTGCCGGTCGAGCAGCAGGCCGAGCAGCGTGATGGAGATCGAGGACCAGTCCGACTCCCCCGCCTCCAGTACGGCCCGCAGCGCCGCGAGCGCCTCGGCCACCTCCCCGGCCTCGGTGTGCATCTGCGCCAGGCACGCCTGGGCCTCGACGGCGTACTCCCGCTGGCCGCTGGCGACCACCCGGTGGAAGATCGCCCTCGTCGCCGCCACGTCGCCGAGCTGCGCGGTCACCTTGGCCTGCTCGATGAGCGCGGGCAGCCGCTCCTCGGGCCTGGGGTCCTCGGCGGCCTCGGCATAGGAGGCCGCCGCCTCGGCGTACTCGCCGAGATCGACCAGGACCGCGCCGAGCAGCCGGTGGGCGGTGGCCAGGTGGTCGGGGTGTCCCACGGCGATCGCGTGCTCGCACACCTCGCGGGCGGCCGCGAGATCCCCCTCATCGGCGTGGATCCGGTAGAGCTGGAACGCCGACAGCGACACCACATCGGGATCGCCGCAGGTCAGCAGCTCACGGTAGTCGTCTTCGCTGTCCGCCAGCTCGAACAGGTCACGCGCCGTACCCGGATCTTGGGGGGCGAAGTCGGGCAGCTCCAGCTGGGCGGCCATCGCGGCCACGGCGGGACTGTCGCACCGGCGCGCCCGCTCCAGCGCCTCCTTCGCGCCCTCGACATCGCCCAGCTCGGTCAGGACGAGCACCAGCGCCGTCTCGGCGAGCGCGGCCACCTCGAAGTCGGCGCCGTCGCAGGCGATCATCAGCACCCGGTGCGCGGCGGGCCATTCGCGGGCGGCGACCAGCATCATGCCCATGGCGATGGCGGAGCGCTGCCCGAAGACCGGGTCGCCGGAAAGGATCACCGACCGGTGCGCGGCCTCCGCGCCGTCGAGATCGCCCTGCTCCTCCAGCAGGCAGGCCAGCAGATGTGACGCCTCGGGATCGCCGGTGGCGGCGATCTCCCTGAACAGCACGGCCGCCGCGTCGGGATCCCCCGCTTCCCAGCACTTCATCGCCGCGGCCAGCTGCTCTGACTCCATATTGCACTCCCCAGTCATTTAATACTGTGAAAAAGCTACACATGTGTCGCTCTGGTCACAGCACGTTCCCCGATCTCGGGACCTTCCGACCATCCCGGTTCGGCGCGCCGTAGCGTAGGGGCCATGGCTAAAGCGTTCTGGATCGACCAGGAGTTCGACAGGGATCGTGACGGGCGCTATGCCGTACACGTGCGCAAGAACCTCGAAGAGTTCGAGTGGGGCGACATCGCGCCGGTCAGGTTCGCCTGCGCGGCCTGGCGGCTGGCCACGCCGCCGTCGCTGAACCCCGGCTACGTGCGCTGGGACCGCCGCATCCTTGAGGCGACCTGCCACCGCAACACGTGGGACGGCACGCTCAACGCGCGGATCAGGCTGGTCTCCCCGCTGCCCGAGGAGCTCACCCGCTCACGGGCCTGGTGGCGCGACCGCGGCTGGCTGGGCTGGCAGGAAACGTTCGGCCAGTATGTCGAGCCGACGCAGCAGGACCTGGCCAGGATCCCGTTCCTGCGGGCGACGCTGCTGGTCGAGGTGCCGGTGCCGCTCGACGACCTGCCGCCGGAGCCCGAAGGCCCGCATGACGAGGTCGAGCAGAGCGCGGCGCGGGCCCTGGCGGTGCTGGTACGCGAGCTGAACCAGCTGGTCAGCCCCATACTCGATCAGCTCGGCTGACAGCATGCCCGCCACATAACTGGGTAGCGGGGGGCGCATGAGAATGCTGCTCGCCGTGCTGTCGCTGGCGCAGGTCTGGGGCGACGACGCCCAGGTACGGCTGGCGGGCGACACGCTTTTCCTCCACCACTACCAGGACGGGTGGCGGGTCACGGCCGTGCTGTCGATGGTGGCGCTGTCGATCTACTTGCGGCAGCGCGGGTCGCCGGAGTCCAAACCGGTGGGCGCGCCGCACTCCTGGACCGGCGCCGAGGGCTGATCGGTCGCCGGGCTCCACGGCTCACCGGTGACGACCGCGACAATGCGAGTGCCTGGCTGGAAGGCGCCCTGCCGGACCAGGTCGAAGACGCCGTAGAGCATCTTGCCGACATACACCCCCTCGACCCGATATTTCGCGATGAAGTCGTCGAGAACCGGGGTCGAGCGGGCGTAGCCCCCGAAGTGGTAGTCCAGGTTGACCGACCAGTTCGGCCACACGCGCCCGTAAGCCTCGCGCTGCAGGCGCGCCACCTCATCCTCGAGGAACCCGGCCCCCTTGAGCACCGCGAACCCGATCGCCCGCCGGCCCTCCGGCAACCCGGCCGCGATCCCGGCCAGGGTGCCGCCGGTGCCGACCGCGCAGCAGATCACGTCGTAGTCGCCGCCGATCTCGCCGGGCAGCTCGGCGCACCCGCGTACGGCCGCCGCGTTGCTGCCCCCCTCCGGCAGGATCGCCACGTCACCCCACTGCTCGCGCAGCACGGCCTGCACCTCGGGCGTGTGCTTGCGGCGGTATGTCCCCCGGTCGAGATAGGTGAGCCGCATGCCGCAGGACACGGCGTACGCCAGCGACGGGTTGAGCGGCAACGTCTCCTCACCGCGGATCACCCCGATCGTCGCGAACCCATCTCGGCGCCCGGCCGCCGCGACGGCCCTGATGTGACCGGAGTAGGCGCCACCGAACGTGAGCACGCGGGGATGGCCCAGGTTGTACTTGAGCTTGCGCGCTTTGTTGTCGTCGCGGACCAGGAAGACCCGGACAGAGGCGAGCGCCGGATCCACCAACTCCTCCATGGCGCTAGTCTACGGTCGGACCTTTGTTGAGGAGTGTTGGATTATGCGCGTTGTCGATGCTTTTCGGGCCGCCTTCGGCGCCGACCCGCGGACGGTCTGGCACGCGCCCGGCCGCGTCAACCTGATCGGCGAGCACACCGACTACAACGACGGCTTCGTCCTGCCCTTCGCGGTGCCGTGGGGCGTCACGGCGGCCGTCAGCCCGCGCGAGGACGCCACGATCCGGCTGCTGTCCCTGCAGTCGTCCGGCGACCCCCTGGTGATCTCCAGTCACGAGGAGTCACAGGGCTGGAGCCGCTACGTGGTCGGCGTCCTGGCGATGCTGGGCGACCGGGTGCGCGGTGCCGACATCGCCATCGACGGCGACGTGCCCCAGGGCGCCGGGCTCAGTTCGAGCGCCGCGCTGGAGGTGGCCATCGCCTCGGCCCTCAACGACCTGTACGACCTGGGCATGACGCCCATGGAGCTAGCCCTGCTCAGTCAGCGGGCGGAGAACGACTTCGTCGGCATGCCGTGCGGCATCATGGACCAAGCGGCGTCCGCGCTGAGCGCCGAGGGCCACGCGCTGTTCCTCGACTGCCGCTCGCTCGGCTCCCGCAACATCCCGCTCGACCTGGCCGCGCACGGGCTCACCATCCTCATCATCGACACGCAGGTGCACCACGAGCACGCGGGCGGCGAGTACGCCAAGCGCCGCGCGGAGTGCGAGTCGGCGGCCCGCAAGCTGGGGGTCGCGGCGCTGCGCGACGTCACGGACCTGGCCGGGGCGCTCGACCAGCTGCAGGGCGCCGAGCGCAAGCGCACGATGCACGTCGTCACGGAGAACCACCGCGTCGAGGCGCTCATCGGCCTGCTCAGGGCCGGGGCGATCACGGAGATCGGGGCACTGCTGAACGCCTCCCACCTGTCGCTGCGCGACCAGTACGAGGTGTCGTCGCCGGAGCTGGACCTGGCCGTGGAGGCGTCGCTGCGCGGCGGCGCCCGGGGCGCCCGCATGACGGGGGGCGGCTTCGGCGGCTCGGCGATCGCGCTGGTGTCCGACGAACGCCTGGAGGCCGTGAAGGAGTCGGTGAGCGCGGCTTACGCCGAGCGCGGCTGGCAGCCCCCCCGATTCCTCCCCGCCACCCCATCCCCAGGTGCTCGGCGTGTGTCCTGACTGGGTGGCTGTGGGCGCGTTTCTTTGTACAGGCCCGCACTTCTCTTAAGAGCGACATTCTTTGTTACGGCAGGCCCGGTGGGCCCCACCCGCCGACCGGGGCCGGGGCCCATCCAGGGGAACGCTCCTCCGGTTCCCCGGCTGGCCACCGCTACGTGCGCACGGGCACCATCTGGGTGGTCTTCGGGAACCCGGCTGAATTTCCGGCTGACTACAGGGGCGGGAAGTTCGGCGGGCGGCGCTCCAGGAAGCTCGCGACGCCCTCGGTGAAGTCCGGGCGGTTGAAGGAGGCGAGCATCTCCTGGGTCGCCGTCTTGGCCGCTTCGTCCAGGGTGATGTTCCAGTCGTTCCAGACCTGACGCTTGATGACGGCCATCGAGGCCGGGGAGCTGTGGGTGGCGAGCTCCAGGGCGTACTCCTGGGCTGAGGCGAGCAGCGCGTCCCCCGGGACCGAGCGGTTGGCCAGGCCGAGCTCGTAGGCCTCCGCGCCGGTGAAGACCCGGCCCGACAGGAGGATGTCCATGGCTCTCTGCTGGCCCATGAGGCGGGGCAGGATCCACGACAGGCCGTATTCGGCGATCAGGCCGCGGCGCGGGAAGGCCGTGGTCCATTTGGCGTCCTCGGCCGTGAAGATCAGGTCGCAGGCCAGCGCGTGGACCACGCCCAGACCCGCGCAGGCGCCGTTGACGGCGGCGATGATCGGCTTGGCGATGGTCGTGGGGAAGGTGTTGGGGCGCGGGTCCGGCGTCTCGTCGTAGTCTCCGGTCTGGATGGCGCTGAGCGTCTGGAAGTCGGCGCCCGAGCAGAATCCCTTGCCCGCGCCGGTCACCACGATGGCCCGCACGTTCGGGTCCTTCTCGGCCTCCTGGAGAAGGTCGAAGTAGCACCGGCCCATCGCGTCCGTCCAGGCGTTGAGCCGGTCGGGACGGTTGAAGGTCAGGGTGAGCACGCCTTGATCGGCCGAGGAGAGAACGAGTTCCGCCATAGGGCAACAGAATCATATTCTAGTCATGAAAGGCAAGGCAGCCCTCCGACCAGCGGGCGAAGTGAACGAAAGCAGAGGTCAGAGCGGGGTTGCTGTAGTTGGGGGGAGGTGGAACACAAGACGACCCTCCATTCAGCCGGTGTGGTGGACAAAGGCTGGGGTCATCGTGGGGTTGTCGTAGTAGCGGTGGAAGACGCGTGTTGCGCCGCCGGAGATGGGCGGCACGATCCACGACCAGTCGGCCGGGCACACCCGCCCCGCCTTCTCCTCCCGTCCCAGGTGCATGAGGAACCGGTTCGACTCCGTGTGGTGGTCGGTCATCGTCACCCCCGCCTGCTCGAACGAGTGCAACACGGCCACGTTCAGCTGGACCAGCGCGTGGTCCCGCCACAGCGATCGGTCGGAGGCGGTGTTCAGTCCGAGCCGCCCGGCGACCACGGGCAGCTGGTCGTAGCGGTCGGTGTCGGCGAGGTTGCGGGCGCCGATCTCCGCCCCCATGTACCAGCCGTTGAAGGGCGCGCACGGATAACAGAGCCCGCCGATCTCCAGGCACATGCCGGAAATGGCCGGCACGGCATGCCAGCGCAGCCCCAGGTCGGCGAACCACGAATGGTCCGGATGCGTGAGGGGCACCTCCAGCACCGCGTCGCCCGGCAGATTGCACAGCAGCCTCTGCCCGCGCCCCGGCTGGATGATCAGGGGCAGCACATCGAACCTGCCGCCCTTCCCGCCCCGCCAGCCGAGCCGCCTGACCTTCTCGGTGAAGTCGACGTAGCGGGGATCCCCCACGATCGACCCGTCGCGCATGCGATACCCGGCGTACCGGATCAGCTGCTCGTTCAGCACCCGGGGTCCGCGCCGCTCAGGCGTGTCCGGCGGGAACACAGTGATCGTCGGCCGGATCTTGCCCTCACCCGTCGCGTCGCGCAGATGAGCCACGCACTCGAGGGCCACGCCCTCGGCGCTGGTCACCTGCCTGCGGTCGCGTACCCGTAACGAGCGCCAGTAGAGCCGCCCGATGCAGCGGCTGCTGTTGCGCCAGGCCACCCTGGCACCGAACTGCAGCTCCTCGAAGGTATGGGCATAAGTCCCATGACGGGCGATCTCCTTGGCGACCTCACGCAGACGCGCGTGCACGTCACCCGCGCCGGGATTCTCGGCGTGGAAGAGCCTGATGAAGCGCTCCGCCTCGCGGATGTCGATCGTTCGCTCGATGAGAGTCTGTACGGCGATGGCATCGAAGGGACGTAGGGACCTGATCCAGGTACGCACGCAGTAACCAGCACTTTTCCATCAACGGAGTGCCCCGCCGATTCCGGGTCGGCGGCACCTCCTGGCAGGCGGCGCCCTCTCCACACCGCCTCACGACGTGCCCGCAGCTCCTGCCATCCTTCACCGTCCACAGCCGTTTGTCCCGGCAAATCGAAAATCCCGTGACCTTACGACTACAAAGCGTGAAAGACGCTATCCGCCGGGCCGCCGCACCAGGTCGAGCCGCATCGCCACCACCACCGCCGAGGTCCGGTCGGAGACGCCCAGCTTGCCGTACGCCCGCAGCAGATGCGTCTTGACCGTGGCCTCCCCGATGAACAGCCGCCGCCCGATCTCCCCATTGGTCAGCCCCTCCGCGACCAGTTCCAGCACCTGCCGCTCCCGCGCCGACAGGCGCCGCCCTTCGGGTCCGGCCTTGTGCCAGATCGCCAGGCGGGCGGACACCGACGGCGACAGGACGGTCTCGCCGCCCGCCACCGCCCGTACCGCGGCCGCCAGGTCGGCTCGTGACACATCCTTCAGCAGGTATCCGGCGGCGCCGGCCGACATGGCGCGCTCGATGTCGGCGTCGTTCTCGTACGTGGTCAGCACGATCACCCGATAGCCCGCGCCCAGCCGCCGGATCGCGGTCACGCCGTCGCAGCCCGGCATGCGCAGGTCCATGAGGATCACGTCGGGCCGCAGCCGTGGCGCGACCGCGAGAGCCTCTTCACCGGATCCGGCCTCGCCGACCACCTCGATGTCCGGTTCGGCGACGAGCATCCCGCGCAGGCCCTCGCGGACCATCGGGTGGTCGTCGACGATCAGCACAGCGAGCATGGCAACTCCACCGTGACCGTTGTGCCCATTCCAGGGGAGGCCGCCACGGTGACGGCCCCACCGAGCCGGGCCACCCGGATACGCATGGTCCGCAGACCGTACCCATCGCGGGTGGTGGACGGCGCAAAGCCGTCACCGTCGTCACTCACCGACAACCGCACTGCCGAGTCCCCGTAGTCCAGCACCATCCGCGCGGACCGGGCGCGCGCATGCTTGCGCACGTTGGCGAGCCCCTCCTGAGCGACCCGCACCAGCACCGCCTCGGCCGTGGCGGGCAGCGCGACGGGCTCGCCACTGACGGTCACCTCCACCGGCACCTCGAACCCCTCCCCCAGCCGGCGCAGCGCCTGGCCCAGTGACGTGCCGTCGAGCGCGGGCGGGGCGAGCGCCGCGATGAGCGCCCTCGTCTCGGCCAGGTTCTCCTTCGCCGTCTGTACGGCCAGCGCCACGTGCCGCTCGGCCCCCTGACCGGTCTCAGCGGCCTGGAGGAGCATGATGATGCTGGTGAACCCCTGGGCCAGAGTGTCGTGGATGTCGCCCGCCAGCCTTTCGCGCTCCGCCAGGACCCCGGCCTCCCTGCTGACCTCCGCCAGTTCCTCCCGGGTGCGGTCGAGCTCTTCGATCAGCTCGGCGCGTTCGCGGTTCTGCTGGTACAGCCGGCTGATGAACGTGCCGAGCAGCGCGCTCGCGGGCAGTCCGACTGCCAGGGCGAGGAGGATCATCAGCGGATCCGCCCCGGCCGTCGTCAGTCCATTGATCATCGGCGCGGCGAAGAACGCCGCCGTCAGCACCACGGCGTGCGCCACCCGCAGCGACATGAACGCCATCGGCACCAGCGCGGACAGCGCGATCGCCGCCGCCGAGTCCAGCAGCCCGGCTCCGGTGACCAAGACGAGCATGCTCGCCGCGTACCACCAGCTCTCGCGCACGGGGATAGCGTCCGCGCGGACGGCTTTGCGGCCGAACAGGACATAGGAGAGGGCCAGCAGGAGCACCAGTCCGACGGCGATGGGCGGGCTGCCGTCCGCCACCATCGCGATGACGGTGGTGATGAGCACCACCGCGAAGTAAGCGTCCCAGAACGGATAGGAACGCAGCCAGGCGTTCTCGGCCCGCGCCGCCACGGGACTCCCCATGATCTGCAGTTTTACCCTCTTATGGCCAGATGTCCACCGATCGGTGGATACCCCGGCGACGCCGGAACCGTGATCGTCATGGTCATGAACAAGCACATCTACCGCACGGTCATGCTCGCCCTGTCGCTCGTCTTCGCCGCGCTGATCGCCATTCTGGCCCTCCTCGGCAGCGGCTCCATCGGCCTGGTCGCGGGGGTCGGCGGCGTCCTCCTCGGCCTCGGCTGGGCGCTCTACGGAGTGGTGACCGGCAAGAGGGGCTCCACGGTCTAGCGGAACGCGAAACCCCCCTTCCTGGCGATCCGGGAAGGGGGCTCGGTGTTGCTCCCGCGACAGGACTCGAACCAGGCTCTTGCCGGTCAGCCCCCGTAGAGCGCCCCGCCGATCACGTGTCGGAAGCCGACATGCGCTTGCTGGGTCACCTCGCGACCATTCGCCGGCAAAAGTAACCATTCAGTGATGTAGGTGCGACGGCTGCTGGGTCGAGGGCTCGCGGGCACCGTGCTCCCCGAGCAGCCGATCGATCATCGCCAGCAACAACGGTTGCACCCGATCCAACAGGGCGTCACCGCGCACAATGATGTCGGCGTACTGCCGGGACGGCTCGACATACAGCGCGTGCCCGATCCGAGCGCTCTCCCGGTAGTAATTGGCGATCACCTCCGGCTCGCGCGGTCCGCGCGGCTTCTTCATATCCCGCAGTAGCCGACGCAGCGCACGCTCGTCCGCGTCGAGCTCGACGAAGAGCCGCAGATGGAGCCGTTCGCGCACCGCCGCGATATGCAAGATCATGAGCCCTTCGACAAGCAGCACGTCCGGCGCTTCTACGTCGCTGGTCCGGGTGTCGAGGTCGCGCAGGAAAGCGAGCCAGTCGATCGACTCGGGCCGGTTGCAGTCGAAGGTCGTCTCACCGGTCGTGGGGGAGACGAAGACCGGGCCGCGATCGACGTCGTGATGCATGTACAGGTCGCTGGCGAGCACGTCCACGGTGCGTCCGGATTGCTCAAGGGCGGTACGTAACCCGGTGGTGATCGTGGTTTTGCCTGACGCGGAGCCGCCGGCGATGCCGACGACGAGTGGGTGCGCCACGTGCTCTCCAAGGCCGATCGGACGGGATCAGATCAGCCTATCTCCGGGCACATGCCACCTGGCCGTTTCGTCGATCCGTACTGGATATGCGGCTGCCACCGCCACTGTCGGAAGCCGCGTAATTCCCGTCCGGCGTCAGGCGCGTCGCCCAGCCTTGGCGACCGGGGCGACGCGCGCCGAGACGGCGGCGTGGTGACCCCTAGAACGACTCAGGCCCCTTCCTTGATCAAGGAAGGGGCCTGAGCTACGTCTACCTCAGTTCTACCAAAGCTCCCGCGATAGGACTCGAACCTATAACCTGCCGGTTAACAGCCGGCTGCTCTGCCGTTGAGCTACGCGGGATCGAACGTTCGCGCTGATCGGCGGGCCTTGCGGGCCGCTCCCCTGGGCGCAGGAATAGATTAGCGCACTCGAGGAGTGCGTGTCGCATCGTCATTCGGGTAGGCCCGGAGACAGCGGAGGTGCAATATGCGTTATCGGATGACATTCGCCATTGGTCTCGCCGTCGGCTATGTCCTGGGCAGCCGGGCCGGCCGCGAACGCTATGAGCAGATCAAACGGGCCGCCCAACGCGTTGCCGACAGCCCCAGGTTCCAGGAGACCGCGGGCGTGATGGGCGCCCAGCTGTCGAAGGCGGCCGGAGCGGCCAAGTCGAAGGTGGGGGACACGCTCCAGCATCGGATCCCGTTCCTCAACGGCCACGACCACCACGACACCGGCACCGGCTGGCCCGGCGAAGAGGTCGAGCAGGCCGGCCAGAAGAAGACCGACCAAACCGGCATTCCGCACTGACGCGGAACTTGACGCGGAACTAGACGCGGGCAACGCCGGGCCCCGGGCATGAGCGCAGGACGAACCACCGCCCATGCCCGGGGCGCCCGCGTACCACCCCAGTCTTCTCAGACCCCCATGCTGCGCCGTACACCCTCAAGAGCCTGTTCGGCCTGTGCGCGCACGCCCGGGTCGTCCGGGTCGAGGCCGTCGTCGAAGACGAGGGTCCACCCCAGCACCTCACCGCCGGGCGGGCGCCTGGCCACCAGCCGTACCCCGCCACGGCCGGGCAGGTCCACGTGCTTGTTCACCACGATGGTGGCGTTGACCCGCTCCCGGACCGTCTCGGGCAGCAGCCGCGGCTCCGGCAGCTCCACGCGGTGCCGCTCGCCGGACATGGTGAGGATGTTCAGTCCCTCCTCGTCCCAGGCGGCCCGGTCGATCGTCTCGTACGGCACGCGGATCGCGCCGGGCAGGTGCAGCGCCAGATTGGTGGCCACCACGTGCCCGTCGCCGGTGGCGGCGAAGGTCAGCACCCGCTCCCCCGGCTCGGTGACCAGGGCCTTGCGGACGTCGGCGGGCAGGCGGCGAAGGAAACTCATTCCTTCACGCTATCGGCGAGCAGGTCGAGGGTGAGCGCGGCACTCCAGGAGAAGTCCCGGCACCCCCGGCCGCTGCCGTCGAACGGGTCGAAGCACTCGCGGAATCCCGCCTGCCTGACCAGGCGGAGCGTGCCGTTGGCGAGTTGCTGGCCGAGCGAGCCGAGCGCGTGGACGTCGGCCGCCCGGCGCAGCAGCCAGTTGGTGTTCACCCAGGACGGGCCGCGCCAGTAGCGGGTGCGGTCGAACTGGGCGGCGCGGATCTCGCAGCTGGGCACCGGATAGCCCGTGGCGCCCATGAACCTGGCCGATTCGAGTATCTCGATGGCCGCGTGGACGCGATCGCTGGGCAGCTCGGGGTCGAGCAGCGGGCCGAAGCCGCCAACCGTGCAGACCCGGATCAACCGGTCGGTCCTTAGGTCGCGGGCGTAGAAGCAACCGTCCCACAGGCGGTCGAGGAGTGCCGTCCTGATGCGCTGGGCCTGCTCGGCGTGGGGCACCGGGTCGGCGCGGGCCAGCGGCGCCAGCTCGGCCATGGCCTGGCAGGAGGCGAGCCAGATCCCGTTGAACATCGGGTCCTCGATGGCGAACGGGTGCTCGTCGCGCAGGTATTCGGCGCGGTAGCCGGCGTTGCGGTAGCGCAGCGCCAGCCAGACGTAGCGGTCGTGGTCGCTGTCGGGGTAACGCTGCTCGAGTTCGACGGTGCGGTAGCCGTACCTGATCTCGGGCAGCGCGGCGAGCGGCTGGTCCCAGGCCGGGCTGTCGTCCATGCCCGACTCCCAGGGGTGCACGATCGCGGCGAGCCCCGAGCCGCCCAGGTCGCGCGCGGCGGCCAGGTAGGCGTGCTGGGCGGCCAGTGCCGGAAACGCCCGCCTGACGAAGTCGGCGTCGCCGGTGTGCCGGTAGAGCCACCACAGGGCCAGCGCGTGCAGCGGCGGCGAGGTGAGACCCGAGGTGAGCACGCGCGGCGCGGCGTCGTGGTCCTGCGAGCGCCAGACCGAAGGGCCCGGGAAGTACGCCTCGGGGGTGTGGAAGACGATGTGCGGCACCATGCCGGTCGCCCACTGCCCGGCCAGCAAACTGAGCAGCTCGGCACGAGCCCGGTCAGGCCGGTGCCTGGCCAGGCCGATCACCACGAACGCCGAGTCCCAGCTCCACTGGTGCGGGTAGAGACCTGGGGCGGGAACGGTGGAGGTTCCCGTCCAGTTCGCCTCGAGCACGGACAGTGCCTCGCGCCCGAGCGCGGCGTCGTCGACCGCGGGCCGCGCCTCCATCAACCCACTATGCGCCGCTATTCGGAAGGAAGCTACGTCCGGGCCCACTTGGAGACGAGCATGATGCCGAAGGCCACGGCTCCGATGATGAGTCCCCACTTGATCAGCGTGAAGACGAAGCCCACGAGGGGGCCGATGAGGATGAACACGGCGATGATCGCCAGGATTGCGAGAAGTATGCGTCCCATGTCTCTGACGTTACGAGATCGTTCAAGCGGATTGCAGGTGAGGCAGGGTTGAATCAGGGACAAGTCAGGGTCTCCCCTACCCTCGGAACCAACCGGTCGGTTTTGCCGTTAAGCCGGTAGACAACGGGGCTCGGGGGCCCGTATCACGGGGAGCGTGATGAGTCTGGGACCACCCATGAGCAGGGAGGGTGCGGAGTACGCACTGCGCGCCCGAGCCGACGAGCGCGACCGCATCTCCGGCGACCTGCTCGATCTTGAAGCCCACACCACCTACCAGTTACTCAAGGGCGCCTCCTTGCGCGGCCCGACCCAGACCCGCTGGGCCACCGCGCAGGGCGCCATCGCCGCGCTGTGGGCGCTTTACGACACCTATCGGGGGGTGTTACGCGCGGCCGAGCAGGTCAAGGGCGCCCGCGGCCGCCTCGGCGCGGAGCAGCTCGCCACCCTGACCGAGCTGCTGTCGGGCCGCTCGGTGGTGCTGAAGGCCGCCGCCAAGCCCGTCGAAGAACGGTCCCTCCTCCCCCAGGCGGACGAGCGGCTCACCCTGGACGAAACCGTCGCCCGGATGGACGCGGCCTTCCAGCAGGCCACGGACGTACTGACGGAGATCGACACGGTCTGGTCCGCGGCGTTGCCCCGCCTCGACGCCGCCGACGCCGAGCTGCGCGCGGTCGGCGACCTGCAGCGGCAACTCGGCGAGACCCTTGACCTGACCCAGACAGAGACCGATCTGCGGCGGATGCGGACCGCCGTACTCGAAGATCCGCTCGGCTCGGCGCCGCCGGACCACGAGCTGGAGCGCGTCACCCGCCTCCTGGCGGGCACCCGCGCGGACCTGGAACGCGCGCTGCAGGTCAGCCAGGAGTACGGCAGGCGGCGCGAGGAGCTGGTGGCCGCGCTGGACCGGGTACGCGCGGCCGAGAGCGAGGCCAGGGTGGCCCACGGCAGGGTCGTGGTGAAGATAGCCCTGCCGCCGCAGGCACAGCCGCGGAGCAAGGTGGACGCGCTGGCCGGCGAGCTGGACGCGCTCGACGCCGCGCCCGGCAGCTGGCTCGACCGGGCCGGGCGGCTGACGGCCCTGGAGCAGGGCGCCCAGCAGGCCGCCCAGCAGGCACAGGCCACGGCGACGGCGCTGATGGGGCTGCTCGGCAGGCGTGACGAGCTACGCGGGCGGCTCGGCGCGTGCCAGGCGATGGCGGTGCGCAAGGGCCTGGCGGAGGACCCGGACGCGACTGAGCTGTACGAGCGGGCGCGGCTGCTGCTGTGGAGCGCTCCCTGCGATCTGACGAAGGCGGCACAAGCCGTCGACCTGTATCAGCGTGCGATCCACGGAGGTGGCCGATGACCCGATGCGCCCAGCCAGGCTGTACGGGCACGATCGAAGATGGCTACTGCGACCTGTGCGGCCACGCGGCGGCGTCCGCCGCGCCCGCCGCGGCCTCGACCCCGGCGACGGCGTCGAGCCCCTCGGACTCCCCTGACACCCGGCCGGTGAGCAGGCAGATGACCGGCCCGCTGAGCAGCGGCCGGTCGCGGCCGGGCGTGCTGGGCGAGCTCGCCGACCTGCCGTCGGTGCCCTACCGGGACCCGGCCACCGCGATCATGGCCAATCCCATGGTGCCCGAGGAGAAGCGGTTCTGCGCCAACCCGGCGTGCGGCGAGCCGGTCGGCCGCTCCAGGCAGGGGCGCGCCGGGCTGCCCGACGGCTTCTGCCCGCACTGCCGTACCTCGTTCTCCTTCACCCCCAAGCTGGCCAAGGACGACCTGGTGGCCATGCAGTACCGGGTGCTGGGCTGCCTGGCGCACGGCGGCCTCGGCTGGATCTACCTGGCCGCCGACGAGAACCTCGACGGCCGCTGGGTGGTGCTCAAGGGCCTGCTGAACACCGCCGACGCCGAGGCGCTGGCGGCGGCGGAGGCCGAGCGGAAGTTCCTCACCACGGTCGACCACCCGAACATCGTCAAGATCATCAACTTCCAGCGTTCCAGCGGCCTCGGCTACATCGTCATGGAGTACGTCGGCGGCCAGTCGCTGCACGAGCTGCGCCGCCAGGGACCGCTCCCGCTGCGCGAGACGCTCATGTACGGACGGGAGATCCTGCGCGCGTTCGGCTACCTGCACCAGCACGACCTGGTCTACTGCGACCTCAAGCCGGCCAACGTGATCAGGGTCGGCAATCGGCTCAAGCTCATCGACCTGGGCGCGGTCCAGCGCGTCGGCTCGCCGCCGGGCACCTCCTGGGCCACGGTCGGCTACCACGCGCCCGAGCTGGAGACCCAGCCCTCGTCCGTCGCCTCCGACCTGTACACGGTGGCCAGGACGCTGGCGGTGCTGACCATCCCGTCGTTCAGCCCGGCCAAGGGCGGGGTGGAGAACCCGCTGCCGGCGGACTGCGGCAACGAGTCGTTCGCGCGGTTGCTGCGCCGGGCGACCGCCCCCGACCCCGCCGCCAGGTTCCAGAGCGCGGAGGAGATGGAGGAACAGCTCGTCGGCGTGCTGCGCGAGATCAGCGCGCTGGCGGAGGGGGTGCCGTACCCGGCGCAGTCCGCGCTGTTCGGGCCCGAGCGGCTCGCGGCGGGGGCAGCGCTGGCCGCCGACCGCAGGCGGGTGTTCGCCGGGCTCGACCCGCTGGAGGCGGCGGCCGCGCTGCCGGTGCCGCTGGCCGACCCCGCCGACCCGGCGGCGGGCGCGCTGGCGGGCCTCGTCGGCCGCGATCCCGACGTGCTGGTCAGCCAGGTCGAGGGGATGGCCCGGACGCCCGAGACGCTGCTGACCAAGGCCCGGCTGCTCGCCGAGCAGGGCTCGGACCAGGCGCTCTCCGCGCTGGACGAGGCGGGGCGGACGCTGCCCGGCGACTGGCGGGTGACCTGGTACCGGGCGGTCCACCTGCTGGCCTCGGGTCAGGCCGACCGGGCGGCGCCGATCTTCGACGAGTGCTTCTCGCTGCTGCCCGGCGAGTGCGCGCCCAAGCTGGGGCTGGCGTTCGCGCTGGAGTGCATGAACGGCGACCCGGTCCGCTGGTACGAGAGCGTGTGGCGGACCGACCGCTCCTACGTGAGCGCCGCGTTCGGGCTGGCCAGGGCGGGCCGGATCGCGGTGCTCGACGAGGTGCCGACCACGTCCAGCCACCGGGTGGCCGCGCAGCTCGCGGTCGTGGCCGCGGTGGCCAGAGCGGCCGGGGCGGCCGATCCAGGGAAGCCGAACGAGCTCTCGGCCGCGGCCGACCGCCTCGACGACCTCACCGACCTCGACCCGCGCCGCCGCGAACTGCTCACCGCCGAACTCCTGGAGAGCGCGCTGACCTGGCTCGACGCCGGCAAACCACCGGGCGGCCTGAAGCTGGCGGGCGCCGAGTTCACCGAACCCGGCATACGCAAGCGGCTGGAGGGCATCTTCCGCCGCCTGGCCGTGGCCGCGAGCTCCCGCCAGGAGCGCCAGGCCCTCGTCGACCAGGCCAACGCCGTCCGGCCCCGGACGTGGGTGTGATGGACGACACCGCCGCTTCGAAGGCGGACGTCCGGTGTCCGGTCTGCGAAACCCCTGTGTTCGCCGGCGACTCCTTCTGCGAGGCGTGCGGGCATCCACTCGGAGCACCTGCCTGTACGTCCTGCGGCGCCCCCGCCGTTGACGCGGAGGGCTACTGCGAGCGGTGCGGCGTGCGCCAGCCCACCAGCCGCGACCACGCGGAGCTCGAACTCGACGTCGGTACGGCGGGCGTGACCGACAAGGGCCTGCGCCGCAGCCGCAACGAGGACGCCATGGCACTGGTGTCCACGGGCACGCGGACCGTGGTCGTCGTCTGCGACGGCGTGGGCAGCTCGCCGCGCGCGGACGAGGCGTCGGCGGCCGCGGTGGAGACGGCCTGCGCCGCCCTGGCCAGGGGCGTCTCCACCGAGGAGGCGTTCGGGCTGGCCAGCCGGGCGGTGGGCAGGCTGGCCACCTCGGTGGACGACGCCCCTGCCTGCACCTACGTCTCGGCTGTGGTCGAGGGCGGCCGGATCACGCTCGCCTGGGCGGGGGACTCCCGCGCGTACTGGCTGTCCACCGGCCCCCGGCCGACCAGAACCAACCCGTCCGCCGACACCCAACCGGTCGCGACCGACCCTTCCACCGACACCCGGCAGGCCGATACCGGCCTTCCCACCGATGCCTGGCCGGTCGAGGCTGAGGCGCGCGTCGACACCCGGCCGGTCGGGGTTCTTCCGGCGGCCGCCATCCGGTCCGCCGTGACCGGTCAGGTCGTCGGTACCCAGTTGACCGAGGACGACGCCGCGCCTACGGGTGAGATCACCGCCTGGCTCGGCGCCGACTACGGCGACGTGCGCCCGCACGTCCGCGTACTGGAGCCGGAGACCCCGGGCCTGCTGCTCGTGTGCAGCGACGGCCTGTGGCGCTACCTCGACGGCTACACCTTCCCTTCCACCGGCAGCCCTCTGGACATGGCCCGCGCGATGCTGCGACACGCGCTCGACTCCGGCGGGCAAGACAACGTGACCATCGTCCTGATCCCTCTAGGAGACGCACATGGGTGACCAGCCCACTTTCACCCTGCACATCGACCAGAACAAGTACCTCCCGATCGACGGGCGCGAGGTGCACGCCATCCTCACGATCAACTCCACCGGCACGGTGACCACCCAGTCCGCCACCCCGGCCGAGGCCGCGGAAGTGATCATCATCGACACGTCCGGGTCGATGAGCGGCGGCAAGATCAGGGAGGCCCGGGCGGCCGCCGCGACGGCCGTGCAGACCCTGCGCGACGGCGTGCACTTCGCGGTCATCGCCGGGACCGACCGGGCCCGTGTCGTCTACCCGAACGGCCCCCAGCTGGTCAGGGCCAGTGCGGCCACCCGGGCCGAGGCGCAGCGGGCCATCGGCAAGCTCTCCGCCGGCGGCGGCACCTCGATCGGCCAGTGGCTGCAGCTGGCGGCCCAGATGCTGTCGGCCCACCCGAACGCGATCAGGCACGCCATCCTGATGACCGACGGCCAGAACAACGAGCGCGCCAACGTGTTCGCCGACGCGCTGGCCCGCTGCGAGGGCGCGTTCGTCTGCGACAGCCTCGGCGTCGGCGACGACTGGGTGCCCGCCGAGCTGCGCAAGATCGCCGAGGCGCTGCTGGGTACCTTTGACTTCGTCCGGAACCAGGGCGACCTGGCCGACTTCTTCCGCACGCTCACCCAGACCTCGATGAGCAAGACCGTGGCCGAGCTGGTGATGCGGGTGTGGGTGCCGCAGACGGCGACGCTCAAGTGGGTCAAGCAGGTCTCCCCCACGCTGCTCGACCTGACCGGCAAGCGCACCGACGTCAACCCACTGACCGGCGACTACCCGACCGGCTCGTGGGGCACCGAGGACCGCGAGTACCACCTGTGCGTCGAGGTGCCGCCCGGCCAGATCGGCAGCGAGATCCGCGCGGGCTGGGTGAAACTGCTCCGTCCCGACACCCAGGAGGTCTTCGCCAGCGGCAACGTGCTCGCCCAGTGGACCGACGACCTGGCCCAGTCCACCCGGATCAACGGCAAGGTCGCCCACTACACCGGCCAGGCCGAGCTGCACGAGCTGATCCAGGACGGGCTGAGCGCCCGCGCGGCCGGCGACGTCGAGAAGGCGACGGCCCGCCTGGCCAAGGCCAAACAGCTCGCCGCCGACTCGGGACGCGAGGACACGGCCCGCCTGCTCGACAAGGTCGTCGAGGTGGATCCGGCCTCCGGAACCGCCCGGCTGCGCAAGAACGTCGACAAGGCCGACGCGATCGAGCTCGACACCGGCTCGGTGCGTACCAGCAAGCTGCGCAAGAACGGGGAGGGCAGCTGATGGCGACCTGCCCCCAGGGCCACACGTCGGGCGACGACGAATACTGCGACGTCTGCGGCCTCCAGCTGGCCGCCTCCCCGCCACCGGTCACGTCGTCCGCCGCACCGGCCGCGCCCGTCGGCGCCGACGCCGCGGTGGAGAGCTGCCCCGTCTGCCAGACGCCGCGTGCCGGGCAGTTCTGCGAGGTGTGCGGCCACGATTACTCGGGTGCCGCGCCCACCATGGCGCCGCCGGTGGCCGGAGCGCGCTGGGAGGCGGTCACCGCCGCCGACCGCGCCTACTACGAGAAGGTGATCGCCGAGGGCGGCCCCGATGCCGACGCCGTCGCCTTCCCGCCGTACTGCCCCGAACGGTCCTTCGCTCTGTCCGGCGAGCAGGTGCGCATCGGCCGCCGCAGCCGGGGCCGCGACCTGCGGCCGGAGATCGACCTGACCGGGCCGCCCGAGGACCCCGGCGTGTCCCATCTGCACGCCGTGCTGCTCGCCGGGCACGACGGCTCCTGGACGCTCGTCGACCCGGGCTCCTCCAACGGCACCCAGGTCAACGGCAGGCCGGTCGCGGTCAACGTGCCGGTCCGGGTGGGCGCGGGCGACCGCATCCACGTCGGCGCCTGGACCGTCATCACGATCCGCGAAGGCACGCCATGACCGGCGAGGGGACCGTCATGACCGCCGTCATGACCGCCGTCATGACCAGCGAGAGGGCTGTCACGACCCGCGAGGGAGGACCATGACCATCGTCCAGGCCAGGCCGGCCGGCCAGGTCGGGCTGGCCCCGCCGGGGGCTCCGGCGCGCCGGAGTGTGCCGGGGAGGATCCGGGTCATCTCCGGCATCACCGTGGCCTCCCTGGCGCTGCTCTTCGCCGCGCTGGCGGCCGGGAGCGTGAGCGCGCGCGACGGGCTGACGGTGATCGGCCGCGACGCGGGCCCGCAGGTCGTCGCCACCGCCGGCCTGTATCTCGGGCTGAGCGACATGGACGCGCAGGTCGCCGACGCGCTGCTGATGGGCAAGGAGTACGCCCCGCAGCGCCAGGCCGCCATCGCCCAGTACGAGCGGCGGCGCTCCGAGGCCAACCAGGCGCTGCTGAAGGCGTTCGAGCTGTCCGGCGACAATCCCGCCGAGCGGCAGACCGTCCAGTCCGTGCTCGACGGCCTCGGCCGCTACGAGCGGCTGGCCGGGCAGGCCCTGCTGCTCGACACCCAGTCCGGCCACGCGGCCGGGCCGCCGCCGCAGAAGGTGGTCGAGGTGTATCGGCAGGCCACCGACCTGATGCGGCTGGTCCTGCTACCCCAGGCGTACAACCTGACGCTGGAGAGCGGCACGATCGTGCGGAGCACCTACGACGAGAAGAGCGTCATGGTGCCGATCGTACGGTTCGCGGTGATCGTGGCCGGGCTGCTGGCCCTGGCCTGCCTGATCTGGCTGCAGATCTTCCTGGCTCGGCGCTTCCGCCGGGTGTTCGGGCCGGCGCTGCTGGCCGCGACCGTCGTGACCGTCGTCGCGCTGCTCGCCGGGGTGAACGTGCTCGGCCGGGACACGCAAGAGCTGCGCACCGCCAAAGCCGACGGCTTCGACTCGGTGCTCACCCTGGCCAGGGCCCGCGCGATCAGCAACAGCCTGCACGGCGACCAGAGCCGGTTCCTGCTCGACAAGGGGCGGGCCGACACCTACGAGCACACCTTCCTCGACAAGTCCCAGTCGGTGATCTACCTGGAGGCCGGGAACCTCGACACCTACCAGGCCAAGGTGGCGCAGGGCGCCAAGCACTTCCTCGGCCTGCTGGGCACCGAGCTCGGCGGGAGCGACGGCGAGCGGGCGCTCGAGGCGTACACGCGCTTCCAGGACGCCGACGCCAAGTTCCGCGCGCTGGCGGCCAGCGGCCAGGCCAGCCAGGCCGTGTCGGCCAGGCTGGGGACGGTGCGCGAGTCCTTCGACGCCTACGACCAGGCGCTGCTGAAGCTCGCCGAGCAGCATGAGACGGTGTTCAAGCGGGCCACGGACGCCGGCGAGAGCGCGCTCGACAACCTGTGGCGGCTGCTCCCGTTCGCGATCGGCGGCCTCGGCCTGCTGGTCATCGCCGGGGTGTGGCCACGGCTCAAGGAGTACCGATGAAGCGGCTGCTACCGGCGGTGCTGGTCCTGACCGCGCTGCTGGCCGGGGCGTGCGGCATGGGCGGCCAGGAGTCGATCATGGACAAGGACACGATCGTCATCGGGGTCCGTCCCGACCTGCCGTCGGTCGGCGTGCGCAAGTCCGACGGCAGCTTCGAGGGCTTCGACGTGGACGTGGCCCGCTACATCGCCCAGAAGCTCGGCAAGGACTTCACCTTCATCCCGGTGCTGGCATCCGACCGGGAGAAGGTCCTGCTCGACGGCAAGGCCGACCTCGTGCTGGCGACGTACACGATCAGCCAGGACCGCAAGGCGAAGGTCCTGTTCGCCGGGCCGTACCACATCTCCTACCAGGACATCCTGGTACGGCCGGACGAGCCGTCGATCAAGAACGTCCGTGACCTCAAGGGCCGCAAGATCTGCCAGGTGAAGGGCTCGAACGCGACGCAGCGGGTCCTGGAGGAGCGCAAGGTGGCCGCGGAGGTGGTGCCGGTGGACGACTACGCGGCCTGCCTGGCGGCACTCAAGGACCGCCGGTTGGACGCGATCACCACCAACGACGTCATCCTGGCCGGTCTGGCCGTCCAGGACGGCAGCGGGCTGCGCCTGGTCAACGCCCAGTTCAACGAGCAGCGGACCGGGGTCGGCATGCACAAGGGCGACGTCGCGGGGTGCGAGGCGGTCAACCGGGCCATCACCACGATGTACCAGGACGGAACGGCCTCAAAACTGCTCCATAAATGGTTCGGCAAGGCCGGTCTGAACCTCAGCACCATCGCGGTCCCGCAGTTCGAGGGCTGTTCCTGACCGACCGCCGTTCATGAGCACGGCGGGCCCGGGGAGCACCCCGAGCCCGCCGGGCTACACCGCGCCGGTTGGTGCCGGTCGATGCCGGTTGGTGCCGGTCGGTGCCGGTCGATGCGCATCATCCGAGGTGGCGCGACGGACGGGATCAGTTGCCGGGCGGCGTTGGGAAGTCGACGATCTTGCAGGGTTCGATCGGCCCAGTCGTCAGCCGTCCGGTGAACGTCCAGACGACTCCTCTGGCCGAGGTCGGCTGCACCGGGGTCTGGGCGACCTCGATCATCGCGATCTGTCCGGGCTTGATGTAGCGGGGATAGATGGTGATTCCACGCCTCGGGCGGATCGCGCGGTAGGAGGCGCTGCGCTCGATTCGTTCGCGGAGATCCTCCTTGCCCGTGGAGGGTTCGCCTTCACCCGCGAGGAAGGGTGCGCGATCGCCTCCACACCCCTTGCCTAAGGGCAGGTAGGTGATGTCGGCGGTTACGCCCAGATCGGCCAGGTCGCTCTCGACCCGCTCGGGATCACGGAACTCGTTGATCTGGAGGGTGATCGACCCGTCGGGGTTCTTCGTCAGCGCGTATGCGGGCACTTCTGATCCGATCGCTACGGGTACGATCACGCTCGCCGCGATGGCCGCCCCTGCCAGGACGCCGCCCAGTGCGAGCCGTCGTCCGCCCAGTGCCGAGAGTCCCGGCATCCGAGCATGCCCCCGCTGTGCTCGGCCGGACAGAACAGATGACGTCCAGCGCCTCTTTCGCGGCGTGGCCGATTCCAGCAGCCGGAGTCGTTGCCGGGCCAACGACGGGGGCGGCTCGTGTTCCAGCTCTTTGATGAGAGTGGTCAGTTCATCCATTGGTGTGCTCCTTCAACGGGTTGATGCCGCCCATGGCTTCGCGCACCATGCGGCGGGCTCGGTTGAGCCGTGATTTGACCGTGCCGACCGGGATGTTGAGCGCCCGGGCCGTCTCCTGGTAGGTCATGTCGCTCCAGGCGATCAGGAGCAGCACGTCCCGGTCGCCTCGCGGCAGTCGCGAGAGCGCCTGCAGCAGGACGGGCCGCGACCCCTGGGCGGCGAGCACACGGGTGATCGCCTCCTCTGGCCCGTCCACGGCCTGGACGGGCGCTTGCCGTCGCAGGGCCCGGTAGCGGCTGACCTCGGCCCGGCGGTGCCGGATGATGAGCTTGGTGGCGATGCCGAGCAGCCAGGGCCGGGCATCGAGGTAGGAGACGTCATATGACCCACGCCGGCGAAATGCGATCAGGAACGTCTCTCCGACCAGATCCTCGGTGAGCTCGGAACCGAGCCTGAAGGAGATGTACCGATAGAGCATCGCGGCGTAGCGGTCGAACAGCGTGGCGAATTTCTCCGGGTCATCGAGAGAACTCGTGATGATGTCGGCGTCCACCAGCTGCGACGTGTCCGTCACCATAAATGATCATGTTTCGTCATGAAGACCCCTTCTCCGATGTCGTCCATGTCTTGCCACGACCGCGTCAAGTGTTCACGGGACGCCGTAGGACCGTCTGGTGCGCTCAGCAAGGGTCCACGATCTACAACGTGCAGGGGGGCGGTCGTTCACCGAGGGCGACTCCCGCAAGGGAATGATCGTGTTCGAGGTGCCGGAGCCGGCGAAGCCGGTCAAGTATCCGTGCACGCTGAACGGCGGCTTCGCCGATCAGAAGGGGGCTCGGCGGCAGGAGCCGGGCGAGCGGGTGGCACCTGTCCCGCGCCGGACGGCAAGCGTTAGGGCAGCAGGTGATCTGTCCGTGCCGACCCTGTCACGGATGCGCTCACCGCGTTTGGCCGGCAACCTCTTGCTGTGGTTTTCCGCAGGAGAAGTAGGCGGAGCACCTCATTCTGCCGCGGGTCGGCCTTCCATAGCGTTGGGCCCCATGATGCAGACGATGATGAACGTGCTGGTGGCGGTAACCGTCGCGACGGGTGGTCAGGGCGCCGGGATACGTTCCGAGCTGGAGAAGATCGTGGATGGCAAGGGGGCCACTGCCGCTTTGGCACGGGTCTCCGACCGCGACCGGACCTGGTCCGGCGCCGTAGGGATGCGCGACATCAAGCGCGGCGGGCAGCCCTCGCCCAGCGGGTACTTCCGGATCGGCAGCGTCACCAAGACGTTCGTCGCGACCGTGGTGCTCCAGCTCGTGGACGAGGGCGAGCTGCGGCTCGACGATCCCATTGATCAGTACTTGCCGGGGCTGGTACCGGGCGGAGAACGCATCACCGTCCGTCAACTCCTCAACCACACCAGCCATTTGTCCGACTACATGAGCGAGCCGGGATACTCGACCAACCGGTGGCGCGGCGACGCGCGGTTCCGCTCCTACCAGCCGCGAGAGCTGCTGAAGGTGGCTTTCGCCAAGAAACTGCCCGATGACGGGAAGTGGCACTACTCCAACACCAACTACGTGCTACTCGGGCTGCTGGTGGAGAAGCTGACCGGAAGGACCTACGGCGAGGAGGTCAGGCGCCGCATCCTGCGGCCGCTGGGACTGCGCCACACGGTGGTGCCGGGCGACCGGGCGGGAGTGCCATCGCCGCACGCCAAGGGGTACGAGCCGCTGCCCAACCTCGTGGATGCGACGCGGATGAACCCCTCACTCGACTGGGCGGCGGGCGAGATGATCTCGACCATGGCGGACCTGGAGCGGTTCATGTCCGCCCTGCTGGGCGGCAAACTGACCAGCGCCGAGTCGCTGCGGGCCATGCGTACGACCGTCGACACGAAGGCCGGATTCGCCTATGGGCTCGGCCTGCAGGCGTACACGCTGCCATGCGGCACGGTGTGGGGTCATAGCGGCGAGCTGATCGGATACCTGACGTTCGCGTTTCGCTCCGACTCGGGCAAGTCGCTGACCATGTCGTTCAACCCCTCTACCCGAAACCCGTCCACGCAAGAGGTCATGGGCATCGCCGTCAAGGTGTTCTGCGGGGGCGCGGGCTGAGGACCTCTTCAAGACCGGCCAACCACGACCAAGCAATTCCGCCACCCCCGCCACGGTGTAAGGGTTATAGTCCAATTTTATCGGTTACTAGGAAGAGGGTGAGGCATGCGGATCTCCATCACCGACTATGCCCTGGGGGCGGCTGTGGCCGGCGACCTGGCCAATACCTCACCCACCGTGCAGACCACGGCCGGGGAGGCTCTGCCGACCCCTGAAGCGTTGACGCGGTTCCTCACGGGGCACGGGCTTCGACTCGACGCCCTGGCGGATGGGCGACCGCCGACCGATGACGACGTCCGCGAGGTTCACCTGCTGCGCCGGGAGGCGCGTGGCGTCGTGGAGACCGAGACGGAGGACCAGGCCGTCGCCGGCGCTGCCGTGCTGGCCAGGCGGGCCGGTCTCAGCCCGGTGCTGGACCGCGATGCCGGCGGGCGGTGGCAGTGGCACGTCCCGACCGCACCAGGTGCCTCGCCGGCCGAGGAGTTGGCCGCGCTCATCGGTGTCGGGCTGCTCGGGGCCGTCCGCGCCCTGGGCCACGGCCGGTTCCGCGCCTGCGTCGCGCCGGGCTGCCGCGGTGTGTTCGTCGACACCAGCCGTGGGGGGCGCCGCATTTACTGCATGCCTGACTTGTGCGGCAACCGGCTCAACGTCGCCAATCACCGCGCACGGCACCGGCTGGGCAGCGCTGCCGGGTGAGAGACACTCTGACGGCATAAGGAGAACTCCATGCAAGACCCTAGGGACAGCACAGCAGCTGGCCCGGTCGGTGAGTCACCAAGCGAGCCACCGCTCGTCGGCCCGGTCGGTGGGCCACTGAGCGAGCCACCGCTCGTCGGCCCGGTCGGTGGGCCACTGAGCGAGCCACCGCTCGTCGGCCCGGTCGGTGGGCCACTGAGCGAGCCACCGCTCACAGCCGCCCTCCAGCTCCCGGACGGCTCTTGGATCCGCGGCCGCGGCCTGCGCCATCCGCTGCCGGAGGGGCCGGTGCCCGACTTCGGCCTGTACCTCGGCTCCGACCGGCTCCGCCGTCGCCACGAGAGCGAGCTGCGGTGGCCCCACGCGTGGATCCAGTGGCCCGACTTCCTGCTGCCTCGCGACCACGATCTGGCCGTGCGGCAAATCCGCGCGCTGCATGAGCGGGCGCGGGCGGGTGCCGCGGTGGAGGTCGCCTGCGGGGGCGGCGTCGGGCGCACCGGCACGGTCGTCGCCTGCCTCGCCGTCCTGGCCGGCCTCGACCCGGCCGAAGCTGTCGCCTGGACGCGCGAGCACCACCACCATCGGGCCATCGAGACCCCGTGGCAACGCCGCTGGGTACTACGCTTCCCACCGTCCCCTCGCGCCGCCTGACGTCGCCCCCGGGACCCTCTTATCCGCGCGACCAGGGTCCTGATCCTGAGACATCACCCTGAGCTTCGCCGGTCAGCAGGTGCGCCATCAGCTGCGAGAGGCGTTATCGCAGTCCGGCGGCATGTTGGTGGGAATTTCCGCATTGATACCGGGATCTCAGAAGGGCGAGTGGACGCTCCCGACGATGTCGAGCGGGCGTGAAAAGCGAGCTGGTGACCTACCGAATCGGCAGGTCACCAGCTCGATCGGTTGAACAGCTCAATCCAGATAGTCACGCAGCATCTGCGCCCGGGTCGGGTGACGGAGCTTGGCCAGCGTCTTCGACTCGATCTGCCGGATGCGCTCCCGGGTGACGCCGAATTCCCTGCCCACCTCCTCCAGCGTGCGCGGATGCCCGTCGGCCAGGCCGAAGCGGAGCTGGATGATGCGCTGCTCACGGTCCGACAGCGTCGCCAGGATGTCGTCGAGCTGGTCCTGCAGCATGATGAAGGCCGCCGCCTCCATGGGCACGACCGCGTCGGCGTCCTCGATGAAGTCGCCGAGGTCGGAGTCTTCCTCACCGATCGGCGACTGCAGTGACACCGGCTCCTGGGCGATGCGCTGGATCTCCACCACGCGATCGACCGGGAGATCCATCTCCTTGGCGATCTCCTCGGGCGCGGGCTCACGGCCGAGGTCCTGGTGGAGCTGCCGCTGCACTCTGACGAGCTTGTTGATCGTCTCCACCATGTGTACCGGAATGCGAATGGTGCGCGCCTGGTCGGCTATCGCACGGGTGATCGCCTGCCGGATCCACCAGGTGGCGTAAGTGGAGAACTTGTATCCCTTGGTGTAGTCGAACTTCTCCACCGCGCGGATGAGCCCGAGGTTGCCTTCCTGGATGAGATCGAGGAAGAGCATTCCACGGCCCACATAACGTTTGGCGATCGAGACGACGAGCCTGAGATTCGCCTCGATGAGGCGCTGTTTCGCCCGAGTGCCCTGCCAGACGAGCTCCCTGAACTCGGGAAAGGCCAGCCGTGATACTCCGCTGGCCAGCTTGTCCTCGGCGAACAGACCGGCTTCGATCGACTTGGCGAGCTCCACCTCCTCTTCGGCTGTCAGCAGCGGCACCCGGCCGATCTCCCGCAGGTAGATACGGACTAGATCGCTGGTCGGCGCCCGCTTGCCTACGTCTTCCTCGTCGGCGCGGGTGGTCTCTTCCTCTCCCTGGGGTTCGAGAACCTCCACGCCGTTCTCCGCGAGCATCCGCACGACGCGTTCCAACGCGTCGGACGGCAACTCTGAGCGGTCAAGCGCGGCTGCGACGTCATCGACGGTTACGCTTCCGCGCTCCCTTCCCTTCGCGACGAGGTCCGCCACTTGATCTACGGATGGCGGTCCACTTGGCAGTACCGATGCACCCACGGGACACAGTCTGCAGTATTGCTTCCGTAAAATGGCAGACCCATTTTTGTAACCGAAGGTAAGGCCGTGGCCCTTACCAAATTGAGATCGCTTAAAGGTTTAGCGGCAGTTTGATCAGGAAAGTAAAGTCAATTACGCGGTCGAGTAAGGAGTGTCCGGGGCGGGGTTGTCGCCGGACACCAGGCGCAGCCTGCCCGGATGCCTTCTGACACCGCTGTCTCGCACGGCCGGTGAAGGATTTCGCCACAGCCATCTGGATTCAACAAGTTCCCGACATCTTGTGCTCGACAACTCTCGAACGAGCCGTTACAGAGGCCATTCGCGGCTCATCATCCGCCGACTGGCGACGCCAAAGCGGATGCGCACGGGCCCGCCGAAACCCTGACCTGGTTGCCGCGGCTGCCCGTGAAAGCGTCCCCAAACCCCTCAGCTGCCCGCAGCCCGGTCCCGGAGCACTCTGCGCTGCTGCTCCAGCGCCACCAGCTCGCCGAACAGCCGGTTGTAGTCCTGCTGCTCATCCACCGGGTTGAGCCGCTGGATGCGCGACTTGACCTGAGCGATCGCCCGGTCGACCGCGATGGCCTCGATCGCCGCCAGCATGGCCGCCCCGTAGCGCTCCTCGGTGTGGGAGTCGGCCCGGATCGCCTCGACCGCGAACCGGGTCACCAGCGCCCGCGTCACGTCGTCGTGGCACTGCTCCAGCAGCCGGTCGACCCACTCCCGACCGCCGTGGCCCGCCGACGCGGCGCCGCCCGCCGCGGTGATCACCTGGTGCACCAGCACGTGGTCGGGCGCGGTGAACGCCCGCGGGTCGAGCGCGTCGAAGCGGGGACCGAGCAGCGCGGGCCGCTGGATGGCCAGCTTGAGCAGCTCGCCCTCGACCCGCACGTTGGGATCGACGGGCGCGGCCTGCGGCGCCCGTCGCGGGCGGCCCTGCTGAGCCCCGCCGACCTCGGCGATGCGCTGCATGACGAACCGCTCGTCCATGAAGCCGAGCCACCGGTCGAGGTCGATCGCGTAGCGCTTGCGCAGGCCGACGTCCTTGATCCCGGCCACGATCGGCGCCGCCGCGTCGAGCGCGGCGATCTTGCCCTCGTTGCTGCGCAGGTCGTAGCGGGAGATCGTGCTGCGGATGGCGAACTGGAACAGCGGCTCGCGGCTGGCGATCAGGTCGCGCACGGCCGCGTCGCCCTGCTTGACGCGCAGGTCGCACGGGTCGAGCCCGTCGGGCTGCACGGCCACGTAGGTCTGGGTGACGAACTTCTGCTCGTCGGCGAACGCCCGGAGCGCCGCCTTCTGCCCGGCCGCGTCGCCGTCGAAAGTGAAGATCACCTCGCCGCGGAACTCCGCCTGGTCGAGCAGGAAGCGCCGCAGGATCTTGATGTGCTCCTCGCCGAACGACGTGCCGCAGGTGGCGACCGCCGTCGGCACCCCGGCCAGGTGGCAGGACATGACGTCGGTGTAGCCCTCGACGATGACCGCCTGGGACCGCTTGGAGATCTCCCGCTTGGCCAGGTCGATGCCGTAGAGCACCTGGCTCTTCTTGTAGAGCGGGGAGTCGGGGGTGTTGAGGTATTTCGGGCCGTCGTCGGAGTCGAGCAGCTTGCGAGCCCCGAACCCGATCACGTCGCCCGTCGCGTCGCGGATCGGCCAGATCAGCCGCCCGCGGAAGCGGTCCATCGGCCCGCGCCGACCCTCCTTGGCCAGCCCGCCCTTGACGATCTCGTCGGCGGTGAAGCCGCGCCCCAGGAGATGCCGTGTCAGCCCCTCCCATTCGTTGGGCGCGTAACCCACGCCGAACATCTCAGCGTCGGCCCGCTCGAACCCCCGCTCCGACAGGAACCGCCGGCCGGGCGCGGCCTCCGGGCCGAGCAGCTTCTCGGCGTAGAACTCGGCGGCGGCCTTGTGCGCCTCGATCAGCCGGGCCCGCTCGCCGTGGTCGCGCCGCGGCACGTAGCCGCCCTGGTCGTATTGGAGCTGGATCCCGGCACGCTGCGCCAGCCGCTCGACCGCCTCGCCGAACGTCAGGTGCTCGATCTTCTCAACGAACGTGATGACGTCGCCGCCCTCGGTGCAGCCGAAGCAGAAATACATGCCGCGCTCGGGCGTGACGTTGAAGGATGGGCTCTTCTCATCATGGAACGGGCACAATCCCTTGAGGTTGCCGCCGCCCGCGTTGCGCAACTGGATGTGTTCGCCGATCACATCGGCGATGGGTGATCGCTCACGAACGAGCGCGATATCGACGTCACGGATCCTGCCAGCCACGCCGGTGAGTCTATTCCTGAGCTACGACAACCGTCCCCACCCGGGCTCATGACTGCCCTCCGTGAGGTGACGGTGACCTGGCGGTAAGAGGATGTCACCGTCGCGTCGCGAAAGGCGGAAATCTGTCGGGAGCACTTCCCCGGTCGGCTACAAAGGTAAATGTTTGCGGTGGACACGTCGACACGGGTGGAGATCATGCGAGCGGGGCATCTCGGATGTTGGGCGGCTTTAGCGGGCGCCGCGCTGCTGGCGAGCGCCTGCTCGCCACAAACCACCGGAGTGGCGGGCGTCAGCGCGCAGTCACCCACGCCCCCGGGAAGCGCGAGCCCGTCCGTCACCGCCACCATCCCCTCACAGACACCCCCCTCGCAGAACTCGACCGCCGATCCCCAGTCGGCCGAGACCCCGCCCAAGGGTGAGGACCCGGTCAAGATCCCGCCGCCGAAGCTGTCCAAGTACACCTACGCCTTCCCCGTCCAGGGCTGCCGGACGACCTACCAGCGCCAGCTGCTCGTGCTGCCGAAGACGGTGATCTGGGCGGGCAAGGGCTGCGCCTTCGTGGCGCCGGTGGACGGCGTGGTCGACGAGGTCAACACCCTGAACAAGTGGTCGCCCACCACCGACGTGGGCGCCTATCGCGAGGGCCGCTTCGTCACGATCATCGGTGACGACGGCGTCCGCTACCTCGGCGGGCATCTCGACGCCGTGGCCGACGGCCTCAAGCCGGGCGTACGGGTGAAGGTCGGACAGATGCTCGGCCGGGTCGGCAACTCGGGCAACGCCCGCGACACCGCCACCAACCTCTACTTCGCGATCTCCTGGAAGACCGGCCCCGCCTACTGGTGGGTGCGCCGGGGCATGGTGAACCCCTGGGACTACCTCGACGCCTGGCAGTCCGGCAACAAGACGCTGTCTCCGAAGGAGGAAACGCTGAAGATGCGCGGCCGGCTGGGCGAGACGCCGCGCTGCGCCGTTCAGTGCGCGTCGAAGACGGTGACGGAGCCCAAGAAGAAAAAGAAGACCCGCGTCAAGCCGACTCCTACGCCGATCATCGTCGACCCGACGTGAGTCTCAACCCTCGACCCGACGTGAGTCTCAACCCTCGACCCGACGTAAGTCTCAACCCTCGACCCGACGTGAGCCTCATCGCCGATCCGACGTCAGCTCCTTCGGGTCCACGGTCACTCCGGAGCGGATGAGCTGCTGGATCTCGCTGACGACGTCCCAGACGTTGACGTTCATGCCGGCGACGACCTTGCCCTCGCGCAGCCAGTAGGCGACGAACTCCAGGTCGGGTACCGAACCCCGGTAGACGACCTCGTCGTAGCCCTGGATGTCGCCGGAGAACTCCATGCCCAGGTCGTACTGGTCGGTATAGAAGTACGGCACGCGGTCGTAGGAGACCTCCTGGCCCAGCATGGACCTGGCCGCGGCGGGGCCGCCGTTCAGCGCGTTGGCCCAGTGCTCGACCCGGATGCGCCGGCCGTACAGGGGATGGAACGACTCGGCGACGTCGCCCGCGGCGAACACGTCGGGATGCGAGGTGCGCAGGGCGGCGTCCGTGAGGATGCCGCTGCCGACCTCCAGTCCGGCGTCCCGGGCCAGCCCGACCTCGGGCTCCGCGCCGATGCCGACGATGACGAGGTCGGCGGTCAGGCGCTCGCCGGAGCTGAGCCGCACGCCGGTCTCGGTGATCTCCGCGGCGCCGGTGCCGGTGCGCAGGTCGACGCCGTTGCGCCGGTGCAGCCCGGCGAAGACCTCGCCGAGTTCGGCCCCGAGCGGCCGATACAGCGGCGTGGGGTCGGGCTCGACGATCGTGACCTCACAGCCGGCCTTGCGGGCCGCCGCGGCGGTCTCCAGCCCGATCCAGCCCGCGCCGACCACGATCACCCGCTCGGCGTCGGCGAGGCGCGCCTTGAGCGCCTCGCTGTCCTCGACCGTGCGCAGGCAGAGGCCCGGTCCGGGCAGGCGCCGCGGCCTCGCCCCCGTCGCGATCAGCAGTTTGTGGTACGGCTGGCGCGAACCGTCGGAGAGCCGGACCGCGTGCTGGCCGAGCTCGAGGCGCGTGACCCGCAGGCCGGTCCTGAGGTCCACGCCGTTGTCGGCGTACCAGCCGGCGCCATGGACGAAGATCTTCTCCCGCTCGCTCTTGCCCAGCAGGTATTCCTTCGACAAGGGCGGTCTCTCGTAGGGGCGTTCGGACTCCGCGCCGATCAGCACGATCTCGTCGTCGGAGCCCTCTTCCCGCAACGTCTGCGCCGCCTTGGCCCCCGCCAGTCCCGCGCCGACGATCACATATGTAGCCATGGCCGCAGTATCCGCCCGCCGGGGGTCATCGGGAAAGACGCTTGTGCCAGGCGATGGCGGACGTGTCGGTGAGAGAGGCGATCTGGTCGATGACCACCCGGACGCGGGCGGCGTCGTCGGGCGCGCCGAGGTAGGTGGGCCGGAAGGCGGGCTCCAGGGTGGCGGGCGCGCCGAGCGTGATCAGCGAGGCCAGCTCGGTGATGAGGTCGCGCTGCCTGGCCTGGTTGGCGTGGTGGTCGTCGGTGGTCATCACGTAGTGGGCGGTGATGCCCTTGAGGATCGCGCACTCCAGCCGCGTGGCCGTGGGGACGACGAGCTCCGCGCGGTGCCGCGAGGCGTACGCGTCCTTGGTGGCGGTCTGGGCGGAGCGGCAGAAGCGGCCGATGAGGCCGCTCGTCAGCGCCTTGAGCCCGGCCAGGTCGGCGAAGGTGGCCTCGAAGCGGCGCGGCCAGAGCGGGGTGGCGATCAGTGCGGCGAAGACGGCCTCGAGCTCGCCGAGGTCGGCACTGGGCGCGTACCAGGTGCGGGCGATCTCACAGACCGCGCGGCGCTCGGCGGCCGACAGGAGCGCCTCGGGCGTCACGTGGCCGGAGTGCAGCGCGTCCTCCAGGTCGTGGACGGAGTAGGCGACGTCGTCGGCCCAGTCCATGATCTGCGCCTCGAAGCTCACCCGGCCGTCGGGGGCGCCGTCCCTGATCCACTCGAAGACCGGCAGGTCGTCGTCGTAGACCCCGAACTTCGGCGATTTATCGCAGGTCCACGGATATTTGATGGAGGCGTCGAGCGCGGCCCTGGTGAGGTTGAGCCCGGCGCTGCGGCCGTCCTCGGTGAGGACCTTGGCCTCCAGCCGGGTGAGCAGGCGCAGGCTCTGCGCGTTGCCCTCGAAGCCGCCGCACGAGGTGGACAGCTGGTTGAGCGCCACCTCACCGTTGTGACCGAAGGGCGGATGGCCCAGATCGTGCGCCAGGCAGGCGGTCTCCACCAGGTCGGGGTCGACGCCGAGCGTCGCGCCCATCTCCCGGCCGACCTGGGCGCATTCGAGCGAGTGGGTGAGCCGGGTGCGCGGGATGTGCTGGCCGCCGCCGAGCGTCTCGCCGGGCCCCACGACCTGCGTCTTCGCGGCCAGCCTACGCAGCGCGGAGCTGTGCAGGACCCTGGCGCGGTCGCGTTCGAATGCGCTGCGCTCCGGGTTGCCGGGAGGTTCCGGCACCCACCGTGCCTGGTCGTGTTCGTCGTAACGGGCCATAAGAGCTGTGATTTTATCCAGTTTCCGGTCTCCGCTAGTGTCGACCCTCGCGAGAACCCCATTCCCCGGGAGCCCCTCCTCCATGACCACAGCGTTCCGGGCCGTGCTGGCCTTCGCCCTGCTTGCCGGCTTCTACGTGCTGGTCGGCCTCGTGCTGGTCGCGGCTGTCTTCTTCGATGTGCTGCTGCTGGTCGACTTCCACGTCAACGGCCTCAAGTACGCGGTCATCCTGACTCTGGCGGGGGCCGCGCTCGTGCGCGCCCTGATCATGGTCAGCCGCCGCAAGGACGGCGAGCAGCCGGGCGTGCTGGTCGCCCGCGAGCACGAGCCCGCGCTCTGGCAGGTGGTCGACGACCTGTCCCAGCGCGTCCGTACGGCGCCGCCCGACGAGATCCGCCTGGTGCCCGAGGTCAACGCGGCCGTCGCGGAGGACACCCGCTTCCTCGGCATGAAGGCCACCCGGCGGCGCATGTACGTCGGGCTGCCGCTCCTGCAGACCCTCACGGTCGACGAGATGCGCGCGGTGCTCGGCCACGAGCTGGGCCACTACAGCGGCGCCCACACCCGCCTGGGCGCGCCGGTCTACCGGGGCCGGGAGGGGCTGATCGCGACCGTCGAGGGGCTCGCCGGCAACCCGTACGTCCAGCGGCTGTTCAAGTACTACGCCAAGCTCTACATGCTCGTCTCCCAGAGCGTGTCGCGCGGGCAGGAGCTGGAGGCCGACCGGTTCGCGGTGGCCATCGGCGGTCGCCAGGCGATGTCGGAGGCGCTGCGCAAGATCCACAGCACGGCGACCGCCTGGAAGATCTACGCCGAGGGCTACCTGTCGATGACCGGGGCGGGCGGCAACCGGCCCGCGGCGGTGTTCGGCGGGTTCCACGCGCTGATGAGCGACCCGGCCAGGCAGGCCGAGGTGGCCAAGCTCGGCGAGGAGCCGCGGGAGACCTCCCTCTACGACTCCCACCCGAGCCTCGCCGACCGGCTGGCCGCCATCGAGCTGCTTCCGGAGCCGGAGCACGTACCCGACCCGCGCTCGGCCCTCACGCTGCTGCGTGACGCCAACGTGGCGGTGCAGGCGGTCGAGCAGTCGATGTGGACGCCAGAGGCGCTCACATCGCTGCGGGCGGTGTCGTGGGAGGAGCTGGTGTCCCAGGGCATGTACGCGGCCCGCAACGCCGAGGCGCTCAACGACCTGGCGCTGGCCGGGCAGCGGGTGCTGGGCGCCACCCGGCCCTACCTCGACGCGGCCTTCGAGGTGATCGCCAGGGGGCGGCGGCCGGAGCTGGAGGAGAAGCTGCGCGAGCTGGGCTGGAACCCGTCGGAGACGCTGCTGGCCGGGGTGCTCGGGCAGGCGCTGGAGGCGGTGCTGATCCAGCACGGCCAGGCCCGGTGGACGCTGTCGTGGGCGGGGCCGGCGCGGCTGCTGTTCGACGACGGCGAGGAGGTGGCGCTGTCGGAGTACGCGGCCCAGGTCGCGGCCAACCCGTCCGCCGTTCCCGGGCTCCGGAAGTGGCTGGGCGACCTGGGCATGCGTCACGACTACGTGCCCGCCACGCTGGAGCAGGCGGAAGCGACCGTCTAGCCCGGTCGACCGCTATGCTCCCCGAGGTGACCCCCACAGGGACACCAGCCACAACGAACGGTCACGATCCCCGCCCCCACAGGAACACCAGCCACAACGGACCGTCTCCATCCCCTCCCCCGAAGGGGGCATCCCACCCAAGGGACCCCCACCACGACGGACCGTCACCACTCCCTCCCCCGAAAGGGGCATCCCACCCAAAAGACCCCACCACAACGGACCGTCACAGGGATCGAGGCGGTCGTGTGATCTCCCTTCGGGGGAGGAAGATCTGACCGGTCCGTCGTGGCTGGCGTCCCTTCGGGAGACCCCCTTCGGCTGGCTACCGAGTGTCGGAGTCGCATTCGGCGAAGGCCGCGCGGCCGGCCTCCAGGCGGGCGACCGGGATGCGGAACGGCGAGCACGAGACATAGTCGAGCCCGGCCTGGTGGCAGAAGTGCACCGAGTCGGGATCGCCCCCGTGCTCGCCGCAGATGCCGAGCTTGAGGTCGGGGCGGGCCGCGCGGCCCTCCTCGACGGCGATCGTGACCAGGCGGCCGACGCCATCGCGGTCAAGGGTCTCGAACGGCGAGACTCCGAACATGCCGAGCTCCAGGTAGCGGGAGAAGAACGCGGCCTCGACGTCGTCCCGCGAGAAGCCCCAGGTCATCTGGGTCAGGTCGTTGGTGCCGAAGGAGAAGAACTGGGCCGCCTCGGCGACCTGGCCCGCGGTGAGCGCCGCCCTGGGCGTCTCGATCATGGTGCCGATCAGGGCCTCGACGCCGAGCTCCGCGAGGATCCCGGCGGCCTCCTCGCGGACGGCCTCCAGCTCCTGTACGGCGGCCACGAGCGGGATCATGATCTCCGGTTTGGCTCCCGGCACCTCCTTGGCCGCCTGGGCGATGGCGCGTACCTGCATGGCGAACAGGCCGGGGATGACCAGGCCGAGCCGCACACCGCGCAGCCCGAGCATGGGGTTCTGCTCGTGCAGCCGCTTGACGGCGCCCAGCAGCTTGCGGTCCTTGTCCGTGCCGTCCCCGGTGGCCACCTTGACCGACAGGTCGGTGAGGTCCGGCAGGAACTCGTGCAACGGCGGGTCGATGAGCCGGACCGTGACCGGCTGACCCTCCATAGCCTGAAATATCCCGACGAAGTCGGCTTTCTGGAGGGGCTCCAGCGCGTCCAGCGCCGCCTGGCGCTCCTCGTCGCCCGAGGCCAGCACCAGGTCCTCGACGAGCTGCCGGCGCTCGCCCAGGAACATGTGCTCCGTACGGCACAGCCCGATCCCCTCACCGCCGAAGCGGCGCGCCCTGGCCGCGTCGTCGGGCGTGTCGGCGTTGGCCCGCACGCCCAGCCGGCGTACCTCGTCGGCCCGCCGCATGATCCGGTCCACGGCCCGGACCAGGTCGTCGTCGGGCTCCCGGCCCTCGAAGTACTCGACCACGGCCGAGTCCACCACGGGCACCTCGCCGAGGAAGACCTCGCCGGTCGTGCCGTCGATGGAGATGAGGTCGCCCTCGTTCACCACGATGTCGCCCGGCGCGGTGAACCTGCGCTCGCCGATCGACACCTCCAGCTCCTCGGCGCCGCAGACACAGGTCTTGCCCATGCCGCGGGCGACCACGGCGGCGTGTGAGGTCTTGCCGCCGCGGCTGGTCAGGATGCCGCGCGCGGCGATCATCCCGGACAGGTCGTCCGGGTTGGTCTCGCGGCGCACCAGGATGACGTCCTCGCCCCGGCCGGCCAGCTCGACGGCGCGCTCGGAGGAGAACACGACCTTGCCGACGGCGGCTCCCGGCGAGGCGTTCATGCCCTTGGCGATCTTCTTCTTCTCGGTGCCCGAATCGAAGCGCGGGAACATCAGCTGGGCCAGCTGGTCGCCCGTCACCCGCGTGACGGCCTCGTCGAGCGTGATGAGGCCTTGGTCGACGAGCTGGATGGCGATGCAGAACGCGGCGGCCGCGGTGCGCTTGCCGACCCTGGTCTGCAGCATCCAGAGCTTGCCGCGCTCGATCGTGAACTCGATGTCGCACAGGTCGCGGTAGTGGTTCTCCAGCGTCTCCATGATCCGTAGGAGCTCGTCGTACGAGCTCTTGTCGAGGCGTTCCAGCTCCTGGAGCGGGATCGTGTTGCGGATGCCGGCGACGACGTCCTCGCCCTGGGCGTTCTGCAGGTAGTCGCCGTAGATGCCCTGCTGGCCGGAGCCGGGGTCGCGGGTGAAGGCGACACCGGTGCCCGAGTCGTTGCCGACGTTGCCGAAGACCATGGCCACGATGTTGACCGCGGTGCCGAGGTCGGCGGGGATGCGTTCCTGGCGGCGGTAGAGGATGGCGCGCGGGGCGTTCCAGGAGTCGAAGACGGCCATGACGGCCAGGCGCATCTGCTCGCGGGGGTCGGCGGGGAAGTCCTTGCCCGTCTGGTCGCGCACGATGCCCTTGAACGTCTCGACCAGGCCCTGCAGCTCGGCCGCCCCGAGGTCGGTGTCCTGCCGGTCGCCCTTCAGCGATTCGAGCGCGTGCTCGAACAGCTCGCCGTCGATGTCGAGCACGGTCTTGCCGAACATCTGGATGAGCCTGCGGTAGGAGTCCCAGGCGAAGCGGTCGTTGCCGCCGGCCTGCTTGGCCAGGCCGTGCACGGACTCGTCGTTCAGCCCGATGTTGAGGACGGTCTCCATCATGCCGGGCATCGAGAACTTCGCGCCGGAGCGGACGCTGACGAGCAGCGGGTCGTCGGCCTGGCCGAGCGTCTTGCCCATCCGCTTCTCCATAGCGGTCAGGTGCTCGGCCACCTCCCGCTCCAGGCCGTCGGGGACCGCGCCCTCGGCCAGATAGTGGCGGCATGCCTCGGAGGTGATCGTGAACCCGGGAGGGACGGGCAGCCCGAGATTGGTCATTTCGGCGAGGTTTGCTCCCTTACCGCCGAGAAGATCCTTGAGATCCTTGTTGCCCTCGGTGAAGTCGTAAACGTACTTGGCCACCACAGCTCCAATCAACGCCTCTGGTTCGGACTCTACCGGCGATAATCATGATGAAACTGCACTCATCGGTTAAGTCAACGTTTCAGCTGGTGAAGGGCCTATCACCGGTCTAATCCAATTTATGTTCTGTTTGACCAAGAATTGGTTTATACCAATTGGTATAAACCAATTCTTGAAAGATCCAGAGGTAAGGTTCACAATCAGGAGTACCCCTAGCAGGAGGCGCCCGATGGCCACTCCTACCAAGCCCCAGCGTTCGGCCCGCCTGGTCGCCGGATCGGCCAAGGCCGCGCAGGGCTCCGCGCGCTACCTGGACGAGCGCCTCGGCCTGGCCGGCTGGCTCGGCCCGAACCTGCGCAAGCTCTTCCCGAGCCACTGGTCGTTCCTGCTCGGCGAGTTCGCCCTGTACTCGTTCGTCCTGCTCGTGCTGACGGGCACGTTCCTGGTCTTCTTCTACAAGCCCAACCCCGACGTGGCCTTCGCCTCGGTACGCGAGCTCAGCCTGGACATCAGGGGCGGCCTGCTGGTGCGCCAGATGCACCACTGGGCGGCGACGATCTTCGTGCTGTCGATCGTGGCCCACCTGTTCCGCGTCTTCTTCACCGCCGCCTTCCGCAAGCCGCGGGAGCTGAGCTGGATGACCGGCGTGCTGCTGTTCGGGCTGGTGCTGTTCGAGTCGTTCCTGGGCGTCTCACTGCCCGCCGACCAGCTCGCCATGACCGGCCTGCGGGAGGCGCAGGGCCTGCTGTTGTCGATCCCGCTCATCGGCGGCTACCTGTCGGCGTTCGTCTTCGACGGCGGCTTCCCCGGCCAGGTCATCCCGCGCCTGTTCGTGACGCACGTGCTGCTGGTGCCGGGCATCCTGCTGGCGCTCGTGCCGCTGCACGGGATCGTCCTGACCTGGCGGCAGAAGCACACCGAGCACCGCACCCCGGCGTCGGACGAGACGCGGGTCACGGGTGGCCCGTTCTTCCCGTACTTCGCCGTCAAGAACGGCGCCACCACGCTGTTCACGATGGCCGTCATCACGCTGCTGGCCACCTTCGTCCGGGTCAACCCGGTGTGGGAGCACGGGGCGTACCAGCCGGGCGGCTGGCCGCCCTCGGCCCAGCCGTTCTGGTATTCCGGCGTTCTGGAAGGCGCGTTACGCCTGACACCGCCCTGGGAGATCACCGTCGGCGGCTTCGTCCTACAGGTCGGCCTCTGGATCCCGATGCTGGTCCTGGCCGCCTTCTTCACGGTCCTGCTGTTCTATCCGTTCCTGGAGCGCCGTTTCACCGGGGACCGCCGCGTCCACAACCTCCTGGACCGCCCCTCGCACGCGCCCGTCCGCACGGCGCTCGGGGTGGCGGTGATCACGTTCTTCACGGTGCTGTGGGCCGGGACGTGGGTCTCGGAGACCCCGCCGGACCCGAAGGCTCCGACGCCGCTGCTCGCGGCACCGCACGAGACCTACCTCTGGATCGTGTACGGGCTGCGCGTCGCGGTCTTCGTCGTGCCCCCGATCGCGTACGCCATCACCCTGGCGGTATGCCGAAGCCGCGCCCGCCGCTGATGCTCCTGCCCCCGGACGGCGTTGACCCCGCCCACGGTCTAGGAAAGACCGCGAACGGGGTCAACAATGCGCACGTCGCGGCGGCCAGCCCCGTAAACCGCAGGAGCGTGCCCCTGGACAGGGCCCGGCCACGTATGGCGGGTGGGGCTGGCCACTGCCGGCCGTAAAAGAAAACTAGTCGTTCAGATGCTGACGGAGGTAGGAGTCGACGGCGTCGAGGGAGATGCGCTGCTGAGCCATCGTGTCGCGCTCGCGGATCGTGACCGCCTGGTCCTCGAGCGTGTCGAAGTCGACCGTGATGCAGAACGGCGTGCCGATCTCGTCCTGGCGCCGGTAGCGGCGGCCGATCGCGCCCGCGTCGTCGAACTCGACGTTCCACCGCCGGCGCAGCTGCGCGGCCAGGTCGCGGGCCTTCGGTGACAGGTCGGCGTTGCGCGACAGCGGCAGCACCGCGGCCTTGACCGGGGCGAGCCGGTGGTCGAGCCGCATGACCGTGCGCTTCTCCATGACCCCCTTGGCGTTGGGCGCCTCGTCCTCGCTGTAGGCGTCGAGCAGGAACGTCAGCGTGGCCCGGTCGACACCCGCCGCCGGCTCGATGACGTAGGGCACGTAGCGCTCGCCCGTGTCCTGCTCGAAGAAGCTCAGGTCGACGCCCGACGCCTTGGAGTGGGCGGTCAGGTCGAAGTCGGTGCGGTTGGCGATGCCCTCGAGCTCACCCCACTCACCGCCGGCGAAGTTGAAGCGGTATTCGACGTCGACCGTGCGCTTGCTGTAGTGGGACAGCTTCTCCTTGGGGTGCTCGTAGAGCCGGAGGTTGTCCTTGTTGATGCCCAGATCGGAGTACCAGCGGAAGCGCTCGTCGATCCAGTATTGGTGCCACTCCTCGTCGCTGCCCGGCTTGACGAAGAACTCCATCTCCATCTGCTCGAACTCGCGGGTGCGGAAGATGAAGTTGCCCGGCGTGATCTCGTTGCGGAAGGACTTGCCGACCTGGCCGATGCCGAACGGGATCTTCTTACGCGCCGACTGCTGCACGTTGAGGTAGTTGATGAAGATGCCCTGCGCGGTCTCCGGGCGCAGGTAGGCCAGACCCGACTCGTCCTCGATCGGGCCGAGGTAGGTCTTGAGCAGGCCGCTGAACTGCTTCGGGTCGGTGAAGGCGCCCTTGTTGCCGCAGTTGGGGCAGGTGATGTCGGCCAGGCCGTTCTCGGGCGCCTTGCCGTTCTTCTCCTCGTACGCCTCGAGGAGGTGATCGGCGCGATAGCGCTTGTGGCACGACTGGCACTCGGTCAGCGGGTCGGTGAAGGTCTCCACGTGACCGCTGGCCTGCCAGACCTCGCGGGCCAGGATGACGCAGGAGTCGAGGCCCACCACGTCGTCGCGCGACTGGACCATCGACAGCCACCACTGCCGCTTGACGTTGTTCTTCAGCTCGACGCCCAGGGGACCGTAGTCCCACGACGCGCGCAGTCCGCCGTAGATCTCGCTCGACGGGTAAACGAGCCCGCGGCGTTTGGCGAGGCTGACGATCGTGTCCATGACGTCTGTGCGTCGTGCCATTTTGGTTGCGTCTCTTTCCAACTGGAGGTCGGCGAAGGGAATGGGTGAGCTCCCAGCTTAGGGGACGCTCACGAGCCCTCGCGCGCGAGTATTTCTACTCGCCGTCTTGAAGATAGACGTCCTCGAACGCGCTTGGTTCGTTGACCATGAGGATCATCAGGGGATACATCGCCATCCGCGCCGCGGACAGGGCCCTGCGGTAGAACCCGGCGCCCTCCCACTCACTGACCAGCGCCCACAGGTTGGGCTCATCAACCGAGCGGGCCAACCGGCCACGCAGGAATCCGGGCTGGTCGGCCAGTGTCTGAAGGATGACATGGGCTTGCTTGACGAAGTCTTGGGACTGGGACTCTGGGACGGTGTAACGGATAACGGCGAGCACGCACACCAGGATGTCAGACGATTACGTACCGCTGGGCGATTCCAGTCCTGACCTGCCCGCACCCACTGACCGATTCGGGCGCTCCGACCGCCCCGCCCGCCGACCGGCCCCCGTGCCGTGACCGCTCGGCCCCCGCGCAGTGACCGCCCCACCTGCTGTCCGATGGGGACGGGGCTAGGCTCGGGCCGTGGCCACCAATGACAACCGCCGCGGGAACGCCCGGCCGCTTCCCGCCGGCGAGCAGTTCTTCACACCCGGCGCGACCGGCCTGCGCAAGGCGGTCGAGGAGCGCAGCGCGACCCCGATGACGTTCCTGTTCACGCAGGTGCCCAAGTGGGCGGCGCCCGCCGTGCTGGTGGTGCTGCTGCTGACCGGGTTCGCCGTGGACAGCTGGCTGGGCGGCGTGGCGGTGCTGCCGGTGCTGGGGTTCGTGGGCTGGCTGGCGTACCTGTCCTGGCCGTCGCTGGGGCTCGGCGGGCGGCTGTTGCGGGTCGTGATGCTGGTCTTCCTGCTGGTCCTCGCGGCCGACCGCTTCGGAGTGTTTTAGCCGGAGATTTTGACAATCATTTTCATTTTCCCCATAATCGGGGGCGTGATGTCCCGAACGCCCCTAATCGGTGCTGCCATCCTCGCGACCACTCTGACGACCGCCGCGTGCTCCAACACCGGCGCGGCCGAGACTGCGGCGCCCGGCAAGCCCGCCGTGATCGCCGCCTTCTACCCGCTCCAGTGGCTCACCGAGCAGGTCGGCGGCCCCGACGTGAGCGTGTCGGTCCTGACCGCCCCCGGTGTCGAACCGCACGACCTGGAGCTGGGCGCGCACCAGGTGGCCGAGCTCGAGGACGCGACCCTGACCGTCTACATCAAGGGCGTCCAGCCCGCCGTGGACGACGCGGTCGACCAGGACAAGAGCTTCGACGCCGCGACCGCGGTCAAGACGCTGCCCGCCGGCGAGCACGCGGAGGGTCACGACATCGGCTACGACCCGCATCTCTGGCTGGACCCGTCCCGCCTGGCCACCGTCGCCGCCAAACTCGGCGAGCGGCTGGCCGCCGCCGACCCCGCGCACGCCCAGGGCTACCGGGACCGCGCGGTCAAGACGGCCGGCGCCCTGGGGACCCTCGACCAGGAGTACGCCAAGGCCCTGACAACCTGCGGGACCAAGACGCTGGTCACCGCCCATGAGGCGTTCGGCTATCTGGCCGACCGCTATCACCTCAAGCAGATCGGCGTCACCCTGGACCCGGAGACGGAGCCCTCCCCCGCCCGCATCGCCGAGGTCGCCAAGCTGGCCAAGGACGAGAAGGTGACCACGATCTTCACCGAGGCCCTGGTCAGCCCCAAGGTCTCCGAGGTGCTGGCCAAGGAGGTCGGCGCGCGGACGGCGGTGCTCGACCCGCTGGAGAGCAAGCCGTCGGGCGACTACCTGTCGGGAATGCGCGACAACCTGAAGACCTTGCAGACCGCATTGGGGTGTACGGCATGACCGGCGCATTGGGGTGTACGAGATGAGCGGCACATTGGGGTGTACGACATGAGCGAGACCGCCTTCGCCATGACCGGCGGCCGGGTGAGCCTGGACCGGCGCGACATCCTGCGCGGCATCGATCTCACGGTCTGCCCCGGCGAGGTCGTGGCCCTCATGGGCGCCAACGGCTCCGGCAAGTCCACGCTGGTGCGCGCCCTGCTGGGCCTCACTCCGCTCTCGGGCGGCCAGACCCTCCTGTACGGCTCACCGCCCGCGAAATTCCGCGAGTGGTGGCGCATCGGCTATGTGCCGCAGCGCCTGGCCGTCGGCGGCGGGGTGCCCGCCACGGTCCGCGAGGTCGTGACCTCCGGCCGCGTGGCCAGGCAGAGCCGGCTGCGCCGTACCAGCCCCGCGGACAAGGCGGCGGCGGCGAGCGCGCTCGAGGCCGTCGGGCTGGCGGACCGGGCGGGCGACCCGGTGCAGTCACTGTCCGGCGGCCAGCAGCAGCGGGTGCTCATCGCCCGCGCGCTGGCCGGCGAACCCGACACCTACGTCATGGACGAGCCCACCGCGGGTGTCGATGCCGACACTCAGCAACTGCTCGCCGATACGCTGGCCACGCTGGTGCTGAACGGCAAGACCATCGTGCTCGTCGCCCACGAGCTCGGCCCGCTCGAGCCGCTCATCACCCGCGGCGTGGTGGTCCGTGAGGGCCGGATCGCGCACGACGGCAGACCACCACGGCCCGAGGGCGACTGCGCCCGGCCGGGACACGAGCACGTGCACCCGCACGCCACCGAGGCGAGCGCGGGACCGCTTTCCGGATGGCGGGGAGAGCCATGATCGAGTTGTTGGGCAAGCAGTTCTTCCAGCTGGCGCTGATCGCGGCGCTGCTGGTGGGGCTCTGCGCGCCCGCCGTCGGCACGTTCATCGTCCAGCGCAGGCTCGCGCTGCTCGGTGACGGCATCGGGCATGTGGCGCTGACCGGCGTCGCGCTGGGCTTCCTGACGGGCACCGCGCCCGTACTCACCGCCGTGGCCGTGGCCGTCATCGGCGCCGTGACCATCGAACTGGTCAGGGCGCGCGGGCGTACCAGCGGCGACGTGGCGCTGGCGCTGCTGTTCTACGGCGGCATCGCGGGTGGCGTCATGCTCATGGGCATCGCGCCGGGTGGCAGCAACGCCAAGCTGAACTCCTACCTCTTCGGCGCCATCGCGAGCGTCACCACCGAGGACATCTGGATCATCGGCGCGCTGGCCGTCGCGGTGATCGCGGTGGTGGTGATCTTCGGCAGGGAGCTGTTCGTGCTCTGCCAGGACGAGGAGATGGCCAGGGCCAGCGGCCTGCCGGTACGCTTCCTCAGCCTGCTGATCGCCGTCACGGCCGCGCTGACCGTCGTCATCGCCATGCGCGTGGTCGGATTGCTGCTGGTCAGCGCGCTGATGGTAATCCCGGTGGCGACCGGTCAGCAGCTCACCAGGGGGTTCCGCTCGACGATGACGCTGGCCATGCTGTTCGGCGTCATCGCGGCGGTGGGCGGGCTGCTCGCCTCGACTCTGTCCGCCAGGGTGCCGCCGGGCGCCGCGATCGTGCTTCTTGCCCTCTGCGGCTTCGTCCTGGCCCTCGGTGTCGGTAAGTTCGTACGGCGAGGCAGACCCCAGGAGTCCACAGTGAGCGAGCGATCCACCATGCGCGTCGAGGAGGTCGCACGATGATGTCCACGAGACGCGACGCCGTGCACGACACCCTCCGCCAGAGCAAGAGCTTCCGCAGCGCCCAGGACGTCTACGCCGAGATGCGCGCCCATGGCGCCAAGATCGGCCTGACCACGGTCTACCGGGCGCTGCAGGCGCTGGCCGACGGCGGTCACGTCGACGTGCTGCGCACCGACGACGGCGAGTCCGTCTACCGCGCGTGCGCCAGCGGCGACCACCATCACCACCTGGTGTGCCGCCGCTGCGGCCGGACCGTCGAGGTGGCCGGTCCCGCCGTCGAACGCTGGGCGGAGACGGTCGGCTCCGAGCACGGCTTCACCGAGATCACTCACACGGTCGAGGTGTTCGGCACCTGCTCCGGCTGCTCGGCCTCGGTGCGGGCGGGCTGAGCGCGCCGCGAGCCGTACAGGACGCCCAAGACGATCACCCCGCACCCGGCGAGCTGGAGCGGCGACGGGTGCTCGCCGAGCAGCACCGCCGACAGCCCGACCGTCGTCATCGGCTGGACGAGCAGGAGCAGCGCGGTGAGCGCGGCGGGCTGCCTGGGCAGCGAGTACGCGATCAGCGACCAGCCGACCACCTGCGGCCCGAGCGCGAGCAGCAGCAGCCAGTCGTGCGCCGGCCAACTCGGGACGAAGTCGGCGCCCCCGAACACCGGGCTCAACGCGGCCATCCCGACCGTCGCCACGGCGGTGGCGTGCGTTAACGGCCTGACAGTACGCCCCGAGCCGCCCTTCAACACCAGCAGGAACCCCGCGTACGAGATCGAGGTTGCCACGCCCGTCACGACCCCGAGCAGCGGGTTCGCCCCATAGGCCGCGCTGTCGAACACCCCCGAGATCAGCACCACCCCGGCGAACACCACCGGGGTGGCCATCATCAGCCGGTTCGACGGCCGCTCACGAAACAGCGCCCACGCCGCGAAGGCCACGATGAAGACCTGCAGATTGCCCAGTACGGTCGCCAGCCCCGCGCCCACGTACTTGATAGCGTGGTGCCAGAACAGCAGGTCGAACGCGAACAGCACGCCCGCCAGCCACGCCAGATTGCGGCTGCGGGCCGGGAGGGGCCCCAGCCTCCGCCGTTCGAGCCAGGCCAGCACCAGCATCGGCGGCAGCGCGTACGCGCACCGGAAGAACGCCGAGGTCGCCGGCGAGACCCCCGACAACCGGACCAGCGGCGCGGAGGTGGAGATGATCAGCGCACCCGCGATCGCAATCAGCACGATACGACGATGTGCACCCACAGAAACCCCCGAGCTCCTTGGAGCGAGATACGCTGCGACCACGCTAGAGCCGGTCGTCGACAGGAGTCAACATGCCGTTTGGCCATGACATGGTGCATTCGCTGGCCACGGTGGTAGAGCTGGTCAACACGTCCCCGTCGACCGGCGGAGAAGACGGCCTGGCCGAGCTGGCCGACCTGCACGCCTTCGTCGAGTCGCGGCAGGTCAGCGGCATCGGCGCGCTCACGGCCCGCGACCTGGGGCAGGTACGGCTGGTGCGGGAGGCCTTCCACCGCGTCTTCACCGCCCCTGACCAGCCGACGGCCGTACGACTGCTCAACGCGCTCCTATCCGAGACCCGCATCACGCCCCGGCTGACGGAGCACGACGGGCATCCGCTGCACATGCACTACTTCGCCCCGGACGCGACACTTTCCGAGCACCTGGCGGCGGACTGTGGGGTGGCACTGGCGCACCTGGTGGTGGACGAGGAGTGGGAACGGCTGCGAACGTGTTCGGCACCTGATTGCGACCGGGTGTTCGTGGACGAGTCCCGCAACCGATCCCGTGTCTACTGCGACAGCCGTACGTGCGGAAACCGGATGCACGTGGCCGCTTATCGGGCTCGGCGGCGGGCCTGACAAAGCTCGGTCATCACGATCGGGGCGCGCTACGCGCGAATGACGCTCAGGCATGCTTCCCAGGGGGCTCCGTCACGGCCTTGCGGCCTGGAGCGACTCATTTTTGCTCCGGCCGCCCGCCGATGTCGGTGCCTTCTGGAGAGCTCCAGCGCGAGCTGGAAACGGCTGCGTGCGCCGTACCGGTCCATGAGAACGCGCACGGTCGCCGTGGCGGCTTGACCTCAGTTGATGTAGCGAAAGTCAGCGTGGGTCTGGTGACATTTGCAGCTGTTGGCTGACGCGCTCCCCGGACATGATGGGCGCCACAACTGATCGACGGAGGAAGCGGAGTGCTTGACATGGCCAAGCTCATTGTCTGCAACATCATGTCTCTTGACGGCTTCTACGCGGCGGCGGACGGCAACCCGCTCGTGCTGCCAATGGACGCCGCGTTCGACGCCTACAACCTGGAGCGGATCCAGGCCGCCGGCTCACTGCTGCTCGGCGCCGACTCGTACCAGATGTTCATGGGGTTCTGGCCCGCCCAAGCGGACAACCCTGAGGCGTCCACGGTGAACCAGCAGTTCGGCGCGATCTACGGGCGGATCGAGGTCAGCGTCGTCTCCGACTCGCTCACGGACTCGGACATCGCATCGTGGGCGGACCGGACGACCGTGGTCAAGCGCGCCAACGCCGAGGGGTGGGTCAAGGAGCTCAAGCAACGCACCAGCGGCGACATCGTCACCTTCGGCAGCCGGATCACCTGGAACGCCCTGCTCCGCGCCGGGCTCGTCGACGAGCTGCACCTGATCGTCGGGGCGAAGGCGCTCGGCGAGGGGACGCCGATCTTCACTCAGCCGGTCGAGGGGCTCACCATCACGGAGGTCCGCAGTCTCGACGGCTCCGACAACGTCCTGCTGCGCTACGCCACGACCGGCTGAGCCGGCGAAGATGTCGGGTCGTCCGAGGGAGATCTTCCGGGCGACCCGGCTTCTGATCGTGTGTCTCACCCGCCCACTGATCGTGTGGCCCGCCCGCCCACCGTGACGCCACTGCCTCGACGTCCCGAATGCCTCGACGCCGGAGACATCGTGTCGATTCGCATCACCCCTCTTATTGACCCGAGCTCACCTCATCCAGCCGGCGCCTCGCCTGGCTGGCCACCCGATCCACCGGCGTTCCCGTCGGGTCGGCTTTTCTGCGCCTGTTCACCCCGGCGGGCCAGGATCATCTGGCCGATCTCGATCTCCATGTCCACCCGGCTGAACAGCGCACCGGTGTTGGTTCTCTCCTCCTGACGACCGCGCTGGCCGCGGCCCGCGATGAGGGCCGACGCTCCGTCATCGCGGAAGCAGAGCCTGGCTCGCCGGGAGCGGCCTTCCTGTCGGCACACGGCTTCCGCAAAGTGCTGACCCTGACGTACACGCGGCTGCCACTGGCGCAGGTCGACCTCGCCGGCCTTCGGGAGATCGTCAGCAGCCCGCACCTCGGGTACCGGTTGGTCGCGTGGGACGGGATGGTGCCCGACGAACTGGCCGAGACGTTCGCCGCGGCCCGCCGCGCCATGGACGACATGCCGATGGACGACACCGACTACGGCAGCGTGCATTGGGACGTCGACCGCGTACGGGAGGCGGTGCGGACGATCGAGAACCGAGGCGACCTGCTTCACACCGTGGGCGCCGTCGCCGAGTCGGACGGTTCCATCGTCGGCTTCACCGAATTGGTCGTCCCGGGAGACGGCAAGGGCGATGCCCAGCACTACGGCACCGGCGTGCTGCCGGAACATCGCGGGCACGGCCTGGCCCGCTGGATGAAGGCCGAGGCCATCCGGCAGGCCCGCGAGCGCTACCCGTACCTCGATGCCCTGCTGACCGACACGGCCGACAGCAACCGTCCGATGCGCGCCATCAATGACGCGCTCGGCTACCTGCCGACCCATCAGAAGGTGACACTCCAACTCGCCCTGTAGCAGCGGTTGAAGCGGCTGTTCGCCGCTGTTGTGGCGGGCGCGCCGGCTTGCGCCGTCTGGTGAGGTGAGCCGGCCGCGTCCTGAGTCGCACACTGGGGTGCCCGTCTTGCCGTTGTCGTCGACCGGCATCGACGTAAGGTGCGCAGCCGCTGATAGCACCCCCGCGACCGTGACGGAACGGACGATCCGGTGAGCGGAAGTGAAGGAGAAGTTTTCCGGAAGCCTTGGCTGCGACGCTTTTCGGCGTACTCGAGGGAAGGCAAGTTTCTCCATGCGGAACAACCACATCCCGGGTTCGCCACGGCCGCGTGTCGGGTCGGATCGGGGCGCCCTGTCGTGACTACTTCCGGTGGATTTCCCGGATCACCCACCGCACCCGACTCAGTACAGCTGCCTCCGGCTTCATCCCACCGCTAAGGCAGCGGGGAGACGGGCGGTCTTTCACCTCTATTCGGCCGAACAGCGCCTCGTGGCGCACTGGCCAACGTGGCACCAGCCGCCAAACAGGATCTGAGCTGGGTGATCGGCTTCCTGGGCTCGGAGCCCACCGCGTCAGGGCGTGATTTGGCCGGTCGTTGAGTACGGCTTCGGGCTCCGCCGATTCTGGGGACAAGATTGAGAACGCGCATGCCCGGCTCTTCCAGGCTGGTCGTTGCGGGCCCGGCCGTGATCGCCATGGCCCTGGGACTGTGGCGGATCGACGGACCCTCCTACTGGGCCGACGAAGGGGTGTCGGTGGCGATCGCCAGCCGCTCGCTGGCCGACCTGCCCACCATCTTGGCCCACATGGACCTGGCTCACGGTCTCTACTACGTGCTGCTCCATTTCGTCGCCGCAGTGGCGGGCACGAGTGAGCTCGCGATGCGTCTTCCCTCGGCGCTCGCCACCGCCGCGGCAACGGCCGTCCTGGGTATGCTCGGCCGCCGTCTGGTCTCCCCGGCGACCGGCCTGTTCGCCGGGCTGATCTACGCGCTGCTACCCGTCGTCAGCCGGTACGCCCAGGAGGCCCGGCAGTACGCGCTGGTCACCGCGCTGATGGTCGGTGCCACCTATCTCCTCGTGGTGACGATCGACGCAGGCCGGGATCGACGGTACCGGTGGCGGCCGTGGGCGGCCTACACGATCATGCTGGCGGTCGCCGGGTGGCTGCACTTATACGCGCTGTTCATCCTGCCCGCCCACGCGGTCATGCTGCTGTGGAGGAGGCCGCCGGCTCCCGGGTGGCGGGAGTGGATCGTCTCGGCTGGAGTCGCGGGCGTGCTGGTGGCGCCGCTGGCCCTGGCGGCCCGTGCCCAGTTCGGGCTGGTGTCCTGGATTCCCCGACCGGATCTCGGCACCGTCCGGCACCTGGGATGGCTCGTCTTCGGGGGAAATCCCGTAGCGATCGTCACAGCCCTCGCGCTCGCCGTCGTGGGGCTGTCCCGGCGTCGGCACGGCGACGGCCTGGCGACACAGTGGGCGGTCCGCAGCGGCACGGCCGGTCCGCCGACGCCGGATATCGTGCCGGGTTCTCGCCTGCCGAGGGTGGCGACACTCGACGTCGCCACCCTCGAGGTCGCGCTGACGCCGCGCGAGTCGGCCCGGCTGACCGTCCGGACGGTGGCCCTGCCGTGGCTGCTGGTTCCCGGCGGCCTCATGGTCGCCATCTCCCTGATCGGTCCGCCCATCTTCTACCCGCGTTACGTGCTGCACAGTGTCGCGGCCCTGGCCCTGGCGGCCGGCGCCGGCATCGCGTACGTCGTCGCCTGGGCGGCTTCCCGAATGCCCCACGCCCGCCTGGTGATCCCCGCGGCGGCACTGGCCGTGCTCATCGTGTTCACCGGACCGGCCCAGGTAGCCATCCGGCAGCCGTTCAGCAGGCCGGACAATCTCCGGGCCCTGGCCCACACACTGCGAGACAACGCCCGGCCCGGTGACGCCGTGCTCTACGTCCCTGCCGGGAACTGGATGTCCACGCTGCCCTACCCAGACTCCATCGCCCGGCTCGACACCCGGAGTCTGAACGCCGACGGATTCTTCGGCGAGTTGTCACCTGAACAACTGCACCGGGCCGCGGGGCGGCTGTCCCGCATCTGGGTGGTGGAGGGCGCGACAAGCTACGGCAATGGCGTACAGATGCGGGACGATCTCCGATTCCGGCGGATCGGCTACTGGTCGTTCCGCACCAGACAACTGTCCTTGTACGAACGCGTGCCGCGCTGAACGAGAACGGTCGATTGACGGTCACGCGCGGCGGTGGTGTGGACAAGGTGATCTTCCACTCGGACCGCGGTTCAGAATGGGCGCGATCGGCGCGCTGCGGCCTCGGCCGACGGCGACCGCCCGAATCGCCGCCTTATCGAGGTTTCGAGCCGTGATGTGCTCAGCGGTGGTGCACTGATGCGACGGCGTACAGGTGCGGGTCGAATCCGTCCGCCAGGGCGGCGGCCTGGCGCATGTGCACCTGAGCGGCCGGGGTGTCGAGCATGGCCCGGAAGGCGTCGGCGCTCTCCCACTGGGCGTAGTTGACCACTCTGGTGCCGTCGTCGCTGGCGTGGATGTTGGCGGCGACGAATCCGGGGAGGTGCCGCATGACCTCCTCGGTGGCGGTGACCAGCAGGTCGACGAGCTCGCGCTGACGGTCGGCCTGGACAGTGAAGACATTGATCAGGGTCGCCACGGGGGCGTCGACGGTGATGGTGGTGGTCGCGGGCATGGCTTCTCCTCATGTCAGGTTCCTTACAAGGAGGATTATGTGTAAGGTTCCTGTCATGAGTCAAATGGATGTCCGTCAGCGCGTCGGCTATCTGGTCAAGCAGGTGAGCCAGGCCTTCCGCAGCGCGTGCGAGGAGCGTCTGCGCGAGCTGGGCCTGTCCATGTCCCAGTACGCGGTGCTGCGGGCACTGGCCGACGCGCCCGGCGCCCCGGCCGCCGAACTGGCCCGCCGCACCTTTGTCACCCGGCAGTCACTGCGGGACGTGCTCGCCGGGCTCACCCGGGCAGGGCTGGTCTCCGTCGCCACGCAGCCGACCTCAGGCCGAGCCCTGCCGGTCACCATCACCGACGCGGGTCAAGCCATGCTCGACCAGGCCCACAGCGTGGTGCTCGACGTGGAGGAACGCATGATCACCGACCTTCCGCCAGGCGAGGTGGAACAGCTGGCCTCCCTGCTCACCGCCTGCGCCCGAAACCTGGCCTGACACCGGCACCGGCAAAGCGCAAATTGGCCTGTGCATTCATGTCGCATCAGTGGTGAGCAGCGCCCTGATTCCACCCTGGCGCTCGCGCGGCCCTCCTTGCGACACCGTGCGAGTCCGTCGAGCTTTGCGCCTGCCGACTACGCTCGGGAGATCATCCGTGCGGCGCTGATGGCCCTTTCCCCGCCCGCCGAGGTCCTACGGCGGGTCGAGGTCCGCATGACCCGACAGTTGCTCCTCCTGCAAGAGGACAGTCCGCTTCGCTTCTGGACCATCATCAACGAGTCGGTGCTCCATCAGCAGGTGGGCAGTCCGGAGGTGATGGCCGCCCAGTGTGCCAAACTCGCGGAACTCTCCGAGCGCGACAATGTCACCATCCAAGTACTTCCATCCACCAAAGCGGCGCATCCAGCGACGGCTGGGCAATTCGCCATCCATAGCGACCGTGGACGCTCGGCTTTTCCCCGTCGATAAGGCACAGACTGTCGATCGACTGTTCCTCATGCGTGATTCCAAAGACCCCGACGGCCCCGTCCTCTCTTTCACCCCGGATGAATGGCGCGCCTTCACCGCGGGCGTCAAGGATGGCGAGTTCGACGAGCTGAGCTGAACCGCAAAGTAAGCTGATCAAGCGCCCGATCGCCTGGCGGCCGGGCGCTTCCCGCGCTAACGATCTTCAGAGAAAGAGTCGAAGGATGGCTCCTCAAGAGCCCGCATCCGCCCCGTGATGTCCCTCGGTCGGCGCAAAAGTCCCTTGGCGTGGCGCGGAGCATCCTCTGAAGAGCTGCCCTGAGGCTGCTGCTGCTCGGATTCATATGAGGATACGACCGGTCCAGATCCGCGGTAGCGACCGACAGTCCTCCCTATCCTGTCAGGCTGTTCAATAGGTGTTTGGCCCTCCAGGGCTTCCATGAGGGTTGAGATCCGCAGGACCTCGGCGAGGACTTCCGCTCGCTCCCGCAAGCCAAAGTAATGCGCCGCCTCGAAGGCGGCCCGGATCTCGGCAGAGGTCCAGACGTCGAACGCGTGCAAGATGCCACCGTTGTACACCAGGCCGTTGAACATCAGCAGAGCTGACAGGTGCCGATCACCCGGATACGCCGCGGCCTCCAAGGGGACATCGACGTGCGAACCGCCCTTTCAGAAGGCAGCGGGGACAGCCGGTACGTCCTCGGCCTGGCGGTAGTGGTCGAATTGGGTCACTCCGTTGTAGCCGTAGCTCTCGGGGTGCAGTTCGTGCAGCGCGACGCCGCACCGGGGGAGCGGGCCAAGGCTGTCCGACAGTAGATCACCGACCTGGGCGATGAAGGCGGCCTTCTCTGCGGCGCTGTTCGTGCCCACGGTGATGCTGGCTTCCACGTGCGCGTCGCGGATGCCCGTCAGGGGCCGGCCGTCGATGTAATAGCTGCTGGCCGGAACCAGGTTGATGTGGACGATGGTTCTCGCGCTGGACTTGTGCAGGACCGAGACCGCCAGCCGGGTCAGATCTTCGGCAAGGGTGCGCTGAATGTCGATGGGCAGATCAGGGTCGGTGATGGTGATCCGGAAGTACGGCATGGCTCTCCTCAGTATGGGCTGGTCAGCCGGGGTTGGCGGCCCGGAGCAAGTGTCACTCATCTGGCAAAATAGATCCAACGCATAGATTTCATGGATATATGAGGCAAACACATGACCGTGAATCTTCCCCAGCTGAGGGCTTTCCTCGCCGTCGTCGATGCGGGCGGCTTCAGCGCGGCCGCCGCCGAGTTGGGCATGAGCCAATCGGCGGTGTCGCACGCCGTCGCCTCTCTGGAACGCGAGCTGACCGCCCCGCTGCTGGTCCGTGTCACCCCGGTGCGGACCACCGCGCTGGGGGAACAGATCCTGCCGTACGCCCGGACCGCGCTGTCGGCGGCCCGGTCCGTGGAGCAGATCGCGGCTGATGCCACCGAGACCATGACCGGCACCGTGCGGCTGGCCTGCACACCAACGGTCTGTCAAGGGCTGATCCCTGCTCTGCTCCTGCATTGGCGCGAGGCACAGCCGCGCATCACCGTGCGGCTCTTCGAGGGTGACAGCAGCGAAGTCTCAGCCTGGCTGGAGGCCGGGACAGCCGATGCCGCCATCCTGATCGACCCGCCGCCCGGCCCTGGCGTCCATCTCGCCATAGACCACTACCGGGCCCTGCTGCCCCGAGACCACCCCTTGGCGAGCGAGCCGCTCATCGACATCCGTGACCTGGAGGACGACCAGTTCCTGATCTCACCCAACGGCTGCGAAGCCAGAATCCGTGCGATCCACAACCTGGCCGGCCTGAGCTTCACCCCCGCTCACCGAGTCCGGGACCTGGCCACCTTGATCAGCATGGTGCAGGCCGGGATCGGCGTGACCGTCCTATCCGAGGTCTCCCGCTCTCTGATTTCCCCTGACTTGGTCCTGCTGCCGCTGGAGCCCCCAATCACACGCCGCCTCGTCCTGACCGGACCAAGTGCCCTCCCGTGGCACCCAGCAGTCCGCACCTTGGCAGAGTCAGCCGCCAGCCATCTAGCCCAAACCGTTTTCCGGTCGTCCACGTCAGCGGAAGGACTCGCATAGATCGCCGCAGCACATGCCATGAACCGCAATGGAGATGGACAGCGCCTGAGCATCAAGCTTGGCGAACCGACGGAATCACCCGTCTGCTACTACGGGTCATGGCGACGCACTTGCCACTGCCCAGCGGGTATCCCTTGCCGCCATCGTTGCCCAGGGTGACCAGACCAGTAGGAGTGCCTCGACTCCCACCTGAACAGTACCCATGACAGCCCTCTGCGAGCACGCGACCTCGATACGCTCCCACGGCAGCCTGATGCTCACCCGGACACTGCTGAACGCCGGCCTGATCGACACCATCGAGGTGACGGTCTTCCCCGTGATCTCCGGGAAGACTGGCGTGGACCGGATCTTCGACGGTGCGGACGACTTCGACCTCGAACTGCTCCAGGCCCGGACCTTCGACGGCCACACGCAGGTGCTGACCTACCGGCCGACCCGACACAGCTGATCGGCGACCGGGCGTCGTTGAGCCATGCCGGGATCGTCATCCCCGCCGCGTGCGTGATGTACGGCGCTGGGCTCCTGACGTCGGCATGTTGACTATGAGCGAAAAACGTACCCGGCGAATGGGACAGAATCGGTGCCGTGCAGTTCGGGATCCTTGGGCCGCTTGAGGTGCGGACGGCCGCCGGTGAAGCGGTCGCCGTAGGTGGGCCGCGCCCTCGGGCGCTGCTCGCGTTGCTGCTGCTCGACGCCGGGCGGCTGGTCAGCGTGGAGCGGCTCATCGACGGTCAGTACGGCGACGATCCGCCCGCCGGGGCGGCCAACGCCATCCAGGCCCACGTCTCCCGGCTGCGCCGGAATCTGCCGGCCGGGTTGGTGGAGTTCCATGGTGCCGGTTACCGGCTGGCGGTGGAGACGGAGGACATCGACGCGCACCGGTTCGAGCGGCTGGCCCGGGACGGGCGGGGGCTGCTGGCCGCGGGGCAGCACGAGCCGGCCGCGCGGGTGCTGAGGGAAGCACTGGGCCTGTGGCGTGGGCCCGCGCTAGCCGATGTGGCCGACGCGCCGTTCGCCGCGCCGCAGGTGGCGCGGCTGGAGGAGGCGCGGCTCGCGGCCAGGGAGGATCTGGCGGAGGCCGAGCTGGCCCTGCCTGGCGGGACCTCGGTCGCCGAGTTGCGCGAGCTGGTGGCGGCCCATCCGCTGCGTGAGCGGCCGCGCGGTCAGCTCATGCGGGCGCTGCACGCCTCCGGACAGCAGGCCGCCGCGTTGGCGGTCTACGACGAGGTACGGCGGCTGCTGGCCGACGAGCTGGGGGCCGATCCGGCTCCTGAGCTGGCGGCCCTGCACCTGGCGATCCTGCGTGGCGAGGAGCGGCGGGAGCAGGCTCCCCGGCGACGGGTGCCCGTACCGCTCAACCGGCTCGTCGGCCGGGAGGAGGAGCTGGCCAGGATCGCCGCGCTCGGCGAGGCCCGGCTGATCACCATCGTCGGCCCCGGGGGCATGGGCAAGACGCGGCTCGCCGTCGAGGCCGTCCACCGGGCGGGTCCGGGCCGGGAGGCGGGGTTCGTCGATCTGTCGTCGGTCGACGACGGGCTTCAGGTGGCCCCGGCCGTGCTGGGCGCGCTCGGGCTGCGCGAGGCCGGGTTGCAGGTGCCCGCGCTGGACCGTCCCGACCCGGTGGACCGGCTCGTCGCCGCCCTCGCCGACCAGCCGTCGCTGCTCGTGCTCGACAACTGCGAGCATGTGGTGGCCGCCGCCGCCGAGCTGGTCCGGCGGTTGCTGGACGCCTGCCCCGGCGTCGCGATCATGGCGACCAGCCGGGAGCCACTCGGGCTCACCGGCGAGATGCTGGTCCCCCTCGCGCCGCTCGCCGTGCCGCCGCCGGGCATCGCTCCCGCCGAGGCCCTTACCTACCCGGCCGTACGGCTGTTCGCCGAACGGGCCGCCGCCGTCCGGCCCGGGTTCACCGCCCGTCCGGAGGCCATGTCCGAGGTCATGGAGGTCTGCGCCGGGATCTGCGCCACGCTGGACGGCCTGCCGCTGGCCATCGAGCTGGCGGCGGCGCGGCTGCGTACGTTCACCCCGGCGGAGATCGCCGATCGCCTGAACGAGCACGGCCGCTTCAAGCTGCTGTCCCGCGGCGACCGTACGGCGGCGGCCAGGCACCGCACCCTCCACGCGGTGGTCGAGTGGAGCTGGAGCCTGCTCACCCCGCAGGAGCAGGAGGTGGCCAGGCGGTTCTCGGTGTTCGCGGGGGGAGCGTCGCTGGAGGCGGCCGAGTCCGTCTGCGGTGACGGCGACGTGCTGGCCGACCTGGTCGACAAGTCGCTCATCGAGGCCGACGGCGGGCGCTACAGGATGCTGGACACGATCCGCCTGTTCTGCGCCGAGCGGCTGGCCGAGGCGGGAGAGCAGCGGCGGGCCCGCGACGCGCACGCCGCCTGGTTCCTGGATCTGGCCCGGCGGGCCGACCCGTGGCTGCGGCGGGCCGAACAGCTCGACTGGCTGGCCCGGCTCTCCGCCGAGTACGACAACCTGTGGGCCGCGCTCCGGCACACCGTCGAGGAGGATCCGGAAACGGCGTCGCGGCTGGTCGCGGCCCTGTCGGTGTACTCGTGGCTGAGCGGGCGGCGCGAACAGGTCGCCTCGTCCGCGATGCGGCTGCTCCATCTGATGGGTGGCGAGCCGGTCGCGGGGCTGGAAGAGGAGTACGTCATGTGCGTGCTGCAGGCCGTACCGGAGGTGTCCCCCGAGCGGTGGGCGCGGGCTGCGGACATCATGACGACGCTGGACGGCGAGCTGCGGCACCCGTTCCTGGCCGTGCTGTGGGGCATGACGGCGGGCCCGGCAGACGCGGTGTCCACCCGGCGCCGCGGGCGGCTGCTCGGCTCCGACCCGTGGAGCCGGGCCGTGTCCATGCTGGGAGAGGGGCTGATTCACCTGCACGGCGGCCAGGTGGCCGAGGGTGAGCGGCGGCTGGAGGAGACGCTGACCCAATTTCGCGCCCTCGGCGAGCGCTGGGGGATGGCGCAGAGCCACGAATGGCTGGCGATGATCGCGAGCCGGCGCGGCGACTGGGCGGCCGCCAGGCGGCTCTGGGGCCAGGCGGTGGACCTGAACGGGCAGCTCGGCGCGGCCGACGAACTGGTGGACCTGCTGTGCCGCCGGGCGGCGGGGCTGATGCGGGAAGGCGACCTGGACGGGGCCCGCGCGGATCTCGAACGCGCCACCGAGCTGGCCCGCCGGACCGGCATGTCGCGCGGGCTGCCGTTGCTGAACATGGCGTGGGGCGACCTGGCGCGATTCTCGGGTCAGTACGACGAGGCGCGGGCCCGCTACACCGCCATACTGGACGCCGCCGTTCCCGGCTCGTACGCGACCGAGGGCATGAGGCCATTCGCCTGTACCGCGCTCGGCCGGCTGGCCGCGGCCGAGGGAGATCTCACCGAGGCCAGGCGCAGGCACGGGGAGGCGCTGGAGCTGGCGCGCACGGTGGTGCCGACGGACGCGGCCGAGATCGCCGAGGGCCAGGCGGGGCTGGCGCTGCTCGACGGGGCGGCTGAGCGGGCGGCGTACCTGCTGGGCGTGGGGGTGGCGCTGCGCGGTACGACCGTCGCGGGTGATCGGGACGTCGCCATGGTCGCCGCGGCGGCGACCGAGCGGCTGGGCGCGGACGTGTTCGCCGCCCACTTCGCCACGGGAGCCGCGCTGAGCGCCGACGAGGCGCTCTCCGCCCTCGTCGGCGGCTGAGGAATCGGCTGAGGAATCGGCTGAGCGGTGACAAGGCGCTGTCAGCCGGCGTCGGTCGAGAGGCCGCACTGTCAGCCGGTTGTCCTCAGGGTGTCAGCGCGCCCCGCGAGAGTCGTGGACATGCAGAACACCAACGTCCTCATCTCCGGTGCCAGCGTCGGCGGCCCCGCCCTCGGCTACTGGCTCGCCCGCTACGGCTTCCGCGTCACGATCGTCGAGAAGGCCCCCGGCCTGCGCCCCGGCGGCCAGGCCGTCGACTTCAAGGGAGACGTCCACATGACGGTCCTGCGCCGCATGGGCATCCTGGACGACGTGCGCCGCCTGCAGACCGGCGGCACCGACCAGGCCTTCGTCGACGCGCGCGGGCGGGCGCTCGCGGTGATGCCCGGCGAGTTCAGCGGCGGCGAGCTGGAGATCCACCGCGGCGACCTGGCTCGCCTGCTCTACGACAGGAGTGTCGAAGCCGGCTGCGAGTACGTCTTCGGCGACTCGATCACCTCGCTCACCGAGACCCCCGGCGGGGTGCACGCCACCTTCGAGCGCTCCGCGCCACGCACGTTCGACCTGGTGATCGGGGCCGACGGCATCCACTCGAACGTCCGGCGCATGGTCTTCGGCCCCGAGTCGGACTACGTCGAGTTCCTCGGCCACTACTACGCCCTGGCCGAGGTGCCCGAGCGGTTCGGCGCGGACGCGCAGATGTACAACGAACCGGGCAGGATGGTCGCCGCCGGCGGTCCCAAGGCGTCGGCCTTCTTCGTCTTCGCCTCCCCGCGCCTCGACTACGACCGCTATGACACCGAGGCGATGAAGCGGGTCGTCCTCGACGCCTACTCCGGGATGGGGTGGCGGACGCCCGAGATCCTGGACGCGGTGCGCCGCACCGGCGACTTCTACCTCGACTCGATCAGCCGGGTGAAGATCGATCGGTACTCCCAGGGGCGGGTGGCGCTGCTGGGCGACGCGGCCTACGCCAACACGCTGGGCGGGTTCGGGTCAGGGCTGGCACTGGTGGGGGCGTACGTGCTGGCGGGTGAGCTGGCGGCGGCCAACGGCGACCACCAGGTGGCGTTCCGGCGGTATGAGGAGGGCTTCCGCGAGTACGCCAAGGTATCGGAGAAGGGGAACGCCGGTCCGTGGCTGGCGCCTCCGTCGAAGGGGCGGATCAGGATGCGCAACTGGATGTTCAAGGTGGGCTTCCTGCTCAAGCTCATGATGAAGATGACGGACGACTTCGCCGAGAACATCACCCTGAAGGACTACCCGTCGCTGGTCCGCGACCTGGCCAGGTGAGCGGCGGCCCGGCAAGATCGCCGTCGGCCACGGCAGGGCCCCGTCGGGGGCCCCAGCCGTGGCGTCCGTCAGCAGCCGGACTGGTCCGTCGCCGTGCCCTTCTCGCAGGCCGACTTCTGGGCCCGGCCGCGGAGCTGCGCCAGCGGGGAGTCCCCGGCGGACTTGAGCTGCGCCTGCCGGCCGTCGGTCCCCAGGAGCTGGGCGGCGCGGTTCTCGTCCGTGAGGGGGGCGACGAGCGCCGCCCCCGGCTTCTCCTCGACGAACACCCCCTGGCCGATCGGGAGGTGCACGGACGCCTGGTACGCCTGCGCCTGCGGCGACGCGGCCCGCCGCTTGACCCGGTCCAGGGCGTTGTCCACGTAGAACAGGCCGCGGCCCGCCGTGCCGATCGACTGGCGCAGGCCGTCGAGCGTCGTGCCGGTGGGCTGCTCGACCCGGAGCCGGATCTGTCCCCCGGTGTACCCGCGGCCGAGCTTGCCGGCGAGGACCTTGTCCACCTTGACCACGACGCTGGCCCAGCGCATCGCGGCCTCCTGGCTCTCGTAGGGCACGACCCGCGGCGTCGGCGAGTCGTCGTCCGAGGCGTACGCGATGCCCGGCTCTACGCCGACGACCGTGCCCTCGACCAGCGCGGCGGCCGGGCGGAAGGCGCCGGACGGCCGGGCGCCGGGGGTGATGTCCTCCAGGGAGTCGAAGAGGTACTGGCCTGTCCCACCCGCGTCCGTGTGGAGCTGGGACCAGAACGAGCGCTGCGGCTGCTGACCGGCCTGCGGGGCGGCCTGCTGCGCAGCCTGCGGGGCGCATCCGGTGAGCACGGCGGTGGCGCAGGCGGCGACGGCCGTGAGGAGTTTGAGGTTTCGCATCGCCGGTCTCCTAGTAGCGGCCGTTGATGTGGGCGACATCATGCGCGCTGTATTTGATGATCTTGTGCGCTCCGGTCTTCAGGCACGACGTCGACTCGGTGGAGTGGTCGAGCCCGACCGTGTGCCCGACCTCGTGACACGCCAGGGCCTGGCGCTGGGTCGCGGTCATCCAGTCGATGTCGGCCAGATCGTAGCGGACCTCGTACTGGTCGCAACGCCACGGCTGGCTGCTGTCGGCCGGGGCGACGGTCTTGACGCACTTCGAGTACGCGAACAGGTTGTAGCCCGTGCTGGAGCCGTCCCAGTCGAGGCCCCAGTGGTCGACGTAGTACTGGTCGAAGGACTCGACGTCGGTGCTCGGGTCCGGGGTGCTGTCGGCGGCCACGGTCATGTCGGTCTGGGAGTCCAGGTTGAGCAGAGCGGCTTTCACGGCGGTCCTGGTACGGGTCTCCAGGGACGCGTAGTTGTACCAGTGCTTGCCGTTGTCGGCGAAGGGGCAGCAGCCGTTGGCGCTGCCGAAGCCGTTGGCGCTGGCCGGAGGCGCGGCGGTGATGGTGACCGCGGCCGCGAGGATGATCGCTGGCAGGAGCTTTCGGTATGACATGTCATCCGTAAATTGAGGGTAAAGGACGTCCGGATATCCTGCCGGGTGCTTAAGTGGGGATCAACTCGGGTCATCCCCTTCGCCGCACAGCACCGGCTGAATGGCTGGTGGGACTCAGCGGCCGAATTTCCAGCCCGGCGGGAAGATGAGCGCCCGCAGGCCGTGTCCCTCCAGCTTGCTCGCCCACTCCTCCGGCGTCGTCATGATCTCGCCGTCGCCGTCCAGGGCGCTCTTGACCGGCGTGTAGCCGAACCCCGAGCCGAACAGCCGCGCCACCAGCTCGCCGCCCCGCGTGGCGGGACCGGGCAGGCCCAGCTTGGCCACGTCGTAGCCGAGGATGTAGCCGGTGTTCCCGGCGACGATCCCGCCGAACTCACCGGCGTTCTGGCCCGCCGACCTCGTCGGCCGGCCGTGGGCGGCGTCGCTCGCCGCGTCCAGCGTGAGCGCACCGGCGGCGTAGGCGGGGCCGTCGATGGCGGCGTAGTTGAGCGTGGTCAGCACGTACTTCGGCAGGCAGATCTGCAGGATCCGGCCGACGTTGACGCCGAAGACGGCCTTGACCGTCTGGGCCAGCTTCACCAGCCGCGCCATCTGGGCGGCGGCCATCGCCTGCGCCACGCCGTACAACATGGTCGTGAACGGCTGAAAGCAGACCAGCCACAGAAGCTGCACGATCGCCTTGTCCAGCTCGGCGAGTTGCTTGCGCACCCCCTCCGCCAGGTCGGCGTACGCGTCGCAGCCGGCGGCGAGCACCCGGCAGTCCTTGGCGAACGCGGCGGGGAAGCCCATGATCCGCAGGATGTAGAGCTGGGCGAAGGCGTCCACCCCCTGGCCGCCGTTGTTGTTCCACACCGAGGCGGCGGCGCTGTCGGCCATCCCGGCGACGCCGCCGGTGTGGCCGTGCGGGGGAGGCTGCTCCGGGCCGTTCAGGTCGTCGGCCAGCTCGCGGAAGGCGGCGGCCGCCTTGCGCAGCTCCGCCGGGTCGATCTCCGGCGCGGTGACCCCGGCGTAGATGCGCAGGGCGACCATCGTCCCGGCGGAGGCCAGCAGCAGGGTCGTCATCAGGGTGGCGGGCGACAGGACCCTGGCCCCGCTCAGGGCCGTCGGCGACAGCATCGGCCTGATGGGGATCACGGAGTGTCCTCCACCGGCCAGCTGTAGACCGGCACATCCGCGATCTTGATGTCGTCGGCTATGCCCCAGTCGACGGTGGCCACGTTGCGGCGCATGGTCAGGATGCCTTCGGCGATGTCCCCGTACACGGCCGCGAAGTCCTCGATCATGCTGAGCATCTCGTCGCGCTTCGGCTTATACCACTCGACGAACGCCTTGTCGGCCGCCTCGTTCACCGGCCAGCCGCCCAGTGCTCCCAGCGCGTCGGCGGCCTTCCCGACGGCCCGCCGCACCGCCGCGGACGCGTCGTCGAAGGCGGGCGCCGCGTGCTTCCTGAGCTGATCGTGATCGATGTCGAGGGGCGGCCGTGACGGCCCGTCAGGAGAGGCTTCTGCCATCGGTCACCGTTAATCGTGAGGACGGGATCGTCATGCGATCATGCTCACGGTCGGATATGTCCGATGTGTCTCTCTGTCATTACGATCATATCTACACATTTCCGACATCCGGCGTTCACCGGGTGTTCGCCCGGGAACGCCGTGTCAGAACTCATATCAAGGGGTCTCAACGGCGGTGAACCGGGCCCCGACCCAGGCGAGGATGTCGGGCATGGCGCCGTCGTCGATGCCCATCGCGGTGCCGTACGTGTCATGTTCGAGACCGTCGTACACGCGGTAGGTGATGTGCGAGCCTGTGGCGCGGAGGCGGGCGGCGACCTGGGCATTGATCGGCTCAGGGGTGACGGTGTCGGCACCGCCTTGCAGGAACAGCACCGGGCCGGCGACGCGCTTCCAGCCGAGGCTGTTGTCGCGCAGGTATTGGGTGAAGCGCGGGTCGCTGGAGTAGCCCGGCTGGACCAGTGCCGGGCCGGTCAGATCTCCGTATACCGCGGTGGCCACGCCCAGGCAACCGTTCCGGGCGGCGTCCAGGCGGGACAGGGCGGCGGGGGTCAGGAGACGTCCGATGTCGATCTTCGGATCGCTGTAGGCGGCACCCTGCGCGAGCAGCGGGGCGAACCCGCCGTACGGGACGGTCGTGGCGACGTGGGCGGCCAGCGCGGGCAGGTCGGCGGCGGGCGAGGTGACGACCACGCCCCGGTAGCCCGGCTCGGGGCGCGTCACCTGGCGTTCGGCGAAGCCGAGTGCGGCGCCGCCGCCCTGGGAGTGGCCCCACAGCACCCAGTCGCCCGACAGGTCCGGAACCGCCTGGCGCGCGGACCGCACCGCCCCGGCGATGTCCTCCGCCTCAGCGGTCTTGTTCACCAGTTCCGGACGGCCGGTCGTGCCCAGGCCCGCGTAGTCCGGGGCGACGATCGCGTACCCCTGCTCCAGGAAGCGGACCATCTGGTTGCCGTGGTACAGGTCGCGCATCAGCGACGGCGCGCAGTCCGCGGCGATGCCGCTGGCGCCGTGCGCGTCCACGACCACCTTCCAGCCGCCCGCCGGGCGCGGGCGGTCCTGCGGCACCAGGACGACACCGGAGACCGCCACGTCCCGGCCCCGGGAGGTACGGGAGTGGTACAGCACGCGGACGGCCTTGACCGGCTTGTTCTCCACCACGTAGTCGGAGGTGGCCGCCGCGCGGATCAGGGTTCCGCTCGGCGCCCACGGCAGTGGGTCGGGGGCGTCGTAGAAGGGGGTGCGAGGCAGGGCGTTCTGCCGCTGGGCGGTCCAGGCCCAGTCGATCTGGCAGGCCTGGTCGCAGGTGTCGGCGTTCGCTCGCGGGCCCGTGGCGGGCGCGGTGGCCAGGACGGCGCCGACCGCGATGACCGCCGAGAGCCGGTGAGCTCCGGCCAGGAAGGCATGACGAATAGACCTCATGGGAGGCTCCTGTTTCAAAAGGGGTGGCTCAGCCGCCGATCCGGCCCGGCGTCGCGCTTATCCGACGGGGCGGCCGTCGACCAGCTTTCCGCTGGGTCCGTAGACGAAGTCGGTGGTGGTGTCCATGATGAACTCCATCGGGAAGCCCAGGTCGATCGAGGAGGCCTGCTCCAGCCGCTGCACCGCCTCTTCGGGCAGTTCCAGGTCGATGGCGGCGAGGTTGTCGGTCAGCTGGTCCAGGGTGCGGGCGCCGAGGATCGGGTGGATCCAGGGCCGGTGCGCCCGCGTCCACGCGATGGCGACCTGCGACGAGGAGACACCGAGCTCGTCGGCGACGGCGTCCACCGTGCGCGCAATGCTCAGGTCACGTTCGGAGATGGTGGCGCGGTCGACCCGGGACGGACCATCGGCACCGGACCGGGTGAACTTGCCGGACAGGACGCCGCCGGCCAGGGGCGACCATGCGGCCACCGACAGCTCCAGAGCGGCGGCCATGGGCAGCAACTCGCGCTCGATATCGCGTTTGACCAGGCTGTAGGGCAGCTGGAGGCCGGCGAACGGCGTCCACCCGCGGAACTCGGCGATGGTGTTCGCGCGGGAGATCAGCCAGGCGGGCGCGTCGGAGATTCCGACATACAGCACCTTCCCGGCCCGTACGAGATCGTCCAGAGCCCGCATGGTCTCCTCGATGGGCGTGCTGGGGTCCCAGATGTGCACCCACAGCAGGTCGATGTAGTCGGTGCCCAGCCGGCGCAGGCTGGCCTCGACCGAACGGACCAGGTTCTTGCGGTGGTTGCCGCCGGCGTTGGGGTCGGTGCCGTCCATGGTCAGGGTGTACTTCGTGGACAGCACGAAGCGGTCGCGGTCGGTGCCGAGCAGTTCCCCGACGATCTGCTCGCTGCTGCCCTCGGTGTAGCGGTTGGCGGTGTCGATCACGTTCCCGCCGGCTTCGGCATAGGCGGCGAACATCTTGCGGCACTCCTCGATGGAGGCGCCCCATCCCCAGTCCTGCCCGAAGGTCATCGTGCCAAGGAACGCCTCAGACACCCTCAAACCGGTGCGACCAAGCAGTCGGTACCGCATCACATAATCTCCTTCACATTCGCGCCAAGTTGGCGACGCGAAGGAACCTATCGACCGTGATCGGCATCCGTATTGCACGTTCTTGCCCCGCCAGGATCAGCGCGAGGTCCAGGTCGTGCCTCGATAGGTCGACTGATATATGGCCGGGGTCATCCCATAGGCTCGGGCGAACACCCGGGTCAGGTGGGGTTGGTCGTGGAATCCCGTCTCGTACGCGACCTCGGCGATCCCCGTGCCGCGCCGGAGCAGTTCCCTGGCCCGATCCAGCCGCAGACGCAGATGCAGCTTGTGCGGCGGCAGACCGAAGCGCGCCGTGCACGCGCGGACGAGCCGATACTTGCTGAGGTCCGCGATCGCGCTGAGCTCGTCCAGCGTCACGTTGCGGGAGAGGTTCGCCCGCAGATACTCACGTACGAGTTCGGGGGCCCGCTGCCTGGTGTCCCTCCCGCCCTCGGGATCGTAGGCGTGCCGAGCCAGCGCGGCGACGAACTCCAGCACCCCCGTCTCCTGCCGCAGCGCCGAACCGGCTTGCCCCGGCGGCAGGTAGAGAGAGCTGTGTACGGACCGGAAGCGGTCGGCCAGCCCGCCATCCCGGATCACCGGGTCCCCATAGCGCACGGCGTCAGGCGCGGCGACCTCGGCGATCAAGGACGGCGACACGCACATGATCTGCCAGTGCGCCGACCCGGGATCGTCCGGCTGCCCGGAATGGGCGTCGTCCGGATGGAGAGCGAGCAATTGGCCGGGAGCGGCGTGGAATGTCGTGCCACGTCTCCGGACGGTGAATCCGGAGTCGAGCACGAGAACCACTTTGAGCTCTTCATGGACATTGCCGCTGTAGGACTGCGCCTGCCCATCCACGACCACGACGTCCGGCACGTCCTCGGACACCCGTGGAACCTCTAACTGAGCCACACCTGACACGGCCACAACCTTAGCCAACGGCACTTTGATCGCAGGATCCTCAGGTTTCTGGATCTCATCGCATACTGGAAGAATCTCCCTGACAGGCGACGGACCGGAGGACTGATGGCCGAACGACCCGGTGGGGCACGTGCGGAGGAGCCTGCGGTCAAGCGCAGGAGGCCCCGTGCGGGTAGCGGGGAGTCGCTCGGCGACCAGGCGTACGAGCACATACGCGCCGCGATCCTCCAGGGTAAATACCGGCCCAACCAGCGGCTTCCGGAAGACGAGGTGGCGGCGCGGCTCAACAGCAGCCGCACTCCCGTACGCGTCGCGCTGATGCGGCTGGTCGATCAGGGGCTGGTCGTCCGGGAGCGGCAGGGCTGGGTGGTACGCGAGCACACGCCGGACGAGATCCGCGAGATCTACGAGGTGCGGTGCGCCCTTGAGTCGATGGCCACCGGGCTGGCCGCCGTACGCGCGTCCGAGGAGCAACTGGACACGATCGCCGCGTTCTACGACGGGCCGATGGAGGACTTCATCCAGCGCCCGCGGGCCGAGCTGGGGCGGATGAACCGCGACTTTCACGAGGCCATCGTGCGGGCCTCGGGCAACGGCCGGCTGCTGGACGAATGGCTACGCAACCGCGACTTCGGCATCACGTACAACATGGCCGTCCTCTTCACCCCGGACGAGGTGGTCACCTGCGTCGCGGGCCATCAGCGCATCGTCGAGGCGCTGACGAACCGCGACCGTGAGGGCGCGGAGCGGCAGGCACGGATCCATGTCGAGGACGTCCAGGCCGCGGCCAGCCGCCGGCTCGACGCTCTGCGGACGTCCGCCGGGCTGTACCTGTCCTGAAGGGCCGGCCCGGTCACGGCGAAGAGCGGAGATGGGTGCGCTCTCCGTCGTGCTCCAGGATGGTCAGGATCTCGGCCGGGCCGTCGTGGGCGCCGAAGGCGTGGGGGATCATGGTCGAGAACTCCGCCGCCTGACCGGCCTCGACCACGATGGTCCGCTCCCCCAGCAGGAGTACGACGGCTCCCGACAGAACGGTGAACCAGTCCCTGCCAGGGTGGACCTTCAGCTCGGCGGGGTCGCGCGGGGGCGGCTTGGTGAGGCGCATCTTGGCCACGGTCATGCCGTTCGGCCCCGGCTCCCGGCTCAGCGTCCAGATGGTCATCCCCCGCGCCTCGTTGCGCTGGGGCCTGATCACCACATCGTCGTCGGTGACCGACTCCACGAGGTGGTCGAGGGTGGTCTCCAGGGCGCGGGCGATCGCGGTCAGCTGGTCGAGGCTGATGCGCCGGTGGCCCGTCTCGATCCGGCTCAGGGTGGACGGGCTGAGGTAGCAGCGGGCCGCCAGGTCGTCGAGTGACCAGCCGCGGGCCGTACGCAGTCCCCTGATCCGCTTGCGGACCAAGCCGTCGAGATCTCCGTCTTGCTTCATACGCAAGACCTTATGCCAGAGGGGCAAGGCGGACATAGTCTCCGAACATGGCAACCCACCACGACCACTCCACGGCCGGATCCGACGACGCCGTGATGACCGAACTCCTGGATCTCGACGCGGAGGTGCTGCACGCGTACCTGTCCGAGGTGACCGCCTGGGTCCACCAGCTCGCCGGCGACCCGGCCCCCAGCCATCTCCTCGACCTCGGCAGCGGAACCGGCACCGGCACCTTCGCCCTGCTGGAACGCTTCGAGAAGGCCGAGGTGACGGCGCTGGACATGTCCGCGCCCTATCTGCGCCACCTCCGGAACAAGGCTGATGAACGGGGCGTGGCCCACCGTGTCCGCACCGTTCAGGCGGATCTGGACGCGGCCTGGCCCGATCTCGACCCCGTCGACCTGGTGTGGGCGGCCTCGTCCTTGCACCACATGGCGGACCCGGTCCGCACCCTCACCGACGTCCGCGCGGCGCTCCGCCCCGGCGGACTGCTGGTGGCGGTCGAGCTCGACTCCTTCCCGCGCTTTCTGCCCGACGACCTCGGCATCGGCCGCCCCGGACTCGAAGCCCGCTACCACGCCGCAATGGCCGAGGAACGCAGCGCCAGACTCCCGCATATGGGCGCCGACTGGGGCCCACTCCTGACCCGGGCCGGGTTCACCGTCGAGACCGAACGGATCTTCACCGTCGACCTGACGCCACCTCTGCCCGCCTCCACCGGCCGCTACGCCCAGTTGTCCCTGCGACGCCTGCGAACCGGGCTGGGCGAGCGGCTGGGCGCCGACGACCTGGCCGCACTCGACGCCCTTCTCGACGACGAAAGGCCCGACGGCATCCTGCGGCGGGGCGACCTCCACGTCCGCACCACGAGGACCGCCTGGGCGGCACGACGCCTATAGCTGGTTGACCTGACACGCTCCCGGACAGGCCGGGAGCGTGTTCGTGGGCCATCACGCTGATGAAACACCCTCTTGAGCAATTGGATCCAAGTTTGTACCCTATGTTGCATGCAATCTTCGAAGCGCTCCTCGTCGGTCGGCCCGCGGACTGAGGCGATCACCACGACGGAGCCCGGCGATGCCGCCCGTGGCGCGGTGCTCCTGCCGTCACTGCCCGGCAAGCCCGAATTGACCCCCGAAGCAGCCCAGGTGATCGAGGAGGTACCGGCCTATCTGGGCGTACCGTTCGTCAGCCCGATCTTCCAGGCGCTCGCGAACTACCCCGACTACCTCGTCCCGGCCTGGAACCGGTTCAAGCCGATCATCGGGTCACCCGAGTTCAAGCAGGCCGCGGCGGGGCTGGGCGTGCCGGCCGGGCTGCTGCCCGCACCGGAGGAGTCGTTGACGGCCGATGACATCCGCCGTTACACGATCACGTTCCACCGGCTGCTGCCCGAGATCCTCCTGCTGGCCTCGTGCTGGTACCGAGGGCTGGCCGTGGGTGCCTCCACGGCCCTCGCGCTCGACGGCACCACCCCCGATCCGGGCCCGCGTGGTGTCGCCCCGGAAGCGGTCAACATCGTGCCGGACGGCACTCCGCCCGGCGAGGAACTGGCGCGGGTGTACGAGGAGATCCGCGCCGTGCACGATCATCCCCGGGTGCTGAGCTACTACCGCGCGATCGGCGGTTTCATGCCGCAGGTGTGGCGGCGGCTGGAGCCGATCGCCCGCAGCGCGGAGTACGCCGCGGCGCGCGAGCAGGTGCTGGCCGACGCCGCCGCCGCTGCCGCCCGCCTGCCCGTCCCGGTGATCGACACGGCTCACGCGGACGAGGTGGCGGCCATACTCGCGGTGTTCCGGGTCCGGCTGATCCCGTCGCTACTGCTCGACACGGCGGTCGTTCTCGCGCTTCTGGGGGAGAACGCGGCGATCGTCACCACCTGACCATCAGGCCGTGTCTCCGAGAGCACCAGCCGACCCGGGCCGCCGGCCAGGCCCGGGACGCCGACCAGACCCGGGCTCGGGGCACTGGCCGGGGCTCGGGATAATCGTTCGCCCTGACCGAAACGCCGCTGACAGGATCCACGCCATGCCTGCCTTCTCCGCGCCTGACGGAACCACCCTGGCCTACCACGTGTTCGGAGCGGGCTCCCCGCTGATCTGCCTGCCGGGCGGCCCGATGCAGGACGCCGACTACCTCGGCGAGCTCGGCGGCCTGTCGGCGCATCGACAGCTGATCATGGTGGACCCTCGGGGCACCGGCCGGTCCGCGACACCGGAGGACGCCACCTCCTACCGCTGTGACCGGCTGGTCGACGACGTCGAGGCACTGCGCGAGCACCTCGGTCTTGACCGGATCGACCTGCTCGCGCACTGCGCCGGCGCGAACCTCGCGGCCCTGTACGCGGGCCGGCATCCGCGACACGTCGGCAAGCTCGCGCTGATCACGCCGAGCCCTTTCGCCGTCGGCCTCGCGGCCACCGGTGAGGACCGGCTGGAGGTCGCGCGGCTGCGCGAGGACGAGCCCTGGTTCGCGGCCGCCTTCGCGGCCCTTGAGGCGATCATGGGCGGCAAGGCCACCGGCGACAGCTGGACGGCTATCGACCCGTTCTTCTACGGCCGGTGGGACGCGGCCGCGCAGGCCCACCACGCCGCTCAGGAGGGTCATCGAAACGACGAGGCCGCCGCCGCCTTCGGCGCCGAGGGCGTCTACGACCCGGCCGCCACCCGCGCGGCGCTGGCCGCGTTCGACGCGCCGGTGCTGCTGCTGGCCGGCGAGGTCGACCTGAACACGCCTCCGAGCGTCGTGGCCGAGTACGCCGGGCTGTTCCCCGACGCCGAGTTCGTCGTTCAACCGCGAGCGGGCCACTTCCCGTGGGTCGACGACGCCGACCGGTTCGTGACGACGACCGCGACGTTCCTGAGCTGACGATCCTGGGCTGAAAACCGCGGCGTCGCCCGCCGCCCCTCTGATGATCAGTCAGGCGCCGACAGCCCCTGTCAGCGAAAAGCAAGGCCCGTCGGCCACCCTCCTATGGAGCGGCGCCAGACTTCGGGAGGTAGTGCCATGGGGGCGGACGCGACCATTCTGCGCGACCTCGTGACCGACGAGCTGGCCCGGTCCGGCGAGGGCGGCTGGGCGATCGAGGCGGCCGATTTCTGGTGCCGGGTCACTCCCGACGGCTATCCGATGCCCGATCAGGGATGGAAGCTGCACGTCTCCGCCACGATGCTGTCGGCCCCCTTCGTGCTGGCCCAGGTCGCCCGGGTGCTCATCGAGGCGGGTTGCGCCTTCAAGTTCCCCGACCGGCTCGGCGACTACTGGGAGCTGCTCGCCCCGCACTGCGCGCGGGCGCAGGCGGGCAAGTTCGTGACCGCCTACCCGACCGGCGACGCCGAATCTGTACGCCTGGCCGCCCTCCTCGACGAGGCCACCAGAGGGCTACCGGGCCCGGCGATCCTCTCCGACCGGCCCTACCGCGTGGGCGGCCTCGTCCACTACCGCTATGGCGCCTTCTCCGGGCACCGGACACTGGGCAACGACGGGTTCTACGAGGTACGGCTGCGCGCGCCGGGAGGACAGCTGGTCCGCGACGAACGGGCGGCCTCCTTCACCCCGCCGAGCTTCGCGGCCTGCCCTTTCCCTGAACCAGCGAAAAGGACCGCAAAAGGGACGTCCGCGGTCATGCTCAACGACCGGTTCGTGGTGCGGGAGGCGATCAGACACGCCAACAGGGGCGGCGTGTACATCGCCGAAGACACGAAGACCGGCCGCGAGGTCGTCATCAAGGAGGGTCGCCCGCATGCCTCCTCCGACCTCAGCGGCCGGGACGCCAAGGACCGGCTGGCTCTCGAACGTTCGGCTCTCGACGACCTCGCCACCACCGGCGGCGTGCCGGCCGTCGTGGACTCCTTCGAACAGGGCGGCCACGCCTTCCTCGCGGAGGAGCTGGTGCCGGGCCACACCGCGCACCGATGGACGGAGGCGCACGCGACGCCACTCGGCCGGGACGGCTTCGGCTGCCCGACCGAGCAGGTCGTACCGGTCGTCGCACGCCTGGTCGCCCTGCTGCGGAAGGTGCACGACCAGGGCTACGTCTTCCGGGACCTCTCCCCCGGCAACGTCATGATCCTGCCCGCCGGCCAGATCCGGCTCGTCGACCTGGAGTACGCGGCCAAGCGGGACAGCACCGTCATGATCGGCGGCACCCCCGGCTATCTCGCGCCGGAGCTGGCGCCGTACTCCGGAGCCTTCCGCCAGGCGCCCACGGCGGCGGCGGATCTCTACAGCCTCGGCGCGCTGGTGTACTTCCTCGCGGTCGGCGCCGAGCTCGGCCTGGCGGAGGACGAGGAGACCGGCCCGGCTTGGGGCGCCCGCGCCGGCGACCTCCTGGCCAGGGTCGCCGAGGGCAACCCCGCTCTGGCGGTGCTCCGGCCCATGGTGGCGGGCCTGCTCGCCGAGCCCGAGGACCGCTGGACGCTCGACGCCTGCGCACGCTTCCTGGCCAAGCTCCAAGAGCCCCTCGCGCGACGCGTTCTTCCGTCCCGTGTGAGCGCGGACGACCTGGTCGCCGACGGGCTCGCCTGGCTGGCCGAGACCATGGACGACCGCCCCGACAGCCCGTCCCCCTGGCCCAACATCACCTATGGGCTCGAAGCCGACCCCTGCGCGGTGAGCGCCGGCGCGGCCGGCATCCTCCCGGTCCTCCCGCCCGAACAGGCCGACACCGTCTCGCGCTGGCTCCGCCGCCGCCTCGCCGAGGAGGACGTCTGGCCGTCCGGCCTCTACGCCGGGCGATCCGGCGCCCTCTGGGCGTTGTACGAGTCGGCGCGGGACACTGAGTCGAGGGACTTCGCGGTGCGGGCCGCGTACCGGCTGCCGACCGACCATCCCAGCCCCGACATGACCCACGGCCTGGCCGGGTGCGCGATGGCCACCCTGCGCCTGGCCATCCGCGCGGACGACGCCGCGCTGCGCGAGCGGGCCGCGCGGATGCTCCAGAACCTGCACGACGCGCGGTCCTCCCTTGACGGGCGCCCGCAATGGCTGACACCGGCCTCCCATGACTCCAGCCTCGCCGGCACCAACCACTTCGGATTCGCCCACGGCCTGGCGGGGATCGGCACCGCCCTGCTCTACGGGGGCGTCGCCTTCGGCCAGGCGGAGTGGCTGGAGACCGTGCGCGAGGTGGCCCACACGTTCTACGCGCACGCCGATGTCGAACGGGATGCGGCCTGGTGGCCGTACCGGCGTGACGAGCCCGAGTCCGTACGGCCGCGCCGCCCCCACTGGTGCAGCGGATCGTCGGGCGTCGGCTCATTCCTCATCCGCTACTGGCACGCCACGGGCGACCCGATCGCGCTGGAACTCGCCGAACAGGCGGCGGTCGCCGCGCACCGGACCCGGTGGCAGTCGGGCTCGGTGCTGTGCCACGGCCTGCCGGGCGAAGGGGACTTCCTACTCGACATGGCCGAATTCACCGGAGACGAGCGATACCACCGATGGGCGGAGGATCTGGCCGCCTGCCTGACGGCGCGGGCCGTCAGGCGCGTGGGGCGGCTGCACGTGCCCGACCGCCTGGGCCGGATCCTGCCGACCTACCTGGGCGGGACCGCGGGCGTCCTCGCCTTCCTGCTGCGCCTGCGTCACGGACATCCGCGCCTGTGGATGCTCGACGACGTCATCGGGCGCCCAGCCCATGAGCTCACCGCGCTTCGAGCGCGGTGATACCCGAAGGAACGGAACCAGAGAGAGGGGGAGAACATGTCTTTCGACGTTCAGGACCTGCAGAACCTGCAGGAGCGTGAGCCGAGCACCTCGGAGTCGGCGCTGCTGAGCAACTGCATCAAGCACCCGGGTTGCACCGACACCAACTGACCGGCACCAAGTGATAGCGAGAGCGGCGTGCGGCTTGGCATCGGCCGCACGCCGTTTCCAGATCTCCGAGAGGGCAGGCGTCGTGACGACCCGCAGGATCATCCGGCTGTTCGCGCCCTACCGTCGTGCCGTCCTGCTCGTCGTGCTGCTGGTCGCGATCTTCTCCGCGCTGAACGCGGCCGTCCCGCTGCTCACCCAGGTCGTCTTCGACCGTGCCCTGTTCGGCGCGGGCGGCCCGCGGCCGGGTCTGCTGGCCCTGATCGCCGCTGTCGCGGCGGTCGTCGCGGCCGGGGCGGCGGGCGTCGATCTGGCCCAGGCGTGGATCTCGGCCCGCATGGCCCAGCGGGTCATCCACTCCTTGCGTACGCGGCTGTTCGGCCACCTGCAGCGGATGCCGCTGGGCTTCTTCGCCGCCGCCCGGAGCGGTGAGATCCAGTCGAGGCTGGCCAACGACACCGACCAGATCGAGGACGCGATCAAGGACACGCTGCCCAGCCTGCTCGGCAGCCTGCTGGGGTTCCTGTTCGCGCTGGGGGCGATGTTCTCGCTGTCGTGGCGGCTCGCGGCGGTCACCCTCTGCCTGGCGCCGGCCATCCTGTGGGTCACCGCCCGTTCGGGACGCGCGCTCAAGATCCTCTCCGCCGCCGGCCAGCGCGCCCGCGCGGAGATCGCCTCCATCGCCGCCGAACGCCTCTCCCTGGGCGGCATCACGCTCGCCCGGGTGCACGGGCGCGACGGCCACGAGGCCGAGGTGTTCGCCGCGGAGAGCGAACGGCTGGCCGGGCTGGGCGTCCGCGCGAGCCTGGCCGCTCAGTCGGTGCTGAGCGCGGGGCACATCTTCTTCGTCCTGACTCCGTACATCGTGTTCGTCGCAGCGGGGCTCATGGACGGGATCACGCCCGGCACGCTCATGGCGTTCGTGGTCCTGCAGTCGAGGCTCTACCAGCCGCTCTGGCAGATCCTGCACATCTCGACGGAGTTCCGCACCGCCCAGGCGGCCTTCGAGCGGGTCTTCGAGTACCTGGACCTGCCGCCGGGATCGCCTCCGCCCGTGGGTGGAGCAGGGGCGGGTGAGGTGTGCGTCGCGGGCGCCTCGTACGCCTACGCGGGGCCGGAGGGCGAGACCCGGTGGGCGCTCCGCGAGGTGACCCTCGACCTGCCCGCCGCCTCCGCCACCCTGATCGTCGGCCCGAACGGATCGGGCAAGACGACGCTCGGCCACCTGCTCGCCGGACTGTACGAACCGGCGGAAGGCTCGGTACGGACCGGCGGGCGCGTCTGCCTGGCCCCGCAGGAGGCGCTGCTCTTCCAGGGCTCCATCGCCGACAACCTCCGCTACGCCGCCCCCGACGCCGGCCTGGACGACCTGGTCGCGGCCTGCACGACCACCAGCATGCACGAGCGGATCATGGCCCTGCCCGACGGCTACGACTCCGTGGTCGGCGAGCGCGGGGCGCTGTTCTCCGGCGGTGAGCGCCAGCGCCTCGCCCTCGCCCGCGCGCTCCTGAGCGACGCGCCCGTCCTGGTCCTGGACGAGGCGACGTCCGCGCTCGACCCGCTGGCCGAACGCGAGGTCGTCCACGCGGTTCTGCGGCGCCGCAGGGGGCTGACGACGGTGATGATCACCCATCGGTTCGGAGGTCTGGACGCGTTCGACACGGTCGTCGTACTGGACAGCGGACGCGTGGCCGAGTCGGGCACGCCTCCGGAACTGCTCGGCGACCGGCACGGCCTGTACGCGCGGATGGTCCGCGCCCAAGCCGTCCAGCGGCGCGCGGAGATCGCCGCTAGCATGCGCTGATGCGGGTAAAGCTGCTGTCGTCCCTCAGACGGCTGGCCGCGATGAACCCTTTCATCGTCGACCTGGCTTTCGGCGCGGCGGTCGCCGCCATCACCTTGACGTTCCTGTTCTCCGTGGGCGGGACCGAGGCGGGTTACGCGGAGCGTCCCCTGGACGCCGTCGGCGTGGGATTGACGCTGGTGGCCAACCTCGTACTGGCCTGGCGGCGGCGCGCATCCCTCACCGTGCTGGCGATCTCCTGCGCCGCGGCGTTCGTCTTCCACCTGGCCGGTTACGACTCCAGGTTCAACGAAGTGGCGCCGCTGCTGGCGCTGTACACCGTGGCCAGCCGGTGGCGACCGGCCGTGTCGCTCCCCTGCGTGCTTCCCATGACGGCCATCTGGTGGCACGCCGCGTTCCTCGCCCCGCCCGACTTCGCCTGGCCGAACGTCCTGCAGGTGAGCATCATGGTCGCCGTCGCCTGGACGTTCGGCAACAGCACCCGGATGCTGGTCGAACGCAACAAGCAGCTGGCCCACCTCACCGGACGGCTGCGCCAGGAGCAGGAGGACAAGGCGCGGCGCGCCGTCACCGAGGAACGGGTGCGCATCGCCCGTGAGCTGCACGACGTGGTCGCCCACCACATGTCGGTCATCGTGATCCAGGCGGGGCTCGCCCGGTACGTCTTCGGCACCGACCCCGCCACCGCGCGCGGCGCGCTCACCACCATCGCCGACACCGGCAGCGAGGCCATGGGCGAGATGAGACGGCTGCTGTCCGTCCTGCGCATAGAAGCGAGCGACGACACGGATGGCTACGACCCGGCACCCGGCCTGCAACGGCTCGAACAGCTCGTGGAACGGGTGAACTCGGCCGGCCTGCCGGTGAAGATGTCGATCACCGGCGCCGTACGCACGCTACCTCCAGGAATCGACCTGTGCGCCTACCGGATCGTCCAGGAATCCCTCACCAACGTGCTGAAGCACGCGGGCCCGGCGACGGCGACGGTCTCGCTCCATTACGGCGCCGAGCTGAAGCTGCGCGTCACCGACGACGGAAACGGGTCGACCGTCACCCCGGACGGGGACGGTCACGGCCTGATCGGCATGCGCGAACGCGTCAAGCTCTACGGGGGCACGGTCACGGCCGGGCCGAAGCCGTCAGGCGGATTCGAGGTCTCGGTCACCCTGCCCCTGGCCTCCCCGGCCATGGACGATCGCCCTTCGTAGTCCGATGACCAAGAACTTGTTCACAATGATGGGGAACCTGCGATACTACACAGCGCCCGCTGAAAAGCCTCCCGGGCCCGCCCTAGAGGCGGGCCCGGGTCATTCTGGCTCTTTCACGAGGCCTTGTCGGGCCGCTCCGAGATGCGGATGGCGTTGACGATTGTCATGCCCTGCCGCGTGGCGAAGCGGACGTTGAGCTGGCCGTCGGTGACCTTCACCGTGTATTGCCTGCTGACGGCCGTGTACGTGCCCGCCTCCAGCGCCAGGTCCAGCGCCGGGATCGCGAGCTGGCCCTCGACGAGGACGTCGAAGACCCGGCGTCCGATCTGCGTCGACTTGACGTCGGCGAAGTCCAGCTCCACGGTGTACGTCCCGGCCGGCACGTTGTCGAAGCGATATTCCAGCATCCCTTCGCGAGCCGACTTGAACAGCGCCTGGTCGTCGGTGCCCTTGATGGCCTTGGACGAGGTGCTCGTACGGGTCGAGGTGGCGATATACCCGTAGCCGCCCGTGCTGTACTTCTTGTCGGCCGTCCACGCGTCACCGGCCGTGTCGGTCACGGCCTTGGTGCCGCCGGCCTCCAGAGCCACCTGGAGCTTGGGCACCACGACCGTCACCGTGACCTCGATGATCGGCTGCCGCCCGCTGGCCGACTTCACGATCAGCTTGCCCGAGCGGTAGGTGCCCGGCTGAACGCCGGTGCTGGACACGCTGACCTTCAGCGTGACCGCCTGCCCCTTGGCCAGGTTGCCCGCCGTCGGTGTGACGCCGATCCAGCTCTGCGCCGGGTCGGTGGTGACGGTGTACGCCGTGGGCGAGCCGAGGTTGGTCAGCTCCATCGTGCGGGTCCTGGCGGCGTTCGTGGGCATCACCACGGTCAGCTCGCTGACCGAGGGGCTGACCCGGCCGGTGACCAGCGCGGTGTCGATCCTGGTGACCGTCGTCGGCGCGATCGTCACGGTCTTGGTGAAGGTGCCGTAGTTCTCCTTCGACACCACCACCTCATAGTCGCCGGCCAGGACCTGCCCGTAGAAGGCGCCGTCCTCGCCGGTGGTGTAGGTGGCCACGTCGCCCACCTTCACGGTCGCGCCCGCGAGCGGCTTGCCGTCGTTGGCGTCGGTGACGGTGCCGGTCACCAGGCCGTGCCTGCTCGCGATGAACGTCAGGCCCTGCCCGTTGGACAGCGCGGGCTCCTCGTTGGCGTACTGGAGCGCGTCGGTGCCCGTCGCGTTCTCGATGCCGACCGTGGCGCTGGTGCCCTTGTCACGCTCGCTCTCGATGTCCTTGTAGCGGTAGCTCATCGTGCCGTCCTCGCCCAGCAGGGCCGCGAACGAGATGCGCTGATCGGCGGCCGAGTAGAACTTCGCGTTGCGCCACTCGACCACGAACTGGCGGTGCGGCGCCGTCCCCGTGACGCCGGTGTAGACGCCGCTGTCGGCGTCCACCACCAGGTCGTCCCAGTACGGGTAGACGGCGTTGTTGGGCGTACCAGCGCTGGGCAGCTTGCTGTTGCTGCCGGTGACGACCTTGTCGGTGGCGAAGGTGGCGAACCCGTTGGTGCTGATCCACGCCTTGCTCTGCCCCACCCCGTAGAACGGGACCGGGAACGGCAGCGTCACCTGCTGTGCCTCGTCGTCGCCCGAGAGCGCGAGCTTGTCGGTGCCCGCGACGTACGGGGCGGCGGCGCTGCGGCAGGTGTAGCCGAAGTCGTCGCCGCGCAACGGCAGCTCGACGTCCTTGGTCACGTCCCCGGCCACCGTGACGGACGCCGTGGCGCCGCTGGCGCAGCGGGAGGCCGGAGTGATCGTGAGGTCGTAGGTGCCGTTCGGCAGCGACATCCGGTAGCGGCCGGCGGCGTCGGTGACCGCGCTGACGGGCGTGCCGGCCGCCTCGACCTTGGCGCCCGGCTCCGGCGTGCCCGCCGTGGTGACCGTGCCGGTCACCACGCCCGTGGCCTTCAGGGTCATCACCACGTCGGCGGTGGTGCTCTGGTCGGCCGCGATCGTCGCCGTCGCGGTGCCCTTGTCGTAGCCGAACTTCTCCGTGGTGATCTGGTAGTCGCCCGGCAGCAGGCGCGGGACGGCGTACGTCCCGTCCGTACCGGTGACCACCGTACGGCTCAGCGGCCCGGACAGGGTGACCGTGGCACCGGACACCGGGCTGCCCGCGGCGGTGACCGTACCCTTGAGGTCGCCGAGACCCCCGCGCGGCGCGGCGGAGACCGCGGCGAAGGCGTCCAGGCGGCCCTCGCCCCAGACGTTGTTGTCGGCGGCGGTGCCGCCGCAGCTGGTGTCGTTGACGTCGATCGCGGTGCTGTCGAGTAGCGGCCGGGTGGCGGCCACGTCACCCTGGAGACCCGGCGAGGCCGACCAGATCAGCGCCACCGTCGCGGCCAGGTGCGGCGAGGCCATCGAGGTGCCCGTGTAGCTGTCGTAGCCGTTGCCGGGCACCGAGGAGCGGACGTCCACGGCGGGGGCGGCCAGGTTCGGCTTGATCTCGCCGTTCTCGCCCTCGCCCTTGCTGGAGCGGGCGTACAGGACGTTGTTGACGTCGAAGCCGCCCGCGCTGTAGCTGCTCACGTACTGGCCGGGCGAGCCGCTGGTCCGGCAGGCGGGCCCCTCGTTGCCGTTGGCGAAGGCGGGAAAGATGCCGGCGGCGACCCACGCGTCGACGATCTCCTTGTACCAGGGGTCGAAGCCCACGCCGCCCCAGGAGTTGTTGACGATGTCGGGGGCCAGGTCGGGGCGCGGGTTGGCGCCGTTCAGGTCGGTGGGGGCGAGCATCCACTGGCCGGCGGCGAGCAGCGAGGCGTCCGTGCAGGTGTTGACCTCACAGCCCTTGGCGGCGATCCACTTGGCGCCGGGCGCCACCCCGATGCCACTGGCGCCGACCATGGTGCCCATGACGTGCGTGCCGTGCCCCAGGTTGTCGCAGGGTGCCGCGCTCGGGCAGATGTGCGCCGGGTCGAACCAGTTGTAGTTGTGGTCCACGGAGCCGTCAGGGCTTCTGCCGCGGTAGGCGGCGGCCAGCTCGGGGTGGTCGAACTGGGCACCGGAGTCGATGGTGCCGACCACCATGCCTTCGCCGCGGTCGCCGAGCTCGTTCCAGACGCGCGGGGCGTTGACGCGGTCGATGTTCCACTCGACGGCGTTGACCTTCGCCACGGCCTTGCCGGGCTCCGGCTTCGGCAGCGACACGGTCCGTACGGGGTCGATGCGGTCCACTTCCGGCAGGGTGGCGATCTCGGCCGCCAGCTTGGGGTCGGCGGTCACTCTGACGGCGTTGACGATCCAGTACGGGGTGTAGTCGGCCTTGTGGGAGTCCAGGAGCTTGCGCAGGGCCGCCTGCGAGCTGCCGGCCTTGGCGGTCTTGGCCTCGAAGACCTGCTCGGCCTTGTCGTCCTTGGTCGTGGCCCGGCGGGCACCGCTGAGGTCGGCGGTGCCCTTCAGGCGTACCCAGAAGGTGGCCTTTCCGTCCGCTGCCAGGTCGGCCTGGACGGATTGATTGATCTTTCCCGGGTCGGGCGCGGCTTGGGCCACGCCCTGGGGGAGGATGAGGGTGACAGCGGCGGCGACCGCGATCAAGATCGCACGCCAATGGGGGGTGGACGGCACACGCTCTCCTTCACGCCATGGAGTAGAGCTGATCTTTACGCCTATGGGGAGAAGAGTGAAGAGAACGTGTCAGCTTTGCAAGGGCCCGACCATAACAAGACATGACTTGTCATGAAATGTGATCTGGTAACCGCATAAGCCGCTAGGGGCCTGCATGGAGTTGAGATCAAGGGGATTGGCTGCGCTGCCCGACCTCGCGCGAGCAACCGTCGGCGCAGACAGCGGGTGCGGGAGGGGATCTTGACCACGCCTACGGAGACGGCGTTGGCGACCAGAGTCCGGCCGCGGTTCCGTCCTCTACATGCTTGCGATAGGTGAGAACCTTGCCATGGATGATCTCCAGGCTCGCCGTCAAGTCGGCGATCTTGTCACATCAGGAGCCACTCCACATCCTCCGGGTCATAGACCCGCTGCCCCCCGGCTGTGCGCGGGATCGGGCGGAGGAAGAGCTCCTCCCGCTCGAAGAACCGCAGCGCGTGCACGCCCAGCCCGGTCGCCTTCGCGACGTCGCCGATGGAAAGGGCATCTTCAGTTGCGTACCTGCTCATGCAGTTCCGCCTAGCTTGACCTAGATTGCACTCTAGATTCTAACGTTCGAGGCATGGCAATCACGCAACACAAGATCGGTTCGGGATTCGACGCGCACAGCACAGCGAACGACGTTCTGGCCGGTATCCAACTATCCGGCAAGAACGTCCTGGTCACCGGCGGTTACTCGGGCCTCGGCCTGGAGGCCACAAGCGCGCTGGTCCGCGCCGGGGCACACGTCATTGTGCCCGCCCGCCGTCCTGCGGTGGCGAGGCAGGCGCTGTACGGCGTTCCGCGAACGGAGGTGCAAGAGCTCGATCTGTCGGACGCCGACAGCATCCGGACCTTCAGTCACCGGTTCCTGGAAACCGGCCGCACCCTCGACATCCTCATCAACAACGCGGGCGTCATGGCCTACCCGCACAGGCTCATCGGTTCCGGTTGGGAAGCGCACTTCGCCATCAACCACCTCGGGCACTTCGCTCTGGTCAACCGGCTGCGCCCAGCGCTGCCCCCCACCGGGGCACGAGTGGTGTCCGTGGCCTCGTCCGGGCACTTCCTGTCCGACATCCGCTGGGACGACCTGCACTTCCGCCACGGCTACGACCATTGGTCGGCCTACGGGCAGTCCAAGACGGCCAACGCCTTGTTCGCCGTCCACCTCGACACCCTCGGCGCGGCCAGTGGCGTGCATGCCTTCGCGGTACACCCCGGCAGCATCCTCACTGAACTACAACGGCGCATCCCCCAAGAGGAGCAGATCGCCCAGGGCTGGATCACCCGGGACGGCCGGCACGCCGACGGTTTCAAGACTCCAGCCCAGGGCGCGGCGACGGCCGTATGGGCGGCCACCTCGCCCCTGCTCGACGAGCACGGCGGTGCCTACTGCCAGGACTGCGACGTCGCAGAGCCCGCGATCACCGACGACATGCTCATCGGCGGTGTCAAGCCGTGGGCGGTCGATCCCGGCTCCGCATCCCGGCTCTGGGCCCTCTCCAGCGAACTCACCGGGCTGGATCGCTTCTCCTGACTCGGGGGTGAGGTCACCACGCGCCCTGGCTGGATCGGCTAGACCTGGTTGGGGATCGCCCCGCCGTAGCGCCTGTCGCGCTTGGCGAAGGTCTCACACGCCTCCCAGAGATCGCGGCGGTCGAAGTCCGGCCAGAGCCGGTCGAGGAACACCATCTCGGCGTAGGCCGACTGCCACAGCAGGAAGTTGGAGAACCGCTGCTCCCCCGACGACCGCACGAACAGGTCGACCTCCGGGATCTCCGGCTCGTCCAGATAACGGGCGAACACCTTCTCGTTGACCTTCGACGGCCTGACCCGGCCCGCCGCGATGTCGTCGGCCAGCCGTAGCGCCGCCTCAACGATCTCCGCCTGGCCGCCGTAGTTGACGCAGAACTGCAACGTCAGCTTGCGGTTGTCCTTGGTCAGCTCCTCGGCCGTCTGCAGCTCGGAGATCACGCTCTTCCACAGGCGGCCCGGCTTGCCCGCCCAGCGCACCCGTACGCCCATCGCGTGCAACTCGTCACGGCGGCGGCGGATGACGTCGCGGTTGAAGCCCATGAGGAAGCGGACCTCGTCGGGCGAGCGCTTCCAGTTCTCCGTGGAGAAGGCGTACGCGGACAGGTAGGGAATGCCCAGCTCCAGCGCGCCCTCGATGACGTCGAACAGCGACGCCTCGCCGGCCTTGTGCCCTTCGGTGCGCGGCAACCCGCGAGCCTTGGCCCAGCGGCCGTTGCCGTCCATGATGATCGCCACATGCTTGGGCACCAGGTCACGCGGGATCGGCGGCGCAACCGCGCCGGACGGATGCGGGGTCGGGGGTCGGACGTTCACACATGCTCCCTTTCGACGTGTCGGAGAGAGCGTATTCCGTGCTCGAGGTGCCATTGGAGATATGCGGCGACGAGGCCGCTGCACTCGCCGCGATGCCGTGACTGCGACGCGTCGGCCGTGGCCCAGTCGCCGCGCAGCAGCGCGGTCATCAGCCCGATCGTCTCCCCCGCGGGCACCACCGATCCGGACGGTTTGCACGCCCCGCACACCACGCCACCGGCCACGATGGCGAACGCCCTGATCGCCGGGGCCTGACACCGGGCGCACGCGTCCAGCGCGGGGGCATAGCCGGCGACCGCCAGGGAACGCAGGAAGTAGGCGTCGAGCACCAGCCTGGCCTCGTGCTCGCCGTCGGCCAGCGTACGCAGCCCGCCCACCAGAAGCAGGAACTGCCGCAGCGCCGGCTCCTTCTCGCCCTGCGTGAGCCGGTCGGCGGTCTCCAGCATCGCCGTGCCCGCGGTGTAGCGGGGATAGTCGATCGCCAGCGCCTCGCCGTAGGGCCTGATGGTCTCCGCCTGCGTGACGACGTCGAGGGTGCGGCCGGTGTGCAGCTGCAGGTCGACGTGGGTGAACGGCTCCAGCCTGGCCCCGAAGCGCGAGGTGGTGCGGCGCACGCCCTTGGCCACGGCGCGGACCTTGCCGGTGCGCTTGGCCAGGATGGTGACGATGCGGTCGGCCTCACCGAGCTTCTGCGTGCGCAGAACCACGCCTTCGTCACGATAGAGACTCACTCGCCCATCCTATGGCGCGCCAAGGTCATGCTCGGGTGGACTTCGCTTCGCGAAGCCCGGGTCGAACGGTGGCGCGAAGCCCGGGTGGAACGGCTTCGCAGAGCTCGGATGGAGCGACTTTGCGCAACCCTCACTAGACTTTGACGTCCGTCCCCGCTCTACCCGTTGTTCAACCCCCCGCAACCGCCTCGAAAGGGAGTCATGACCCGCGTGGTCCTGCTGGGCTCTTCGCCCGGCCCCGACACCGCTCCGACCGGCCTGAGGCTGGCCGCGCTGCCTGGCAATCCCACCGTGGCCGAACGGCTGCGCAGCCAGATCCTCTCCCTGGATCCGCAGCCTGCCACGATCGAGCCCGGCGACGTGGCCTCCGCTCTGCGCGCGCTGGCCGACGTAGCCGAGTCCGCAACGGAGAACCTGTTCCTGATCCCGGACAACTCGATCGTCCACGACGAGCTGATCTACCAGATCACCAAGGCCAAGCGCGGCGCGCTGGCCCTCGTCGCCAAGGAGCCGCGCCCGGACGTGGTCGACCAGGCGCAAGAGGACATCGTCCCGATCGACGAGGCGGAGCCCGAGATCGGGCTCAACAAGCTCGAAGGGCTGCCCGTCCGCGCACGCGCCGGCAAGTCCCGCGTCATCTCCGTCGGCACCGCCAACCACGCCGTGACCAGGCCCAACACGGTGCTGCTCGGCCCCCTGCACGTGAGCGCGCGCAACGCTCCCATGCTGGCCGAGACCTGCCGCGAGCTCGCCGACATGGCCGGCTCGTTCGGCGCCGACGATGACCTGATCCAGCTGATCGTCTTCGGCCTGGTCCGCAAGGGCGTGTCCGTCGGCATCCGCGGCCGCCGCGACCTCTTCTACCGCCGGGTCACCACCCAGGAGGAGGTCAACGAGGCCGGCACCGAAATGTCCGGCATCGACGAGGACCGCGCCAGACTCGACAACGCGGTCAAGGGTGCGGACGGCTTCTTCACCACCTATTTCGTCTCCACCTACTCCCGCTTCATCGCCCGCTGGGCCGCCCGCCGCGGCCTGACGCCCAACCAGGTCACGCTCATCTCGATCACGCTCGGCGTGCTCGCCGCGGCCTGCTTCGCCACCGGCGCCCGGCCGTGGATGGTCGCGGGCGGCGTGCTGATCTACTTCGCCTTCGTCTTCGACTGCGTCGACGGCCAGGTCGCCCGCTACGCCCGCAAGTTCGGCGTACTCGGCGCATGGCTCGACGCCACCTTCGACCGCTTCAAGGAATACGTCGTCTTCGCCGGCCTGGCCATCGGCTGGGTCGTGTCGGGCAACGGCGATGACATCTGGATTCTCGCGCTGGCGGCGCTCGGCCTGCAGTCCACCCGCCACCTGCTCGACTTCTCCTTCGGTGTCTCCAACCGCCGCAAACCGCCCGCCCAGCTGCCCACGCTTCCCCTGGACGCCCCCGACGACCGCGCCCTGCGCAAGGCGCTGGAGCGTCGTAAGGTGGAGCGCAGCCAGGGCATCCGCGGCGTCCTCAAGATGTGGACCCGCGCCGGGCGGTTCCGAGCGGTGCACTGGGCGCGTAAGATGATCGTCTTCCCCATCGGCGAGCGGTTCGCGGCCATCGCGATCACCGCCGCCCTCTTCGACGCCCGCATCACCTTCCTCACACTGGTGATCTGGGGCTCCGTCGCCGCCGCCTACACCCTCACCGGACGCCTCATGAGGTCGCTCGCATGATCACCGCACCACTGGCCGCAGCTACCCCCACGCCGGATCCCGACGAGGAACGCCGCCGCATCCAGACCGCCCGCCTCCTCGCCTACCGCGACGACGGCCCTCTCGTGCACGCGCTGGCGGGCCGCATCGGCAAGGGCATCCCGCCGGTCCCGGCCACGCTCGTCGCCCTGCTGGCGGTGGTGGCCGTGACGGTCACCGGCGTATTGAAGCCGGGCCCGATCCTGCTCCTGCCGCCGCTGATCGTCCTCCTGCTGGTCCTCCCGACCGCCCCCCGCGACCACTTGGGCCGCCTCGACTGGCTCACCCCGCCGCTGCTGCGCGGCGCCGAGTTCCTCACGATCATCACGGTGGGGCTGGCGGCCGACGTACCGAAGTGGCTGCTGTTCGTGCTCGTGTACGTGGTGGGTTATCACACCTACGACACCGTCTACCGGACACGGCAGAGCATCTGGCCGCCCGCCTGGGTCTTCCACGCGGGGCTCGGCTGGGAGCTACGCCTGCTGATCATCGGGATCGGCGCGGCGCTGGGCGTACTGACGCCGGTCCTGGCGGTACTGACGGCGTACCTGTTCGTCCTGTTCGCGGTGGAGAGCGTGACCAGCTGGGTCCGCCTCGACAAGGCCTCCGCCCAGGCCGGCGCCGACGCCGAACAGGACCTGGAGGCGTCCCCGGAGGACGCCATGGAACAGGCCACCGGAGAGGCCGAGAAGGGCTGAATTTCTCGCCACACCACCTCTGTGAAGGCTCGTCTGCCATCCAGGGGTGGTGTTTTATTTTCAAGGAACGAAGCGGGCAACCCCAGGAAGGCTAGCCGGGCCCCTTTTCGAGCGTGGTCGGTTGTGCGCTAGCCACGTCCTTCCAAAGGATCTACGCTGTCGAACGCAGATTCGCATCCCTTGGAGGTCACATGCGCTCAGCACGACGGATCGCTGCCATCTGCGGCGCGTTAGCGATGGCGGCCGGCCTCATGGTCACCTTGGCGACCAGCGCCTCGGCCGCCGACTCCACCACCTACCTCGGCGGCGTCATCGGCAAGGGTGACGTGGCCGTGGGCGGAGGCAAGGTGTTCGTCTCCGCGTCGGACCGAATCGTCGTCGCGGACACCAATGGCGCGCTCACGGGCGCCGTCACCGGCCTGTCCAATGCCCAGGACCTCGTCGTCACGCCCGACGGGGCCCGCCTGTACGCGGCGCTGAGCGGCTCAGACGAGGTGGCCGAGATTGACACCGCCACCCTTGCCGTCACCCGGCGCTTCGACGTGGCTGCCCACCGATGCCCGCAGCATCTGTCGTTGTCCGGCGCCCGTCTGTGGGTCGGCTACGGCTGCAACACACCGGGTGCTTGGGAGAACGGCGCCTACAGCCTCGACCTGTCGGCGACCGCGCCGCAGCCCGCAGCCCCCGTGAAGCACGGCGTCGGGGCGGCCCCCCTGGTGGCCGCTGCTGGGGACACTCTGGTGGTCGGCACGACGGGCACAACCAGCTCCGACCTGCTGATGTTTGACGTGGGCGGCGACAATCCCACCCCCCGGGGCACCCTCGACGGCTTCACCTCCGGCCTGGCCTTCCTTGAGGAGCTCGCCATCACGCCGGACGGCTCTACGGTCATCACGGTGGCGCGCGCGGAGAGCCGGCTAGAGGCCTGGGACACCACCAGCCTGACCGCCGTGCGCGCCTACACCGACGCACAGGGAGACGCAGTCGCTGTCGCGCTCAGCCCGGACGGCGCCCGCCTCGCCGGCGGGTGGGCGAGCAGCGCGTCCAAGCCGCGCGTCACCGTCCACGATGCGGCGACGGCCCAGCAGACCAACGCCTACGAGGACACGACGAGGGAGCCGGTATACGCGAGCGTCGCCTTCTCCGGCAGCGACCTCTTCGCCGTGCAGCGAGAGCGGAAAACCGGACGGCTTTACCTGTGGCGCGTGCACGGTGCCGCACTCCCCGCGTCCGCCGTCCGGCTGACGCCCCCGGCCGAGGCGAAAGCGCTCGAACCGCTCACCATTACCGGCCAGCTTACAACGAACGGCCTGTCGGCTCCCGGCGCGCAGCCGCTCGTGGTGACCCGCCAGCCGCCCCGTGGTGCCATCGTGACGCTGCCCACCGCCACGACCAAGGCAGACGGCACGTTCACCATCACCGACACCCCGCCGATCGGCGGATGGACCACCTACCAGGTGCTCTGGGACGGCGACGCGGGCTTCCGGTGGAGCAGCGCCTCCGTACGCGTCTTCGTGTCCCGGCGCGAGTGGACCCTCACCCTGACGGGGCCGGACGTGGGCACCGTGGGGCAGCCGCTGCAGTTCAGCGGCACGCTGAGCAACGTCGACCCGGTCTCTCCAGCGGGCGTCCCCCTGTCGGTGCGGCGCGCCGTCTTCACCCCCGACGGCAGCTACTACACCGAGCTGCCCAAGCTGACCACCGGCGCCGACGGGTCGTTCAGCTTCTCCGACACGCCCGTGGAGAGCGGGCCGCAGACGTACATCGTCACGAAGGCCGAGGACAACGTGTACCTGCCAGCCCAGGCCTCGCACGATGTCAACGTCCAGGCCGCTACCCAATAAGCGAGCAGGGGCCACGATGACGCCCCCGCGTCGCGGCCCCTGGGGACGGCGACATATTCGGGACGATCTTGTGTGGAGCATATGTCACGGGCGCCCTTTGCCTAGGTCATCTAGGGCCTGGATGCAGTACGGCTGGCGTCGGCCCCGCCCCCCGGTGTAGCTGCGCGCCGTCGCGCGGCTGGGGCTGCTGCTAACCGAGGGCCTAATGAGAGATAGCGGGGTTGCTCGTGTTGATCGGGCAGGCGTCGAGCTGTAGCCGCTGGCAGGTGAGCACTGTGAGGCCCTGGATCTTGAGTTCTGTCCAAAGACTGTGCGCAGTCGGTCAAGTACTGCGCACAGCTGCTCATTGGAGGAGAGCCGTTACCCAAGAGTAAGGACTGCGACGAATATCCCTTCGCCGCCACACACGAAGGATCCGCAGGGGTTACTACCAACCGAAACGTTGCGGTCGACTTCATCGCCCACGACCACAACGGGAGTGTCGGCTCCAAGCTGAAGTGGTTCCGGCAGAGCTACCGAGTCTTCGGCTCGGACGCAGCCAACGCAGAGGATAAATTGCATCCCTTCGAGAGCTTCTATGTGAAGACTCCCAAAGATTAGACCGACCATCCCAGAAGCGAGTCGGCAGCGCTTCAGGCGTTGAGAGCGGCGGAGTCGACGGTACGGGCCTTGGCGTCCAACGCGCTCATGGTGGGGACGACGTATGGCTCGGAGCGTGTCCTGCATCGGGTCAGGACCTTCCGTCGTGCGTATGGCGGGCCGCCGTCCAACGCTCTTCGGTCTTTCGACGAACGTCTTCACGCCACTCTGCTCTGAGGGGGATCATGGTCCGCATTGCCGTCTCCGGCCATCGGGGCTTGCCGGAAGAGACTGTCCTACTGATCGATCGGGCGGCACATGAGGCGCTCGCGGAGTACCTGCCCGACATCAGTGGGTTGTCCTGCTTGGCGGATGGAGCCGATCAGATCTTCGCTCGCGGGGTGCTGGACCTTGGTGGAGTACTGGAGGTCGTGATTCCGGCCAAGGAGTACCGAGACGGGTTGCCGAGCGAGTGCCATGCGGCTTACGACGAGTTGCTGGGCCGGGCGATCCGGGCCCACAGGCTGGACTTCGTGGAGTCCACCTCGGAGGCCCACATGACGGCCAGTACGCGCATGCTTGACGACGCCGATGTGTTGTTCGCCGTCTGGGACGGACAGCCCGCCCGAGGCTATGGCGGCACCGCCGACGTGGTGGCCGAGGCCCGGGGGCGGGAGATGTCCGTCCGGGTGATCTGGCCCGAAGGAGCCCGGCGAGGTAGGAGTCTTTAGGCGCTAGATAGCACCAGGTCCTCGGCGTCGCGCCCGTCGGCGGTCGAACCACGGCGTAGCGGTCGAGTGCCGCCAGCCGTGCGGCCACGGCTGAATTCTCGCCACACCACCCCTGTGACGGCTCGCCTGGAGGGCTTCAGGGAGTCGCGACCTCCATGTCCCCGGAGTCGCTGGACAGCGCGATCGAACGCTGGGCCGAGGTGTCACTGGCGGTCCTGATGACCTTGTTCCCGGAGTCGGTTCTGGCGTCGATCCGGTACGGCCTCTGCGGCACGTGGATCACGGTCTTGCCCGAATCGGTGACGGTCGTGACCTTGTCGGGCGGCCCGGTGAAGGTCAGGGTCATGTCCCCCGAATCGGTCTTCGCGACGACGTACTTGGCCGTCAGGCCGCTGGCCTCGACGGTCCCGGAGTCGCTCGTGGCCTCCAGCGCGCCCGACAGCCCCTTCAGCGTCAGGTCCCCCGAGTCGGAGCGGACCTTGACGCGCAGACCCTTGGGCACCTCGACCTGGTAGCTCACGTCGCAGGTCACGCCCCAGGCGCCCAGCCCCCAACTGGTCGGGCAGTCGAACGCCAACTCCAGCGTGTCACCCCGTACCTCGCGGCGGGTCGTCGGCTTGTTCTTGCGCCAGTTGAGGCGCTCGATCACATGGATGCCCTGCCGATCCGACTCGACCACGTCCACGGTGCCGGCGTCGGCTTCGATGTGCAGCGCTGCCACCTTGTCGGTGAGGTCGTACGACTTTGTGTCCGCCTCGGACGTAATACCGGCGCCGCATCCGGTCAACACCGCCGCGAGCCCGAGCAGGCCCGCGATCACCGCCGTTCTCTCGATCTTCATGGTGCTCAATTCTGCGCGATCCGCCCCGTACCAGGCCTCAAGGGGATCCCTGAAATCCCCCTGATGACATCACTGAGTGAAACCGGCGATCACCAAGGGCAGCGCGTGGCGAACGGTCTGGTTGTGGTCCACGTCGCCCGCGTCGGTGAGGGCCTGCGTCGCGCCGCGGGAGCGCAGGTCGTTCTGGCAGTACAGGGCGTTGTCGTACGCGACGTCGGAGTCACCCTTGGCGTGGTGGAGGCGTGCCGGGACGTCCGGCTTCCAGGCGCAGGTGGAGTCGAGCGCGGTCATCAGCTGCTTGAGCTTGCCGGTCGGCTTGCGCACCTTGTCCAGGAACTCCGCCATGAACAACTTCTCGGACGTCGGCGGCAGCGCCTTGGCGATCCCCACGGCCTGGTGGTTCCCGTCGAAGAACCCCCTCGGCCTGCTTGCCGTACGGACCACGATAATAGAGCGATCGCTCCGGAATGGTGTATCTTGTGGATGTCGTCCTGACCGGAGCAATTACCGAAAGTAATGAGGCGATCTTGGTGCGTGGGCGGAAGCGGTCACGGGAGCAACCTCGCCAGCGGAGCCGAGGGCCTTCCGCGCCCGCGCTCGCAGTGGAGCCGATCTCCGGACTCGTGCGGCATCCCCCCTGTGGCGACGTCAAGTCAGGAGTTTTCGATGTTTCGCAGATCTCTGTCGGTCGTTCTTGCGACGGCCTCCGTCATGACCCTGCAAGCACTCGCGTCAGCACCGGCGAACGCGGGCGCGTACGGCTGCACCGGATCGCTGGTGCGCAGCTGGCCCCTGCCGCTGAAAGACGCCATTACCCGAAAGACCTATTACCGGAGTGACGTCAAGCTCTACTACAACGCGAGAACCGGCTGGAACTGCGCCGTCCTCGCCAAGCGTCCCGGCCTCCCACGGTACGGCGTGCGCACTCCGATGAATATATATATGGAAAACGCCCTTATGGGCGACGACAATGTGAAGAACGTGAAGAACAAGAGAGACTACGATGGTGGGAACTTCAAAGTCTACGCGGGTCCGGTGAAGGTCTACGGCAGGAACCTCTGCGTGACCATCAAGGCCGAACACGATGACGCCGAGAACCACGGCAGCGAGCCCACCAAGTACCAAGGTCGTCTCTGGCTCCTCAGGGTGGGTTGTCGCTGATCCGCTCGAACCGCTGAACCACCGTGCCGGCGAGCTTCCTGCGGGCTGAGCGAGTACGCCGCCCGCAGGATTCCTATGCTTGGGCCCGTGCACGATCACTCTGGCCATCAGCATCCTCTCGACCGATGGGGGAACGCGCTGCGCTACGTCGCGGCGCTGGCGCCGATGCTCTTTTACGGCGCGCTCTGGGTCTGGCTCGTCCCGCAGGAGCCGGATCGGCTGCCGCGCGCCCTGCTCGACGTGGGCCTGAGCGTGGTGGCGCTGGTCCTCATGAGGTGGCGGCACCGGTGGTCGTGGCAGATCGCCGCGGTGACCGCGCTGCTGACCGTCCTGTCCAGCATGGCGACCGGTCCCGCTTATGTGGCGTACGTGTCCCTGTGCGTGCACCGCCGCTGGCGGCAGATCATCCCGATCGCGGCCCTGTTCTGGGCCTGCGCGGGCGGGTACGCGTTCGCGGACGGCCCCACGCAGCAGGCCATGATCAGCCTGGTCACCAGCACCGCGATCCTCGGCGGGCTGACCGTCTTCGGTCTCTACCTCCGCTCCCTGCGCGAGGCCGACCTGGCCGCCAAGCGGGCCGAGCTGCAGCGCATCGAGCAGGCCAAGCTGACCGAACGCGCGAACATCGCCCACGAGATGCACGACGCGCTGGCCCATCGCATGTCGCTGCTGGCGATGCTCGCCGGCGGGCTGGCCTACCGAACAGACCTCGGCCCGGAGGAGATGCGGCAGACCGCGCAGGCCGTCCAGGAGAGCGCCCACCAGTCACTCAACGAGCTTCGCACCGTGCTCGGCACCCTCCACTCCGAGGGCGATACCGCGGGCCCGCAGCCGACACTGGCCGACCTGCGAGAGCTGTTCCATGAGGTACAGGCCGCCGGGCAGAAGGTCGACGTGGCCGACACCATCGAGCAGCGCGACCTGCTGCCCACACAGACCGGGCGCAACGCCTACCGGGTCGTTCAAGAGGCGCTCACCAACGCGCGCAAGCACGCGCCAGGCAGCAGCGTGACGGTCGAGCTGAACGGGCAGCCGGGCGACGCGCTGTGCATCCGCGTGACCAACCCGACGCCTTACGGGGCTTTCGCCGGTCCCGGTGGCAGGCTGGGCCTGGTCGGCCTGGGGGAACGGGTCCGTATGGCGGGCGGCACGATAGCGCACGCCAACCAGAACAGGCACTTCGTCCTCGATGTCCGGCTGCCGTGGAAAGCTTGACCCCCTGAAAAGTTGCCGCTCAGGGCCTCTGCGTCCAATGGCGATCGAGTTCGCCATAACACGCGGCCGGCGCGCGGTAGTGCGCAGCCCAGATCTGGTTGCCGAAATCGAAGTGCCACCATTCATCGGCGTCGCACCGAAAGCCGGCGCCCGTCATCGCGTCCCGGAGTATACGCCGGTTATTCCTGGCAGTCGGGTTCCGGGCGTCGTCTTCGAAGTAGAGCGCGGCTGACTCCGGCCCGAAATGGTCATATGGCGTGCCCATGTCGAGCTCACGCCCATCTGCGTCCACCAGGGTCAGATCCACGGCTCCCCCGGTGGCGTGCGGCGGGATGCGCCGCGAGCTCCCGGGGTCCGTGACGAAGACCTCCGCTTTCTTCCGCAGCTCGTCTTCGTCCACGTCTGGATGGCCCGCTCGCAAGGTGGCGACATAATCGTCGAATATGTTTCGCTGCACGAGCCTGGGGCGGTAACCGTCCCATATCTTGAAGGTCAGCGGCGCCAACGCCCGTTGAATGCCCACCAGCATTCCGGCAACGGCCTGTCGCACGAACATCGCGCTCGTCGGCGACAGCCCGCGGTGGAAGTAGGAGGAATGGCACTCGAACGGGTAGCACGTCAGGTCCGCCAACGGATCCCCGTTCTCTCGTATGACGACGTGCTCGAACTCGGCTGCCGTCATGAACGCGCCGCCAGTCGGCAGATGCGTTCGCACAGCTCCGGGAAGGCGATCCCGGCCGCCTGTGCCGATTGCGGGAAGAGGCTGGTGGCGGTCATCCCGGGAAGGGTGTTCGCCTCAAGGCACCAGATCCCGCCGTTCTCGTCCATCCGGAAATCCACCCTGCTGTACGCCCCCAGTCTGAGGCTCTGGTGTGCGCGCACGGCCAGTGCCCGCAACTCCTCGTCCATAGCGGCCGGAATGTCCGCGGGGAAGATTTCCTCAGCTCCGCCGACCTGGTATTTGGCCTCGTAGTCAAATATTTCCCGGCCTTCCGTCCTGATCTCGCCTACGGCCAGCGGCGTGCCGTCCAGGACGCCGACCACGAATTCGCGACCCGGCACGAAACGCTCGACCAGCACGTCCGCGTCGCGCATGCGAGCCGCCTGTACGGCATCGCTCAGATCCTCCCGGCCTTTGACGAGAGTCAAGCCGATCGACGACCCCTGGGCGTTGGGTTTGACGATGACCGGGCCGTCGAAGGGAATATCGTCGAGATCGGTATCAGGCCGTAGGAGAACCCATTCCGGCGTGGGGATCCCTGAGGTGCACAACAGCCGCTTGGCGATGTCCTTGTCCATCGCCATGGCACTCGCGAGGTGCCCGCTGCCGGTGTACGGCAGGCCGGCCGAGTCGAGGATGGCCTGGACGACGCCGTCCTCGCCGGCCCCTCCGTGCAGCGCGAGGAAGACGACGTCCACGCCCAGCAACTCCTCCACCAGTCTGGGAGCGACCGCCGCGGTGGGCGGCCTGACCGGGTCTGGAGGGGCCGGGGCGACCTTCGCCCGCATCACGCGTTCCGCGTCGGCCGGACTGAGCCTGCCCTTCGCGATGTCGAAAGCGTCCACGCGATGCCCGAGCGCGCGCAGGGCGGACATGACCTGCGCGGCACTCGCGACCGAAACGTCTCGCTCCGCGCTCACCCCGCCGAGGAGCAACGCCACGCGCATGGATTTCCTGGGCGGAATCTTCAAGACGCCCCACTCTCGAACTCTCGTATGATCGCGTCAATGTCGTCATAGAAATGCATGGCGTCCTCCAGGACGAGAACTTCCGCCTGAACGGGCACCGCGTCCGCACGCGCTTTCGCCATGTACGCATGGATCGGCCGAACGAGATCATCGGGCACCAGCCCCGGATCGCCGATCAGCGCCGTCATCCCGGCGTTGCGTAAATAGAGGGCGGCGATGATCGCCTGCTTGCCAAAGACCGGATGGGGATCGACGAGGGCGACATGAGCGGCCATGACCAGACGACCTTCGCAGCGGATCACCGTCTCGGGCGTGACGCTATCGACAATGTGAAAGACATGGCACTCAGCCGGTGATCCATGGCTCACCAAGACAAGCGGAATAGGGGGCATCGTTCACACAATCCGTCAAAGCCTCAGAGCGCCTAGTAGGACAGCCGAGGCGAGGCGCCAGGACGGGATGACACCCTCGCCCTTCTTGATCGTCTGCCCATCGATTCGACGTCCTGGGCCGCGTACCGCGTCTGGGTGCCGTTACCGGCCCGCACCCAACGCATCAGGTTGACGACGTCCACATTTCCTCCACTCAGGTGAGTTTCTGTCGGCTGATCTCCTCGATCAGCGGTTCGCGCATGTTCCGGTGGAGCACGCGCGACACGGCGCGGCCCGTGCGCCCGTCCGGGTCCCTCCGCGGGAACGGCGATCGTTCACGCATAGGGAAAGTTACGGCTGCGTTTAACGATTCAGCAACCCATGAACATCGTTATCGCAGCTCAGCTGGTCTTAATTGGCGAAACTACGCTGTAGGCAAATGCAACATCACTTGGCCGTGTGCAGCAGATCAAGCACGCCTGACGGCATGCTTGTACGTCCTGCGGCGGAGCACCCCATCGAGGACGTCTGGTACCGGGCGTGGTCGGCGGGCACCCGATCGATGGGGCTCCCTATCCAGATCATGAACCCCAGGCATGGTACCAATATAACAGAGCATGTGCTCCGGAATGGAAGAGTGCGCTCTGGAAGCCGATCTGCGGCGTCCGGGCCGACCAGGGAGCCATCTCGGTCGGATTCTCGACCTGTGTCAGCATCGGCGTGGCCAGGAGCCATTGGAGTGTGATTCGAGCGATTAGGGTGAGCAGTGAGGGCACACTAGTCGGGTAGCGGTTCTCTGCCGGGAGACGCGGATGGCGTTCTGGTCGCGGCTGTTCAAGTGGGGGGCCGGCGATCCGCTGGCCGAGCGGGAGGAAGCGCGTCGGCAGGGGATGCGGGATGCCCGGCAGCATCCGCTTGGGGAATTCACGGACCCGGAGTTCCAGCCTTCGTACGTGACCGAGGTGCGTGCTCTGGCGCGGGAGCGGATCACCGAGGTCGATCGGCGACTGGCGGCCACCAGGACCGCGCTGCTTGAGCGGGCTGTGGGGGCTCGGGAGACGATACTGCGCGAGCTCGGGCGGGCCGATCTGCGGCCGGTCGGCGGCAATGGGTCCGGATCCGGCGTCAAGGGTGCCGGATCGGCGGGTGATTCCACTGCTGCTTCTGCCGATGCTTCGGCCCGGGCCTCCGCTGGTGGGGAGGATGCGTTCATTTCCATCGCGGAGGCCAGGCGGCGGCGGGGTGAGGCGCGGCGCAGGGTGGTGTTACAGGAGGCCAGTGACACGGTTCATCGGGCCAGGGCGCAGATCGAGCGGCTCACGCAGGAGTGGGAGAGCGCGCTGATCGAGCGCAACCACGCCGTGGAGACCGTGCATGCCAGGGCCGAGCAGCTCATCGCCGCTTATCGGGGTGGGGTGATGCGGGCTCATCCGCGCAAAGAGGAGATTCCGTCGCTGTGGAAGGGCGAGGTCATAGCCATGGACTCCTCGGGGGACAGTGCTGCGGCGGTCTCCGGGCGGGAGGAGATCGGGCGGATCATGGAGGAGGTCGAGGCGCGGATCGAGGTGTGGCACGCCGAGGTCATACCGCGGGCGCTGCCCGGCGAGGTACGGCGCTCCCTGCCCAGAGAGGCAACCGCCGATGCCGACCCGGACTCGGAGGGTTCCGATGGGGACCTCGGTTCAGACGCCATCTCCGATGAGGACCTCGGTTTGGACGTCACCTCCGATTCGGACGCCGCCATGGGGTCCGACGCCGATCCCGATCCCGGCCCCGATGCAGGCCACCGCCCCGCCTCCGACTCGACCTCCGATCTGGGCCCCGTTGAAGAAACGGCGCCTGATCGGGGGGTCAGGTCGAAGGGTGACGAGCCGAGAACCGGAGGAGGGCGATGACGGACGGAGGTGGCGGCGACGTCGGGGGTCGGGGGGAGTCCCAGACACAAATGGCCAGGCGGCGGGCAAGCGTTGGGGGGCGGTCGGTGGCTTGGGCGGGCACCGCGCCACAAGCGAGGGCTTCGGTGGCCTGGGCAGGCGTCACGCGGCGGGCGATGGCTTCGGCGGCCGTGGTGGTGCTGGTGGTGGGCGGGGTCGCTGGATGTGGGACTGAGGCGAAGGCCGTGTGTGGGGTGGTCGTGGACTCCACGAGTTATGCCGATCCGGCGACCTCTCGCAGTGATGTCACCTCCAAGTTGCCCGCCTTCGCCCAGGGCTGTGACTGGATCGCGTACGCCGCCGTGACCGGAAGCTCCGAGAGCAGTACATGCCGCCAGGACCCGGTGTCCATCGCAGCGACCAAAGCCGAGAACCCCAACGCGAACCCGGTCGTCGAGGACCGCATCCGGGCCCATCGGATCACCGAGGTGCTCCCCCGGGCGGTGAAGTTGTTCGACTGCCCGACCGAAGGCGAGGGGTCGGATGTGCTGGGGGCGCTCCGGTACCTGGTCAAGCAGATGAGCGCGCAGCGGCAGCCGGACAAGGCGCATCAGATCATCGTGTTCAGCGACCTCATCAACAACCGGGGTGAGCTGAACATCAACAAGCTCGACCTGAGCGAGGCCGCCAGAAGGCAGAAGGCCAAGCAGTTGCGGGAGTCGCAGTTGATGCCTGATCTGGCGGGTTACGGGGTGGTCGTGCATGGGTTTCTGCGGGAGAAGACGGCGAGTCCTGACCGCTTCCCGCTGCTGGAGGACTTCTGGAAGGAGACGTTCGAGGCGGCGGGAGCGAGTCCGGTCGATCTGCTGTAGCGGAGCGAGTTCGAGAGCGCTCTCTATCGGCGGCGAGTGGTCTTACTCTGAGCGGTCAAGGCCGTGTTGACACGGCGTTACGCCTGTGTTTACGTCTCGTTGAGAGAGCGCTCTCTAGCACGAACAACCCCTGCTCAAGCCTCCGCATCCCCCAGGAGCAAGGAATGGCAGCACAATCACCGAGCCGCAGGCGCTTGGCGGCGGTGGCCGTGGCGCTGGCGGTGCTCGCCGCCCTCTTCGTGCACGTGGCCGTGAGTGCGTCCGCGGCCGTGCCCCCAACCCCTTCCGGCTGGTCACTCGTCTGGTCGGACGACTTCAACGGCAACGCGGGCGCGCCGCCCTCGTCGGCCAACTGGATCGTGGACACCGGGCACGCCTACCCGGGCGGACCAGGCAACTGGGGCACCGGCGAGATCCAGAACTACACCGGCTCCTCCTCGAACCTCGGCCTCGACGGCGCCGGGAACCTGCGCATCACACCCCAGCGCAGTAGCTCCGGCGAATGGACGTCGGCACGCATCGAGACGACGCGATCCGACTTCAAGCCGGCCGACGGGCGGGTGCTGCGCATCGAGGGCCGCATCCAGATGCCGAACGTGACCGGTCAGGCCGCCCTCGGCTACTGGCCGGCGTTCTGGGCGCTCGGCTCGCCGTACCGGGGTAACTACTGGAACTGGCCGGGCATCGGCGAGTTCGACATCATGGAGAACGTCAACGGCATCAACTCCGTCTGGGGCGTCCTGCACTGCGGCGTGAGCCCCGGCGGGCCGTGCAACGAGACCACTGGCCTGGGCGCCAACCGCGCCTGCCCCGGCTCGACGTGCCAGGAGGCCTTCCACACCTACCGCTTCGAGTGGGACCGCAGCGTCAGTCCCAACCAGTTGCGCTGGTACGTGGACGGCCAGCAGTTCCACAGCGTGAGCCAGTCGCAGATGGACGCCACGAGCTGGGCCAACATGACCGGGCACGCCGGGTACTTCCTGCTGCTCAACGTGGCCATGGGCGGGGCGTTCCCGAACGCGCTGGCCGGCAGCGGGACGCCGGTCGCGGCCACCGTACCGGGGCGGCCGATGGTCGTCGACTACGTGGCGGTATGGCAGAGCGGCAGCTCCGGACCGACCAACCCGCCAGGCGGGGTGGACGCCCGCTCGACCATCCAGGCCGAGAACTACCAGGCCCAGTCGGGCACCATCGTCGAGACCACCACGGACACGGGCGGCGGCCAGAACGTCGGCGCCATCGCCAACGGCGACTGGCTCCGCTTCGACGGGGTGAACTTCGGCTCCACGGCCGCCGGGCAGTTCAAGGCCAGGGTGGCGTCGGGGGCGGGGGCCGGTGTGAGCGGGCTCGTGCAGGTACGGCTCGACAGCCCCACCGCCACGCCGATCGGCGACTTCGCGCTGGCCAACACGGGCGGCTGGCAGAACTGGCGGACGGTGCCGGCGAACATCTCGGGAGTGACCGGTACGCACACGGTCTACCTGACGTTCAGCAGCGGGCAGCCGGCCGACTTCGTCAACGTCAACTGGTTCACGTTCTCCACCACCTGATCGCCCCGGTCCGTCAGTCCCCTGAGGGACCGTCTCTCGGGGGAGATGGCAGGACCGCTCTGATCATCTGGCTAGGGTTGGCGTCATGATTCTGCGCCATGTGACGATCGACTGCACCGAACCGTACGAGCTGGGAACCTTCTGGAGCCAGGTGACCGGGTGGCCGTTGTCCGACGAGGACGAGCCGGGTGACCCCGAGGTGCTCGTCGTGGCGCCCTCGCCCGTGCCGGGCCTGCTGTTCATCCGGGTGCCGGAGGGCAAGACGGTGAAGAACCGGATCCACTTCGACTGGATGCCGACCGACCGGACCCGCGACGAGGAGGTGGAGCGCATCATCTCCCTTGGGGCGAAGTTGCACGAGGACCACCGCAAGGCTGACGGGCGCGGTTGGGTGACACTGCGCGACCCTGAGGGCAACGAGTTCTGTGTTGAGCGCAGCGAGGCCGAGCGCGCCAGTTGAGCTGATCAGACACCTTGCCCACCGCATGGGGCGGCCCGCCGCACCTCAAGTTCCCTGAGGGTTGGTGCTGCGGCGTCTGACCACGATGCGTTCGGCCCAGCTCGCCGCCTCCGGGTCGTGCAGGCCCTCCACCACGCCGCCCAGGTACGCCGTGCCGAGGCTGTCGAACCCGCTGTCGAGCTGTCTCATCCTGCTGGCCTGACGCCGCTCGACGGCCTGGAGGTACTGGGCGACGCTCTCCGCGTACCCGGCGTCTCGCTGGTAGTCGGCCTGGGCGGCGGCGCAGGCCGACGCCTCGGCGTCGCGTTTGGCGCGCAGCTCACGCAGTCGGCGGTCGTTGGGGTTGTGCATCCTGCGCCCCAGGTCGGCGGCGATCAGCGCGGTGGCCACGAGCAGGGCGAGCAGCAGGATCATGGTGGGCAGGAGGCCGACGCCCGAGGAGGTGGGCCCGATCTCCTGGCCGTCCACGACCAGCGGCTTGACCAGGGCCTCGCGGCGAAGCACGGCCACGGCGACGATCAGGCCGAGCCAGACGAGCGCGATTCCGATCAGCAGCCAGCGTCCCTTGGCGGGGCTGCCGTTCTCCTGCCAGGCCCGGAACGACCTGCCGTACATGTGCGGCGCGACCAGCATGATCAACGCGGCGCCCGCCGCGAGCAGGGCGGTCATCGCCACGCTGTCGCCCCAGTTCAGGATCACCTGGTAGAGGATGGGCACCTCGACGATCAGCAGGAGCAGCAGGAGCAGCGCGGCAGGCAGCCAGCGGCGTACGACCGGCCAGCGGCTGCCGGACAGCGCGATGGAGCTCGGGCGGCCGTCGCCGGGGCGCCGGCTCGGCTGCTCCAGCTCGCGCACCCGGCGCTGGGTGTCGTCGAGGGCCTGCCGGGCCTCCCCGAACGTGCGCTGTGACTCGGTCAGCTTGATCTTCTGTGCCTCGAACTCGGCGCGGGCCTGCTGGATCTCGCGCTCGGTGAGGTTCTCGATCTGGGCCAGTTCGGCCAGGCGCTCGTCCTCCAGCTCGTGGAAGCGCGGCACGCTGCCGGTTTCGAGGGTGAGCGTGTCGATCTGGCCGTCGGTGGCGTGGGCGCGGCCCAGCTCGCGTTCCTCGCGGCGGCGCTGCGCCCAGTCGGGCAGGTGGTAGAGGTCTCCGTCGTACGCGACGGCGGGGGCGATACGGGCGACCTGGCGTGGCTCGTCGGATTCGTCCCCGTGCTCGTCCCCGTGCTCGTGCTCGTTCCGGCGAGTGAAGCGCATGCGGCCTCCAACGCGGTCCTGTCTTTCGATGCTAATCGCCGGGAATGCGGAACAATGGCGTCGTGAGTGAATTGCCGGTGATCGATATCTCACCGCTCCTGCTCTCCAAGGACGCGGGCTTTCGGGATAAGGGCGTCGTGGCGGAGCGGATCGGCGCCGCCTGCCGGGACAGCGGCTTCTTCTACGTCTCCGGCCACGGGGTCTCCCCCGAGCTCGTCGCCCGCCTCGACGCGGCGGCCAGGAGGTTCTTCGAGCTGCCAGTCGAGGTGAAGAACGAGATCTCGATGGAGCGCGGCGGCCGGGCCTGGCGCGGGTTCTTCCCGGTCGGCGACGAGCTGACCTCGGGCCGGCCGGACCAGAAGGAAGGCGTCTACTTCGGCGCCGAGGAGCCCGCGAGCGAGCTGCCATTGCACGGCCCGAACCTGTTCCCCGAGCAGGTGCCCGAGCTGCGCGCGGCCGTACTTGACTACCTCGGCACGATGACCGGCGTCGCCCAGGCCGTCATGTCGGGGATCGCGCTCAGCCTGGAATTGCCTGAGGACTATTTCCGCACCGGCTACACAACCGATCCGACCATCCTTTTCCGGATATTTCACTATCCGCCTGCGGTGCCGAACAAGGACGAGTGGGGCGTCGGCGAGCACACCGACTATGGGCTGCTCACCCTCCTGCTCCAGGACGGCAACGAGGGACTCCAGGTCCACACCTCTAGCGGCTGGATCGACGCGCCACCGCTGCCGGGCACGTTCGTCTGCAACATCGGCGACATGCTGGACAAGCTGACCGGGGGCCTCTACCGGTCCACTCCGCACCGGGTACGCAACCTGAGCGGCAACGAGCGCCTGAGTTATCCGTTCTTCTTCGATCCCGGGTGGGATTGTGAGGTGCCGCCACTTCCGTACACACCTGGCGGCCGCGCGCGCTGGGACGGGCAGGATTTGCGGGCGTTCAGCGGCACTTATGGGGACTATCTCCTCGCGAAAGTGTCCAAGGTCTTTCCCCATCTCGCCGAGGCGCTTGCGAAGTAATACGCGAAAACCCCGGCGCGGTGGCCGAGGTTTCATGAATTAACTACACAGAGTAATGATGGTAATTTTCCTCGCAGCCCGGGTCGACGTCGAGGACCTCGACGGTGGCCTCCTGGCCCACCTCGGCGATCCCCCCGAGATGGTCGATGTGTTTCCAGGACTACGATGCCGGCACAGGCCGTCATCGCCACGCGTTCCAAGTTGCCGATCGATGGCGTTCGCGATCACCTCGTCGGCGCCCTCGACAGCGTGCCGGCAGATCATCGCAGCCCTGACATTGTCGTGCCACATGCGGGCCATGAAGTGCTTGAGTCCCGTGCCGGACTCATATGGCCAATCTCCATTCAGGGCTGCCATCTACTTCCGGCCAGAGGTGCGCTACGCGCGCTGTCTCGGAAGCTACAAGCTCGTTTACTCTCTGCCACAAGTCGACTACTCACTGTTAGCTACTGGGTGTCTGTCATCCGCAGACTCCCCGAGAGCAAGGAGTAGTCATGAAGCACCTCACCCGCCACGCGGCAGTGGTCGTGGCCGCCCTGGCGGCCGCCACCGGGCTCGCGCTACCGACCACCACCGCGCACGCGGCCGAGTCCTACGCGTGCCCCCGAGTCGTAGGGGTCTGCGTCTGGACCGAGCCGGGCGGCCAGGGCGATCTAAGGCTGCTGTGGGACGATACGCCCTACATCGCCCCGCCCGTGCGCAGTGCACAGAACCAGACCCCGGAACCCTGGTGTTTCTACAACGCGCCGGGCTACCAGGGCAATGAGCGCAGGGAGGTCGCGCGCAACGAGACCGTGGCCGACTTCGGCTTCGACGCCCTGTCCGCCAAGCAGGGTCCCTGCCAATGGGGTTAGTGCTCCCGTCCGCCCTGCCGCCACTTCGGTAGGCGGGCATCGCGGGAGTAGCTTCTCCGTCGCATGAGACCGTGCCGCCGGGCCCATCGAAAAGGGTCCGGCGGCACACCCATTAAGTGGATTCCCGCACCACGAGGCGGGTCGGGACGATGACCGACGTGGTGTGCCGACCTTCCAGCCTCGACAGCAGCAGCCTGGCCAGCGCCATGGCCTGCTCCGCGACCGGGGCCTGGACCGTGGTGAGGGACGGAGTGGTGCAGGCGGCCGCGTCTATGTCGTCGAAGCCCGCGATCGCCAGGTCGTCAGGCACCCGCCGGCCCGCCTGACGGGCCGCGCGCAGCGCGCCGATCGCCAGGTGGTCGGAGGTGGCGAAGACGGCGTCCAGCCGGGGGTTGTCCGCGAGCAGGCGCCGCGCCGCCGCCGCGCCCGACTCCAGGGTGGGGTCGGCGGTGGCGATCAAGGGGTGCGCGCCCGCCCGTTCGAGCGCGCTCCGGTGGCCCGTCAGGCGGTCCTGGACCGTGACCAGGTCCAGGGGGCCGCAGATGATGCCCAACTGGCGGCGGCCGGCGGCCAGGAGGTGGTTCGTCGCCGCCGCCGCGCCACCGATGTTGTCCACGTCCACGTAAGGGACCAGAGAGGCGACCGGCGGCTTGCCGAGCAGGACCAGCGGCAGGCCCGTGCGGGCCAGGCTCTCGGTCAGCGGGCCGGTCCGGTCCGGCATGGCGAGGATGACACCATCCACCAGCCGGGCCTCGACGTGCTGGACAATGCGCCGGTGGCTCTCCGCCGTGTCGGCGAGCATGAGCGTGATCCGCTTGCCCGCCCCTTCCAGGACGCTCGTGACGTACTGGACGACGGCCGCGGTCAGCGCCTCACCACCGGGCCTGGGCGCGGACAGGACCAGCGCGATCGACTCCGTGCGGCGCGTGACCAGGCTGCGGGCCGCCGCGTTGGGGACGTAGCCCAGCTCCTGTACGGCGCGCAGCACGCTGGCGCGGGCCTCGGAACTGACCGACGCCTCGCCGTTCATGACGCGGGACGCCGTGGCCCTGGAGACCGAGGCGCGGGCGGCGACGGTCTCCAGCGTGGGCCGTTTCGGGCGGCTCTCGCCCAGGCCGTTGCGCTTGATGACGTCGCGGTACCAGTGGGCGCTGTCCTTCGGCCGCCGTCGCTGGGTGGCGAAGTCGACGTGGTAGACGCCGAACTTGCGCTGGTACCCGTCGGCCCATTCCAGGCAGTCGAGCAATGACCAGAGCAGATATCCGCTGACCCGCGCGCCCTCCTCGATCGACACCCGGAGTGCCCGCAGGTGCTCCTCGATGAAATTGATCCTGTCGACGTCGTGAATGCCGTCGCCCGATATCACGTCGACGAAATCGGCGCCGTTCTCGGTGAGCATCAGCTGGGTTTCTGGATATTCCCGGGAAAGGCGGCGGAGCAGCAGCGGGAGTGCGTCCGGGACGATCGGCCAGCCCATCGCGGTCACCGCTGTGGGCACGGTGCAGAAGAGAATTCCCGCGCTTCCCGGATAGGCCGGGTCGGCGGGCTGGCTCGGCTGGGCCTGTACGACGGTCGGCGCGTAGTAATTGACGCCGAGCAGGTCGATCGGCTGGGAAATGGTGGCCAGGTCGCCGTCCTGGATGTGGTCGAGGCCCGCGGCCCGCTCGATGACCGGGAGCAGCTCGGCGGGATAGGAGCCGCGCAGCACGGGCTCCAGGAACTGCCGGTGCAGCAGCGTGTCGATCCTGGCCACCGCCTCCGCGTCCTCCTCCGGCAGCTCCATCGACAGGTCGCCGACCTGGCCAGGCGTCATGACGGGGCCGAAGTTGAGCACCAGCCCCACCTTGGACGGGCGCAGCGCCCGGGTCGCGAGCCCGTGCGCCAGCAGCAGGTGGTGCGCGCTTCTGAAGGCGTCGCCCGCCGAGGTGCGGCCCGGCGCGTGAATGCCGGAGCCGTAACCGAGAAAGGCCGCCACCCACGGCTCGTTGACCGTGAACCAGGTGTCGACGCGGTCGCCCAGCCGGTCGTGCACGACCCGCGCGTAGTCGGCGAAATGGGCGGCCGTGTCGCGGACCGCCCAGCCGCCCTTGTCCTCCAACGCCTGCGGCAGATCCCAGTGGTAGAGCGTCGCGTACGGCTTTATGCCCGCGCCGAGTAATTCGTCGACCAGCTTCTCGTAGAAATCCAGCCCGGCGGCGTTGATCCGCCCCGAGCCATCGGGGACCACCCGCGGCCAGCTCACCGAGAAACGGTAGGCGGTCACGCCCAGGTCTTTCAGCAGGCCGATGTCCTCGACATATCTGTGGTAATGGTCGCAGGCGGCCTGCGAATCGGAAAAGGTGTCCCAGATGGACGGTCCCCGGCCGTCGGCCACATTGGCGCCCTCAATTTGATAGGCGGACGTCGAGACGCCCCAGACGAAATTCTCGGGAAAGGCTGCGCTGCTCACTTGCCCAGTATCCTCCGGTGAAAGATCGAGCGCCCAGTCTCCCCCGGCGCGCTCGTCGCGCGCCAGCCGGGACAGGCTGTATACAGGGCGCGTGGAACTGGACCGGCTGGATCGTGACATCATCGCGGCGCTCGTCGACGACGCCCGCCAGACCTATGCGGAGATCGGGCAGCGGGTCGCCCTGAGCGCGTCGGCCGTGAAGCGCCGGGTCGACCGGCTGCGCGATGCCGGGGCGATCACCGGGTTCAGCGCCAGGGTGGCGCCGCAGGCGCTTGGCTGGACCACCGAGGCGTACGTCGAGCTGTTCTGCCAGGGCAAGACCAAGCCGTCCGACATCGCGCTGGCCGTGGCCAAGTGCCCGGAGGTCGTCGCGGCGGCCACGATCACCGGGGAGGCCGACGCGCTGGTGCACATCCGGGCCACGGACGTACGGCACGTCGAGCGGGTGATCGAGCGGCTGGCCGCCGAGGCGTTCGTGGTGCGGACCAAGAGCTCGATCGTGCTGTCGCGGCTCGTCGACCTGCCGCCGGGAGCCATCCCCGAGGTGCCGCCCACCAGCGGTGCCCTGCCGGAATCGGACCCGTTCGGGGGTGCCGTACCGGGTGAGCGCAACAGAACGCAGGTCGGTGGCTGAGACTCGCAACAGACCCGCGCGTACACGCAATGTCAACCCCTTGGCCTGCGCAAACATAAATTTCTAGGCTGTCTTCGTCCCCTCCGGGGACATTTCCCGACGACCCCGACGGAGACCTGCATGCCCAAGCACTTCCTCATGTGCCGCCCGGAATACTTCACGGTCGAGTACGCGATCAACCCGTGGATGCATCCCGAGGCCGACACCGACCGCGATCTCGTGATCCGGCAGTGGGAGGGCCTCAAGTCGGCTTATGAGAGCCTCGGGCACCAGGTCAGCCTCATCGATCCCGTCGAAGGGCTGCCCGACATGGTGTTCGCCGCGAACGGCGCCCTGGTCGTCGGCGGGCGCGTCTACGGTGCCAGGTTCGCCTTCCCGGAGCGGGCCGCCGAGGGTCCGGCCTACCTGCGCTGGTTCGCCGAGAACGGCTTCCCGGTCAAGGAGCCGGTGCACGTCAACGAGGGCGAGGGTGACTTCCTCACGCTCGACGACGTCATCCTGGCCGGCACCGGCTTCCGTACGAACCTGGCGGCGCACCAGGAGGCGCAGGAGTTCACCGGCCGGCCGGTGATCTCGCTGACGCTGGTGGACCCGCGTTTCTACCACCTCGACACGGCGCTGTTCCCGATCGACGGCCGCAACGTCGCCTACTACCCCGCCGCCTTCTCCGAGGGCAGCCGCGCGGTGCTGGCCCGGCTGTTCCCGGACGCGGTGCTCGCGACCGACACCGACGCCGAGGTCCTCGGGTTGAACGCGGTCAGCGACGGCACCCATGTGGTGATCAACGCCGAGGCGGGCGACCTCCAGCTGGAGCTCAAGCGGCGCGGCTACGAGCCGATCCCCGTCGACCTGTCAGAGCTGCGCAAGGCAGGCGGCGGCCCCAAGTGCTGCACGCTGGAGATCCGGGGGGAGAACTGAGATGAGCACCACCCAAGAGCTGATCGACGTAAGCGAGCGCCGTAGCGCGCACAACTACCACCCGCTGCCCGTGGTCATCCACGAGGCACACGGCGCGTGGGTGACCGACGTCGAGGGCAAGCGTTACCTGGACTGCCTGTCCGGCTACTCCTCGCTCAACTTCGGGCACGGCAACCCGAAGATCATCCAGGCGGCTCAGGAGCAGCTGAAGAACCTGACGCTGACCAGCCGGGCGTTCTATCACGACCAGTTCGCCACGTTCTGTGCCGGGCTCGGCGACCTCACCGGCAAGGACATGATCCTGCCGATGAACACCGGCGCCGAGGCCGTCGAGACCGCCGTCAAGGTCGCCCGCAAGTGGGGCTACGAGGTCAAGGGCGTCCGGCCGGAGCAGGCCAACATCATCGTGATGGAGGACAACTTCCACGGCCGGACGACCACGATCGTCAGTTTCTCCACCGACCCCGACGCCCGCGACAATTTCGGCCCCTACACCCCGGGATTCCGGATCGTGAAGTACGGCTCGGTCGAGGCGATCAGGGAGGCCATCGACGCCGACACGGTGGCGGTGCTGCTGGAGCCCATCCAGGGCGAGGCCGGGGTGCTGGTGCCACCGGACGGCTACCTCCCGCAGGTGCGGGAGCTGTGCACCGCCGAGGGGATCCTGATGATCGCCGACGAGATCCAGTCGGGTCTCGGGCGCACCGGCAAGACGTTCGCCTGTGACCACGAGGGCGTCGTGCCCGACATGTACGTCCTGGGCAAGGCCCTCGGCGGCGGCGTCGTACCGGTCTCGGCGATCGCCGCGAACGCGGACATCCTCGGCGTGATCAAGCCGGGCCAGCACGGCTCCACCTTCGGCGGCAACCCGCTGGCCTGCGCGGTCGGCAACGCGGTGATCGAGATCCTCAACACCGGCGAGTTCCAGGCCAGGGCGACCGAGCTCGGCGAGGTGCTGCATGCCCGGCTGCGCGAGCTGATCGGCCACGGTGTGGTGACGGTACGCGGGCGCGGGCTGTGGGCGGGCGTCGACATCGACCCGTCGCTGGCCAGCGGGCGCGAGCTCTCCAAGGCGCTGATGGCGCGCGGCGTGCTGGCCAAGGACACGCACGGCTCCACGATCCGGCTGGCGCCGCCGATCGTGATCTCGGAGGAGGACCTCGTCTGGGCGGTCGACCAGCTCGCCGACGCGCTGGCCTCCTTCGGTCAGAACTAGAGACCACATCTGGAAACAGGTACGGCCCGCGCATCCACTCCGGGGCGCGGGCCGTACTGGTTCAGCCGGTCTTCGTAGGGACTGGGGCCGGCGGCTCAGTGGTGACCGAGTCGGTCGTCGGCTCAGCGGTGGCCGAGTCGGTCGGCTCAGCGGTGGGCGGGACGGTCGTATCGGCAGGAGGCGCAACGGTGACCGTGGCGGTCACCTCGACAGTGGGCGGGGCGGTCGGCTGTCCGGTGGAGTCCGCCGTCGCGCCGGGTTGGGGCATGCAGGAGGAGTCCTTCTCCGCCTTACCCGCTTGCTCCGGCAGCCGGTTCCCGACAGCCACCTTCAGCTGGGCCGTCAGGGCGAGCACGCTGCCCACCGGCGCGCCGGCGGCCTTGACGTCCACGACCGTTTGCCGCTCCCCCAGCAGCACGTGCGTGTCCCGATCGAAGATCAGCTGCTCCAGGATCCCCTGCGACTCCCTGCCCAGGGCCACCCCCTGGCGCCCGGCGGAGTCCTCGACCCCGTCGGCCACCCGCACCCCCGGGATCTCCTTGGCCGCCTCGAACAGCGCGTCACGCTGCGCCTTGGGCATGTACGTCTCCCTGACCAGGTCGCCCGCCGAGACGAACGCCTCCCGGTCGGCCTCCCCCTTGCCGCCGGACTGCGCGGACTGCCGCTTGTAGAGGGATGCCCGCATCGCCGCCGGGTCGTCCGGCAGCGTGCTCAGGTAGGCGTAGTCGGTACGGAAGGCCGCGAGCCGGTCCGGGCAGGAGGCCAGTTGCATCCAACTCTCCCCCTTCCACTTGCGTGCCTCCTCGGGCAGCGGCTCGCCCGGGCATGGCTTGGGCTTGAGCCCCGCGATGAGCAGCAGGCCGTCGGCGCTCGCGTCGGCCGACTGCCAGATCTCGCGGTGCGTCCGGTAGAGATAGCGGGTCATCTTGCCGCTGGTCTGCGTGAACGAGCTGTACATCGTGTCGGACGCGACCATGATGAACTGCCCCGGCCTGGGCTGCAGCTCACCGTCCGACACGGCCGCCGACTGGGTGGCGGCCGACGTGGCCACTCCCAGCTTCGGCTGCTGCGCCGACAGAGCCACGGCCACGCCCCCGACAAGAGCGACCGTCACCCCGAACGCGGCCGCGGCCTGCCAGCCCAGCTTCGGAAAGCGAAACCCGCGCCCCTCGCGGGCCTCGCGCAGCAATGTCGCTGTCGTATTCGCCGCTCTCACGTCGTGTTCCTCGGATACTTTGAACGTATCCCCCGCCGAGGGCCAGCCCAGCAGGTCCGGCTCCGGGTCACCGGCGTCCGACCCCACGCCGACTCCCACAGAGACGGCCACGCCGTCGCCCTCACCGACTGGGCCGTGCGCTGACGGGACGTGCAAAATCAAGGTCGCTGTGGGAGACGTCGTGACAGTGCCAAAAATGTACGGCCTCGGGCCCATCGAGGTGACAGCGATCACCGGCGGCGCGGTCGAGATGGTCGCGCCGCTGACAGGGTCGGGCTACAGCATTTCGGGCTGTAACGGTGGCGGCATTGTGTCGTCGGAGGGTGGCGGCGTCCGGCTGAGCTGCGACCAGGGAACCGTCGCGACCATCAACGACGCCATGACCCTGAAGGTCGTCAAGATCCGCGACACCGTCGCCCTCCTCCGTATCGAACCCGCAGGGTGACGTACGGCTGGGCCTTCCCCCACGGGAGTGGACACGCGTTGGGGTGTGTCATGCGGCCAGTGTCAGGCCGCCACACCTTCGTCGTCGAGGACGCGAAGTCCTGCCTGGCCACGTCAGGGCGGGTCTGCACGGCACGCACATCCGCATCCCATGTCGCCCACGCCCTCACTGCGATATCGAGTCGGCCTGGGTGATCGCTAGGGCGACAACCAGCCAAACCGGATCGGGCAATGCTGACATGTCTCTCTTCGGACAATGAACTGCTCAGATGTGCCGATGACATACTATACCGTATAGTATGGTCGCTGGATGGGGACTGGCCATGCCGGCGTGGGCGATCTTGTCCTCAACGTGTGGATGCCGAAACGCAGGCAGGCAATGGATGGGCGACGCGCCGGTCCTGATGCCCATAAGGAGAAAGACAGGTGCGTGACGCGATCGGCTGTGCGCGTTCAGGAGCGGAAGAGTGTGCGGCGCAGAGTGGCGCAGTCAGCCACGGCGCTGATGTCGGCGGCCCAGGACTTCCCGCGTGTGAACAACGCCTACGTCTCCCGTCCGCACCGCTTTTGGTTGCTCTGCGGTGACCCCGGTGTACGGCATGCAATTCACCCCCGAAGGCCCACACCCCGACGACGCGTTCACCAACGCGCTGGACAAGCACGACCTGGGGGATTTGTGATCCGTGTAGAGATTCTGGACACGTCACCGATATTCGCGTTGGGCCTGACGCACATCCTCTCCGACGCCGGGATGAAGGTCCTCGACGTGCGGAACTCGCTGACCGAGTGCATTCCCTGGCTGGCGGACGCCCTTCTGATCGATCCGGACGCGTTGCCGGACGTCTTCGGTTCCATCTCCCGTTTCTCAGCGCACACGTCCGTCGTCGTGCTGCCCTGGAATCAGTCGTCCATGGACGACTCCTACCTGCTAGCCGGCGCCTCACTGGTGCTCAGCAAGGCCGCGCCCGGTGACGTGCTCGTGCGCGGAATCCGCGCGGTCACCACCGGGCCGTCGGCCAGGCGCGCCGAGCAGCCCCACCCGGCCGGCCAACTGGCCCTGACCGAACGGGAGAGGGAAGTGCTCCGCCGCATCTCTCAAGGGCTGACCCACGGCCAGATCGCCACCCGTCTAGGCCTCAGCAGGCACACCGTAGACACCTACGTCAAGCGTCTACGCACCAAACTCGGCGTCGGCAACAAGGCCGAGCTCACCCGAGCCGCCCTGCTGGGCCAGGTCGCCGGGGACGGCTGACCGGCGCGTCGCACGTTTGCGGGACCAGTCCACTCACCCGGCACCCCGAGCTGTGCCCCCGCATGGAAGCCGAGGCACGGCGAGGAGAGCACACGGACGCCCCGGACGTCAGGGACGCGCATTCCCCATGCACACCTTGTCGGCGTCCCCGCCCAGGTCGGGAACGCCGATGTTGCTGCTGAACTTGCCTGCCACCAGCGTCCGGGCCGCAACGTAGGGCTTCGGGGTCCCGAAGCCCATGTAGCGCCAGACGATCGCGTCCACCGACAGGTTGTTGTCGTACGACACGATCGAGCCGAACGTGAACTCGAAATCTCTCAACGAGAAACAGGCATTGGTGCTCCCGCTGGCGATCCGGTCGCCACCGAAGTTGGGCTGGTCGTAGATGCAGAGCCGGTTCACCGGGCATGAGAGGGCGGCTGTGGCGGGCGACGCCGTCACCAGCATGCCTCCCGCCGCGAAGAGCAGTGCCGAAGCGGCAATCGCGGTTTTCCTCTTCCACGTCATGTGGATTCCTCCTGGAGAATACGATCTAGGAATATGTTTGACACTGACTGACGCCTTCGACGTCCTCCGAGCGGAGCAGCCGATGCTCAGCGGAAATGGTTGAACGCGATGCCGTTGGTGAGGGACGTGATTCCGCTCTGCACTCCGTCGATTTTGACCGTGTGCCCCGACACGTGTTTCACGTACACCCGCATGAGGAACGTCCGGGTGCCGCAGGCGGCGTCGATCGGGATGCCGGACAGTGCGGAGTAGCCGACGGAATGATGCGCGTCGTCGGTGATGGTCCGGCGGGCGGACGTGCTGTGCGTGCGGCAGGTGTGACCGGTCGTGTCGAGCTGGATGAATTCGAAGCGCGTGTCCACGACCGCGTTCTTGCCGCGCGGGTAGGCCTCCATCTCGTCGGTGCATGAGGAGGTTCCCCGGTAGCACGTCGTCAGTTCGACGTTCGCCCGGGCCGAGACGGTGACCGCGCCCAGGTGGGCCTGCCACTTGTGGACCGGGGTGCCGTCGTCGTAGAAGACCCAGGCGTCCCGCCGGGCCGGGCCGCCACCGACATAGGTGCAGGAGGCGGTGAGGTCGTCGCTCTCGCAGGCGGGGTTCTGCCACCAGCGCGCGCCGGTCTGATCGGTGTCGTCGGCTTCCAGCCAGGTGCTGCCCGCGACCGCGGTCAGGTGGTAGGTGCCCTCCAGGGTCGAGTAGGCCGTGCCCTGGAGCACACAGGTGTAGACGCCCGCCGTCGGCGCGGTGAAGAGCAGGTCCGCGTAGAGCGGCAGATGGCCCGGGATCGCGTACGTGGCGGTATCGCTGCCCTCGTGGTTGCGGGCCGACGCCGCGACGACGGACACCGTGGCCCCCGCCGCGTTCAGGCACCTGACGCGCTGGGTCAGGCCGACGATGCCGGTTGTGGTGCTGGTGGCTTCCAGCCGGCCCCGCAGGTGCCGTTTCTCCCCGGCGGCCAGCGTCATCGTCCGCCGGACCAGGTCGACCGTGGCGTTCCGGGGGATGTTCTTGTCAGCCGCCAGAGTGACACGGGTGATGCTCCCGTCGCCCGTGCCGGCCGCGTCGGCCGGAGCGGACCCGAGCAGTGCCGGCGCCATCGCCAGGGCGGCGACGAGTGCCCCGCGGACGAATGTCGTCGTGGTCGTGGTCATGCGCGTATCGGCCCGCCTCTTCTGGGCGCCGTCCACGGCGGTCGGCGCGGTGCTGTTCGCCGGTCCACTCAGCCGGCACCCGGAGCCGTGCCCCCGCATGGAAGCGGGGTCACGGCGAGGAGAGAACGCGGACGCCCGGGTCGGGAGACGCCCGCCGGGCGTCAGGGACGCGCCGACCCCATGCACACCTTGTCGTACGAGGCGAGGCCCAGGTTGGGGTCGCCGATGTTGCTGCTGAACTTGCCGACCACCAGCGTGCGGATGACGGTGTACCTGCCCCAATCGACATGGCGCCAGACGAGCCCGTCCACCGGCAGGTTGTTGTCGTACGACACGATCGCGCCGAACCTGAAATCTTGCGGTTCGAAACAGGCATTGGTGCTTCCGGTGATGATCCGGTTGCCTTCGAAGTTGGGCTTGTCCCAGATGCAGAGCCGGTTCGCCGGGCAAGGGCCGTCGGCGGCGGCGGGCGATGCCGTCACCAGCATGCCCCCACCGCGAAGAGCAGTGCCGAAGCGGCAATCGCGGTCTTCTTCTTCCAAGTCAGGGGATTTCTCCTGTCGTGCTGAGCTCATATGGAGGCATAGTCCGCCGATCAAACCTTTCCAGCCACCGGCGGGACCCCGATCCTTCTGTACCGATGCCCTGATTATCCGGGTATGAGTTAAAAGTAGGGAGCCCACAAAAAGGGTCTTGACCTTGCCGACGGTGAGCTGTAAGAGCTCGGCGATCTCGGAGTTGAAGATGCCCTTGCCGATGAAGGTGAGCACCTCGCGCTCGCACCGGGTGAAGTCGTCGACGCGCGGCCGGGGCCGCCCAAGCGGCGGCAGGCGGTCAGCCACGCCAGCGTCCGCTCCACAACCAGCGGCGAGAGATGATGTTGAAGCCGCGCTGGTCCGCAGGCTGGCGCGCGGCACTGGCCGCGGTCGCCGAAGACGCGCAGCCGGAGCAGGCCCGCGCCGCCCTCGCGGCCCTTAGCTGAGCCGCCACGCCAGGAGGCCCTCCGCAGCCCGCTGGGCCGTGAAGCCGGCCGCGTCAAGCTCGGCGTCGAGCCGCCCCCTGCCGGGCCGGTGGCTGACGCTCACCACCTCGTCCTCGCTGATCAGCACCCCCCGCTGCCTGATCTGGTAGAGGAAGCGCCACCTGACGGTCTCGCCCGCCGCCTCCAGCACCTGTCCCCAGATCTCGTACGTGTGCCTGCCGACCTGGTACGACCCCATGCGCTCGAGCTCGCCCGGGACGGAAGGAGGTGGTTCGCGGTGGTTGAACACCAGGAGCCCGCCGGGTTCGAGCTGCCTGGCCAGGACCTCCCAGAGCCGCTCCCGCTCGGCGGCGTCGAAGCCGTGCAGGACCGAGATCATCACGATGGCCTCGACCGGCTCGTCGACCTCCACGTCGAGCGCGCCGCACGGCAGGACGGTCACGCGGGACAGCAGGTCGGCGCGCTCGGCCAGGCGGGAGACCAGGACCGAGCGCATGCCGAGCGACGGTTCGACGGCATAGATCTCCGCCGGCGTCTCCCACGCGATCAGCTCGGTGATCAGGCCGGTGCCGGCCCCGATCTCCATGATGCTCCGGCCGATGCCGCTGAGCAGCGGCGGGAGGAGCCGGCGTACTTCCGGGACGTGCCCATCCTCGTGCCACAGGTCGTAGAAGGGCACGGCGACGGAGTACTGGTCATGGTACACAAAAGCCAACGATAACCGTTTTCACGGAATCCGTACAGAATCGATGTGCTTGACCGCGTCACCCGATGATTCGTACCAGTCCAATTCGCCAGGGAGGGTCAGCGTGGCCACGGCGTTCTGGAACCACGGCCCGGCGATGACCTCCCAGCGAAACGGCGGGCGCGGAATGCGGGCCAGCCGCGCCAGCAGCCCGCCGACCAGCGTGGCCAGGCCGAACTGGCTGAACACGTTGGCCCAGCGCAGCACCGGGCTGAGCGGGTTGCGGATCGGCGAGCAGACGACCTGGTAGATCGGCCGGCCGTTGACCTTGGCCAGGTAGGAGTAGTGCACGTCGCCGGACAGGACCAGCACCGGCTTGCCGACCTCGACCAGCAACCGGGCCAGGTCCTCGAACGAGCGGCGGAAGGCCGCCCAGTGCTCCAGGTCGATCGCCTGCCGGAACCGCTCCGAGAACCGCGCGACTAACCGGCCCCACTTGCCGTCGCAGAGCGCCTCGTTCCAGTTCTGTACGAAGTGGACGCCCTCGGGCAGCAGGAACGGGATCGACGAGCCGATGACCAGCCGCTCGGCCGGCTTGGCGACCTCTTCCCGCAGCCAGGCCCACTCGACCGGGTCGAGCATCCGCCGGTCGCCCGGGGTGAGCTGCCTGGCGCAGCGGGTGTCGACCATGATCAGGCGGGTGTCGCCGAGTTCGCGGGAGTAGCTCCACCGGTTGCTGCTCGGGTCGGCGTCGGCCCGCTCGGCGAAGGCGTCGAGCGCGTCGCCGCCCTCGCCCTTCAGCAGGCCGGCCAGCAGCGCGTCGTCCGCCCGCTCGGCCGGCGACAGGTTGCCGAGGTGCTGGTAGACCCAGTAGGCGCCGAGCCCGGCGATCACCCGGCGCTTCCACCAGGAGGTCGCGGCCATCTGCTCGCGCCATGTCTGTGAGGTGTTCCAGTCGTCGCGCAGGTCGTGGTCATCGAAGATCATCGCGGTGGGCACGGTGGACAGCGCCCACCGGATCTCCGGCTCGGTCCACGCCTGGCGGTAGAGCTCGGCGTACTCCTCGAAGTCGGCGATCTCCTTCTGCGGCTCGCTGTTCCTGCGCGCGGCGATGAACTCCAGCATCTCGGGCGACGGGTTGTCGGCGTAGACCTGATCGCCGAGGAGCAGCAGCAGGTCCGGCCACTCCTCGGGGCCGGCGTCCTTGAGGTGCGAGCCGTAGGAGCGCAGCACGTCCTCGCCGTGGGTCAGGACGTACGTGCCGTCGTGGGGCACGCTCGTACGGCAGGAGCCGAACGCCAGCCGGCTCGGCCCCTCCGCCGGGAACAACCTGATCCGACTGGGTGGCCAGCCTTCCAGCGGCCAGACCCGCTCTTCCCCTATCTTGACCACGTACGAGTCGACGTCCTCGGTCAGGCCGAGCAGATCGACGATCGCGTAGTGATGTCCGTGGACGGTGAACGTGGACGAGGTGAAGGCGCGGCCCGCGGCCTCCACGGTGACCACGCCGGGTTCGCCGACCTCCGCCCAGATCGAGGCGCTGGCTGAATCGACGTAACGCAGCATGGGCCCGACGACCAGTGCGGGCATCAATCCCCCAGATTCGACAGTTCGGCACACTTGCCGGGGCAAGCCTGCCAGAGTGGCGCGTTTGCAGCATCCCGCTCAGCGCATGTAATTGATGACAGCAGATCGCCTTGGATACGGCAATCCGAAAACCGTAGGCGGCGATAAACGCCGCGCTCTAGGATGATCGTGACACGAACGCCCAAACAAGGCAGGCAATGGCGCCTGTCTTACGTACCGGGCGTAGACAACAGGAGGACTCCCTTCCATGACCGTCATGGTGCCGTCAAGGACGCCGGCCCTGATCACACCTGGCCGCCAGGCCCTCGATTCGGCTCTCCACCAGCTGGACCAAGCCGCCGAACATCTCCGGCTCGACGCCGGGCTCCGCACGATGCTCGCCACGCCGCGCCGATCACTGACCGTCTCGGTCCCCGTGCGCCGCGAGGACGGGCACATGGACGTCGTACAGGGCTTCCGGGTCCAGCACAACGTCTCACGCGGGCCCGCCAAGGGCGGCCTCCGCTTCCACCCCAGCACCGACATCCATGAGGTCACCGCGCTCGCGATGTGGATGACGTGGAAGTGCGCGCTGGTCGGCATCCCGTACGGCGGCGCCAAGGGCGGCGTGGCCGTGGACCCGACCGAGCTCACCCAGCGCGAGCTGGAGCGCGTGACCCGCCGCTACGTCAACGAGATCCTTCCGATGATCGGCCCGGAGAAGGACATCCCGGCCCCTGACGTCGGCACCGACGAGCAGACCATGGCCTGGATCATGGACACCTACAGCGTCAACACCGGCTACTCGGTGCCCGGCGTGGTCACCGGCAAGCCGCTGACGCTGGGCGGCTCGCTCGGCCGGACCGGCTCGACCTCGCGCGGCGTCCAGATCGCCGCCATGTGCGCGCTCGGCCGCTCGCCCGAAGGCGTGACGGTGGCCGTACAGGGGTTCGGCAAGGTGGGCGCCCCGGCCGCGCAATACCTCTCCGACGCCGGCTGCACGGTGGTCGCCGTGTCCGACGCGACGGGCGCGGTGTACGCCCCCGGCGGGCTCGACATCGCCGACCTGCGCGCCTGGGCCGCCGAGTCGGGCGGCGTGTCCGGCTACCGCCACGCGGACGCCCTTGACCATGCCGAGCTGTTCGAGCTGGACGTGGATGTGCTGGTGCCCGCGGCCCTGGAGGGGGCGATCACCGCCGAGAACGCGCCGCGGATCCGCGCCCGCCTGATCGTGGAGGGCGCCAACGGACCCACCACGCCGGAGGCGGACGAGATCCTGGCCGCGGGCGGCACGATCGTGGTGCCCGACATCCTGGCCAACGCGGGCGGGGTGATCGTGTCGTACCTGGAGTGGGTGCAGAACATGCAGGCCTACTCCTGGAGCGGCGGCGAGGTGGAGCTGAAGCTGCGCGAGCTGATGGAGGGCGCCTACGCCGAGGTGCGTTCGCTGGCCACGGCCCGCGACCTCACCCTGCGGCAGGCGGCGCACGTCATCGGCGTCGGCCGGGTGGCGGAGGCGCACCAGATGCGCGGCCTCTACCCGTGACGGCCTGAACTTTAGTAGGCCCTGAGGTATCCCTAGGTTCGATGCCCGTGCCTCCACCGGCCCGCCATGGTGGAGGCATGAGGGGATTTCTGGGAGTGATCGCGGTCATTCAGGGGTTGGGCGGATTCGTGGCGCGGGTCTTCTTCGACACCGAATGGGGCCTGCTGCACAGGTTGTTCGACATCCCGACCCCCGTGTACCTCGCGGTCGCGGCAGCCGGCGTCGCCCTGCTCATCTGGAGCGACCAGGACCGCACCCCCCAATAGGGACACCAGCCACCACAGACCGTCACAGAGACCGAGACGGTCGCGTGACGAACCCCCGGGGGCCTCTAGCGACCCTCATAGAGGCGGTAGGTGGCCAGGATGTTCAGCCGGTGCAGGTCGCGGCAGAGCTGAAGCATGCCGGCCTGAGCCAGTTCCCGTGGCACCGCGTAGGCCGTGAGCGCCGCCGACAGCGCCGGGTCCAGCCGCTCCGCCCACGGGTTCGAGCAGACGGCGAACGTCTCCTCCAGGCTCCGCCCGGCCGCCACGCTCGCGGCGACCTCGTCGTGGAGCACCTCCAGGTAGCCGACGAGCGCGTCGATGGCCGCGTGCCCGTCACCCATCGGCCCGTGACCCGGCACGATCGTGTCCAGATCGGGCAGCGCCTCACGCATCCGGCGCAGTGAGGCCAGGTAGGGCTCGGGTCCGCCCTGCAACAGCATGTGCGCGGTGCCCGCGTGGCAGAGGAAGTTGCCGGTCCACGCGGTGCGGGTGTCGGGGACGTACACGACGGTGTCGCCGGGGCCGTTGCCCGGACCGAAGTGGTGGAGCTGGACCAGCCGCCCGCCCAGGTCGATCTCGGCGTAGGAGTCGAACACCACGTCCGGGGTACGCCACTGGCTGACCTCGTCGAGCAGCCCGTCGTCGCCGTACATGTTGGCGGACCTGATCTCCTTCTCGTACGCGAGGTCGGACATCTCGCTCTTGTTCCGCCGCGACGAGACGACGACCACCTCGGCGGGGAACGCCGCGTTCCCGAACGTGTGGTCGCCGTGATACGTGGTGTTGACCAGGTAGCGCACGGGCTTGGCCGTCAGCTCGGCGGCGAGGCGCTGGATCTGATGGGAGATCGCGGGCGTGATGCCCGCGTCGACCACCAGCGCGGCGTCGCGGCCGGTGATGAGGCCGTTGTTGTCCTTGGGCGGGATGCCGGCCATCAGCGCGTGCACACCGTCGGCGAAGGCGTGCGGAGCCAGCTCCAGGCCGACCGGTGACAGGTTGGGCCCGCCGTATCCCTCGGGCCGCTCGGCGATCTCGCGTTCCGGAATTCTGGACTTGGACATCTTCTGCTCCTCTCGGCTGCTGCTAAAATAATAGAACACTCGATTATTTTACAAGTGATTGGATGGCCCTTGTGGAGACGACGACAGGCCGACGCGGCCCGGGCCGCCCGCCCAAGGCCGAGGCGGGAGACACCAAGGCGGCCCTGCTCGACGCCGCGTTGCGGCTGTTCGCGCGGCACGGCTACGCGGGCACCTCGATCAGGGCGATCGCCCGCGAGGTGGGGCTGAGCGAGAGCGTCCTGTACGCGCACTTCCCCGGCAAGCAGGCGATCTACGAAGCGGCGATGTCCCTGGCCGGGCCGCAGGTGGCACTGGTCGCCCTGGGCGGCGAGGGCCCCGGCGACGACCCGGCGGAGTTCGTCCGCGCGTTCGCCGACCGCGTGCTGGCCGCCTGGGACACACCTCAGGCCAGGCAGAGCATCAGCCTGGTCTCCCGCGACGGGCTGATCCACGACGAGATGCTCGGCCTGGGCATCGAGCGGGCGCTGGCGGGCTTGGCGGAGGTGTTCACGCGCTGGCTGGCTGAAGGGCGGGTGCGCGACGATCTGGGGTCGCCGGACGATCTCGCGTACTCGCTGCTGGGCCCGATAGCGCACGCCCGCGTGCTGTGGCTGCACGACGGGGCCACGCCGGAGCAGCGCGAGCTGGCCCGGCGGCGGACGACGGCGCACGCCGCCCTGTTCGCCCGCGCGATCACGCCCTGATCGGCCCGCCCGCGGCGAAGCCTGTTCAGCAGCAGGCTTTGGATCTAACGTGCGAATTGCCCCCTGCATCAAGGAGCCGTCCATGAGCAGCGTCGAGCAGTTCGGCTACCGCCAGGAGCTTCAGCGTTCCCTGGGCTTCGCGGATCTGATGATCTACGGCTTGATCTTCATGGTGCCGATCGCGCCGTTCGGCATCTTCGGCAACGTCTTCGCCCTGTCCGGTGGGATGGTGGCTCTCGCCTACATGATCGGGCTGGTCGCGATGGCGTTCAGCGGGCTGTCGTACGCGCAGATGGCCAGGGCCTTCCCGATGGCCGGCTCGGTCTACACCTACGCTGGCCGCGGCATCGCGCCGCCCGTCGGATTCATGGCCGGGTGGGCGATCCTGCTCGACTACCTGCTGGTCCCGGCACTGCTCTACCTGGTGGCGAGCACGGCCATGAACTCGTTCGTGCCGGCGGTGCCGGTGTGGCTGTGGCTCGTCGCCTTCGTGCTGCTCAACACCGTGGTGAACTATTTCGGCATCCAGATGACGGCGCGCATCACCCGGATCATGCTGGTGGCCGAGCTGCTCGTGCTGGCGATCTTCCTGGTCGTCGGCGGCATCGCGCTGGCGCAGGGCAAGGCCACGACGGGCGCGCTGACCCCTGTCTACGACTCCTCGAGCTTCTCCTGGACGCTGGTGTTCGGGGCGGCCTCGGTGGCGGTGCTGTCGTTCCTCGGCTTCGACGGCATCTCGACGCTGGCCGAGGAGAACCGCGAGGACGCGCGGCGGCTGGGCCGGTCCATGGTGGCCGCGCTGGCGCTGGCCGCGGTGCTGTTCGTGGTGCAGACCTGGGTCGCGGCCCTGCTCGTGCCCGACCGGGCCGCCCTCCTGGCCCCAGGGGCCCAGCTGGGCAATGCCTTCTACGACCTGGCCTCGTACGCCGGTGGCGCCTGGCTGGGTGTGTTGTGCGCGGTCGCGACGGCCATCGCCTGGGGTTTCGCCAACTCGCTGGTCGCGCAGGCGGCCACCTCGCGGCTGCTGTTCGCGATGGCGCGGGACCGGCAGTTACCCTCGTTCCTGGCCCGTATCGACCCCAAGCACAAGGTGCCGGTGAACGCCACGTTCGCGGTCGCGGTCGTCTCGCTGCTGCTCGGTGTCGGCATGAGCCTCTACGACAAGGGCATCGACCTGCTCAGCACCATGGTCAACTTCGGCGCGATGACCGCGTTCCTGCTGCTGCACGTGGCTGTCGTGGTGCACTACGTGGTGCGGCGGCGCAGCCGCGACTGGCTGGCGCACCTCGTCGTGCCGGTGGTCGGCTTCGCCGTGCTGGTCCTCGTCGTCATCAACGCCGACGTCGCGGCCCAGCGGCTCGGCTTCATCTGGCTCGGCATCGGGCTGCTCGCCACGATCGCGCTCTATGTCCTGGGCCGCAAGCCCGTCCTGCCCTCGGAGGTCTCGTGAACGTCGTCTCCTATCGTCCCTCTCCGGAGGAGTTCGGTTACACCTTCGGCGGGCGCGCCCCCGTGGGCAAGGTGACGCCGGGCACGATCCTCGAACTGTTCACCGAGGACTGCTTCGGCGGCCGGGTCCGCACGGTCGACGACCTGCCGTCGCGGGTATGCGAATTCCCCTACCTGAACCCCGTCACCGGCCCCTTCCACGTGACGGGCGCCGAGCCCGGCGACACGCTGGCGTTGCACTTCGTCTCGATCACTCCGGCGAGGGACTGGGCGGTCTCCACCACGTTCCCGCACTTCGGCGCGCTGACCGGCACGCACACCACCGCCATGCTGCAGCCACCGCTGGAGGAGCGGGTCTGGCGCTACGACCTCGACACCGCCAAGGGCGTCGCCGTCTACCACGCCCGCAACAGCGACTACAGCGTGGAACTGCCGCTCGACCCGATGCACGGCACGGTCGGCGTCGCGCCCGCCGCGAACGAGTCGCGGATGACGATCACACCCGACGCGCACGGCGGCAACATGGACACCCCCGAGCTGCGCGCCGGCGTCACCGTCTACCTGGGCGTCAACGTGGCGGGCGGCCTGTTCTCCATCGGCGACGGCCACGGCCGGCAGGGCCACGGCGAGGTGTGCGGCACCGCGGTCGAGGCCGCCATGAACACGGTCGTGGCGGTCGAGCTGATCAAGGGGGTGGCGACGCCCTGGCCGCGGCTGGAGGATGATCTGCATCTGATGTCCACCGGATCGGCCCGGCCACTGGAGGACGCCTACCGCATCAGCCAGCACGACCTGGTCACCTGGACGTCGGCGCTGACCGGACTCGACATGCTCGACGCCTACCAGCTGGTCAGCCAGGGCGGGCAGGCACCGGTGGGAAACGTCTGCGACACCAACTACACGATGGTCGCCAAACTTCCCAAGTCCTACCTCGGCACCCCGGCCGCCTACGATTCGGCGCACTCGCGGCTGCGCGCCCTCGGCGCCCAGTACACGGTTGGGTAAACCTTCATGTCGCAGGTCAGAGCACTGATGATCATCTGCCTAGAGTGTACGGGTGCTCAGGATGGTGCTCTCTCTGGCCCTGCTCGATCCGACCGGCCTCGCGGAGGTGCCTCAGCGATCGGTGCCTACGCGCAAGGTGCTGACACCGGACGGCGACCGCCTGGGGTACGCACTGGTCCCCCGCCCCTACACCGGCGTCCAACGGCTCATCGGGGTGCTGCTCGGGCATGATCCGGCCACCCGTACGACCGTGATGTGCGGGGGCACCGTGATCAGGTCGCGCAGCCGCAGCCTGGTGCTGACGGCCGCGCACTGCCTCTACCACGACGGCCGGCCGCTGCGGCAGGTCGTCTTCCTGCCGGGCTTCGACCAGGGGCGGCCGCCGTTCGGCGTCTGGCCGGCCGTGCGAACCTGGGTGCCCGATCAGTGGCGGGGCCGGCCGTACTCCGCCGAGCTGCTGCCGTACGACGTCGGGCTGGTCGGGGTGATGCGGCGCGGCGGCACGCTGGAGGACACGACCGGGCCCGGGCTGCGCACGCTGGCCACCCGCAGGGGTACGTCGCTGCGCGGGCTCGACCTGCTCGGCTACCCGGCGGGGCGGCGGTATCCCGGCACCCGGATGTACCACTGCGTGGGGGACGCCAAAGAGGCCACCGCGCAGGGGCCGGGCGTGCTGGTGACCCAGAACTGCCACGCCCCGTCGGGCGGCAGCGGCGGTCCGGCCGTGTACGGGCAGGAGGTGGCGGGGGTCGTGTCGTCCTCCAGCCCGATGAGCGACGCGGGCGGGTTCACCGTGCTGGCCCGGCTCGGCGGCCGGCCGTTCAGCCGCCTGCTGGCCGGCGCCGACACCTGGATGCGCCACAGGCAGAGCTCATAACGGCGGCCCGGCACAGGCCGCGCTCGTCTCGGCGCCCCGGGGGCCGGTCATGAGGCGTTCGCGACGATGTCCTCGCAGATGGCGTGGCTGATCAGCGCGTCGTCCGCGCTGATCGTGCGGCCGTCGCGGACCGCGGTGAGGAACTCCAGGCAGATGCGCTCGATGCCACGCTGCCGGGCGACCGGGACCCAGTCGGGCCGCCTGGTGAGCGTCTCGCCGCCCGCGTAGTCGGTCACGTCGCCCAGGTTGACCACCCGGCGTTTGACGCCGTCGCCCATGACCTCGCAGGTCTCCTCCGTGGCCCCGCTGACGCGGTTCATCAGGCCGATGGCGGTGAAGCCGTCGCCGGACAGCTCCAGCACGATGTGCTCGATCAGTCCGTCCTGGACGCGGGTCCTGATCCGGGTCTCGGCGACCTCGCCGGGCGCGAGGAAGCGGAGCGTGTCGACCACATGAATGAAGTCATCAAATATCGCCCGGCGGGGCACGTCGGGGTAATTCTCGCGATTCTTCGCCATGAGCACGAGGTGCCGAGGGAGGGCGAGAAGTCCGGTGTATCCGGGGGCGTACCGGCGGTTGAAGCCGACCATCAGCGAGCGCCTCTTCGCCTTCGCCAGCCGTACGAGAGCCTCGCAGTCGGCCAGGTTGTCGGCGATCGGCTTGTCCACGTAGACGTGCGCCCCGGCGTCGAGCAGGGGCTCGACGATCTCGCGGTGGGCCCCGGTGGCGGCGTGCACGAACGCGACCTCGACCCCGCTCTTGATCACGTCGTCCACCGAAGTGGACCGGGCGGCGATCCGGTAGGTATCGCCGAGCCGGTCCAGGGTCTTGCTGTTGCGCGTACAGAGGTGCAGGTCGAGGCCCGGCTGGGCGGCGAGTACGGGCAGGTACGCCTTCTCCGCGATGTCGCCCAGGCCGATCATGGCTGTTTTCACGCCTCGAGCGTAGCCGCGAGCGCCTCGTCGATAGGCGTGGGCGCGACACCGAACGTCCGCTGGAAGGCCGAGGAGTCGAGCACGTACGGCGCGGTGAACTGGTAGCGGACGTGCTTCAGCTCCCTGACCATCGGCGAGAACAGGCCCATCGCCTGGACCAGCGGCCACGGCAGCGTGGCCAGCTTGGGCGCGGGCCGCCCCTCGATGGCCGCCATCCGCTCACCGATCTGGCGGAAGCTGAGCGGGTCGCTGGTGGGCACGTGCCACGGCCGCCCCCAGGCCCGCTCGTCGGTGCCCGCGACGATCAGCGCGTCGGCCACGTCGGGCAGGTACGTCCAGCTGTGCGGAATGTCGGCCGGGAACACCAGCTGGATGGTCTTGCCCGCCCTGAACGGCACGAGGAACCGCCCGCCCAGATGCGACTGGTCGGTGGCGCCGGGGCCGAAGTAGTCGGAGCCGCGCACCTCGGTCGTCCGGATCCGGCCCGCCTTGTGCGCGGCCAGCGCGTCGTTCCAGATCTTCGCCCGCACCTGAGCCTTCGGGGTGGCCGAGGCGAGCGGCAGGTCCTCGGTCATCGGGCCCTTGACCGGGCCGTAGGGGTAGAGATTGCCCAGGATGACCAGCACCGCGCCCGTGGCCTCCGCGGCGCCGAGGAACGACTCGGCCATCGGCGGCCAGTCTGTCAGCCAGCGGTGGTATTGCGGGTTGACGCAGTTGTAGAGGACATCGGCGCCCTTGGCGACCTCCGTCAGCCGGGCCACGTCGGCGACGTCGGCCGCCACCTTGTGGACCCCGGCGGGACCGCTGCCCGAGCGGGTCACCACGGTGACCTCGTGCCCCTGGGCCAGGAGCTTGGTGGCCAGATGCGTGCCGACCTGGCCGGAACCCACGACGACGTGCTTACCCATGATCAGACCTGCTTCCAGACGATGCGGAGGACCGCGTTGAGGACGAAGAGCGCCGCGAAGACGGCGGCCGGTGCGACCCGGCCCGCGGCGTAGAGCGCCAGGGCGCCGCCGCCGAACCAGAGGATCTCCAGGGCGACTCTGGCCAGGCCGGTCAGCGGGAACGTGGCGTTGGCACCGCCGCCAGCACCGAACAGGGCCCAGGCGCCGATGAACAGCGCCACCCCGCCGAGCCCGGCGAGGAGCTTGATCGCCCAGTCGGGGCTCACGGTGAAGCCCCAGTACCCCACGGAGACCAGAACACCAAGCTCCAGGAAGAACATCAGAGCCATGTTGGCTCCCTTGGCGATGCTCAGCATTTCAACCTCCGCGTGACTGCCGTTCGCTTACAAGAGCAATGCTCTCTCATCAGAGCGGCAATCGTCAAGAGCGGTGCTCTCGTTTTTTCGCAGTGCTCTGATATGGTCGGAACATGACTGCGAGCCGTACCGCGAGAGAACGTGTCAGGGCCGAGCTGACCAAAGAGATCACCGACATCGCCCGTCGCCAGCTGGCCACCGAGGGCGCGGGCGGCCTCTCCCTGCGCGCGGTGGCCCGCGAGATGGGCATGGTCTCGTCGGCCATCTACCGCTATTTCCCCAGCCGCGATGATCTGCTGACCGCGCTGATCATCGACGGCTACAACGCGCTGGGCGCGGCGGTGGAGCGCGCCGACGAGGACAGCCCGCCCGGCGACTTCGCGGGGCGCTGGCTGGCCGTCTGCCATGCCGTACGCGACTGGGCGCTGGCCCATCCGCACGAGTACACGCTGTTGTACGGCTCCCCCGTGCCCGGCTACCAGGCGCCGGAGGAGACGATCACGGCCAGGCTGCGCGATGTGGCGGTGTTCGGCCGGATCACCGCGCAGGCGTACGACGCGGGCGCGCTGACCCCGCCCGACCTCGCCCGGCCCGCCCCCGCCGCGCTGTCGGCGGACGCGGCGAACCTGCGCCAGATCATGCCCGGGGTCCCCGACGACCTGATCTTCCGTGGCCTCACCGCGTGGACCGGCCTGTACGGTTGGGTCAACTTCGAGGTGTTCGGCCAGTTCGAGAACACGATCGACGACAGGCGTGGGAGCTTCGAGCAGTCGGTGCGCACGTTGGGCGCGCTGCTGGGCCTCAAGCCCGCGTGAACGCTTTGCCTGCCCACCTGCCCGCCTACCTGCCGGGCTCAGGCTCGGGTGAAGAGCGGGACCATGACCTCGTCGGCGATCTGCACGAGAAGCTCGTCCGGGATGGGCAGGCCCTGGAAAAGGAAGTGCTGCCGGAGCAGCGCCTGACCGGCGTCGAGCCGGCGCGGGGTCACGTCCTCGGGGGCGACCTCGCCGCGCTCGACCGCCCGCCGGACGATCTCCCGCATCAGCCGCCTGCCGGTGCCCTGCGAGTTCTCCCGGAACGTGGCGGCCCGCGACTCATCGCCCAGCGCCTCGCTGAGCAGCCCGCGCATCGCCTCACCCGCGGGACCGGCCAGCGCCTCGGCCGTCCGCCGCAACGCCGCCAGTATGTCGCCGCGCAGGCTGCCCGTGTCGGGGACGGACAGCGCGTCGGGCAGTACGTGATAGACGGCGTCCATGACCAGCTCGATGCGGGTGGGCCAGCGCCGGTAGAGCGAGGCCTTACTGGCCTTGGCCCGCTCGGCGACGCGCTCCATGGTCAGCCGGGCGTAGCCGACCTCGGCGAGTTCGGCGAGGGTCGCCTGATAGATGGCGACGTTGAGCGCCTCGCCGCGCCGCCGCGGCAGCTTGCGGTGGTCGGTGACCATGACAGGCATCCTATGAGGCCGCGGTGACCGTGCCCGCGCCGTCATCTGAGACCGGGGCCACCACACCCCCGTCAGAGACCGCGGCGGCCGCATCCCCGCCAGGGTCGGAGGCGGCCGCATCCCCGCTTGAGTGGGCGATGACGACGGTGCCCGCGTCCCCGTCGACGGTTACCACCTGCCCGTCGACCAGCGTGGACGTGCCTCCGGCCGTACCCATGACGGCCGGGATCCCGTACTCCCTGGCGACGATCGCGGCGTGCGAGGCGGCGCTCCCGGTGTCGACGACGACGGCCGCCGCACGCTGGAACAGCGGGGTCCACGACGGGTTGGTGTAGGGGCAGACGAGCACGTCCCCGCTCGTCAGGCCGCCGAACTCGGCCGGATCCCGGATGACCTTGACCGGCCCGGTGGCGCTGCCGCCGCCCGCGGGCGTCCCGGTCACGATCGCGTCGCCCGCGTCGCGGACGGGGAAGATCGCCCGCGGGTCGATGAGCCGCACGCCCGAGAGTTCCTCCCGCTTGGCCGCCCGCTGCTGCACGACCGCCCGCAGACCGTCGAGGCACTCGTCGGAGGCGGCCAGGTCCTTGATCGACTCCAGCTCCTCCAGCCGCAGGTGGAAGACGTCCTCGGGCCGCTGGAGCACGGCCGCGTCGCGCAGCCGCGCCCCGATCTCCAACAGCGACCGACGCAGGATGGGCAGCGGGAGCGTGAAGTAGAAGTGGCTGTCCTCGCGGAACGCGTGACCCGCGCGAGCCGCCTCGACCCAGCGTACGACCCGGGCCCTCCGGCGCCCGGCCCGCAGCAGGGGGTGACGGAGCAGCCGCTCGAACGCCCCGCCCGCTCCCAGAGTCGCCTTGCCCGCTCCCGCAGCCGCTCCGCCCACTCCCACTCCTGCGGCAGCCCCGCTCGCTCTCGCTTCCGCCGCCGCCCCGTCCGCGGCGGGCGCGGGAGAGGGCGGCTTGGACGCGAGCACCCTGATCGTTCCGAGGACGATTTCCGGAGCCTCACCCCAGGTGGGCGGGGTGGCCAGAATCGGAGTCACCGTCTCCCGGTGCCCATATTCGGCGAGGAAGTCGCGCAGTTTCGCGGCGAAGCCGGAGGGCATCGGATCCGCGTCGAGCGCTCCGGTCGCCCGGGCCTCCTCGGCCAGTTCCTCCAGCGCCTGATTGGCGTCGGAGGTACGGGTACGCGCGCCGGTCATCAGCTCGCCGAACAGCGCGCCGCGCCGCAACAGCTTGACCGCCACCAGCAGCCGCAACAAGGCGAGCCCGGTACCAGGCAGGTAGTCGGTACGCAGGTCCGTCACCGGCCGGACCAGGTCCAGTGCCTGTCTGGGCACCCGAATCAGCTCCGGCCAGGGCATCGAGGCCAGGTCACGGGCCGCCAGCTCGCGGTTCGCGGCAAGGAAGGTCTGGAAGCGCGGATCCTCCGTCCACCGGGCGGGATCGTAGCGCCTGGCCCGCCGAACGAGCCGGAAGGGGATTGCCAGCAGACCGGCTGTCACCCGCGGAGAGCGGGGCACCAACCGGTAGACGACGCCGTCCTCCTCCTGCAGAAAGTCCTCGAACACCCCCTTGATGCCAAAGGCCGCCGCGACCTTGGCCATCATGCCCGCCGGACCGTACGGCAGCCAGGTCGTCATATCGATCGGATAGGGGCGTACGGGCAGATACTCAAGCAGAACGCTGCCGACCTTGCGCTGGACCGGGTTGAGCGACCCCACGGGCGGCGGCGGAAGCGCCGTCATGGGACGGGCCTGGACCAGGCTCACCCGGCCGCCCGCGTACGCCCACTCGATGTCCTGCGGGCGGCCGAACCGAACCGCGACCTCGCTCGCCAGCCGGGCCAGCTCAGCGAGCGCCGCGCGGGGCAGCGCCTCGCCGGCGGTGGGGTCTCCGGTCTCGTGTACGACGCCGCCGCCGGCCGTACCGCGGATGACCACCTCGCGACGGCCCGGCGTGAAGGAGGTGATCCGCCCCGAGGCGTCGAGCACGTAGTGGTCGGGCGTGACGAGTCCCGAGACGACGGCCTCGCCGAGCCCGCTGCTCGCGTCCACGACGATCTGCGTACGGTCGCCGGTGACCGGGTTCGCGGTGAACAGCACGCCGGCCGCCTCCGACTGGACCATGCGCTGCACGACGACCGCGATACGCACCTCGGCCGCGTCGACACCCCGCTTCTCGCGGTAGGCGACGGCCCGCTCGGTCCAGAGCGAGCCCCAGCACCGGCGGACCGCGTCGACCACCGCCTCCGCGCCCACGATGTTGAGGTAGGTGTCCTGCTGCCCGGCGAACGCCGCCCCGGGCAGGTCCTCCGCGGTGGCACTGGACCGAACCGCCACGGGGCCGCCGCCGAGCTCGGCATAGGCGCCGGTGATCGCCTCGCGCAGGTCTGGGGGGATGTCCACGTTCTCGAAGTACGTACTGGTGTCGTGCCCGTCGGCGACCAGTTCGTAGGCGGCGGTGGTCACGACGAAACCGCCCGGGACGGGGAAGCCCTTCTTGACGAGCTCGCCCAGGTTGGCGCCTTTGCCTCCGGCCAGAGCCAGGTCGCCGCGGCCGAAGGCGTTCAGGGGTGCTACGAGTTTCACTGGCCCTCCTTGGCTTTCACTCGGTCCTCGTCGGCTTTCACTTGCTCCTGATCGTCTTTCACTTGGTTCTCTTCGGCTGTTCACCGGCTCTCCTCGACTGTCACTGGTTCTCCTCGGCGTAGGCGGTGGTGCGGAGCGGTCGCGCCGGCAGCGCGAACGCGAGGACGAACGCCACGGCGAGCAGCGGCGCCATGGCCGCGAACACCGGTGGCACGGCCGTGGCGAAGGCGTCCCGCACGCTGCCGGGCAGGTCGGCCGCCTCCGTGGCGGTGATGCCGGACCTCCAGGTGATCAGCGCCCCCACCAGCGCGACCCCTGCCGAGGCGCCGATCTGCCGCGTGAACGTCACCGCCGAGGTCGCGGTGCCGAGATCGGCGTAGTCGACGGCGTTCTGCGTGGCCAGCACCATGACCTGCATGACCAGCCCGACGCCGAGCCCCATCAGCAGCATCATGGCGGCGATCGCCACCGCTCCTCCGCGGTCGCCCACGATCCCGATCAGCGCCAGCCCGGCCGCCGTCAGCGCCGTGCCCGCCACCGGGTAGGGCTTGTAGCGCCCTGTCCTGGTGATGAGCCTGCCGGAAACGATGGTGGTGGTCAGCACGCCTCCCATGAGCGCGGTCACCAGCAGGCCCGCCTGGGTGGCGGTGGAGCGCAGGGCGATCTGCAGGTAGGCGGGCATGTACGCGATGGTCCCGAACAGGGTGAATCCGATGAGCAGGCTGATCGCCACGGGCACGGCGAAGGCGCGGTCGCGGAACAGACGCAGCGGCAGAATCGGATCGGCGGCGTACCGGGCGCTCACCAGCCACGCCGCCCCGCCCGCGACGGCCAGGGCGAGGAAGGCCAGGTTCCTGGTCTGTCCCAGCATGACCACGCCGACCACGGCGACCGCCAACGTGACCGCACCGGCGAAGTCGATCGGCGCGCGATTCTCGACCGTGACCTCGGGCTTGGGGAGCCGCAAGGTCGCCGTCAGCACGACCAGGGCGAGCAGCCCGAGCGGCGGGTAGATCGCGAAGATCCACCGCCAGCTGAGCCGGTCGATGAAGAACCCGCCCAGCAGCGGTCCACCGACCGCGGCGACCACGTACGCGGCACCGATCAGACCCAGGTAGCGACCGCGCTCACGCGGGCTGACGACCTCCCCGATGATCGCCTGCGCCCCGATCATCAGCCCGCCGCCACCGATGCCCTGCACCGCACGGAACGCGATGAACTGCGGCATCGAGGCAGCCACCGAGCACAGCACGGCACCGGTGACGAAGATGACGATCGCCGCCTGCATCATCGGCTTACGCCCGTACCGGTCGCCGAGCTTGCCGTACAGGGGCATCACGACGGTCGCGGCGACCAGGTAGGCGCTGATCACCGCCGGCATCTGATCCAGCCCGCCGAGACTCCCCGCCACGGCGGGCAGAGCGGGCGCCATGATCGTCTGATCGAGCGCGCCCAGCAACATCGCCAGCAGCAGACCCGGCAGCACGAGACCCATGGCACGCTCCTTAGAGAACGAAACGTTCTCTAAGGAGCATACGATTCACCCCATAGAAACGCAACGTTCACTAACAATCGCGAGCGCGTACTAAAGACCGATGTGCGCTACCGCTTCGCCGTGGACCCCACGACGCCCTGATCCCCCTGCCCCGGCGGGAGATCGTGAGCGGCGAGCACTTGGGCCGCATGGTGACGGTGGGCCGCGAACAGCTCCAAAGCGGCGTCGGCGTCGCCGGCACGCAGGGCGTCCGCGAGCAGGCGGTGTTCGTCCGCGATGTGCTCGAGGTAGCCGTCGGAGCTGCGGCCGATCCGGGTCAGCAGGAACAGGTGGATCTGTGAGCGGATCGCCTGCCAAGCTTCACTCAGGCGCCGGTGGTGGGCGGCGTCGTAGACGGCGTCATGGAACGCGAGGTCACAGCGGACCATCGCGTGCGCGTCCGCTGCGCGCCTCATGCCGTCGACCACCTTGTCGATCTTGACAAGGTCCTCTTCGGAAGCGTGGGCGACCACCCGCTGCACGGCCAGGTGCTCAAGCGCGCCGCGCAGGCTGTCCAGTTCGGCGATGTCCTGCGGGGACAGGGTGATCACCGTGGCGCCGCGATGCCACTGGCTGCGGACCAGTCCCTCGCGCTCCAGCAGGAGCAGCGCCTCGCGCACCGGGCCACGGCTCACGTCCAGCGCCTGGGACAGTTCGACCTCGCGCAACTGGGCCCCGGGGGCGTACACGCCGCCGAAGATGGCCTCCCGAACGCGATCGGCGACCTCATCGGCCAACCCTCGACGGCGGGCGGGAGCCACTGTGGCCTGTTCACCCATCAGCTTTACCCTCCAGAGATTGTCTCAATGTTAACAACCTCTCCGCCAGTGTCGTAATGTCGACATTAGGACATTCTCATCCCCGCGCTCCCAGGAAGAAGGCCCACCATCATGAGCGTGTTGAACTCCCCGATCCCACGCTTCCACCTGGCCATGCCGGTCGACGACATGACGGCCGCGCGCCACTTCTACGGCGAGGTACTCGGCCTGCGGCACGGCCGCAGCGCCGAAACCTGGATCGACTGGAACATGTACGGCCACCAGTTCGTCACTCACCTGGCGCCGGCCCGGGCCCAGCAGATCCACAATCCGGTCGACGGCCATGACGTCCCGGTGCCGCACTTCGGCCTGATCCTCACGATCGAGGACTTCCACACGCTGGCCGACCGACTCCGTGCGGCAGGCGTCCCGTTCGTGATCGAGCCCTATGTGCGCTTCGCCGGGCAGGCCGGAGAGCAGTGGACGATGTTCTTGCTCGACCCGGCCGGCAACGCCCTGGAGTTCAAGGCGTTCGCCGACGACGCCCAGGTCTTCGCTGCCTGACCGTACGTACTGCCCGCCTGCCACATCGCATGTCGTGGCACGCCCCTCTTTATGGGTGTTCCGCCGTGCTGCCATCCACCTGAAAGAAAACAGCTCTCGAAAGGATGATCATGAAGGTGTTCCTGATCGGCGCCGCCGGCGGTGTGGGGAACCGGCTGGCCCGCCTGCTGACCGCCCGCGGCGACACGGTGACGGGGATGTTCCGCAACCCTGCCCAGGCCGAGACCGTGCGCGCCTCCGGCGCCACCCCGCTGACCGGCGACCTCATCGCCGACACCGTGGACGACCTGGCGACCAGGATGAGCTCACATGACGCGGTCGTGTTCTCGGCCGGCGCACACGGCACCGGGAGGGACCTCACTACCGCGATCGACGGCAAGGGGCTGGAGAAGGCCGCGGACGCAGCCGCCCGTGCCAGAGTGTCGCGATTCGTCCTCGTGTCGGTGTTTCCCGACGCGCTGCGTGGCGGCGAGCCCAACGAGGGCTTCGAGCACTACATCAAGGTCAAGAAAACCGCCGACGTCTACCTCGCCCGTACCGGCCTCGACTGGCTCATCATCCGCCCCGGCACCCTCCTCGACGAGCCCGGCACCGGCCGGGTCACGGCTGGACCGGCGATCGAGTACGGCAAGGTGCCACGCGACGACGTGGCCGCCTTCATCGACGCGGCCCTGCACGAACCGGCCTTGAACCGCGCCATCGTCGAACTCACCACCGGCGACACACCCATCACCGAGGCGGTCGCCCATCTCCTGCGCCACGCAACCGGCCAGGACGGACCCGCCTGACGATGTCCGGCACGGCAGCCATTGGGTGGTCTTCCTCGCCCTGCGTTGCCCGCCAAGAGCGGCTGCTATGCGGGCGGCCCAGCCGCGTGCGCGTCAGGCGGGCCCGACTCATGCAGCTTGGCGAGGAAGGAAGCCGATTGTCAGGTCCGCGTCCAGCGCGGCGGCCAGCCGTCTCAGGGACGCCACGGTGATGTTGCCACCACCCGTCTCCAAACGGGACACCTGCGGTTGAGTCATCCCCGCACGCTCAGCCAGCTTAGCCAGCTCCGCCTGCGACAGGCCAAGAGCAACGCGCCGGTCGTAGACAAGCTGGCCGAGTCGCTGCTCGGCTTCCGCCTCTTCGTAAAGCCTGGCGTACTCGGGGTCGTTCATCTCACCGGCGAGGCGTCGATGCCGGGTTGTCTGCCACTTGCTGTGCCCGCTCACAGACCTTCCTTGCATTCTGTGGATGGCCCCCGATGAGGGCCGAAGCGGGTGCACTCATCGGGGGCCCGCCCGGCCTGGAGCCACGGGGGGAAGATCCCTGCCGGACGTTCTGCGGCGGCTCCCCCACTCCCCCTCCTCGAGAAGGAGGAGCCGCCTGACCTGGGCTGGCTGCGCGTTCAGCCAGGGCCACACCCGCCAACCGATCCGGAGACGGATTCGGAGACCGATTCGGGAGCGGACGGGTCAGGGGAAGATGGGACGGCCCGGATGGCGCACCAGACGGTACGGCCAAGCCCACGGCCGTGCTCTCGGGTTCCCCAGTCTTGGGAGATCTCACGGACTATCAGCAGCCCACGACCGTCCTCCGCCTCCGGCTCCTGCCGGATGTGCGGGCCGGAGAAGGCGGAACCGGGGTCACGCACCTCCACATAGACCATCTCGTCCGTCGCGGTGACGGTGAGGCCGATGAAGTCGTACGGTTTGGCGTCGGAGTGGCGGAGCGCGTTCGTCACGAGCTCGGACGCCACCAGCACCGCGTCGTCGACAGCAGGATGATCGTCTCCGAGCCATCTGCGCACTTCGGAGCGGGCGTGCGAGACGGACTCGCGAATGCCCACGAGCTGGATCGAGCCGATGACCCTCGGCTCCGCACTCGCTGCTTTCATTACTTCACCCACCCGAAGAAGTCGGCCTCGATCGGCCTTCCAACCATCCCAAGTCTCGGCTACATTGAGTAGTCAATTGACTTCGATAAGCCATCAACCGTTTCGCTGAAAGTCGTGTTGAAACGGTGGCCATCCCCCTGGAGGTCAGATGCCTAAGGAAAGCGAGCTATGCCCTACTGACTCACCGACCGCACTGTTCGGCTTCGAGTTGCGGCGACACCGCAAGGCCAGAGGCTGGTCCCAGATCCGTCTGTCGAAAGCGGTGTCCTACTCCGTCGGCACGATCAGCATGATCGAGACAGCCAGACGGTCACCAACGGAGGAGTTCGCCCGCCACTGCGACGAGGCGCTGGAGGCGGAAGGGGCGCTGATGCGGCTCTGGCCGATGGTCAGTCATGCGCAGGCTCCTCCTTGGTTTCGGCCCTGGCTCGAGGTGGAGGCCACGGCGGAGGCGATCCGGACCTGGGAACCGCTGGTCGTGCCCGGCCTGCTGCAGACCGAGGACTACGCCAGGGCGGTCCTGAGCGGTGATGTCGGCGTGACGTCCGAACAGGTCGAGGAACATGTGATCGCTCGAATGGAACGCCAAAGCATCCTTAGGCGTCCCAAACCGCCATTGTTGTGGATTGTGATCGACGAGGCAGTTCTGCACCGCCCGATCGGCAGCCCCGCCGTGATGTCGGCGCAGCTCACTCGCCTTCTAGAAGATGGCGAAGCTCCCCGGATTACCATCCAGGTTCTTCCCCTCAATGCCTACTCCACGACCGGCCTTGCCGGCGGGTTCGCCATCGCGCAGGCACATGGCGTCTTCGACACAGCGTATGTCGAATCCGCTGGCGTCATGAGTCGAGTAACCGAGCGACCAGAGGACGTCCGCGTCCTAACATATAGATATGAGGGGATTCGCTCAGAAGCGCTGTCCCAACGCGAATCCCTAGACCTGATCAAGGAGACGCTGCAGCGATGGACGAGCTGACCCGCGAACTCGACACAGCTACCTGGCGCAAGTCCACCCGATCGGGGCCCGACGGCGGCAACTGCGTTGAGGTTGCTGAACTGTCCGAAGGACGCCGAGGTGTCCGCGACAGCAAAAACCCCAGTGGTCCGGCCCTCATCTTCACTCCTGGCGAATGGAGCGCCTTCATCAGCGGCGTGAAGGACGGCGAGTTCGACTTGTAAATATGTTCGCACAAAGGGAAGACTCTCCGCTCATGCGGAGAGTCTTCCCTTGATCCGTAAGGCGACCAGCCACGAGGGTTTTAGAGCATCCTGCTGGGCGCAGCGGTTAGCAGCGATGCTCGCAAGCATTCCACGATGGTGAGCCACGCGCCGAGCTCCCTTTGACTGGTGGCATCACCCACAATTCGTCCGCCGAAGAGTGGCCGTCGGTCTCTGTGCTGAGCCCCGCGTCGAGGCCGATCTCATGAGCCTGAGCCCGTTCGTCGCGTTGGCGAAGGGTGCCTGGAGCTTGCTGGCGTATCGCTTGGCCTGCTCAATGCCCTCGTCCTCGCTGGTGGGCGTCTGTCTTAACTCCACCACCACGATAGGCAGTCCCCGACGGGAGTTTGAGCGCGTAATCGGCGCGTAGCTGCGTTCCCCGCCCCGGCCTGCCCCGGTGGCCACGATCTTCCCGCCCGTGACGGTGCACTCGTCAACCATCTCGCGCTGGCCTCATCTCGACCGTTTCAGCGAATCCTCAATGAATTTCACTCTCACCGGCGGAAAGCCCCGCAGGTCACAGCCAGTTCCCACCTGACAAGATCGAGGTCGGGCAAAGAAGCTCATTGCATAACAAAATTCCAACGCGCCATACCTTTCACTGCGCTTAAACTTGTTTTGTTGATGCGATGTTGATTACCGTGTGACCACGTGAGGGACGCCGCCTCCTGATCTGTTCTGGTGCAGCGAGCCGTACAAGGGGATCATCTTGGCCAACCTCGACCGCGAGGCGATGCGGGCCGTGGCGGAGCGGATCCAGCGACTCTCGGACGAGCACTGGTGGGCGCTCGATCCCTCCTGCCACCTGATGGAGAACGACGCATGGGTGGGGCCCACGGGCGCCCGGTTCGACTCCCAGGTCCACGCCGACCGGCGGGAGTTGCAGGACATGCTCACGCAGGCCGTACACAGCGCGAACCAGAAATTGGCTTCCCTTCCGGATAAGCCATGACGGAGTTCACCGGAGTGAAGCCGTCCGAATTCGACGCGATGGCGGGCAAGCACACCGAGGCCGCCAGGCGACTGGAAGAGCTGGCGCAGGCCCTGCACAGCGAATTGCAGGGCGCCGGGCTCGACACTTCTCCGGCGGCTCGGCTGCGGCAGTTGGCCGGACGTGTTACCACGCAGGCTGAGGACCTGCGGCGGCGGCAGAAACTGGTCCACGAGTTGCAGCGGCAGAAGGTCACCTTCGGCATGAGCACGGCAGCCGGGAGCTTCCTCGAGATACCCGACGGCCTGGAGGCCGCCAAGGGGCTACTAGACGGAACGCTGGCCGGTCGCGCCGCGCTGAACGCCGCAGATGGGGATGCCAAGGCGCTTGCCGAACTGAAGAAATACGCGGCGCGGACCGGGGACGCGGAGTTCGTGAAGGCATTCCTGGGCACGCTGGGCACCCAGGGCGTGACGCGGCTGCCTGGCTCGCTGGCCGCGCGACTGCGCGACGCCGGGACCCACGGGGACTCCGATCGCCTGGCCCAGGTCTCCAGCCAGGGCAAGGACGCTCTGCGCATGCTGAGCGCGGCTCTGGCCAGGGGAACCGATCCGAAGAATCCCGCGTACATGGGCGCCGAATTCCTCAAGGACTTGGTGAGGGAGGGCCGGGCCCAGCAGAAGGCCGGCGACACGAAGTACACGGGCTACCAGGCTCAGGCGCTCATCTGGCGTGCCCACGACGGGAAGCCTCCGTACTCGAAGGAGTTCATGGAGGTCGTCGGGCGTGACGTGATCGTCTACGAGTACGAGCAGCGTAAGGATGAATGGGCAGCGAGTAAGGACCTGCTGGGCCGGATGTTCGCGGGAGCCCAGGTTCCCATAGTCGACCTGGCGGGCGCGCTCGGCCTTGGCACCATGCTGAGACCGGGAACGCATGCGGGCAATCCAGGCGCGAAGGCCATGTCATCGTTGGTGGACGACCTTTTCCACGCGGCGAAATCCAGCCGGGAGGCGTCCCACGCCCTGCTGGACCACACGCCGGCCGGGTGGCAGGAGTCTGTGCTGCACTATCTGCTGACGACTCGGTGGGGTGCCTCTCGTTATCTGAGCGACTACGCACCGTTCAATGACATGCTGGTGACAGCTACGACCGGCCGGGATGAGGCCTCCCAGAAGCTGGCTGCCGAGATGATGAAGACCGTCGCCGACGAGGTCCGCTCTGCCTTTGGCAAAGGGGAGAGCGGAAATCTGGAGATAAAGAACAGAGAGACGTTCGATCGTTTCGCACCCCTGGGCTACCCACTGGCCCACGCGATCGCGGCCAACATCGACCAGGTCTCCAATCTCCTCCTGAACCATGCGGTCTTCCACCAGGTCGCGGCCACGGACATGTCCTACGCGCTGGCGCTGGCCACCTCCCACGACACCGGGTTTGAGGCGCTGGTTAGAGCACAGACTGAACACATGCGAGCGGCGCTGGACACCGTGCCTCCGGTCGGTCTCAACGCTTCCAACGCTGAGCGGTTCGGTTTCACAAAGGCCGACGTCAAGGCATTCGACTTCGATGGTGATGGGCGAGTCGACAAGGCTGACATCAAGCAGTTCCTGACAGGCCGGACCGTGGATGAGGCGCGTTCCTTCTCCCACATCGTGGAGATCCGCCGTCAGGTACTGATCGCCCAGGGGTTGGACGACAAGAAGGCGGACGAGTCGCTGAAGACCATGGTGAGCAACGCGATTGGGCTACTCCCCGTGCCGGGAGCCAAGCAGGTGGGCGAACTAGCCGCCGGAGCCTTCGGCAAGTTGATCACTACGGAATATGACAAGCTAACCGGCGCCGCTTATGACGAGATTGCCAAACAGGTCGCCCAGCAGATGTCTGAACATCGGCGGGGCCTGGATGAGACGTACCGGACATTGGCGGACAACCGACTGGCGGTCGAGAGGCTGGCAGAGCAGATGCTCGCCACAACCATGCTGAATAAGGGCCTGCTGGACGACACCAATATGAATGATCGGACATTCGCGGCTGGAACCCCGCCGACGATCAAGCCCTTTGCCGAGATGAGTCCGCAGGAATACAGCGACTTCCTTGAATGGGTTCGGAAGAAAGGCGGAGGCAGCGATGTTTTCGATCGCTTCAGCGGCACCTTTCGCAGGACCAGCGAGGTGGACGATTATCTCGGTCTTGATATCCGGTCCGGAGGCGGAAAATGAGGCATTACTGTCTGCCCGGCGCTCTGGCTGTCCTCGCGTTGCTCACCGTAGCCTGTACCCCGGAAAACAACATCGTCTCCACACCGGCCCCAGCCCTTCAACCGGTCATGGATTCCGCACCATACGTCTGCAAGCTCATTCCTGAGCAGGCGTTTCGCTTGGTAAGCGGTGCACCTGGGTCTCTCGTCGAGAAAACGAGTGGCGGCGAGAAGAGTGGTGAGTGCTGGGCCCCTGATATAACCCCTCGCCATCTGGAGGTGGGCTGGCTCCAAGTGGGCGGCGGGACTAGCCCGGAGAGCTTGGACTTCGTCATGGACGACAGGCGCCAGGTCTACACGAGGTATGGCGGAGTCGCACTTCCTACCGACCTCGGCGACGGCCTGGCCGCATACCTGCCGAATACATCGTTTGCCGACCAACCGTACCGAGTGAGTGCCAAGTTCCGCTGCGGTGGCAAAGAACGAATGATTGACATCTACCTAGCCCAGGTCGCCAAAGGCAGGGACGCGATCAAGGACATGACCGAGCTCATGCGCATCGCCCAAAAACGCTACGGCCACCTGTACAACTGCACCCCCGGCGCCTAGCAAGCGACCCCGCCGCCAAAACCCAGCCAGCCCGTAGCGTCCCAGAATGTCCCACTCACGACACATTCACTTGAGCCCAAAATCGGACTCAGATGCATCTCTGCCACACCGCGATGAACAAAACCACACCCGGATTCCGATGACCGTGCGTCATCGACAACAACCTCTTGCGACGATGTACTCACACACAGTGATCCCGGCCGCCAAGGCCGGGATCCTTCCAGCTACCGAAAAGGTAGGGGTACATGAACGAAGAGGCGGAGACTCGCGACGTGAAACTTCGCGCGGCAGCCGTCGAAGCGACAGCGCGTTCCCGTAATGGGGCCTATCGCGGCCCTCGCGCGCGGCGCCAACATGCGAGCCTCCCGACGAACGGCTGCCCATGCCTGGAAGGCATACACACCGCCATCGCCTCAACGGCGGTCGCCGTTGCCCAGATAAGAGTTGAAATCGCCAGCATCAAGGCGGAGACGTCCCAGGACTTCGCAGCTCTCGGAGACGAGATCGCCGGCCTTCGACGGCACACCCTCGAGCAGCTCACATCCGCCCAGGAGCAGATGCTAGGCAGACTCGACACCCTGCAGCGCACAATGACCGACGTGGGACTGACACTCGATCGGCTGCTGGACAAGGACGGCGCCTAGCGACGAATAGGTCCTGAGTCGTTCGGGAAATGACAAAGGGTGTTGAGGATTTGTCTGTTGTCACAAACCGATCATCAACACCCTTATCACAGACCGTACGTGACGGTCGGTCGGACGAGCGCCGAAACTGGCCGAGGCCCAGTTGCTGACCCTGGCAGTGGCCCAGGACCCACTCGGCCTGCACCCCGAGACCCGCGCCTCCATTCCGGGCCCGCCGACCGCACTCCCTTCGTGGTGAGCGCGGAGATGACTCCCATAAGCGAGGCCATATTGGTGACGGCGTCCAGGCCGGCACCCCACAGCGCAAGCCGGCCCAGCTACCCAGCCAAGGTCGCGTGATGAGGCAACTAGCTGGCGAAGCCCGCGATGAGCCCAATGGTCAGGGCGGTGCGCTCGGGGATGTGTTCGACGATGGCGTGTTCCCCTCGGGAATGGGATCCCGCTCCGACGGGACCGAGTCCGTCGAGGACGGGCCGGCCCAGGGCTGAGATGAAGTTGGCGTCGCTGGCCCCGCCGACGCCGGCCTCACGGAGGTCCCAGCCGTGCTCGATCGCCACCTTGTACGTCCTGGCGTACAGGTCCTGGGAAGCGGGGTTGGGTGTCATGGGCGGCCGGTTCCATTCGCCGGAAAGCGCCACCGAGACCCGGGGGTCGGGGGCGCGCAGCGAGGTGAGTGCGGCGTCCACCCGGGCCATCTCGGCCGGGTCGGACACGCGTACGTCGATGCCGCACGTTGCCTGGCCTGCGGTGACGTTGGTGCCGGTGCCGCCGCTGACCAGGCCGACGTTGACCGTCGTGCCGAGCGAGGGGGCGCCCAGGTCGGCGATCTGGGTGATCAGGTCGGCTATGGCGTGGATGGCGCTGGCACCGGCGGTGGGGTCGAGGCCGGCATGGGCCTCGATCCCGGTGACGGACACCTGGAAGATGCCGACGCCCTTGCGGGAGGTTTTGACCGCGCCGTCTATGGCGCCCTCGAAGACCAGGCTGGCCAGTGCCCCGGCGCTGGCCGCCTCGATGCGGGCGCGGGAGGCCGGGCTGCCGATCTCCTCGTCGCCGTTGAACAGCAGGCGGACCGTGGGATGCGGCAGGCCCAGCTCGCGCAGCCCGCGTACCGCCCAGACCGCCTGGACGAGGCCTGTCTTCATGTCGAAGACGCCGGGTGCGCTGATGACGCCGTCGGTGATCTGCCACGGCCAGTCCGCGAGGGTGCCGACCGGCCACACGGTGTCGTAGTGGCCGACCAGCAGGACGAAGCCGGGGGCGGTGCCCTGGTAGGTCAGTTCCAGCACGTCGCCGTACTGGCCGCCGTCGTGACGGGTGAACTCGTCCGGCTCCCCGGCGCGGTCCACCGCCCAGCGGAAGATCGCGTCGAGTGCCCCGTCCAGGAGCTGCTTGTCGTTGCTCGGGCTTTCCAGTTCGACGAGCGTGCGCAGGTCGTCGAGCATGGCAGGGAGCGCCTGGCGGGTCCACGTGGGAGCCGGTGTCACTAAAGGATCCTTCCGTTTCGGGTGAGGGTTCGGGTGAGGGTTCGGGCGAGAGTTAGGAGGGAACGCCGGGGCCCAGCGGGATGCCGAGCGCCCACCATGCCAGGAAGAACAGTGTCCAGACCACGAGCATGATCAGGCACAACGGCATGGTGAGGGCGATCAGCGTGCCGATGCCGGCCGATTTGCGGTAGCGCTGGATGAAGCCGAGGACCAGCACGAAGTAGGGGCTCATCGGGCTCAGGGCGTTGGTGCAGGAGTCGGCGATGCGGTAGACCGCCTGGGTGGCCTCCGGCGAGATCTTCAGCAGCATCAGCATCGGCACGAAGACCGGGCCGACCAGCGCCCATTGGGCGGAGCCGCTGGTGATCAGCAGGTTGATGAAGGTGACGATGATCAGGATGCCGACAAAGATCATCGGGCCGTTGATCCCGGCGGATTTCAGCAGGTCCGCGCCGTTGATCGCGACGATGGTGCCGATGCCGGTCCACTTGAAGTAGGCCAGGAACTGGGAGATGGCGAAGAACAGCACGAGGACCGGCGCCATCTCGCGCATGCCCTCGGCCATGAACGTGGGCACGTCGTTGCCGCTCTTGATGGTGCCGGCGACGCGGCCGTACACGATTCCGACGAGGCAGAAGGCGACGCCGAGCATGACGGAGATCGCGTTCAGCAGCGGGCCGGTGACCAGGCTGCCGCCCTCGCCGCGTAGCGGTGAGTCGGCCGGGATGATGGACAGCGCGATCAGCGCGGCGATCACCAGCAGCGCGACGCCGGACCAGCGCAGCCCGCGCCGCTCCTTGTCGGACAGCTCCAGCGCGCCTAGGTCGCCCACTTCGGCGTCCTCGTCGATCGGCATGCTCGCCGCCCGCTTGGTGAGGATCGTCTCCGTCACCACGGTGATGACAATGGACAGCACGACCGACGAGCCGATGGAGAAGAAGTAGTTGGCGAGCGGGGTGACGGTGTAGCTCGGGTCGATGGTGTGCGCGGCGTCGGTGGTGATGCCGCCCAGGATGACGTCGAGCGGGGTGACCACCGGGCTGGCGTCGAAGCCGGCCGCGACCGAGACGAACGCGACCACGACGCCGACGATCGGGCTGCGGCCGACCGCGTAGAAGGCCAGGCCGCCCAGCGGGATCAGCACGATGTACGCCGAGTCGGCGGCCACGTGGGAGACCATGCCGGTGAAGGCGAGCGCGAACGTGACCCACCGGGCCGGTACGCGGGAGACGCCCCGGCGCAGGACCGCCGAGAGCAGCCCCGCTCTGTCGGCCACCGCGACGCCGAGCATGACCACCAGGATCGTGCCCAGCGGGGGGAAGGTGGTGAAGCTCTTGATGGCGTCGCCGAGCATCAGCGTGACGCCCTCGCTCGACAACAGGTTCTTCACCGCGACGGTCGTCTTGTCGGCGGGGTTGACCGCCGACACTCCGGCCGCCGACAGGATCCAGCTCAGCGCCATGAGCACGACGCTCAGGATGATGAAGAGCCAGAACGGATGAGGCAGCTTATTACCGGCGCGTTCGACGCTGTTCAGCACGCGCATGGTCACGTTTAAGGCACGTGATTCTTTCTCAGCGGACACGGTCGTCATGGAGACCCGGTCATCCTTTCTTGGTCGTTTCGCCTGAGGCACAGACCGAACGCGAAAGATGCCCCGTCTCTTTATTGCGAGTCCGCACCTGCGGGCCATACTTTAACGGCGGCAGGATCATCTCGCAATAGCTGATTGTCAAGGATGTCTCACCAGTTGAGAGCCGTTGTGCGGGCATGCGAAATCGCCCGCACGATGTCGGGTGTCAAATGAATTTCGACAAACTTAAGACGCCTATAACATTCAGCCGACAAGCCAGCGACTGAGATAGAAAGCGGCAATTCCGACAGCTGTCACGAGCAGGAACCTCTTCGATACCAAACCCACGAGGAAGGTGACCACGCCGCCTATCAGATAAGGGTTCGTCAGGGTCAGCTCGACGCCGTCCCCCGAAGGCGCGAGGACGGCCGGGAACACCAATGCGGCCAGCACGGCCGGCGGCGTGTACCTGAGCAGCGTCTCCGCCAGCGGCGGCATCTCCCTGTCGGCGAAGAGGGCCAGCGGCAGGTAGCGCGGCAGGAAACTGCACAACCCCATGCCGAGGATCAGCAGCGCCATGCTCATCGGGCGATCTCCTTCGTCCTCGTCTTCGCCGCGTACTCGCACGCGGCCCCCACCACCGCTCCCACCACCGCGGCCAGCACGACGCCGAGGTTGTACGGCAGGTCCCGCGCCAGCATCACGGTCACCCCCGCGGCGCAGATGGCCGCGGCCACGCGCCAGTTCGCCAGCCCGATCGCGAGCATGGCGATGAACATGGCGGTCACCGGGAAGTCCAGTCCGAGCCCTCGCACGTCTGGGACGGCCGAGCCGAGGGACATGCCGATCGCCGTGCACAGCATCCAGGTGACGTACAGCAGTGAGGACGCCCCGAGGAAGAACATGTGCTTGTTGTGGGTGAGTTCGCCCTTCCTCAGCCGTTCGATCGCCACGAAGAAGACCTCGTCGATCAGCCCGAACCCGAGCAGCACCCGCCACCGCTGGGGCACTTCCTTGATGTACGGGATCAGGATGGTGGAGTAGAGGAGCATCCGGAGCCCCAGGATGAGCGTGGTGAGGATGATCGCGGCCCAGCCCGTGCCGCCGGCGATGAGGGCGAAGCCGACGAACTGGGCGGTGCCGGAGTTCACGGCCATCGCCAGGCCCAGGGTCGCCCAGCCGGAGAGCCCGCTCGACAGTCCGAGTACGCCTCCGGCGATGCCCATGGGAATGGCGGAGGCGAGGAACGGCACCATGCTCCTCGCTCCGGCGAGGTACTGCTGGCCGGGGGTCAGCGGTGTGACCGCCTGGGGGGTGTTCGTGGTGGTCATGTCAGTGCGCTTCGCTCCGTTGATCTTCCGTAAGTGAAACCGGCGGGTCTTCCGTAGGGGGTGCCGGCTGGTCTTCCGTACGTGGTCCCGGCTGATCCTCCGAACACGGCACCAACCCGTGCAGCAGTGTGGCCACGGCGTCCGGGGCCGTCCGGCAGAAGTAGTGGCCGAAGGGCCCGAGCTCCGCGAGCCGCGGCCGATCGGCGAACAGCGACCAGTCCTCGTACCTCCGCCGGTGGTCAGGGGTCAGCGGATCGTCCGAGGCATGGACGACCGTGAGCGGCGCGCGCAGCCTGGCGACGGGCCCTCGCTCGGCCGCCGCCAGCAGATAGCCGTTGGCCGAACCGGAGTCGTGCCGGAACGTCCTGGTGACGAAGGCCGCCTGCTCGGGTGAGAGCACGTCGAGCCCGGAGTAACCGGTCGCCTCGACGAGCCAGCGCACGATGTCCTCATCCGTCATCGCGTCCACCCGCTCCATGGACTCGCGAGTGGTCCGGGCGTCGTGCAGCAGTTTTCCGGCCACGAAGACGTGGAGCGGCGCGTTTCCGGCCGCTTCCATCAGGCGTGCGGTCTCGATGGCCAGAGCCGAGCCGACGCAGTGGCCCCAGAGCACCACGGGCCGGTCGGCGAGACCGCGGATCTCCTCCACCACCCGCCGCGCCGCCTCCTCGATGGACAGGAAGGGCTCGTCCGGATGGCCGGGGTCGTGGCCCGGCAGCTCCACGCCATAGACGGCCACGTCGGCGCCCGCCTTGTCGAGGGCGGTGGCCAGCGGCTCGAAGTTGACGGCGTTGCCGGCCGCGTAGGGAAAGCACACAAGGACGGACCGGGCTCGGTCGGGGTCGGCCGACAGCGAGCGAAGCAGCGGCGAGCGGGGCGCGCCCTCGTTCAGACGAGCCTCGGCCACCTCACACAGCGGTCCCAGGGTGGAGTTGCGCATCAGGTCGGTGAGTGACACGAGCCCCTCCAACTCCATGACCACCCGCATGGCCGACAGCGAGCTGCCGCCGAGCTCGAAGAAGTTGCCGTCGAGGGTGATCTGCTCCAGCGGCACGTCGAGCACCCTGGACCACGCCTCCGCGATGCGCGGTCCCACCGCTCCGGTGGGACGACGGCCCGTCTCCCCCTCGGCACTCCGCTCTTCGGAACGGTGAAACGTCAGGCGTCGGGGTGCCTGGAACAGCTCAAGGCCGCCGGGCATGCGGCGTCCGTACACACCTGTGGTGGGGATCGTGACCCCGTTGGCGATCAGCACGATCCGCCCCGGCGTGGCGAAGGGCACCCGCAGGCCGTGTTCGTCGACGACCCGCGCCCGATAATGGTCTGCCAGCTTCGGCAGGACGCTCTCGCTCTGTTCCATCGTGATCAGCGCCGCGCTCTCCTCGCCGGGCAGCAGATCGGCGAGGTGATGGAGGGCGGCCGGATCGGCTGTCATCTGCTCGAACGCGGCGATGTAGTACGCCCCCATCCGCGCCACCTGCCAGGGCTCGAAGAGGTGGGCGTGGTAGTGCAGGCTGAGCCGTACCTCGTCGGTGATGAAGTGCCTGGAGAACTCAGCGCGCAGCACGAACTCCGTCTCCGAGTTGGCCCGCACATCGAGCAGGGAGAAGCCGTCGAGCTCCTCCAGTTGCCTGAGCAGGTAGAAGTGCGTGAAGTTGAAGGCCGTCTCGAACAGCGCCTGTTGCGTCCCCAGGTCGTGCTTCATCCGCGCCATCGGGTATCGCCGCGCGGGCAGCAGTTCGACCTCGGCCTGGTAGACGTCGCGCACGAGGCTCTCCCAGGAGCCCTCGCCCGTGCGCACCCGGAAGGGCACCGTGTTGAGGAACAGGCCGATCGAACGGGTGGCGCCCTCCGCCTCGGGCCGGCCGCTGTGCTCGTACCCGGTCATGACGTCGCGCTCGCCGGTGATCAGGGAGAGGACCTTGACGTGCGCGGCCATCGCGACGTTCTTGACCGGCACGGACAGCGCCTCGGCCAGCGCCACGATCCGGTCGGACAGGCCGCGCGGGAACTCCACCTCGTGGAAGACGACGGGGAAGACGTCCGGCGACGCCGATTCCCTCGTGCGGGGCACCTCGGTGAAGGTGCCGCCTTCGAGCACGCCCGCCCAGTAGGAGCGGTGGCCCTCGTCGGCGAGGGACCGGCGCTCCAGTGAGACGTAGTCGCGCGCGTACCCGTCCGGCTCCACGTCAGGCAGCGGCTGTCCGTCGAGCAGCCGGTAGTAGGTGTCGAACAGCGTGGTGTGCACCAGGGTGATGCTCCAGCCGTCCAGTGCGGAGTTGTGCTGGCTGAGCGTGTAGCGGAACAGGTCGTCGCCGAGCACGTGCACGTGCAACCGGACGAGGCCGGGCTCGGTCCAGGTGAAGCGATGAGCCTTCTCCCGCTCCGCCCATACGTGGTACCAGGCGTCCTGTTCGTCCTCGTTCATGCCGCGCAGGTCGGCGATGTACAGCGGTGACGGCGCGTCCTCGTGAACGAGCTGCAGGTACTCGCCGTAGCCGGTGAGGTGGTAGCTGGTACGGAAGATCGGGTTCGCGGCGACGATGTGCCGGACCGCCCGCTCGAAGCATCCGGCGTCGAACGAACTCTGAATCGTGTAGCTGATGATGTCGTGATATTCGACTGTGTTGTGTGACAGTTCGCTCTGAAAGACCAGTCCCGCCTGGAGCTGCGTCATCGGGTAGGCGTCGGCCACCCCGGCCGGGATCTTCGCCCGGTCCTCGGGCGTCAGCAGCTCGAACGGCCCGAGCGGGCGCGTCGCCTGATCCGCGTCCCGCGCGAGAGCGACCAGACTCGCGATGGTCGGATTCTCGAAGAGCTGCTGGAAGGTGAAGTCGAGGCCGCACGCGCGTGCCCTGGCCAGCACGGTGACGAAGTGGATCGAGTTGCCGCCGAGCGCGAAGAAGTTGTCGTGCACACCGACCGATTCGACGCCTAGCACCTCGGCCCAGACGCGGGCCAGGTCCGCCTCCTGCGGCGTGCGCGGGGCGACGTGGTCCACCGCGCGGGCCGGCTCGCCGGGGTCGGGCAGCGCGCGGCGGTCCAGCTTGCCACTCGGACTGAGCGGGAACGAGGCGAGCGTGACGAGGCGGGCGGGGACCATGTACTCCGGCAGCGTGCGCCTCAGGTGCTCCTTGAGCTCATCCTCGGGCAGGGGCTCGGCGGCCACGACGTAACCGCACAGATGATCCTGGCCGCGGGGGATGACGACGGCGTCCCTCACAGCGGCGTGCTGCCGCAGCCGCTCCTCGATCTCACCCGGTTCGATGCGGTATCCCCGCAGCTTGACCTGGTGGTCGATGCGGCCCAGGTACTCGATGCCGCCGTCGGCCAGCCTGCGGGCCAGGTCCCCCGTACGGTAGACGCGCTCCTCGCCCGCTTGGGGCGCGGCGACGAAGCGTTCGGCCGTCAGTTCAGGGCGACGCAAATACCCGCGAGCCAGCTGGACCCCGGCGACGCACAGCTCCCCCGGGACGCCGACGGGCTGGGGTCGCAGGTCCGCGTCGAGCACGTGGACGCGCGTGTTGTCGACCGGCCGCCCGATCGGCACCATGTTCTCGCGGCCGTGGCAGGCGTAGTGGGTGACGTCGACGGCCGCCTCGGTGGGCCCGTACAGGTTGATCAGCCGGCATCCCGTGACCACCTCGTGGAAGCGTCGCACGTGGTGGGCCGGCAGCGCCTCGCCGCTGGCGAACACCTGCCGCAAGGTGCCCAGCCTCCGCTGCTCACCCGGTCCTGAGATGAAGTCGAGGAAGGCCCCCAGCATGGACGGCACGAAGTGCATCGTGGTGACGCCGTGCCGCTCGACCGCGGCGGTCAGCGCCTCCGGTTCCCGCTCCGCGCCGGGCTCGGGCAGGCACACCGACGCCCCCGCGAACGTCCACCAGAACAGCTCCCACACCGAGACGTCGAACGACGTGGGCGTCTTCTGCATGATGACGTCCGCGGAGCTGATCGGGTACGCCTTCTGCATCCAGCCGATGCGGTTGACGACCGACCGGTGCTCGATCCGCACGCCCTTGGGAGCACCCGTCGAACCCGAGGTGTAGATGACATACGCGAGGTCGCGGGCGCCGCCCTCGACCGGCGGCGTGCTCACCTCCTGCGCGTAGGTCCCCTCGTCCATGAGGTCGAGGACGGCGACGTCGTCGCCGACCAGCTCCTGGTGGCGGCGCTGGGTGAGGACGAGGCGGGCGGCGCTGTCATGGAGGATGTACGCGATGCGGTCACGCGGGTTGCCCGGGTCGATCGGCAGGTACGCGCCCCCCGCCTTCAGCACGGCGTAGACGGCGACGAGCATCTCCGGCGAGCGATCCGCCAGCACGGCCACGAGGTCGTCGCGGCCCACGCCGCGGGCGCGCAGCGTGTGCGCCAGGCGATTGGCACGGGCGTTCAGCTCGGCGTACGTGAGCAGGAAGCCGTCGCCCACCACGGCCACGGCGTCAGGGGTCGCGGTGACCTGGCGGCTGAAGAGCTCGTCGAGCCGCACCGAGTCCTCGAAGGCGGCGTCCGTGTCGTTCGCCTTGTCGATCAGCGCCAGATCGTCGTCGGATCGCAGGTCGAAGGCGGCCATCGCCGTGTCGGGCGAGGCGGTGGCCTGGTCGAGCAGCATCACGCAGTGCGTGAGAAGCCGCCGGGCGGTGTCGGGGCCGTGCGTGCCGGTCCGGTGCCGCAGTTCCAGTGCCAGCCCGGCCGGTCCGCGTACGAAGGCGAAGGCGAGTGGGAAGCCGGGCCGTCCGGCGGGATCCGCCTCGTCGCGTACCGCGTCCACGAGCACGTCGGCGAACGGATCGTCCCCCTCCCCCGCCGCGGTCCCGAACTCGGCGGCGAGCAGCTCGATCGGGTAGTCCTGGTGTTCGATCGCGGCCCGCAGCCGGTCCCCGACCTCGCCCAGCAGCCCGCGCAGCGTGGTGTCCCGCGTGACCGGCAGCCGCAGCACCAGCGAGGAGGCCAGCGGCGCGGGACTGCCGGGCACGGGGACAGGAGCGGTGGCCAGCACGGACTCCTCGCCGCCGCCGTAACGCTGGAGCAACGCGCCTAGCACGGCGATCAGCACGGAACGCAGGGCGATGTCCTGGCCTCGGGCCAGCTTGCCGAGTCTGGCCGCCAGCTCGGGGCCGAGGTCGAGCGCGGTCACCGCGCGCGCCGCCTCCCCTGGCGAACCACCGTGCGTGTCGGACGGGAAGCCGGTGCGCTCGGGCAGCGCCGCGAGCTGGGCGCGCCAGAACACCCCCTCGCGGCGACGCTTCGCGGCCGCGACCTTGAGCCTGCCCAGGGTCTCGATGGACTGCATGGCCCCTCCAGTTCAGAAGTCGAAGTCGAACGCGAGCGCGGGCAGGCCGGGCCGGGCCGAAGGCGCCCGGCCGAGCTCGCCGAGCGGCGTGTCCGGTTCGGCGAGTGCCGCGTCGAGCAAGGACAGGAACTCGTCCCGGAACGTCTCCACGGTGGGGCGCAGGAAGAGGTTCGTGGCGTACGCCAGCCGGGCCTCGTACCCGTCGGGTGAGTCCTCGACCTGCAGGTCCAGATCGAAGATCGTGCGCCGGGTGGCCTCCGGCCGCCACCGGGGCCGAGCGCCGAGGAAGTCCACCTGGTGCAGCCCCGTGTCCTGCATCGCGAAGAACGCGTCGAAGAGCGGGTGGCGGCTGAAGTCATGCTCCCCCCGCATCGCCACCAGAGCGTCGAACGCGTGATCCTGGTGGTCCCCGGCAGCCAGCGCGTGCCGGGCCACGGCTCGCAGATACGCGCGGAACGGCAGCTCGGGGGCCGGGTACGCGCGCAGGCACAGGGTGTTGACGAACATCCCCTGAACCCGGTCCACCCCCGGCAGGTGCCGTCCGGAAAAGGGCGTCCCGACCGTCACGTCGTCGCCCCCGCTCACCTGTCCGAGGAAGACGGTGTACACGGCCAGGATCACCTGGAACGCCGTCACCCCCTCGGCGCGGGCCAGCTCCCTGACCGCGTGGCTGCGCTCCGCGCCGAACGCGAACGGCAGGTGGTCCCCCTCCGTCCGGCGGACCGCGGGCCGGGGCAGGTCGATGGGCAGGTCGAGAGGTTTGACCGGCCGCGCGAACGTCTCGGCCCAGAAGCCACGCTGGGTCTCGGACAGCGCGCGCCGCTCCGGCCCGTTCGCCCACTGCGCGAAGTCCCGGTAACGCAGCTCCACCTCGGGGAGCGGCTCGCCCCTGAGCAGCGCGGCCCACTCGGCCATCAGCAGGGCGAGCGAGCGGCCGTCGGTGAGGAGGTGGTGAATGTCCAGCACCAGCCGGGTCCCATGGTCGTGCCGCGCCAGGGCCGCACGCCACAGGGGGGCCTGATGGACGTCGAAGGCGCGGATCCACCTCTCGGTCCAGCCGTCGAGATTCGCACCGCGAAACAGTCCGACCTCATCCAGCGTCGTACAAAGCACCTCGTGAACGCGCTGGTACGGCTGCCCGTCGTCGCCCACGGCCACGTCGGTGCGCAGGATCTCGTGCCGCTCGACGAGGGTCGCCAGAGCGGCGCGCACCCGTCCGGCGTCCATCCGGCCAGGGAGGTCGACGACGATCGGCAGGTTGTACTGGGTGCTGGACGGGTCCTTGATCTGCTCGACATAGACGCCCTTCTGCTGGGGTGACAGCGGGGTCCGCTCGGTGGCCTGGTACGGACGCGGCCCCACCACGTCGGCGCCGTCCGCGGCACGGACCAGGTCGGCCAGCGCTGACACCGTACGGACCGCCAGCACGGCCGAGACCGGGCAAGCCACCCCGAACCTCTTCCGCACCCTGGCGGCCAGCCGGGTCGCGGTGAGGGAGCTGCCGCCCAGCCGGTCGAGCGGGTCGTCGACGCCGATCCCGCGCACGCCGAGGACGTCCTCCCACAGCTCGACGAGCTCTCGCTCGAGCTCGTCCCCAGCCGTCCCGCCGCCTGCGGGGATCGGCTCGGGCAGCGCGGCTCGGTCCACCTTCCCGTTGACGTTCAGCGGCAGCGCGGGCAGCACCACGATCTGGGCGGGCACCATGTGAGCGGGCAGCGCGCGCTCGATCTCCGTCCGCAGTCGCTCCGGTTCCAGGGACCGCTCGCCCGAGACGTACGCGCGCAAGTGGCCGTCGGACGAATCCGGAGCGCGCCGCTCCACCACCACCGCCTCGCGCACTCCGGGGCGGGCCAGTAGCGCGGCCTCGATCTCGGCCGGCTCGACGCGCAGACCGCGCACCTTGATCTGGTGATCCGTTCTGCCGAGGAAGTCGATCGACCCGTCGGGCAGCCTGCGCGCCCGGTCGCCCGTCCGGTAGAGGAGCTCTCCTGGCCGGAAAGGGTGGGGGACGAAGGCGCGCGCGGTCAGGTCGGGGCGCCCGTGGTAGCCGAGCGCCAACCCGTCGCCGCCGACGTACAGCTCGCCGGCGACGCCCGCTGGAAGCGGTTGCCGGTCCTGGTCGAGCACGTACGCGGTGGTATTGGGCACTGGGCGGCCGATGGGCACGCGTTCGCCGATCGGCTCGCGAACCTCGTGGCAGGTGGAGATGACCGCGTTCTCGGTCGGCCCGTACGCGTTGACGAGCCGCAGACCCGGATTGGCCCGCAGCACGGACCTGGCGTGCTTGGCCGAGAGCACGTCACCTCCCACCAGCAGGTCCCGCAGCGGCCCGAACACGGTCGGGTCCTCGTCCGCGAGCTGACCGAACAGCGCGGAGGTGAAGAGCGCCGTGGTGATACCCCCGTCCGCCAGCGCCCGCCTCAGCTCCGCGCCGTCAAGGAACGTCTCCCGATCGAGGATGTGCACGGTCCCACCGCAGAGCAGGGCGGCCCAGGTCTCCCAGACGGAAGCGTCGAAACCGGTCGCCCCGATCTGCGCGATCATGGCCGTGGAGTCGAGCCGTACATAGCCGACGCCCCGCACCAGACGGACGATGCCGCGATGCGGGACCAGCACGCCCTTGGGCCGTCCGGTGGTCCCCGAGGTGTACATCAAGTACGCGACGTCCGACGCGGGGAGGTCGGCCTCGGGTTCGTCCGCCTCGGGTTCGGCCGACCAGTCCTGGGCGTCCACCGCGATGGCCGGCCCGCGGGCCGGCTCTCGCGTGGTCAGCTCTCGCGTGGTCAGCAGGAGGCCGGTGCCGCTGTCCTCGATCAGCTGGGAGATCCGATCCGCCGGATGGGCGGGGTCCATCGGCACGTAGAACCCGCCGGCCTTCAGCACGGCGAGCGCCGCGACGATCAGGTCGGGGGTACGCGGCAGCAGCAGCGCCACAGGTTCGGCGGGACGCAGCCCATCGCGGCGTAACCTCTGGGCCAGCAGAGTGCTGCGGTGGTGCAGCTCGGCGTAGGTGAGCGTGGTGTTTCCGTGCACCACCGCCGGGTGGCCGGGCGCCGCCTCGGCCTGCTCGGCGAAGAGCCGCTCGACGCGGCTGTCTCGGGGATAGTCCGTGGCCGTGCCGTCGCTGCCGTCCAGCAGCCGATCACTCATGGGAGATCACCCCCGCGAGGCCGTTCACCGTCGGGTGCAGGTACAGCTCGCGCATCGGAAAGGCGGGCAGACCGCGGTCGCGCATGGCCGCCGCCACCCGCATGGCGTACAGGGAGTTGCCGCCGAGCTCGAAGAAGTTGTCGTCGGGACCGACAGGCACGCCGAGCACCGACTCCCACACCGCGGCGAGCGCGCCCGCCAGCTCACCTGACGGAGCCCGGATCGGCGCGGCGGGCGCGATGACCGGCACGGGAAGCCCGCGAACGTCGAGCTTGCCGTTGGCGGTGAGTGGCAGCGTGTCGAGGGGCGTGATGGTGGCGGGCAGCATGTGCTCCGGCAACACCTTGGCGGCTCGTTGCCGCATCGCCGCCGGATCGCCGCCGGCCGGCACCACGTACGCGTCGATGCGCGCTCCTGCGGCGTCCCGATCGCCGTTCAGCACCACGGCGGCCGCCGTGACGGAGGGGTCGTCCAGCAGGACGTTGCGGATCTCGTCCAGCTCGACGCGGAATCCGCGCAGCTTGACCTGGGTATCGAGACGGCCGAGGTGCTCCAGCCGGCCATCGGGCAGTAGCCTGCCCCGGTCGCCGCTGCGGTAGACGCGGCCCATCGTGAAGGGATCGGGCAGGAAGCGCTGCGCGGTCAGCTCGGGACGGTCCAGGTACTCCAGGGCGACTCCGTCTCCCCCGACGTGGATCTCGCCGGGGACGCCGCACGGCACGGGACGGCCGCGCTCGTCGAGGACGTACAGGTGCCAGCCGGGCAGGGCATGCCCCACGGACCGCGACCCGGTCATCGCCTCACGGCGGGTCACGTTCTGCGCCGTCACGTGCACCGTCGTCTCCGTGATGCCGTACATGTTGACCAGCCGGCACCGATCCTCCGGATACCGGTCGAACCAGGCCCGCAACGGCCGGGCGTCCAGCGGTTCACCGCCGAAGATCACCAGCCGGACCGCCAGCCGCTCGTCCTGCCGCCGGTCGGCCTCCATGAGCTGGGCGAACGCCGACGGCGTCTGGTTCAGCACGGTGACGCGCTCGCGCGCCAGCAGCTCGCGGAACTCCTCGGGCGAGCGAGAGACCCAGTACGGCACCACGACCAGCCGGGCACCGGTGAGCAGCGCTCCCCAGATCTCCCAGACGGAGAAGTCGAACGCGCTGGAGTGGAAGAGCGTCCAGGTGTCACCGGGACCGAGCCCGAAATCCTCACGGGTGGCCGACAGCAGGGCGATGACGTTGCGATGCGGCACCACGACGCCTTTCGGGCGCCCGGTCGAGCCCGAGGTGTAGATGACGTACGCGGCCTCACCCGGCCCCCGCCGCCCTGGACCGGCACCGCCTGCCTCGCGCCCGCAGGTCTCCAGCTCTTCGGGCCTGACCACGCTCGCCGGTCCGCCCCCGGGAAAGTCCCTGTCCGCGATGACGACGCGTAATGCGGCGTCCTGAGCCGTGAACGCCAGCCGGTCGGCCGGGTAGGCCGGATCCATGGGCACGTACACCGCGTCCGCCTTGAGCACGGCCAGCATGGCGACCACGAGATCGGGCGCGCGTCCGAGGCAGACGCCGACGCGCTCCCCCGGACGCACGCCCCGGTCGAGGAGGGCGGCGGCGAAGCGGTCGGCGCGCGCGTCCAGTTCCGCGTAGGTCAGGGAGCGGCCCTCGCAGGTGAGCGCCACCGCGTCGGGACGCTCCGCCACCCGGGAGGCGAACACGTCGTCGATCCGCTCCGGCCGCCAGTCCAGCCGCCGTAACGGACGGCCGAGGGCGACCACCTGCCGTGTCTCCGCCTCGTCCATCAGCTCGACGTCGGCGGGGACCAGGCCGGCGGGCGCGTTGGCCAGCTGCTCGTAGGCGCGGACGACGTGGCGGGCGAAGCGCCTTGCCGAGTCGGCGTCCACGTCTTCCAGCCGATGGCGTACCACCAGCTGAAGGCCGCCGTCCGGGGTGTGGCCGGGCACGATCGTGAGCGGGAACGGGGCTGTCTGGCATGGAACGTGCGTACCGGAGCCGCTGTCCGCCGGCCCGTCGGTGAGCAGACCGGCCACGACCCGGCCGCCGGTCTCCGCGAGGAGTTCGGCGTACTGCCGCCCGTCGCACCGCCCGCCGTCCGAGGCCAGCGCTTGGGCGGTCTCGGCCACCAACTCCCCTGCGGTGCGCGCGCCCGAAAGGTCCAGCGCCAGCAGGAGTCCGACGTCGAACGCTCCCAGCGCTCCTTCCGGCCGCTCGGGCACGGGGCCGAGCACGCCGACGACCGGATTCTCCTGGTTCTCGTACCGCCCGAGCACCAGCCCGACCGCCGCCGCCATCGTGGCCGGCACGTCCGGCCCGGCCTCGCGGATCGCCACGGTGACCAGGCCGGTACGGTCACCCGCCGTGTCGTCGCCACTGGCCCACGCAATGCGTCCGGAAAAATCCGCTTCCCGCCATCTTTTGAGCGTTTCGGCGTCCGCGGCGGCGTGACCTGCCTTCTCGTACGTGGCCTCCTCATACCGAGCCCGACCGGTGAGTACATCGGCCACAGTGCGCAGTGACAGGGCGTCGAGATTGGCGCGATGGGCGACGAGCACGAGGTCGGCGGGCCCGTCCGCGTAGTGCAGCAGCACCGCGCGCAGCAGGGCGCCCTCGGCGTCCAAAGGACGGTGCAGTTCGGCCTCGACGCGGCGGTCCGCCACCGCGGAGTCGCAGTCGGCCGGAACCCGCTCGTCCCAGAGCCGGGGCAGCCGGTCAGGCGTGTCCCCCCACCAGGTGCGGACCGCGCGTTCGAAGAGCCCGGCCAGCCAGGTGGCACCAACGCCATCGGGCAGCCTGACGCGCCGGGCATGGCAGTGTGCGGAGGGCGAGCGGTCCGGGGGGATGAGATCGGTTCGGGGCACGCGGTGATCTCCAGAGCGTGGTCGTGGTGAAAGTGCGGGCGTCAGCGTGCGGTGAAGCCGCCGTCGACGGTGAGTACGCTGCCGGTGACCTGCCGGGATTCGTCGGAGGCCAGCCATAAGGCGGCCGAGGCGACGTCGTCCGGCTCGATGAGGGTGTTCATGGGCTGGGCCTGCACGAAGGCCTCCTCGTGCTCGCCCACCGGCACGTCGAGCGAACGTGCGATCTCCGCCAGCATCCGGCCCTCGACCTGGGGGTCATCGCGGACGGAGCCAGGGCACAGGGCGTTGACCCGGACCTTGCGCGGGGCGTAGTCGAGCGCGACGGCCTTGGTCAGGCCGATGAGACCGTGCTTGGCGGCCACATATCCGGCGAAGTGCCGATATCCCACCAGCCCGGCGGTCGAGGCGATGTTGACGATGCTGCCGGAGCGCTGCTCGACCATCAGTTTGCCGACCGCGCGGATGGCGCGCCACGCACCGGAGAGATCGACGTCGATCATCAACTGCCACTCGTGTTCGTCGATCTCGTGCGCCATCTTGCCGGAAGGGGCGGCGATGCCGGCGTTGTTGACGAGGACGTCGATGCGGCCGAAGCGCCCGACCGCCATGGACACCGCGGCCTCGACTTCGTGCGTCTCCCGTACGTCGGCCTGCCTGGTCATGACGGAGACGCCGAACTCCCGGCAGAGTTCGGCCGTGTATTCGAGCTGACTGGCGGAGCCGAGCGCGTACGGCACCCCTGGCAGGTCGCGCGCGACGTCGAGCAGCACCAGGTCGGCGCCCTCCCGCGCGAACATCCGGGCGCTGGCCCGGCCCAGCCCGCGGGCCGCGCCGGTGATGACGGCCGTCTTCCCGGACAGGCGCATCGTCATCGCTCTTCCGGCGTCGCCAGGTCGGCGCCGATCAGCCGCAGCAGGGGAGCGGGATCATCGGCCAGGTACATGTGCCCTCCGTCGAGCTCGACGGTGTTGAACCCGGCGGTGGTGGCCCGCTCCCACTGAGCGATCAACGCCATGTCCACCAGCTCGTCGTCGAGACCGTGTACGGCGGTGATCGGTGTGGACAGCGGCTTGTCGGACTGGGGTCGGTAGCTCTCGTGCAGTTCTACGTCGGCGCGCAGCATGGGCAACAGCAGCGCCCGCATCTCCGGGTCCTCCAGGGCCGGGTGCGAGTATCCGGCGAAGGAACGGATCCGGGCCAGGAACTCCTCGTCGGCCAGGCCGGTGGCGCGACTCTCCCGCCCGTTCCACGGCCCGGGGGAACCGCTGACGTACAGGCGGGCGAGCCGCAATCCGGTCACGCCGCTGAGCCGGTGCGCGAGCTCGTACGCCAGCACCGCCCCGAGGCTGTGACCGAAGACGGCCACCCGGGAACCGGGGCCGATTCGCTGCAGCACCTGCGAGCACGCCTCGTCCGCGGCGCGGGCGGCATCGGTGTGCGGAGGTTCGACGAAACGCTCCTCACGGCCGGGCAGTTGCACCGGCAGGATGCTCAGGCCCTCGGCCAGGTAGCGCTGCCATCCCTTGAAGAAGGAGGCGCCGGCCCCGGCGAAGGGCAGGCAGATGAGGTAGGTGGGTTCCATGATCCGTTCTCCCGTCTGTAGACGGTGTCTCGGCTGTGGGGGGGTAGGTCGCATCGCCCGTCACGGCGTCGATGGTCACGGCGCTGCGAACAGTCGCGAAACGTCACCGAACGTATGCATCCTTGATCGACAACGTCAAGATCCACATCTCTGATCTAACAAACACTTAAGGTTCGGATGTGATGCGCGGGGCCATACTCATCACCGGACGTCCTTGATCTTCGGATCTCTGGCCGAACATCCGTCCGCATGCCACAATGCGGGGCACCGCAGCGATCATGACCACATGACCCGATGCCGCCTGCCCTACCGGGAGCCGCATGGGAGGGGGACCTCGAGCGCTTCCTGCGTCTGCGGATCAAGAACAGCGCGACGCATGAAGGGGAGTACATGGACCTAGCCGCTGAGGGCGACGCGCTGTCGCAGCTCATCACGACGATCATGAACGCCATGAGGGCCGCGGGCAACGACAACGACGAACGCCAGCTGGCGCAGATGTCCGAGGCGTGCAAGGAGTTGGCCGCCAGTCTGGACACCGTGGGCGACAAGAACATCGACCCGGCCGTGCAAAAGGGCCGCAAGCAGTGGACCGGCGACGCGGCCACGCACTACCAGGAGATGGTCGACACCTACTTCGACCCGGCCGAACGGAAGGCGCTGGTCAAGAGCCTCGGCCACGTGTCGGAAGTGCTCCTCATGGCCAAGGAGGCGACCCACGAGACCAAACGGGCGTTCCGGGAGCTGCTGAAATCCATCCTCCAGGCGCTGGCGATCAGCGTGGCCCTGTCCATGTTCACGGGCGTGATGGGCAGGTGGGCCGCGTGGGTCGCCAGAGCCAAGATCGCCGCCCAGGGCGCCGGCCTCGCGGCCACCATCCTGGCGCGGCTGATCTGGTTTCTCAAAAAGGTCGCCGTACCCCTGCGCAAGCTGGCCGAGCTGATGAAGAGGAGCAAGGCGCTCAGGAGGGGCCTGACGGTCTTCAAGTCGCAGAACTGGGTGCTGAACGGCACGCAGGGCATGAGTTTCGGCAAGACGGCCCTGACGTCCTTCAAGAGCTACGCCAAGATGTTCGGCCTCCAGCTGGGCGCCGGCCAGTTCATGTTCGTGGGCCTGGGCCGGGAGCTCAAGGGCCAGTCGTTCTTCGCGCCCTTCGGCCTCCAATACGCGCAGATGGTGAATTCCGCGGCGATATCGTCGGCCTTCCCCTGGGGCCGCGTCGGCTGGGACAAGGCAAAGAAGGCGTACGGCGCCAAGGCCCTCTTCGCGGCAGGAGCCATGACCGGAACGGGCTACACGATCATCAACGACAGGCTCGAAGGCAAGACGCTGGGGCAAATGGTCAAGGACATCGGGAAGGTGGCGGTGCTGAACGGCGGCTGGGGCGCCCTGAACGGTGCCGCCCTCAAAAAGATCGGCATCACCGGCGACTTCCAGGTCCAGCTCTTCAACTCCACCGGCGCGATCATTCCCGGCACCGCCCTGCGCAACCTTCCCCCACCCATCGGCGTCCCCTTCAAACAGACGGAGCCGCCGGCGCACATCGACCATAAGAAGTACCCGCAGCCTGATGCTCCCCCATTGATGGACCGCCGGCCAGCGCCCCCCGTCACCCCCGCCCCCCAGCAATCGTCACACCAGGTCGCAGGGCAGGACACGCTGGCCGACATCGCGAAGCGGGTCTACGGCAGCGAAAAATACTGGCCCGAAATCTACAACGCCAACCGCGACGTCATCGGTTCGGACCCCAATGCCCTGAAACCAGGTACGAAACTGAAACTCCCGGATCTGAAATAACCGACTGGAGCGCGCGATGACCGGAAAGAGCCAGGAAGTCGGATATTCCACGGACGACCTGAAGAAAGGAGGAAAGGCCACCGACGAATCGACGAGCCTGCTGTCCACTCCCCGAAACGCTTTCGCCGAGTCGGCCAGGCCGACGTCCACCTGCTTCGGCCTGCTCCCCGAGGGATCCCAGGAACTGGCCGACGACTATCTGAAGTTCTACACCAACACCATCGACTGGATGGACTCCCTGATGTGGAACCTGAACAACGCGGGCCTGACTCTGAACCAGACCGGAAAGAACTACGACCGGACCAACCCGACCGGATAAGCCCCCAAAGGGAGAACATGAGTTCCGTCGACCCCAAAAATATCTACCAGGACGAACTCCACCGAATCTCAGAAGAAGCCGAACAGGCACACAGCCGCCTGAAGAAAGCCGGTGGCGGCTTCAAGGACGTCTACGGCGCCGGCGAGAGCGCCGACGGCAAGATCAGGGCCCGTACCGACTCCGGCGGCCGCATCACCGAGGTGCGCCTCGACCCACGCGCCATGAAACTGAGCAGCCAGGACCTCGGCGAGGAGATCACCCTCGCGGTGCGGCGCGCACAGGACGACTGCGAGAGAAACCACGAGGATCTGCTACGCGACGCCGTCGGCCGGACGCCACCGTCCCCTGACGCGGCCATGGAACAGTTCGAGGAGGTCATGCACTCCTTCAATCGCGCCATGAACAATCGAGAGAGCCGAATCGACCAGATCCTGCGGGAAATGGACCAGTAAGTCGACCGCGCCACACCGTGCTCAGGGGGCGCGGTCGACTGAGAACGGTCAGCGCGACGCGCGGTTGACCGCCGAGATGATCGCCTTGAGCGAGGCCGTCGTGGTGTTGGCGTCGACCCCCACCCCCCACAGCACCCGGCCGTCGACGTCGCACTCCAGGTACGAGGCCGCCTTCGCGTCGCTGCCCGCGCTCATCGCATGCTCCACATAGTCGAGCACCCGCACCCGGATGCCCACCTTGGCGATCGCGTCGATGAAGGCCGAGATCGGGCCGTTGCCCACGCCTTCGATCTCGCGGATCTCGCCGTCCAGTCGTACGTCGGCGCCGATGCGGTCCTTGTCGTCCCCGGCCGACTCGTGGCGGTGGGCCATCAGGCTGAGGCGGCCCCAGCGGTTGGCCGGGTTGGGCAGGTATTCGTCCCGGAAGATGGAGTACATCTCGGCCGAGCCGATCTCGCCGCCCTCGGCGTCGGTGCGTGCCTGGACGACCTTGGAGAACTCGATCTGCAGCCGTCGCGGCAGGTCCAGCTGGTGGTCGGCCTTCATGATGTAGGAGACGCCGCCCTTGCCCGACTGGCTGTTGACCCGGATGACCGCCTCATAGGTGCGGCCGATGTCCTTGGGGTCGATCGGCAGGTAGGGGACGGCCCAGGTGAACTGGTCGACCGGCACCCCGGCCGCGGCCGCGTCGGCCTCCAGATGGTCGAAGCCCTTCTTGATGGCGTCCTGGTGGGAGCCGGAGAAGGCGGTGTAGACCAGCTCGCCGCCCCACGGGTGGCGCGGGTGCACGGGCAGCTGGTTGCAGTATTCGACGACGCGGCGGATCTCGTCGATGTCGCCGAAGTCGATCTGCGGGTCGATGCCCTGGGAGAACAGGTTCATGCCCAAGGTGACCAGGCAGACGTTGCCGGTGCGCTCGCCGTTGCCGAACAGGCAGCCCTCGATGCGGTCGGCCCCGGCCATGTAGCCCAGCTCGGCGGCGGCCACGGCGCTGCCGCGGTCGTTGTGCGGGTGCAGCGACAGGACGATCGAGTCGCGGTACTTCAGGTGGCGGTGCATCCACTCGATCTGGTCGGCGTAGATGTTGGGCGTGGCCATCTCGACCGTGGCCGGCAGGTTGACGATGACCTTGCGGTCGGGCGTCGGCTGCCACACGTCGTTGACCGCGTCGCAGACCTCGACGGCGTAGTCCAGCTCGGTGCCGGTGAAGGACTCGGGCGAGTATTGGAAACGTACGTCCACGTCGGTCGCGTCGGCGAGCTTCTTGACCAGCTTGGCGCCCTCGACGGCGATGGCGGTGATGCCGTCGCGGTCCTGCCCGAACACCACCCGGCGCTGCAGCGTGGAGGTGGAGTTGTACAGGTGCACGATGGCCTGCTTGGCGCCCTCGATCGACTCGAAGGTGCGCTCGATCAGCTCGGGCCTGGCCTGGGTCAGCACCTGGATCACCACGTCGCCGGGGATCCGGTCCTCTTCGATGATCTGCCGGATGAAGTCGAAGTCGGTCTGGCTGGCCGCGGGGAAGCCGACCTCGATCTCCTTGTAGCCCATCTTCACCAGCAGCTCGAACATCTGCAGCTTGCGATGGGCGTCCATCGGGTCGATCAGTGCCTGGTTGCCGTCACGCAGGTCCACGGCGCACCATCGCGGTGCTTCGGTGATGACCCGATCAGGCCAGGTGCGATCGGTCAGCCGGATCGGTTCGAACGGCTGGTAACGCTGGAAAGGCATCGGGCTGGGCTGCTGGGCGGTCATGTCTGGAGCTCCTCGTCGGTCGAAAGAAAAGCGGCCGACGCGCATGGCTCGCTCCGCGGCGAGGGAGCCGGCCTCAGTGGCCCCCGCCGCGGCAGCTAAGAAGGAGGCCACGCAGCATGCCTTGCACGCTACCAGACGTCTCGCGGTAAACCGTCCTTGATCTCACATGATGAGAACCGACAGGCAGGTGACGCAGCCTTCCAGCTTCTCGAATTCCGAGATGTCCACCAGCGTCACCTCCAGCCCGCGTTCCTGAAGCATCTTGCAGGTCCGCGGCGCGGAGGCGGCCATCAGCACGCGGTCGCCGCCCAGCAGCACCACGTGCGCCCCCGATTCCTCGGCGGGCACGAGCAGTCCCGGCAGGTCCGCGCGATCGGGGTCGCCGATGAGCGTGCCGTCCGGCAGCGCCGTGACGGCCGACTTCAGGTGCAGGACGCCGGTCAGGTCCACGGGCACCACCTGCCGCTCCGGCAGCAACGCGGTGAGCTGGGTGATCCCCTCGTCGTTGGTCCTGGCCGACCTGCCGACGTACACGGTCCTGCCGACCTGAAGGACGTCGCCGCCGTCGAGCGTGCCGGGCCGCGCGATTCTGACGGACTTGACCCCGAGCTCCCGTACGAGGGCCGCCACGGTGTCCACCTCGGGCCGTCGCTCGATCGCCCCCGGTCTGGTCAGTACGGCCAGCCGGTCGCAGACCACCACCATGTCCTCGACGAAGGGCCCGTCGGGCAGGTCGTCGGCCGCCTCCACGTGGCGTACCTGCCACCCGGCCCCCTCCAGCGCGGCGACGTAGCGTTCGTGCTGGTCAAGGGCCCGTTCGTGGTCGACCGGTTCGCGCTCCACATGCGTGACGATGCCCTCGGAGATCCGTGGGCCGGGCTTTCTTACCAGCGCGATACCAGGCATAGGCCGTGTTCTATCACGTAGTAACTAAAGTCTTGGACATGCGTGACAACGAGATTCTCACCAAGATCAGTGATCTGGTCACCGAAGAGCACGAGTTGCGGAGCAGGCTGTCGGCGGGCGAGGTCAGCTCGGACGAGGAGCACGCGCGGGTCAGGGAGCTGGAGACGGCCCTCGACCAGTGCTGGGACCTGCTCAGGCAGCGCAGGGCGAGAAGGGACGCGGGCGAGAACCCGGACGGCGCCAAGGCCCGGCCGGTCGGCGAGGTGGAGAACTACCGGCAATGACGGGAAAACGGGCCTGATCTCACCTCTCCGTTTCCTTGATGTTAAGCGGACGTTAGATCTAGCCCGTCTCCCCTTGTCGGAAGAACCTTCTGCGGAGAGGCTCTGGCCTGCACCTACTCCCCCCAGGCCCCGCACAGGAGGTAATCCAGTGAGCCAACCCCGCGTGCCGTGGAAGGCAGTGATCGGCGGTTCCGTCGGCAATCTGGTCGAGTGGTACGACTGGTTTGTCTACAGCAGTTTCGCCGTCTATTTCGCCGCCTCCTTCTTCCCCAATGGCAACTCCACCGCACAATTGCTCAACACCGCGGGCATCTTCGCCGTGGGCTTCTTCATGCGCCCGATCGGCGGCTGGCTCCTCGGCCGCTACGCCGACACGAAGGGCCGCAAGGCGGCGCTGACCATGACGGTCACGCTGATGTCGCTGAGCGCGCTGCTGATCGCCATCGCCCCGACGTACGAGTCGGTCGGCTACTTCGGCGCCGTGGTCCTGCTGATCGCCCGCCTCCTGCAGGGCATCTCCGTGGGCGGTGAGTACGCGGCCAGCGCCACGTACCTGACGGAGGCCACCCCCGCGGGCAAGCGCGGCTTCGCCTCTAGCTTCCAGTACGTGTCGATGACCGCCGGTCAGCTCGTCGGCCTGGGCCTGCAGATCATCCTGCAGAACACGATGACCAAGGAGGCGCTCAACTCCTACGGCTGGCGCATCCCGTTCATCATCGGCGCCCTCGGCGCGGCGGTCGTGTTCTACCTGCGGCGCAACCTCCTGGAGACCGAGGCGTACGACGAGGAGGAGCAGGACAAAGACGGCGAGAAGAGCGAGCGCGGCACCATCAAGGCGCTGATGGCCCACAAGAAGGAAGCGCTGCTCGTCATCGCCCTGACCATGGGCGGCACGGTCGCGTACTACACCTACACGACCTACCTCACCAAGTACCTGGTCAACACCGCGAACCTGCCGAAGGAGACCGCGTCGCTGGTCAGCTTCTCGGCGCTGTTCATCTTCATGTTGATCCAGCCGCTCGCCGGCGGGCTGTCCGACCGGATCGGCCGGCGGCCGCTGCTGATCACGTTCGGCATCGGGTCGATGCTCGGCACCGTACCGCTCATGACCGCGCTGTCCAGCGTCTCCGGCTTCGTCGGCGCGTTCATCCTGTCGCTCGTCGGTCTGATCATCATCACCGGCTACACCTCGATCAACGCGGTGGTCAAGGCGGAACTGTTCCCGACGCACGTTCGGGCGCTCGGCGTGGCCCTGCCGTACGCCATCGCGAACGCCCTGTTCGGCGGCACGGCGGAGTACGTCGCGCTGTGGTTCAAGTCGGCGGGCGTCGAGTCCGGCTTCTACTGGTACGTCTCGGGCTGCGCCGCCGTGTCACTGGTGGTCTACCTGACCATGCGCGAGACGCGCGACGTGGCGCTCTCCCGCTCGGAGCGAGAGGGAGCGGCGGAGTCTGTCTCCGTCCGGGCCTAATCTGGCCTGATGCGAGTTCTCCTGGTCGAAGACGACGATCGACTCGCCTCCGCGCTCACCACGGCCCTCGCGCGCCATGGCCACCAGGTCGCGCGCGCGGGGCTGGCAGTCGACGCCCTCCGCCTGGCGGGGGGCGTCGACTTCGTCCTGCTGGACCTGGGCCTGCCCGACATGGATGGCCTTGAGGTGCTGCGCCGCCTGCGCCGGGTGTCGGCCGTGCCGGTCATCGTGGTGACCGCCCGCACGGAGGAGCGCGAGGTGCTCCGCGGCCTGCGGTCCGGGGCCGACGACTACCTGGTCAAGCCGTTCCGTACGGTCGAATTAATGGCCCGCATGGAGGCTGTGATGCGCAGGGGCACCCGCCCGATGCCGACGCGGGACCACGTGGTGAGCGTCGGCGATGTGCGCATCGACCTGGAGGCCAGGCAGGTCACCGTGTCGGGTGAGCAGGTGACGCTGACCAGGCGCGAGTTCGACGTGCTGGCGCTGCTGGCCCGCGAGCCTGGCGTGGTGCGCAGCCGCGAGGAGATCCTGGACGAGGTCTGGGGCGACCCGCTGCTGTCCGCCTCCCGCTCGCTCGACGTGCACGTGGCCGGGCTGCGGTCGAAGACCGGCCGCCCGCATCTGGTCGAGACGCTGCGCGGCACCGGCTACCGCCTGGGTTCCACGGCGTGAACTCCCGCCTGGTGGTCACGTTCACCACACTGATCGTGTTCCTCATCGCGGCGCTGGCGGTGCCGCTCGGCTTCGCCTACGCCTCGCACCGCACGAACCGCCTGCTGCTCGACCGCCGCGCCGACGCCACCCGCTTCGCGGAACTCGCCGACCAGGCCGCGCGCGACGACGACCGTACGGCGCTGACGGCCGAGGTCGTCCGCTACGCCGACCTGTACGGCGCGGCCATCCGCGTCCGCGACAGGGACGGCATGATCGTGGTCACGTCCGGCCGCTTCGACGGCGACGACCAGGCGGAGACCCGGCTGGCTCTGAGCGGCCGTACGACCGAGGACCTGCCCACGATCAGCCCCTTCGGCCCCGCGAAGGTCCTGCTGGCCGAGCCGGCCGGCCGGGACGCGCAGCTGTCCGGCGTCGTGCTGCTCCAGGCCCGCACCGACCAGTCACGGCTGGACGTCTCGCTCGTCTGGGGCGCGCTGGCGCTGGGCGCACTGATCGCGCTGGGCTACTCGGTGCTGGCGGCCAGACAGCTGGCCCGCTGGATCCTGCGCCCGGTGACCGAGCTCGACCGCACCACCCGGGCCATCGCGGAAGGCCACCTCGACGCCCGGGCCAATCCCGGCGGAGGGCCCTCGGAGCTGCAGCGGCTGGAGGAGCGGTTCAACGCGATGGCCGACGCGGTGTCGGGGGCGATGGAGCGGCAGCGGGCGTTCGTGGCCGACGCCTCGCACGAGCTGCGCACCCCGCTGACCGTGCTCGGGCTGCGGCTGGAGAACCTGGAGCCGCACCTACGTTCCGACGGCACCACCGAGTTCGAGGAGGCCATGGCCGAGCTCGACCGGCTGGCCCTGCTGGTGGAGGACCTGCTGGCGCTGGCCAGGGTGGAGGCGGGCGCGGGCGGCGAGACCAAGGAGATCGAGCTGCGGCCCCGGCTGGCGGTGTGGCGGGAGGTCTACCCGGCCAAGGACCTCACCCTGCGGGTGGATGTGCCGGAGATGTCGCTCGTGCCGGAGGCGGCGGCCAGGGTGGCGGACATCGCGCTCGACAACGCCCAGAAGTTCGTGCCCGCGGGCGGCACGGTGACGGTCACGCTCTCCGACGGCGTCCTGCGGGTCGCCGACGACGGGCCGGGGCTGGCCGAGGAGGAGCGGGGTGACGCGCTGGGCCGGTTCTGGCGGTCGGGCGCGCACGCGAACGTGCCGGGCAGCGGGCTGGGGCTGGCCATCGCCACCGAGCTGGCCAAGTCGTGCGGGGCGACGTTGAGCCTGCTGCCCGCCGTACCCCATGGGCTGGTCGTGGAGTTGCGGCTGGCTGAGCCGTACACGGAGCTATAACGCTTGTTCAGCCGTAGACGGACCGGTAGTAGCGGGCGGCGCCGGGGTGCAGGGGGACGATGCCGGTGCCGATGGCGTAGCGCTTGTCGAGGAGGCCGCCCGGCGCCGAGGGGGCCTGCAGGCGGTCGCGGGCGCTGAAGAGCGTCTCGGTGACGGTGTAGGCGACGTCGTTGGACAGGGCCTGGCGGCAGACCAGGTAGCTGGGCGTGCCGACGGTGCGGACCGGTTTCGAGCTGCCGTACACGCCCGCAGGGATGGTGGCGTGCTCATAGACCGGGCCATAGATGCGGCGCAGCATCGGCACGAACTGCTCCAACGAGACGATCCTGATGCCGCCGAGTGAGGCGAGCGCGGGGGTGGGCACGCCGCCCGACCAGAAGAACGCGTCGATCACGCCGTCGACGAGCGCCTTGATCGACCCGTCGAGGCCAAGCCTGGCGGTGATGTGATTATGTACCCCGGCGGCGTCGAGCACCCGTTCGGCGGTCACAGCGGTGCCCGATCCGTCGGCGCCGATGGAGACCTGCCGCCAGGCCAGGTCCTTGGGGGCGAAGATGTCCGAGTCGGCGCGTACCACCAGATGGACGTAGTTCATGTACATCCTGGCCAGCGCGGCGACGGGCTGATGGCGCACGCGTACGGCGTCGTCGGCGCTGTCGGCCAGCGAGAACCCGAGGTCCGCCCGGCCGTCGGTGAGCATGGTGAGATTCTGGACGCTGGCCGCGGTCTCGATCACCTCAACGGTGAACCCGTCGCGCCGTAACTCGGCCGCGAACCGGTCGCCGAGCGCCCCGTACGGCCCACCGGCCAACCCGGTCGCCAGCCGCAGCGAGCGTTGCTCCGAGGCGGTGACCGAGCAGCCCGCAGCGTTCAGCGCGGCGAGCGCGAGAAAGACACGGCGGGACATCGGCACAGGCTCACGTTATCGAATCAAGCAGAATGGACAATGTGACCGAACGGGACGCGCACCTTCGAATCTCCGCAGACCTGATGATGTTCCTGCCCGTGAGCCGGCGCCGCGAGCGCCACCGGATCACCATCGGCGGCAGTTCGACCCTGGGCCACCACGTGGAGTCGGCCGGCATCCCGCTGACGGAGGTCGGGCCGATGACCGTCGACGGCCGCGGCGTCGGCCCCTCCTACCAGCCCGCGGCCGGCGACCTCATCGAGGTACGGCCGGTGCCCAGACCCCAGCCGCTGCCCCGCGAACCCCGCTTCCTGCTGGACGTCCACCTGGGTACGCTCGCGCGACGGCTGCGCCTGCTCGGCCTCGACACGGCCTACCACAACGACATGGACGACCCGGCCCTGGTGGTGCAGGCCAACGAGGAGCGCCGGGTGCTGCTCACCCAGGACCGCGGCCTGCTGCGCCGCCGCGCGCTGTGGCTCGGCGCGTACGTGCGCGGCTCCCGCCCCCACGACCAACTCCGCGACCTCCTCGAACGCTTCACCCCACCGCTACGCCCGTGGACGAGGTGCACGGCCTGCAACGGCGAACTGGTCCCGGTGGAGAAGCGCGAGGTGCTGCCGGTCCTGGAGGCGGGCACCCGCCACGCCTATGACGCGTACGGGCGGTGCCAGGAGTGCGGGCACGTGTACTGGCACGGCGCCCACAGCGGCCACTTGGAGGAGATCGTGGCGACGGCCCGGCAGTGGGCGGCTACGGGCTGAGGCAAGGGTCGAACCTGTCGGCCTCGGGCAGGTAGCGCTGCCACTCCCGCTCGGTCAGCGACCGGCCGGCGCGGCGGCAGACGGCGGCCGCCACCTTGCCGCCGTCGAGCGGGAACGTCCGCACCACGCCGTCGGGCATGGCGCTGTAGAGGGTGCCGCCGTCGGCGCTGAAGGCCAGTGACCCGTCGCCCAGCGGGATCTTCTTCTGGCCGTCGAAGACCAGGCCGAGAGGCAGCCTGCTGGGCACGTCCCACAACCTGACCCGGTCCCCGTCCTCGTACGTGGCGATGGTGCGGCCGTCAGGCGACCAGGCGATCTCCTGAATCGCGCTGCCCGGCACGGCGGGGAACGCGCCGACGGGCGCCTTCAGGTCCGCGTCCCACAACGTCATCCGGTCGGGCCCCGAGAAGGCGATGAGCCGGCCATCGGGGCTGAAGGCGTGAGTGCCGCTCAACCGGCCGAGCCCCTCGGCGATCGGTAACCGGGTGCCGGTCGCCGGGTCGATGGGCTGAGGCACCACGCCGGCCACCAGCAGCCTGCTGTCAGGGCGGAAGGCGAGCGTGCCGGGGGCGGGCACGGTGGCGCGGGTGGCGGTGCCCTTCGCCAGGTTCCACAGCTCGAGGGGAGCGCCGGCGTAGCCGGGCCCGTTGGGGGAGATGGCCAGCGTTCGGCCGTCGGGGCTGAAGGCCACGTCGTCCGCATCCGCGGCCTTTACTGTGTCGAGCACGCGGGCCGTGTGCGCGTCCACGATCCGGGTGCCCGACTTGTCGCCGACGGCCAGCCGCCCACCGTCCCGGCTGAAGGCCAGTGCGGGCTCACGGCCGATGACATCGATCGGCGGCCCGAGCGGGCGCTTGGTCGCCACGTCCCACATCCGGGTCTCCCCGGGCCTCGTGATGACCACTGTGTTTCCGCCCGGCCCCAGCAACGCCTGCCCGTCAGGGGTACCCGTGGTCAGCGGCTGGTCGAACAACATGGATATGTCCACGGTGTCGATCTCGCCGGCGTCGGACTGGTAGCGCAGCACACGGTCGGCCTCGTCGAAGTGGACACCGTTGATGTGCCCTGGCAGGTCGCGCTCCAGCACGACCGGCCATCCGGCGCGCCCCCACATGATGAGCTCCCCCTGATTGGTCCAGCCCGCTAGGTAGCGGTCACCGAAGCCGAAGGCGGCATTCCGGTCCGCTTCGCCGCCGTAACGTGCCACGATCACGCCTCCGCCCGGGACGGTCCAGACGCGCATCCGTCGCTCGGCCGGCCGTGGCGCATTCTCGCTGACCATGAGCGCCCGCCCGTCGTCACTCAGACTCACGTACGTGACCTCAGTCTTGGCGGGCAGCCAGGGCGCGGGCAGCCGCTTGCCGGTGCGCAGGTTCCAGAGCTCGACCTTGCCTTGCCCGCCCGTGGACACCACGCCGACGCGGCGCGCCGGGTCCACCGCGTCGAGCCCCGCCCCCGATCCGGCGGTCAGCCGCTTCCGGGTGGCCACGTCCCAGGCGCGCTCGGCGCCGCCGGTGCCCTCGGGTACCAGCAGGGCGCGACCGGCGCGGTCGAAGGCAAGTCGACCCTGTGCCCCGGGCGTCACGAACCCACCGCCGAACGCGGCGCCGATCGCCGTGCCAGCCATCACGTCCCAGAGGCGCACATCCTTCTCCTCCAGCACGGCGAGTGTCCGCCCGTCGGGACTGAGCGCGACCTGGCGCACGGCCGTGCCTACGCCGGAGAACTCGCGGAGCAGGCGGTGCGCGCGTACGTCCCAGAGCCGCACCCGGCCCTCCTGAACAGCCGCCAGCGTGCGTCCGGTGTCGTCTAGTCCGTAGACAGTGCTCGGACTGGCATACGGGTCGGTGAAGACGTCGCTCGCCGGCCTGGACAGCGACTCGTACAGCGCGCCCCGCGTCTCGGCCAGGTCAGGGTTCAGCCGCCAGCCCGCGACGGTCAGCAGCCTCGCCAGCCGCGGGTCGCTCTCCCGCAGGTCAGCGGCCTGCAACGCGAGCGACTTGGCCAGCGCGTCGTCACGCTGTCTGCCGGACTCCCTGCGCAGGTACTCGGCCGTCCCCAGGCCGGCCAGGGCCGCCACCAGCAGTACGGCCAGCGCCGCCGCGAGCAGGCCGCGCCTCCTGGACTGGCTTCTGGTCTGCTTGGCCGCGGCGTCGAGGAACTCCCGTTCCCTCCTGGCCAGCGTGAGGTCCTTGCGTTCGGCGGCGGCCCACTGGAGTGTCCGGTCGAGGCTGGAGCCATGCAGCAGGTCGCCGGGTTTCCGGCCGTGGCCGTCCCAGAGGCCGGCCGCCTCGACCAGGCGCCGGTGCACCGGCAGCCCCTCGCGGTTGTCGGCCACCCAGGTCCGCAGCCGGGGCCATGCCTGGATCAGGGCGGGCTTGGCCAGCTCGTATGATTCGTCGGTGCTCGTCACGAGGCCCGCCGCCTCGAAGAAGGTGAGCAGGGCGGACACGGCCTCGGTCTCGGGCAGTTCGTCGCGGGTCACCGGCCTGAGTGAGCCGTCGCCGTCGAGCATGCGCAGCAGCACCTCGGGGACGGCCGCCCGCTCGGCCTCGGACAGCTCGTCGTACAGCTCCTCGGCGATCGCGCCCAGGTCGGGCTCGGCCGGGCTGCTGAGCGGGCTGGCCAGCGCCCCGCCACGAGAAAGCGGGTCGCCGTCGGCGCCGATCAGGTCCAGCAGGGCCCCGCGCGCCGAGGGCCGCGCGGCCGGGTCCTTCGTGAGCGCGCTCGCCACGAGCCGTCCGAGCGGGTCGGCCAGGTCGGCCGTGTCGGGGCGGAAGTCCATGACCTCGCCGATGACCGCGACCGGCTCGCGTACCTCGATCGCGTCCTCGCCCCGGGCCGCGAACAGCACCACCAGCCCCCACGCCCACAGGTCCGCCGCGGCCGTCGCGCCCCGCCCGGCCAGGACCTCCGGCGCCATGTAGTTGGGCGTGCCCATGACCGGGCCGGTGGTCGTCGGACCGGCCTCGCGCGCCACGCCGAAGTCGATCACCCGGGGACCGTCCGGTCCGAGGATGATGTTGTCGGGCTTGAGGTCGCGGTGCACGACGCCGGCCTGGTGGATGGCCGTCAGCGCGGTGGCCACGCCGATCGCCAGGCGCCGCAGCGTGTCACCCTCGTAGGGGCCGTGCTCGGCGATCACCTGCCGCAGGTTGGGGCCGGGCACGAACTCGCTGACGATGTACGGCTCGCCCACCTCGATGATTCTGGCCGTGCAGAACGAGGCCACCCGCGCGGCCGCCGCCGCCTCCCTGGCCAGCCTGGCCCGCGACTCGGGATCATCGAACCTGGGCACCTTGACGGCGACGCGCTCCCCCTCCTCGCCGTACGCCTCATAGACGACGCCCTGGCCACCGGCGCCCAGCCGCCCGGCGAGCCAGTAGCGGCCCAACCGGTGCGGGTCGGAGGGAGTCAGAGGGATCATCAAGTGTGTAATTGTGGTCGATGTCGCTCTGCTGAGGAAGGCCGCGTGGAATTTCGCATCATGGGTCCGCTGGAAGTGCTCGACGGCGACGACGACCGCACACCGAGCGCGCCCAAGCACCGCGACCTGCTGGCGATGTTCGTGCTCAACGCGCGCCGCCCGCTCACCGTCGGACGGCTGCGCGCGCTGCTGTGGCCGCGCGAGGGCGGCGACCGGTCCGATTCCCTGGTCCGGGGCTATGTCGGGCAGCTGCGCCAGCTCATCGGCAAGGACGTGATCACCACGGTGTCCGGCACGTACACGCTGGCCATCGGTGAGGAACAGCTCGACGTCGACCGCTTCAGGTCGCTGGTGGAGCGGGGCTCGTACCAGGAGGCGCTGGCCCTGTGGCGTGGACCGGCGCTCGAGGACCTCGACCCCGACGGGGAGCGCTGGGTGGAGACGCGGCGGCTGCGCGAGGAGCTGGAGGAGCTGCGGCTGTTCGCCCTGGAACGCCGGGTGCAGCTCGACCTCGACGCCGGCCGCCACCGGGAGCTGCTGTCGGAGCTGCGGCGGCTGGCCGGGCAGCATCCGCTCTGGCAGCGCTTCCGCGGCCAGTACATGCTCGCGCTCTACCGGAGCGGGCGGCGGGCGGAGGCCCTCGACGCGTACGCGGCGTTACGTGAGGCGCTCGACGACGGCCACGCGATCGAACCCGACTCCGACCTGCAGCTGCTCTATCACCGCATGCTGCACGACGACGTGTCGCTGCACGTCTCGGCGGGGCCGCCGGTGCTGCTGCCGCACGACGTGACCGGGTTCACCGGCCGCGCCGACCTCCTCGATCTTGTGGCGGGCGAGCCGATGGCGGGCGGACAGGTCGTGGTGCACGGGCAGGCGGGCGCGGGCAAGTCGGCGCTGGCCGTGCACGTCGCCTGGCGGGAGCGCGAACGCTTCCCCGACGGGATCCTCTACGCCGACCTGCGCGAGACGACGGCGCCCGCGGCGGTGCTCGAGGACTTCCTGCGCTGGCTGGGCTGCCCGGCCCAGGCCGTCCCCGCCTCCCTCGACGGACGAGAGCGACTTTTCCGTACGTACGCGGCCAACCGCCGGCTGCTGGTGCTGCTCGACAACGCGTCGGCCGAGAGCCAGGTGCGGCCGCTGCTGACGTCCTGCCCCACGGTGGTCACCAGCCGTTCCTCCCTCGGCGGCCTGTCCGGCGCGACCCGCGTGTCCGTGGGCGTGCTCGGCGAGGAGGACGCGCTCGACCTGCTCGTCCGCACCTCCGGCCGGGTGGCCGACCAGGCGCTGGGCAGGCTGGCCAGGTTCTGCGGCGGGCTGCCGATCGCGCTGCGCATCGCCGGGTCCCGGCTGGCCGCCCGGCCGGGCTGGACCGTCGACTACCTGGTCGGCCTGCTGGAGGACGAGCATGAGCGGCTCGACGGGCTGCGCTCCGGCGATCAGGCCGTACGCAGCGTGCTCGCCATCGGCTACGACGGCCTGCCCGACCCCGCCAAGGCCACACTGCGCGGGCTCGGCGCGCTGTCGGCGCCGGACTTCGCGGACTGGGTGGCGGAGCTGTTCGGCGGGCAGGCCGAGGCGCTGGTCGACGCCGGGCTGCTGGAGACGCACGTGGTCGACGTGGCCGGGCAGGTGCGCTACCGGCTGCACGACCTGACCCGCCTGTTCGCCCGCGAGCAAGCGAGCCAGGGCGCGCCGGACGCGCTCGTACGGCTGATGGACATGGTCCTGGCCAGGGTACGGTCCTCGCGCTTCTCGCTGGTCTCCGGCGATCCGGGCACCCTCGTGGCGACCAGGGACATCAGGGAGTCGGTCGAGTGGCTCGCCGCCGAGCGGGCCTTCCTGGTCAGCCTGGTCTCCGACCTCCATCAGGCCGGCCTCGACGACGGCTGCCGGCGGCTCGCCCACCTGCTCGGGCCGTACCTCGAACGCCACCGCTTCCTCGACGACTGGCGCCACATCACGGCGGCGGCGCTGGAGTCTGCGCGGCGCGCGGGCGACACCATGGGCGAGGCGCTGATCCTGCGTGACCTGGGCGACCTGCACCTGGCCGAACGGGAGTGGGACCTGGCGCACGACCGGCTCAGGCTGGCGCTCGGCATGTTCCTGCGCGAGGGACGCACCCGCGACGTCAACCAGACCAGGCGGCGCCTCGGCCGTGTCCACCTCGAACGCGACCGGCTGCCCGAGGCCGAGCGCGCCCTGCTCGGCTGCCTGAAGGCGGCGGAGAACGATCGCGACGCCGCCGAAGCGCTGCGCGTGCTGGGCGTGGTCCTGCACCGCGCGGGCCGCCTCGACGAGGCCGCGGACCGCCTCCAGACCGCCGCCGGCCACCTCGCCGCGCTCGGCGACCGCTACCGGCAGGCCGACACGCTCCTGGATCTGTCCTCGGTACGGCTGGCGCAGCACGCGGTCCCCGACGCGAGGACGGCCGCCGAGACGGCCAGAGGAATCGCAGTACGGCTCGGCGACCAGCTGCTCGACGCGTACGCCCTGCTCGCCCTGGCCCGGGTGAACCAGGCGGAGGGCGCGGCGGAGCGCGCCAGGGAGCTGGCGGGGTCGGCGCTGGCGGTCTTCGAGGCGCTGGAGGACGATCTGGGCCGTTCCCAAGCGCTGCCCATGGTGGGGTGAAGCATGGTGGGCTGAGACGGGTGGGCCGACCGGAAACCGACTCGACATCCCCCGGCAACATCGCGGAAACGGCCGGTTCTTAAGGTCCGGGCCATGCGGCTTACCCCACACGAGCAAGAGCGCCTGCTCATCCACGTCGCCGCCGGGGTGGCCCGGCAGCGTCAGGCCAGGGGCCTGCGCCTCAACCACCCAGAAGCTACCGCGATCATCGCGTCGTTCCTGATGGAGGGGGCCAGGGACGGGCGGACCGTGGCCGATCTGATGGACGCCGGACGCTCGGTGCTCGGGCGGGACGACGTCATGGAGGGGGTGCCCGAGATGCTGGACTCCGTCCAGATCGAGGCGACCTTCCCCGACGGCACCAAGCTGGTCACCGTGCATCGGCCGATCCCATGACCACTGACGAAGCCGACCCCGTGTCCACTGACGAAGCCGATCCCGAGACCGCCGCCGAGGCCGAAGTCGAGGTCGAGGTCACTGGCGCGGCCGAGCGCCGCGTGCAGGACGAGCCGATGATTCCGGGCGAATATCGGCACCCCGCCGACGACATCCCGCTCAATCCGGGACGGGCGAGGGTGACGGTCCGGGTCGTCAACACCGCCGACCGGCCGGTCCAGGTCGGATCGCACTACCACTTCGCCGCCGCCAACCCCGGGCTGGCCTTCGACCGCGCCGCCGCCTGGGGGATGCGGCTCGACGTGCCCGCGGGCACCGCGATCAGGTTCGAGCCGGGCGTCGAGCGCGACGTGACCCTGGTGCCGATCGCCGGGCGCCGCGTGGTGCCCGGCCTGCGACCGGAATGGGCGGGCCCCCTCGATGGCTGACATCTCCCGTGCTCGATACGCCGCCCTGTACGGCCCCACCACGGGCGACCGCATCAGGCTGGCCGACACCGACCTGTTCGTCGAGGTCACCGAGGACCTGTCCGTGGGACCGGCGGGGGCCGGGGACGAGGCGGTGTTCGGCGGCGGCAAGGTGATCCGTGAGTCGATGGGCCAGGCCAGGACGACCCGGGCCGATGGCGCGCCCGACCTGGTCATCACGGGCGCGGTGATCCTCGACCACTGGGGTGTGGTCAAGGCCGACGTCGGCGTTACCGACGGCCGGATCTCCGCCATCGGCAAGGCCGGCAATCCGGACACCATGGACGGGGTCGACATCGTCATCGGCCCCTCCACCGAGATCCTCAGCGGCAACGGCAAGATCCTCACCGCGGGCGCCGTCGACTCCCACGTGCACCTCATCTGCCCGCAGATCCTCGAGGAGGCGATCGGCGCGGGCGTCACCACCATCGTCGGCGGCGGCACCGGACCGGTCGAGGGCACCAAGGCCACCACGGTGACCGGCACCTGGTACCTCTCCAGGATGCTGGAGTCGCTCGACTCCTACCCGCTCAACTTCGCGCTGCTCGGCAAGGGCAACACGGTGAGCGCCGAGGGCCTGGTCGAACAGCTCGAAGCGGGCGCCTCGGGGTTCAAGCTGCACGAGGACTGGGGCTCCACGCCGGCCGCGATCGACGCCTGCCTGACCGTGGCCGACGCGCACGGCGTACAGGTGACGATCCACACCGACACGCTCAACGAGGCCGGGTTCGTCGAGTCGACGCTGGCCGCCATCGGTGACCGGACGATCCACGCCTACCACACAGAAGGGGCGGGGGGCGGGCACGCGCCCGACATCATCAGGATGGCGTCGTTCGCCAACGTCCTGCCCTCCTCCACGAACCCCACCAGGCCCCACACCGTCAACACGCTCGACGAACACCTCGACATGCTGATGGTCTGCCACCACCTGAACCCGTCGATCCCCGAGGACCTGGCCTTCGCCGAGTCCCGGATCCGGCCCACCACGATGGCCGCCGAGGACGTCCTGCACGACCTGGGGGCGATCTCGATGATCGGCTCCGACTCGCAGGCGATGGGCCGCGTCGGCGAGACGATCATCCGTACCTGGCAGACGGCGCACGTCATGAAGCGCCGTCGTGGCGCTCTGGGCGGCCCCGCGGACAACCTCCGTGCCCGCCGCTACATCGCGAAATATACGATCTGCCCGGCCATCGCCCACGGCCTCGACGCCGAACTCGGCTCCGTCGAACGCGGCAAGCTCGCCGACCTCGTCCTCTGGGACCCGGCGTTCTTCGGCGTCAAGCCCACGCTGGTGCTCAAGGGCGGCGTGGTGGCCTGGGCCCAGATGGGCGACGCGAACGCCTCCATCCCCACGCCGCAGCCGGTGCTGCCCCGCCCGATGTTCGGCGCCGCCCCGGCCACGGCCGCCGCCACCTCGCTCCACTTCGTCTCACCTCTCGCCCTCGACGCGGGCCTCGCCGACCGCCTCGCGGTCCGCCGCCGCCTGGTCGCCGTGGCGGACGTACGGGGGCGGGGCAAGGACGCGATGCCGCTCAACGACGCGCTGCCCCGGATCGAGGTGGCTCCGGACACGTTCGAGGTACGCGTGGACGGCGACCTGATCGAACCCATGCCCGCCGAGACGCTCCCGATGACCCAGCGCTACTTCCTGTTCTGATTCTGATGAACCCCGCACTCCTGCTCCTCACCGACTCCCGGCTCCCGGCCGGGGGCCACGCCCACTCGGGCGGCACCGAACAGGCGATCGCTACGGGCGTGGTCCACGACCTGGCATCCCTGGCCGCCTTCCTGAGGGGCCGCCTACGCACCTCCGGGCACGTCGCCGCCGCCCTCGCCGCCGCCGCCTGCACCTTGGGCAAGGAGAGCTCGTATACGGAGGCTTGCGCGCGGGCACGGTCGGAGGAGAGCTCAGGGACGGAGGGTTCCGCGCGGGCCCGGCCGGAGGCGCTCGGCGCGTCCCGAGCCCGGCCGGAGACGCTCGGCGCGTTGTGGATCCTCCTGGACGCGGAGGCCGACGCCCGGACCGCCTCGCCCGCCCAGAGGGCCGCCTCCAGGACCCAGGGCAGGCTGCTCCTGCGAGTGGCCCGCCGCCTGTGGCCGTCACCCACGTCCGACGACCTGGCGGCCATACCGAATCCTCGCCACTCCGTCGCGCTCGACGACCTGGCGCTGGCCGTACCGAGCCCCCATCACCCCATCGCGCTCGGCGCGGCGGCGCACGCGGCGGGAGCCTCGCCCGAGGACGCCGCTCTGGCGGCGGCCTACCACGCGATCACCGGCCCGGCCACGGCGGCGGTCCGCCTGCTCGGCCTGGATCCGGTAGCGGTCCACGGCCTGCTCGCCGACCTGGCCCCGGACCTCGCCGCCACGGCCTCTGACGCCACGCCGTCCGACCTGACCCCGGACCTCGCCGCTACGGCCTCTGACAGCACACCATCCGGTCTCGCCGCCACCGCTTCTGACGCCACGCCGTACGGCCGGCTCTGGGCCGAGTTGCCCGCCCGGTCCGCCCCCGCGCTGGACCTGCTGGCCGAGCGGCATGCGGGGGCCAAGGTCAGACTGTTCGTCTCCTAGGAAGGACACACGCCATGGGCGCCAATCACGACGACCATCACCACGCGCCCGCCCACCACGGCAGAGCGCTCCGCCTCGGCGTGGGCGGGCCGGTGGGCAGCGGCAAGACGGCCCTGGTCGCCGCCCTGTGCCGCACGCTCGGCGACTCCCTGCGGCTGGGCGTGGTGACCAACGACATCTACACGACCGAGGACGCCGACTTCCTGCGCCGGGCCGGGGTACTCGACCAGGAACGCATCCTCGCCGTCGAGACCGGCTGCTGCCCCCACACGGCCATCCGCGACGACATCGCCGCGAACCTCGACGCCGTGGAGACCCTGGAGGACCGGTTCGGCCCGCTGGACCTGGTGATCGTGGAGAGTGGCGGGGACAACCTGACGGCGACGTTCAGCCGTGGCTTGGCCGACCGGCAGATCTTCGTCCTGGACGTGTCCGGCGGCGACAAGGTCCCCCGCAAGGGCGGGCCGGGAGTGACCTCCGCCGACCTGCTGGTGATCAACAAAACCGACCTGGCACCGCTGGTGGACGCCGACCTGGACGTGATGGCCCGCGACGCAGCGGCGGTACGCGGCGACAAACCCGTCCTGTTCACCTCGATCCGACAGGACTCCTCGGCGTCCTCCGTGGCGGCCTGGGTCGCCGAGCAGGCCCTTTCCTGGCCCCACGAGCCCGTCTCAGCGGCATGAAGGCCGTCGCCCTATGACTGACACGGGCTCGCCGGAGACAGCGTCAGAGACCTCGTCAGACGCCCAGGAGGGCACATCGGCGAACACCTTCGCGGCCGCCGGGCGGCAAGCGACGCAGGCTCCGGCAGACGTCAGGCAGCGGGCCCAGGCAGAGGCCGGGCGGGCGATGCAGGCTCCGGCGGGCGTTGGGCGGCGGGCGATGCGGGCTCGGGCGGCCGTCGCGACCTCCCTGGCCGGTGGCCGGACGGTCATCAGCAGGCTGAGCTCGATGCCGCCCCTGACCTTGCGGCAGACGGGTCCGCGGACCGTACACCTGGTCTCCACGGCGGCCGGCCCGCTCGGCGGCGATCGGCTCGAACTCGACCTCGACATCGCACCCGGCACCAGCCTCGAGGTCGGCTCGGTGGCCGGCACGCTGGTGCTGCCCGGCGACGGCGAGTCCGTCATGGTGATCTCCGCGCACGTCGGGGCGGGCGCCGCACTCCGCTTCGCGCCGCAGCCGACGGTGCTCGCCGCCGGATGCGCCCACCGCCTCGTGGTACGACTGACGCTGGCGGCGGGCGCGCGGGTGTTCTGGCGCGAGGAGATCGTCTTCGGCCGGTACGGCGAGGCGCCGGGCCGCTGCCACGCCCGCTTCGACGCCACCTACGACGGCCGTCCCTTGCTCAGGCAGGAGTACACGGTCGGCGACCCGGCCACCGACGCCTCCCCCGCCGTCTACGGCGACGCCCGCTGCGTCGGCACCACCCTGATCGCCCCGCCCCTGGACACCCCGCCCCTGATCAGCCCGTCCCAGGACACGCCCCTGATCAGCTCGTCGGAAGCCGCCTCAGGGGCCGTGGTCGCGGAAGGGGTGGCCGTGTTGCCGCTGGCCGGACCAGGTGTGCTGGTGTCCGCCCTGGCCGCCGACGCCGTCTCGTTGCGCCGACGTCTGGAGTGGGGTGAGAGTGTGGCCCTCGGTAACCTGGCAGGGGCAGCGCGCCCCACCTAAGGTGATCAGGTGGCCGACTCTCTCTCACCGAGCCCCGCGAAGCCCAAGGCGCGGCGCGGCTACGCGTTCGTCATCGCGGTGGCCGGGGCGCTGCTGGTGTTCTGCGCGTTCCTGCCGTGGACGGGGGTCGAGGCCAGGCTCGGTGCCATCGGCGGCGTGTCCAACGACATACGGGGCATCGACGACAGTCTTGGCGTGTACGCGCTCATCGCGGGGATCGCCACGCTGGCGCTCGGGGTCGGGGGCGTGTTCGGCCGGCCCAGGGTGGCCGCGCTGGCCGTCATCCCGGGGGCGCTGGCGACGATCGTGCTGGTGATGTTCGTGGTCGATCCGCCCGGTGTCGGCAATGGGGTCTCCGTCGACCTCGGGTTCCTGTCGATCGAGCCGGGGATCCGTTACGGCTGGTTCGCCGCACTGGCCTGCGCCCTCGCCGCAGTCGCCCTCGCCGTCCTGTCGCTGGTCCGCGGCCGTCAGTCGTGAAAAGACCCGTGGGCCGTGAAAGGGTCCGTGGCGTCCGTCGTGACAGGGTCTGTCAGTCGTAGAAGCCCAGGCGGCGCAGCTGCTTGGGGTCGCGCTGCCAGTCCTTGGCCACGCTGATCCGCAGGTCGAGATAGACCCGAGTGCCCAGCAGCCCCTCGATCTGGGCGCGTGCCCGCGTCCCGACGTCACGCAGACGTTCGCCCTTGTGGCCGATCACGATCGCCTTCTGCGACGGCCGTTCGACGAACATGTGCGCGTAGATGTCGAGCAGATCATCCCGCCCTTCGCGCGGCATCATCTCGTCGACCACCACGGCGATCGAGTGCGGCAGCTCGTCGCGTACCCCTTCCAGCGCCGCCTCCCTGATCAGCTCCCCCACCAGCACCTGCTCGGGCTCGTCGGTGAGCTGTCCGCCCGGGTAGAGCGGCGGCGACTCCGGCAGGTGCTCGATCAGCACCTCGGCCAGCACGTCGAGCTGGTCACCCGACTGCGCCGACACCGGGACGATCGCCGCGAACTCCGCCACCTGCGACAGCGCCAGGAGCTGCTGCGCGATCTGCTCCTTGGAGGCCAGGTCGCATTTGGTGAGTACGGCGACGACCGGCGTCTTCTTCACGGCCGAGAGCTTGTCGGCGATGAAGCGGTCGCCCTTGCCGATGGGCTCGTTGGCGGGGACGCAGAAGCCGATCACGTCGACCTCGGTCAGCGTGGACAGCACGAGGCTGTCGAGCCGCTCGCCGAGCAGGGTGCGAGGGCGGTGCAGGCCGGGGGTGTCGACGATGACGATCTGGGCCTCGGGCCGGTGCACGATGCCCCTGATGACCCGCCGGGTCGTCTGCGGCTTGGACGAGGTGATCGCCACTTTCGTGCCGACCAGGGCGTTCATCAGCGTGGACTTGCCGACGTTCGGCCTCCCAACGAAGCAGGCGAATCCGGCGCGATGGCTGTCTGGCGAAGTCACATAGTGCATTGTGGCCTATCAAACGCCCTGTTGACGCCACCAGGCAAACGCGTCGGGCAGCACCAACGGCATCCAGGTGGTCGTGGTCAGGCCGGCGATCTCCGGCTCGGTCGCCCATCGGGCGTCGGTGATCTCGTCGCCGTCGGGGGTGGGCGTGCCCGACTCGATGACGCAGGCGTACACGGCGATGACGTACGCGCACTGGTGCCCATTGGGGTAGACGGTGCGGAATTCGGGCCCGCCGTACACACCGATCAGGCCGCGCGGCGCGACGTCTATGCGGAGTTCTTCCTGAAGCTCTCTGACCAGGGCGTCCTCGGGGCGTTCGTCGGGGTCGACGCCGCCGCCGGGCGCGGCCCAGAGGCCCACGTCGCCGTGACGCGCCATGAGCGCCCGGCCCGCGGAGTCGAACACGAAACCGCAGACCGACGGAAGCATCAGCAGATCGGAACCGACCTTGGCCCGCACCGCGGCCAAATGCGGCGAAATCGCCACGTCAGCCCCTCAACGTGCCGTCGGGCCCGGAGCCCTTCAGCGTGCCGTCGGGCCCGGCCACCAGCAGCGCCTTGACGCCCAGCTCGGCGGCCACCGCCTCGTCCTCGGCGCTCGGCCCGTCGCCCGCCGTGACCAGCACAGCCGCCTCCAGCGTCTGCGCGCCGCTGGAGATGGCCGTGGCGACCGCCACCTGCACCGCGGAGAGCGTGAGGGAGGAGAGCGCGACGTTCGTGGCGGAATAGGTGCGCCCGGTCTCATCGCGTACGGCGGCGCCTTCGGCCGAGCCGTTGCGCGCCCTGGCCGCCCGCGCGAGCGTGATGATCTTGCTGTCTTCTGGATCGAGAGTCACGAACTCTAGGTTAGGCGCTGACCATCCCCACAGGTTAAGCACTGACCATCCCCACAGCGGCGCTGAGCACCTGCCGGGTACGCTCCGGGTCCACCTTGGCGATGCCCGTGTGCACGACGGACACCAGCGTGTCACCCGAGCGGGCGAGCATCACGTCCAGCGCGTACGGGTAGCCGTTCAGCCGCCCGCGCAGCTCCGCGCCCACCACCTCGTCGCCCACGTCCTCGACCGGCAGCATCGTCAGCCGCAACCGGGTGCCGCCGCCCGCCCGCACCGCCCGGCACGCCTCCAGCGCCTCGGTCAGCTCCTCGATGCGCCCCTCCGCCTCCGAGCCCGCGTAGCGCGCCAGGCCCACCCCGGCCACCTCGCCCAGCTCGTCCCCTTCGAAGCTGGCCGCCGCCTGCGCCGTCAGCGCGAGCGCGGGCGCCCGCCCCGCGGCCGGATCCAGCGCGGCCCGGCAGTTGTGGTCCGCCGCCGCGAACGGCACCCGCCACGGCTCCTCAGACCGGGCGGAGAAGCCGTCAGGCAGCTGCGGATCCTTGTTCAGCACCTCGCGCAGCCGGGCCATGGCCTGGACGTCGACGTAACTCTCGGCCGGCCCGCCGCCGCATCCGGCGAGCAGCCCGCCCATGATGGCCAGGACGATGATCCCGCATTCGATGATCCCGCATTCGGTGATCCCGCGTTCCATGATTCCCCCCGGTTCGCAACGTCCCCGGGCGACGAATACGGCAATCCACCAGAGTCGCCAACAAAGCCCCAAACGCTAAAAGGGGGCTCTCGTCCGGCTTACCGGACGTGAACCCCCTTTACGCCGAGCAACGTCACGTTCGGCTAGCAGACCGAGACGTTGTCGTCCCCCCAGGGGCATCCTCCCGCCGCGAACCCCACCCGGCGTTCGGATGCTCCCCCAGTGACACCCACCGCACTGGGGTGTCGGGATTAAGGCTGTCGTACGCCGCTTGCAACAGACTTGTAGAACACTTGCCACATCCATCGCAAAAGGGTCAGCGCGCTGTCAGTCGTGCTCGGCGGCGGCGGGTACGACATCACCCTCATGCGGAGCCACCCTGCGGACGACCACGGTGCTGATCCGGTTGCGGCGCCCGGCGAGGCTCTCGGCCGTCAACTGGAGCCCGGCCATCTCCGCCTGAGAGCCCGCGATCGGCACCCGGCCAAGCGCGTGGGCGAGCAGCCCGCCGACGGTCTCGACGTCGTCGACCTCGATCTCGGTGTGGAACAGCTCGGCGAGCTCGTCGACCGGCATCCGGGCCGTCACCCGGAGCCCGCCGTCGGGCATGGTCTCGACGCGGGGCGCCTCCCGGTCGTATTCGTCGGCGATCTCGCCCACGATCTCCTCGAGCACGTCCTCGATCGTGACCAGGCCGGCCGTCCCGCCGTATTCGTCGATGACGATGGCCAGGTGGATCTGCCTGGCCTGCATCTCGCGCAGGAGCTGGTCGATCGGCTTGCTCTCGGGGACGTAGGTGGCCGGGCGCATGATCGACTCGACCTTCTCCTCGCCGCCGTCCTCCCCCGAGTCCGACTCGTGCACCCTGCGGGTGACGTCCTTGAGGTAGGCGATGCCGATGACGTCGTCCTCGTTCTCGCCCACGACGGGGATGCGGGAGAAGCCGCTGCGCAGCGCCAGCGACAGCGCCTGGCTGAGCGTCTTGCCCCGCTCGATGAAGACCATGTCGGTGCGCGGCACCATGACCTCGCGCACGAGCGTGTCACCCAGCTCGAAGACCGAGTGGATCATCTCCCGCTCGTCGGGCTCGATCATCCGCCGTTCCTCGGCCAGATCGACCAGGTCGCGCAGCTCCGCCTCAGAGGTGAACGGGCCGTCGCGGAACCCCTTGCCGGGGGTCAGCGCGTTGCCGAGCAGGATGAGCAGCTTGGGCAACGGGCCGAAGATCCGGGTCAGGCCGTAGACGATGGGGGCGCTGGCCAGCGCGATCGGCTCGGCGTGCTGACGGCCGAGGGTGCGGGGCGAGACGCCGACGATCACGTAGCTGACCACGATCATGACGGCGGCCGCGCACACGTACGCCCAGCCCTGGTCGTGCATCAGGTCGATGAACAGCAGCGTCGCGATCACCGTGGCGATCAGCTCGCAACTCAGCCGGAGCAGGAGCAGCAGGTTGAGATAGCGCGGCGGGTCGTTGACGATGGCCCGCAGCCGCGGGGCGCCACGCCGCCCCTCGCGCACGAACTCCTCCGCGCGCACCCTGGAGATGCGCGTCAGTGCCGTTTCCGCACTGGCGATCAGGCCACCGATCACCACGAGGGCGATGGCCAGAGGCAACCAGGCGTTCACCGCGGGCTGCGCACCTCCCGCCACGACTCGAGGAGCCGGGCCTGCAGGCCGAACATCTCCTTGTGCTCCTCAGGCTCGGCGTGGTCGTAGCCGAGCAGGTGGAGGATGCCGTGCGTGCACAGCAACTCCAGCTCCTCCTGCGCGCTGTGACCGGCCTCCTCCGCCTGCCGGGCGGCCACCGGCGGGCAGAGCACCACGTCGCCGAGCAGCGCCGGGTCGGCGGCGGTGTCGGCGTCGCCGCGCGCCCCGCCTCCCGGTCGCAGCTCGTCCATGGGGAAGGCGAGCACGTCGGTCGGACCCGGCTCGCCCATCCACTTCTCGTGCAGCTCGGCCATCGTGCGCTCGTCGATCACCACGATCGACAGCTCGGCGAGCGGGTTGATGCCCATCTCGCCGAGCACGTGCGTGGCCAGGTCGACCAGGCCCTGCTCACCGACCTCGACGCCCGACTCGTTGTTGATCTCGATGCTCATAGTCGATTCCTCAACGTCTTTTCCTCAACGTCGCTTTCCTCAACGTCGCTTCCCCCGATGCTGGACCTGCTTCGGCTCCTGAAGCGCGTCGTAGCGGCCGTAGGCGTCGACGATCTCGCTCACCAGCTTGTGGCGGACCACGTCGGCGCTGGTCAGCCGGGAGAAGTGGATGTCGTTAATGCCATCGAGGATCTCCTGGACCACCCGCAGGCCGCTGACCGTGCCCGAGGGCAGGTCGACCTGCGTGACGTCACCGGTCACCACGATCTTGGAATTGAAGCCGAGCCTGGTCAGGAACATCTTCATCTGCTCGGCCGAGGAATTTTGCGCCTCGTCGAGGATGATAAAGGCGTCATTGAGGGTACGGCCGCGCATATATGCCAGCGGTGCCACCTCGATCGTGCCCGCCGCCATCAGCTTGGGGATCGACTCGGGGTCCAGCATGTCGTGCAGCGCGTCGTACAGGGGGCGCAGATAGGGGTCGATCTTCTCGTAGAGCGTGCCCGGCAGGAAGCCGAGCCGCTCCCCCGCCTCGACGGCGGGGCGCGTCAGGATGATGCGGTTGACCCGCTTCTCCTGCAGCGCGCGTACGGCCTTGGCCATCGCGAGATAGGTCTTGCCGGTGCCCGCGGGACCGATGCCGAACACGACCGTGTACTGGTCGATGGCGTCGACGTAGCGCTTCTGGTTGACGGTCTTGGGCCGGATCGTCCGGCCGCGTGAGGACAGGATGTCGAGCGACAACACCTCGGCCGGGCGGTCGGACGTCATGCGCAGCATGGCGATGCTCCGCTCGACCGCGTCGGCGGTCAGCTCGCCGCCATTGCGCAGCACCTCGACCAGCTCCTCGAACAGGCGCACGACAGCGCCGCTCTCGTCAGGGCTGCCGGTGACGGTGATCTCGTTGCCACGCACGTGGATGTCGGCCCTGAACGCACCCTCGATGACGCGCAGCAGCTCGTCACGGGAGCCCAGGAGGCTGACCATTGGGTATTCGTCCGGTATCAGCACCTTGGCTTGAGTGCGCGAGGGAGGTGCCGTTCTTCGGGATTCATGTAGTTCGGACATGGGCAGGCCAGCGGCCTGATGCCTCCCGGTCTGTTCGGATGTACTTCTCCGCCCATCGTAGCCGGGACCAGGCTGATTGCTCGCGCCAATATCACCGCGCCGGATCAGCCGGGCGGCCACCGCAGATCGCGCCCGCCGAGCACGTGGGCGTGCACGTGGAAGACCGTCTGCCCGGCGCCCGGCCCGGTGTTGAAGACCACCCGGTAGCCGCGCTCGGCCACGCCCTCCTGCACCGCCACGGCGTGCGCGGTCTTGAGCACGTCGTCGGCCAGGCCGTCGTCGGCCTGGGCCAGGGCGGCCGCGTCGGCGTGGTGCTCCTTGGGGATGACCAGCACGTGCGTGGGCGCCTGCGGGTTGATGTCGCGGAAGGCCAGCGCCCGGTCGTTCTCGAGGATGATCTCGGCCGGGATCTCCTTGGCCACGATCTTGCAGAAGAGGCAGTCGGTCACAGGCAGCACCCTACCCACAGGGCTCGCCCTCCTCGGTCCTGCCCAGCTTGGCCGCCTCCAGTTCTCCGGCGATGATCCCGATGTCGCGAAGGGTCGGCTCCTCCGCGGCGAAGAGGTACTTCGTCACGCAGGCCCTGAACACCTCGCTGAACCGGGTGTAATGCTCCAGCTTGGGCCGCGTGGCCGTCGGCAGCGACTCCTTGATCGCGGACGCCAGTCGCTGGAGGTCGTCGCGTGTCGGCGGGGTGCCCGTCTCGCGCGCGTCGGCTTCGGGGCAGACGGCCACGTCCTCGTAGGCGGCCTCGACGACCGGGGCGTAGCCGCCGCAGGCGAACAGTCGCCGCTGGTTGTCCGGCTGGAGGAGGTATTTCACGAACTTGAGGACGCTGTCGTACTTGGTGGATCTGGCGGTGATGGCGAGGTTCGAGCCGCCGAGCGTCGCCGGGCCGGGCAGCTTCGACAGCTTGAACGGCGTTCTGCCGTCGGTGATCAGCTGCAGATCCGCGTACGGCCAGTGCCGAAGGTATCCGGCACCCCCGTCGGCGAAGGCGGCCAGGCTCTCGGCCTCCTTGTCCTGCCAGGAGTCCCCCAGCGTCTGGTCGCTCTGCCACTGCCGCATCCACCGCAGCGCGGCGAGCGCCCGACGGTCGTTGGGCGCCTGGTCGAGCACGATCTCGCCGTCGTTGTCCACCACGGTGGCGCCATAGGCGCGGAGCAGTTCGAGCAGCCCCACGGTCCTGCCCTCGAAATCGGCGAGCTGCGCCAGGTACCCGCCGCGGCGGTAGGTGGCCCCGGCCTGGCGGGCGGCCGGCCAGAGCTGGTCCCAGCTCGTCGGCTCCGGCAGGTCGGCCCTGCGGTACAGCAGCCCCACGTCCACCGCGAACGGCAGCGCGTACTGCTTGCCGTCCCACTGACCACTCTCGCGCGCCTGGCGTACCAGACCCGAGGGGACGTCCTCGGGCCGGATCTCGCTGAGCAGGCCGGCGGCGGCGAACTCGGCCGTCGAGGCCATGTCGATGATCAGCAGGTCGTACGCCTGGCACGGGTCGGCCTGGGCGGCGGCCAGCATCTCGTCGCGCTTGAGGTCGGCCACCCTGGAGATCTCGATCATCTGGACGAGCGGGCCCTTCCAGCGGCGGATCAGCTCCCTGCGCGCGCCGCCGACGCTCACGTCATCGCCGGTGGCGACCCTGATCACGTCGTCGTCCACGCACTGCTCCGCGGGCGCCGGCCGCTCCTTGACGCCGACCACGCCGAGCGTGAGCAGCACCCCCGCCGCCGCGCCCACGGCCGCGGCCCGCCATCGCCGCACGGTCACGGGCTCTCCCGCCACAACTCCGTCAGCTCTTTGTCGACCTCGTCGACCTGGTCCTGGTACGGCGTCGCGGCCTCGGCCCGGCTGATGGGCGCGCACTTGACGACCTCGCCGGCGGCCTTGACCAACCGCGCGATGTGGTCGGCGTCGCACCGCTGCTCCCCGATGAGCAGCAGCCGTACCCTGAGCCCCTTCACCTTCCGCAGGGCGGCCACCGTACGGCCGAGGTCGCCCGCCTGGTGACCGCCGTCGGTCAGCATGACCACGACCGGGTTGGGGGTGTCCGCGAGCAGGGGCGCCGCCTGCGCCAGCACGTCCCCGAGCGGGGCGTCGCGCCCGTGTACGGCCAGCGTCCCCAGCCGTCCGGCGACCTGAGCCGAGCCCGTCACCAGGGTCTCGCCGATCCCGCCGGAGTCGGAGAAGGTGGCCAGCCGGACCGTGTCGCGGCCCTCGCGCAGCCGCCTGAGCAAGGTGCTGGCCCCTGAGCTGGCCCGCTGCAGCGCGGTGCCGCCCGTGATCGGATTGCCCATCGAGCCCGACGCGTCGACCAGCAGCAGGAACGACGTCTCCGGATGCGCCTTGCCGAGGCGGTCGATGAGCCGGGCCGGTTCCACGGTGGCCGGTTCGGCGCTGTCGGCCTGTCCCGAGTCGAGCTCTTTGCCGAGCGGCATGGGTTCCTTGCGGTCGGACACGCCCGCCGAGTCGCGGTAGCCGTAGGGGGCGAGCTCGTCCTGGGCGAGCCAGTCGTGGAAGTCGATCGCCGCCCGCTCGCGCGCGTCGTTCCACTGATCGGCCCACTTCAGCCGGACGTAGCGGTAGCTGAGGGTGGGCAGTCCGTCGAGCCGGTGCCAGGACAGGCCGGCCGTCTGCCGCCCCGGAGCGCAGGCGCCCAGGTCCTGGTGGTTGTTGACCGCGTAGACGAGGTGCTCCGGCACGATCATGGCGAGCGATTCCTTGACGGTGTCGAAGCGGTCGCGGGCGTAGCAGAGGAGGCTGGCGGCGTCGGAGAGCGGGAGGTTCGGCGGGGTGTAGGCCATCTCGTCAGAGATGTCCTTGGAGGTGTCGGAGCCGTAGAGCCCGGCGCTGGCGATGAGTCCGATCTCCGACAGGTCGGCGCGTGGCCTGGCCAAGGGTGCCCCGACGCTCTCCAGCCAGGCCCGCATCCCGGGCAGGTCCGTGGGCGGGGACTGCGTGCCCAGCCGCGCCTCCAGCGCGGGCGTGAACGCCACCAGCAGCGCGGAGGTGGCCACCGGGGTCATCCGGTCGAAGGTGACCTGGCCCAGGTTGGCGAACGCCTGGCGGAGATATTCCTCGGTGGCCGCGCTGGAGGGGATCCAGATGTCGGGGTGGACCGCGATCAGCGCGCGGTAGGTGCTGCTGTTCCAGGAGGCGGGGTCGTTCCACTCCTTGTTGGCGGCCTGGGACATGGTGGCGAGCGGTGGCTGGGGGGTCACGGAGAACCGCACCCGCGGGCAGCCGCGCAGGTCGGCGCTCTCGTCGGCGTAACGGCGGCCGGCCGCCTGGAGGGCGGCCACGTTCTCGGCGGAGGTGAGCACCCGCAGCTCCAGCGGCTGGTCACAGGGGGTGGAGAGCGCCCAGCCCAGTCCCATCCGTACGAGCGGCCCGCCCTGCAGGACGAGCACCATCGCGAGCACCCCGGCGACGAACCCGAGCGCCCCGGCCGTCAGCGGCCCGGTGCGCCGGCTCACCCACTCGACAGCGGCCCTGACCAGCAGAGCGACGAACACGATCAGCCGCCACACCCCGCCGAAGAACGCCCGCAGCAGGGTGCCGAGCCACGCTACGGCCGTCCCGACGGGGCCGAGCCGGGCGCCGAGCAGGACCACCACCACGAGCACGGTCAGGACCAGGATCACCAGGGAGGCCACGATGAACACCACGCGCCCGACCGCGCCGCCGCCCAGCAGCGGCGCCGCCACCGCTCCCAGGAAGGCCCACAGTGGCGTCACGATGGCAGCCACGTCCTTCAACCGCTCGCTCCGAGCGGCCGGGGCGGCTCTGCGGGGTGACTGGGGGCGCCGCATTCTCCCTCGATCCTAGATCGGACGGAATCTGCTGTCTCCGTTGCGAATCGGTAATCCGCCGTGCCGTGCGTCCGAAGATCCTCGCGGTTAGGGTTAGTGTGCGAGACTGCCGAAAAATAAGACGATTCAGGGTCGGGCGAAGCCACCTGGCGAGGACACGACTGGCTAATGCCCTCTAAGGAACCGCAAGAGCGTAAACCCTCCGGGAAGGCCGCGCGTCCCAATGATGTGACCACCGAAACCCTCTTGGCCGACAGGTCGCTGGGGGCGGTGCCGGTCGGGTGGGACGCCGACATGGCCGTGACCGCGCTTTACAGTGCGCACTTTCGGTCATTAGTGCGTCTCGCTGTGTTGCTGGTGCGAGACATGGCAACCGCGGAAGAAGTCGTGCAGGACACGTTCGTCGCCATCCATGGCGCCTGGCGTAGACTGCGCGATCCCGACAAAGCACTTGCCTACCTGCGGCAATCCGTCGTCAACCGGTCCCGTTCCGTGCTGCGTCACCGCGCGGTCGTCGAGAAGTACGCGCCCAAGGGCCTGCCCGATGCTCCGAGCGCCGAGAACGGCGCGATCGGCGAGCTCGAACGCACCGCCGTCATCGAAGCGCTAAGGTCCCTGCCAACACGTCAGAGAGAGGCACTCGTCCTTCGCTACTACGGTGATCTGTCCGAGGCTGAGATCGCCCACGCCATGGGCATCAGCAAGGGTGCGGTCAAGAGCCACACAGCTCGTGGCATGGCCGCCTTGCGATCCGTCCTGGAGAAAATGTCATGACCCAGTCCCCCGACGAGTACGGCGATGTCCTGCGCCGTGTGCTCCGCGCGGAGGCGGACACGGTCGTGCCCTCGCCGGAAGGACTGGAGATCATCCGCGCCCGCATCGAGCGGCGCGGGGTGCGCAACCTGTTCTGGTGGCGAGCGGGCGCCGCCGCCGCCAGCGCGCTGCTGGTGGCGGGCACGATCGTGATGGTCGTCCCCGAGCTGCGCCACAAGGTCATGCAGCAGGACACCATCGAGCCCTTGGGAAACTCCACGTCCAAGCCGCCGGCCAACTCCTCGACCAGCCGGCCGGCCTCGCCCAAGTCGAGCCCGCCGCCGGACGATCCGCCCGCCGTGGTGCCCGCCCCGATCACCTCCGCGCCGGTGCCCGCCTCGGAGACCGCCAAGTCCACCAGCAAGCCGACGCCCAAGGCGACGCCGACGCCCAAGTGCCCGACCCCCATCGACCCGACCCCTACCGAGGAGCAGCCGCCGAAGGACTGCCCTACGGACGAGGAGACACCCACTCCGACGCCCACGCCCACCCCGACGCCGTCGGACACGAGCACCCCCGGCGGGCTTTGCCCGGTCGAGGAGTGCCCGCCGACCGACATCGACACGACGGCCAACACCTTCGCCAGCCCGCTCGGCGGCACCCCCCTCGCCACACCGTGAGCACCGCTAGCGGCTGAGAGCTCACCAGCGCCCGGTTCGCGCCATGAGTACGGCCGCCGCCGCCACCCCCGCCGTCGAGGTACGCAGCACCGTCGGGCCGAGCAGCATCGGCACCGCCTTCGCCGCCCTGAACCCGGCCAGCTCCGCGTCCGAGACGCCCCCCTCGGGCCCCACCACGACGACGATGTCGCCCCCGGCGGGCAGCGTCACGCCCGACAGCGGCTCGGCGGCCTCCTCATGCAGCACCAGACCGAGCGCCGCGCCGCCGAGCAGCGCCTCGACCCCGGCCGTGGACACCGGCGCGGCCACCTCCGGCAGGTGGAACCTGCGGGCCTGCTTGCCCGCCTCCCGGGCCGTCGAACGCCATTTGGCCAGCGACTTGGCCGCCCTGTCGCCCTTCCACTGGGTGACGCTGCGAGCCGCCGCCCAGGGCACGATCACGTCGACGCCCGCCTCGGTCATCATCTCGACGGCCAGCTCGCCCCTGTCGCCCTTGGGCAGCCCCTGGACGACGACCAGCCTGGGCTCGGGCGGCGGCACCTCGTAGCGGCCCAGCACGTCGAGTCTGAGCGCGTCCTTCAACGCCTCACGTACGACGCACTCGGCGACCGTGCCGGCGCCGTCCGTCAAGTCGATCCGCTCTCCGGCGCGCAGGCGCCGGACCGAGGCCGCGTGGCGCCCTTCAGGACCGTCGAGGACCAGCTCCGGCCCGGTGCGGTCGGCGAGGCCGTCGGCCAGGAATACCGGCACGGTCACCGGCGATCACCCCAAAGATTTTCACGTTCAGTAGCCATAGGATCACGAAACGATTAAGGTTGGCCGCGATCGCACCTTCCTGAGGTCACTCTACGAGGGGTCCAGAGCGGTCAACGACCCCCTCCTGAAGGAGAAGGCTTGAGGTGCCGCCAGGTGCTTTGAAGCCCCGTGTTGACCAGCCCTAGTCATCACTGTTGGAGGTGTAATCCAGATGGCTACCTTTCACGCAGGACCGCAAACCCACCAGCGAATGCTTCCTCAGTTCGCTGCTCTGGAATCCGTGGGAGCAGACACGCCCGAGGGTGGGCACGAAACGGCTCACGGACGCGCGGC